>NZ_JABBJN010000003.1 GCF_012928505.1 Achromobacter sp. Bel | reverse complement strand
TGCCCGTCACGCCCAGCAGGTCCACATGCCATTGCGACGCCAGACGGCGCGCCAGCGGGCTGGCGAACAGGCGTCCGCCAGGAACGGCGGCGGTGGAGGATGGCACGCCAGCCGACGCTGCGGCAGGCGCTCCTGCGGCAGGCGTTCCTGCGGCAGGCGCTCCTGCGGCGGGCGGCGTAGCGGCAACCGTCGACGCGGTCGCTGCCGCAGGTTCGGTCGTGGCGGCCGTGGCCGCCCCGCCGTGTTCGGCCAATGCGCGATCAATCGCCGAGGCATCATCGCCGTCGGCCAGCAGCACGCCGATCACGGTGTTGATTGGCACCGACGCGGCGCCGGCCTGGACCACGATGCGGCCCAGCACGCCGGCGTGTTCGGCGTTGATTTCGACGATGGCCTTTTCGGTTTCGATTTCCGCCAGCGCATCGCCGACGGCGACTTTGTCGCCTTCTTTCTTCAGCCACTGGTGCAGGTTGCCGCCCGACGTGTCGGCGGCAACGGAGGGGAGCTTGATAAGGTGTGCCACGATGTTCGTCCTAGTTTGCGGCGGCGGCCAGATCGGGCCGGTAGGCGGCGGGGTCGTCGTACTCGACCAGTTCCAGCACATTGCCTTCGGGGTCGCGGAAGAACGCCAGCCAGGTGCCGGGGCGCACTTCCATCGGCGCGGGCGCGCTGTCGAACACGACGCCCTTGGATTCCAGGTTGCGCACCGCGCCGGCCAGATCGCGCACGATGAAGGTCAGGTAGGTGGTGCCCTGGCGGTCCAGGATCGCGGCGCCGCGCACGGCGGATTCCGGCGCCACGCCGGGCTGCAGCAGCTTGATGCGCTCGCCGTAGGAAGTCTGCAGACGCGCCACGCTGTAGCCGTGCTCCGTCAGGCCGGTCGCGCGGGCCATGTCGGCGGGCACGCTCACCCGGTTGACGAGCGTCAGGCCGACGACGTCGGTATAGAACGCCAGCAGCGCGTCCAGGTCCTTGCAGCAGATGCCGATTTCCATCGGCACGGTCATTTGCAGCGCGCTCATGCTTGTTCTCCCAGGTCGGCCAGCACGTCGGCCAGGCCGGCCAGCACTTCCTCGGTATCCGCGAACGCCGCGCGTTCCAGCACCTTCGAGATGCTGGGCGAGGCCTCGCCGCCGGTGACGCGCTTGATCGGCTGGTCCAGCCAATCGAAGTAGCGGCGCTGGATCTCGTCGGACAGCATGGCGCCGTAGGACGTGCCACGCACGCCCTGCTCGACGATCAGCACGTTGTTGGTCTTCTGGATGCTGGCGCCGATGGTCTCCCAGTCCAGGCTGGCCCGATCCAGCGTACGCAGATCGATCACTTCGGCGTCCACGCCTGCCTCTTCAGCAGCCTTGAGCGCGCGGCTGACCATCGACAGATAGGTCAGGATGGTGACTTTGCCGCCGGTACGGCGCACGCGGGCCTTGCCGAAGGGGATGGCGTAGTCCAGATCGCCTGCCGGCATCTCGCCCGACGACGCATACAGGTCCACGTGCTCGATGACGAGCACCGGGTCCTTGGAGGCAAGGGCGGTGTTCATCAAGCCCACGTACTCGAAGGGTGTGGACGGGGCCACGATGCGCCAGCCCGGCGCCGTGGCGAAGATGCCAGCCGGGTCCATCGAGTGCTGCGAGCCGTAGCCCGTGCCCATCGCGACCTTGGTGCGCAGCACGAAGGGCACGTCGATGTCGCCGCCGAACATGTGGCGGGCCTTGCCGATCTGGTTGAAGATCTGGTCGGCCGCGACCCACATGAAATCGGGATACATGAATTCGACGACGGGCTTGTAGCGGCCGTCCATCGCCAAGCCGCCGCCCAGGCCGGCGAAGGCGTTTTCCGAAATCGGGGTGCCCAGCACGCGGTCGGGATACTTGTCTTTCAGGCCGCGCGTGGCGCCGTTGGTGCCGCCCTTCAGGCGGTGCACGTCTTCGCCCAGCACGACCACGCCGTCATCGGTTTCCATGCGGCGGTCCAGCACGTCGGCGACGGCGTCGACGAACTTGCGTTCGGCCTTCTCGCCCGTGTAGCCGTCGACGTCCTGGTAGCGCAACCCGGCCAGTTCAGCGCCGTCGCTGCGCAGGCCCACGTCGCGGAAGTCGGGGCTGGGCCAGAGGTCGGCGCGCACGCGGCGCTTGCCGCCTTCGACGGCTTCGGTCAGGCGGCCGGACACGTCCTTCATGACGTCCTTGCAGCGTTGGCGCAGCGTGTCCACCTCAGCTTGCGTGATCAGCGCGCGGCCGATCATTTCGGACGCGATCTTGTCCAGCGGATCGCGGCGGCGCCATTGCGCTTCTTCGTCCTTGGTGCGGTAACCGAAGGCGCTGCCCGGGAACGGGCCGTTCTGGTGGAAGAAGCGGTACACGTCCACTTCCACGATGGTCGGGCCATGGCCGGCGCGCATGTGCGCCACGGCTTCCGACATGGCCAGGTGCACGGCCAGCGGGTCCATGCCGTCCACTTTCCACGACGGGATGTTGAACGCCAGGCCGCGTGCCGACAGGCGGGGTTCCGCCGTGGACTCTTCCACCGTGGTCGACACGGCGTAGCGGTTGTTCTCGATGAAGAAGCACAGCGGCGTCTTCCATGCGGCGGTCAGGTTCATCGTTTCCAGCACGGAACCGATGTTTACCGCGCCGTCGCCGAAGTACGTCACCGCCACCCGGTCGGTGCCGGCGTGCTTGTGCGCCCAGCCCGCGCCAGCCGCCAACGGCACGCCGCCGCCCACGATGGCGTTGGTGCCCAGCGCGCCTGCTTCCAGCCAGCGCAAGTGCATGCTGCCCCCACGGCCGCGGCAATAGCCCTGGGCCAGACCCATGATCTCGGCCAGCGTCTTCTGCAGGACGTCATCGATGGCGGGGGTAAGCGGGTTGCGCGGATCCAGGCCCAGCGGGGCGACGTGCTGCAGCGCCTTGGCCAGGAACTGGTGGTGGCCGCGGTGCGAACCGTTGATCTGGTCGCCGGCGCCCAAGGCCAGCACCGAACCGACGGCGCCGCCTTCCTGGCCCACGGACGAATGCGCGGGGCCGTGCACCAGGCCTTCGGCGGCCAGGTCCAGCACGGCCTCTTCAAAGGCGCGGATCCAGTGCAACTGGGTGAGCATGGTGTCCAGCAGGGCGGGGTCCGCCTGCTGCCAGTCCTTTGCCTCGACCGTCAGTTGCCGCCAGGGCGCTTGGGGCTCAAGCGGTTGGTAGGTGGCCATGAGTGAATCTCCAGAATGTTTTAAGCGTCGATGCGGTTAAAGGTAGCTGTAGCGGCTCCAACCGCCGTCGGCCACCAGGGTGTGTCCGGTGATGTAGGCGGCCTGGCGCGAGGCCAGGAAGACCGCCAGGTCGGCCATTTCGGCCGGCTGCGCCATGCGGCGCAGCGGGGTGCGTTGTTTCAGGCGTTCGGGGTCCAGTCGGCCGCGTGCGGCCAGGTCGCGCACCAAATCGGTTTCGACATAGCCGGGCGCCAGCGCGTTGACGCGCACGCCCATCGGGCCCCATTCCACCGCCAGCGTTTCCGTCAGCAGCACCACCGCGCCTTTGGTCGCGCAGTAGGCGGCGCGGTCGGGCGCCGCCACCACGCCATACATGGAGGCCAGGTTGATGATGCTGCCCGAGCCCGCAGGCACCATGCGGCGGCCGGCGGCCTGCGCGCACAGGAAGACGCCGGTCAGGTTGATGTCGACCGCGCGGCGCCATTCGTCGATGGTCACTTCCAGCGTGGGCTTGTTGGCCGAGATGCCGGCGTTGTTGACCAGCACGTCGATGCGGCCCCAGGTCTGTTCGACCTGGGCGAAGGCGCGTTCGACGGCGTCTGCGTCGGTGACGGAAGCCTGCACCGCGATGGCTTGGCCGCCGTCGGATGTCAGCTCGGCCACGGCGGCGGCGAGGGCGGCGGCGTCCATGTCCAGCAGCGCGATGCGGGCGCCTTGGCGCACGAATGCCTGCGCGGTGGAAAAGCCGATGCCTTTGGCGCCGCCGGTGATCACGACGGTCTGGCCGCGCAGGTCGCTGTGGATGACTTCAGTAGGGTTGTCCAAGGTGTTTGCCTGTAGAAGAGGTTGCGTGGCGGCGCGTCAGACGGCCAGCCATTCCTGCACGATGTCCTGGCGCTCATGCAACTGCGCGGGCGGCCCTTCGAACACGATGCGGCCGTGGCCCATGACGCTGATGCGGGTCGACACTTTCAGCGCGATGGTCAGCTTCTGCTCGACCAGCACGACCGACACGCCGCGCTTGTGGATGTCGCGGATCACGTCGGCGATCACTTCCACGATCTTCGGCGCCAACCCTTCGGTGGGCTCGTCGATCAGCATGACCTTGGGGTTGCCCAAGAGCGATCGGCACATGGTCAGCATCTGCTGTTCGCCGCCCGACAGGTTGCCAGCCTTGGTATTGCTGCGTTCCTTCAAACGCGGGAAGTAGTCGAACATCTGCGCCACGGTCCAGAAGGGCGCGTCCTCGCGCTTGGGCTGTTCACCCATGCGCAGGTTCTCGTCCACCGTCAGGTTGGCGAACACCTCGCGCTCTTCCGGCACGAAGCCCAGGCCGGCGCGTGCGATCTCGAAGGGGCGCTTGTTGGTGATGTCGCGGCCTTCGATAGCGATGCGCCCGCCGGTCACATCCACCAGGCCCATGATGCTTTTCATGGTGGTGGAGCGGCCCGCGCCGTTGCGGCCCAGCAGGCTCACGACTTCGCCGCGCCCGATGGACAGGTCGATGCCGTGCAGGATGTGGCTCTTGCCGTAGTGCGCGTGCACGCCTTGCAGGCTGAGCAGGGGGGATTGCGTCGTCATACCGTTTCCTCTCCCAGGTAGGCTTCGCGCACGCGGGCGTCGCCGCGGATCTCGGCGGGCGTGCCGGTGGCCAGTATTTCGCCGTATACCAGCACGCTGATGCGGTCGGCCAGCGAGAACACCACCTGCATGTCGTGCTCGACGATCAGCAGGGTGCAGTCGCGCGTCACGTCCTTGATCAGTTCGACCGTGTAGTCGACCTCGTGCTGCGACATGCCGGCCATCGGCTCGTCCAGCAAGATGACTTTCGGGCGCGAGGCCAGCGTCATGCCGATTTCCAGCGAGCGCTGTTCGGAGTAGTTCAGGTCGCCGGCGGCCGTGCCTTGCTTGGCCGTCAGGCGAACTTTCTCCAGCAGGCGGTCCACGTCTTCGTTGACGGCGCGGTGGCGTGCGATGGGCCGCCAGAAGTTGTAGACCAGCCCGTGCATGCGCAGCACGGCCAGGCGCAGGTTCTCGCGTACGGACAGGCGCGGGAACACATTGGTGATCTGGAACGAGCGTGCCAGCCCCAGGCGGTTGATGGCTTCGGGCGCCAGGCCGCCGATGGAACGGGACCGCAGGCTGATGTCGCCAGACGTGGGCGCGAACGAGCCCGACATCAGGTGGAACAGGGTGGACTTGCCGGCGCCGTTGGGGCCGATGACCGCATGCCGTTCGCCAGCGTCGATCGCCAGGTTCACGCCGCGGATGATTTGCGCTTCGCCAAAGGACTTGCGCACGTCGGTCAGGGTCAGGATGTCGTGGCTCATTTTGCGGGCTCCAGCACAGGGGCGGTGGCGCCGTCGTCGCGCCACAGGGCCAGCGCCCAGCGGCAGGCCGCCAGGCCCACGGCGAACAGCGCCAGCGGGATCAGCCAGGTGGACAGCGCAAGCGGCGCCCACGCCTGGCCGAAGAGCGGGATGGGCGGCCACCCGGCTTCGGGATTCATGGCCAGCAGCGAGCGGTAGTCGCGGGCGAACATGCGTTGCAGCAGTTCCACCGAGAAGACGGTGGCGGCGGTCAAGAGCAGGCCGCCCGCCACCGACAACGCGGCGCGCGGCAGCCAGTTGGCCAGCCCGCGCTCGCGCAGCGACTTGGCGGCGCGTTGCACCAGGCCCACCAGGCCATCCGGCACGAACAGCATCACCAGCACGAACAGGATGCCCTGGTACAGCAGCCACGACCGGGTGATGTCGGCCAGCGTCTGCGACAGGAACGTCAGGATGGATGCGCCCAGCACCGGGCCCAGGAAGGCGTTGACGCCGCCGATGTAGGCGAACAGCACCGCGTCGGTGGACAGTTTCACCTCGAACAGCACGTAGTTGCCGGCCTCGATGTTCAAGGCCTGCAAGCCGCCCGCGATGCCGGCGAACATGGCCGACAGCGCGAACACCATCGTCTTCAACGCATGCGGGCGGTAGCCCAGGTAGCGCAGCCGGTTGGCGTTTTCGCGCAGGCCCAGAGTTAACCGGCCCAGCGGCGTGCGGGTCAGGCCGTACAGGGCAGCCAGCGAGATCAGCACCCAGGCCAGCACCAGGAAGTACACCTCGATGTCCGACCCGAAGGTGAAGCCCCACGCCGGCATGCGCATGGCCGACACGCCGGCCTCGCCGCCGAACACGCCTTTCAAGTGCGGCGCCAGCGCGTGCAGCAGTTCCGCCAGCGCCAGGGTGATCATCGAAAAGTACACGCCGGAACGCATGGTGGCGAACCAGCCCGCGACCACGCCGAACAGCAGGCCGGCCACGCCGCCCGCCAGCGGCATCAGCGGCGTAGGCAACAAGCCCGCGCCGCCCAGCGCGTTCATGGCGTGGATGGTGGCGAAGGTGCCCACGCCGAAGTACGCGGCGTGGCCGAAGGACAGCATGCCGCCCTGGCCCGCCAGCAGATTGAAGGCGCAGGCAAAGAGCGCCGCGATCAGCATCTGCACGGCCGCCACCAGCTGGCCCGGAGGCAGCAGCCAGGGCAGCGCGCACAGGAGGCCCACGCAGACGATCAGCAGCAGGGCGCCCGAGGCGATACGGGTAGGATTCATGCCTGTTCTCCCTTCAGGCCGGACGGCTTGACCAGCAGCACGACCAGCATCAGCAGGAAGGGCAGGGTCGCCGCCAGGCTGGAAATCTTCACGGTCATCAGGCCGCCCACGCTTTCGGCCCACTCGCCCGCGCCGAACAGGCCGAACAGGGACGCCAGGCTGGCGTCGATGCCAACCGAGAACGAACTGATCAGGCCGATCAGCAGCGACGCGATCATCGCGCCCTCAAGCGAGCCCAGGCCGCCCACGACGACCACCACGAACACCAGCACGCCCAGCTCCAGCGCCATGTTGGGGTTGGTGGTGTAGAAGGCGCCGGCCACGGCGCCCGCCAGGCCCGCCATCGCCGCGCCCACGCCGAATACGCTCATGAAAACCAGCGGCACGTTGTGGCCCAGGGCTTCGGCCATGCGCGGGCGGTAGATGGCCGACCGCACCACGATACCGACGCGGGTGCGCGACAGCAGCAGGTAGATCACGGCGAACATCGCCAGCGACACGCCGCCCATCAACAGGCGGTAAAAGGGGTAGTCCGCGTCGAACACGCGGAAGGCCGCGAAATTCAGGAACGGCGGCACGCGGTAATCCACGGGAAAGTCGCCATAGAACAGCTTGATCAGCTCGGCCACGATGAACGCCAGGCCGAACGTCACCAGCAGTTCCTGCGCGTGGCCGAACTTGTGGACGCGACGCAGGAAGAAACGCTCGACGCCCATGCCCAGCACGCCCGCGATGACCGTGGCCAGCACCAGCGCCGTCCAGAATCCGGTGACGGGCGTCAGCGTGTAGGCGGCGTACGCGCCAATCATGTAGAACGAGGCGTGCGCGAAATTCAGCACGCCCATCATTCCGAAAATCAAAGTCAGGCCTGCCGACACCATGAATAGCAGCAGGCCGTAAATCACGCCGTTCAACAGCGAGACGGTAAAGAATTCCATGTCCGCTCCATATTTCTTGCGCTAGGACGCGTGGCGTCCCGCGAGCGATCGCGCACGTTGTTTTTCCGGCCCGCGCCGGTGTGCGCGTGTTCTTGCGGTGGACGACGACGGGTTGCGCGCGCGGGACGCCAGCGCGCGCAACCCATCACCCTTCCATCAATCCGGCCGCTGCATCTTGCACGTGGCCTGCACCGGCGCCGACACGTCCGCCGCCGCCAGCACCTTCACCGGCTCGAAGCCCATGTCGGTGCCGTCGGCTTTGTACTTGGCGTTCTTGCTTACCTTGGACACGACCATCGGCAATTGCACCTGATGGTCTTCGGCGCGCATCGTGTAGGTGCCCAGCGTCGAGGTGTAGGTGACCTTTTCCAGCGCCTTTGCCAGCGCCGGCACGGAGAGCTTGCCGTCCTGAGGCGGCACCTGCTTGAGCGCTTCGCCCAGGAAGCGCACGCCGATGACGGTCTGCGGTTCCGTGTAGCTGGGGTAGTGGCCGGTCTTCGCCTTGTAGTCTTCGGCGAACTTGGCGCCTTCGTCGCCCGCGGCTTCGATGTTGTACGGGTGCGCGATGTAATGGCCCAGGGCCACTTCACCCGCGTTGGCCAGGTTGCCCACCTGGTCCAGGAACACCGTGGCGAAGCGCACCTTCAGGCCGGCGGCCTGCGTGGCCTTCATCAGCAGCAACAGGTCGTTGGACCAGTTGCCCGTGATGACGGTGTCGGGCGTGGCTGAGCGGATACGCGCGACGTAGGGGGCGAAATCCTGGATCTTGTTGACTTCGTGCAGCGTCTTGCCCACCACTTCATAGCCGTACTGCTTGGCGAAGCGCTCGGTGGCGCCTTCCATGTCCTGGCCCCAGGAATAGTTCTGGTTGATGGCGTACACGCGCTTGCCCAGCGTGCCGTCGGCCGACATCACCGAGGCCAGCGACTTCACGCGCAGGTCGGCGTTGGTGGCGAAACGGAAATGGTAGAAGTGGCACTTCTGGCCCGTCAGCTCCAGCGCTTCGCCGCCCACGTTCAGGAAGACGACTTCCTTGCCCGGGTTGCGCAGATTGTGCTTGCGCACGTCTTCGGTCAACTGGCCCGAGATGGCGGAAGACGAGCCCTGCACCAGGACCTGCACGCCTTCGGCGGCGGCGGCGCGGAAGCGGTCGGACGCGCCCACAGGGCCGCCCTGGTTGTCGAATTCGACCAGTTCCAGCGGCTGGCCGTTCCAGCCACCGGCCGCGTTGATGCGGTCCAGTTCATATTTGACGGCGGCCCGGAAAATCAGGCCTGTCGAGGCCTGCGGGCCCGACAGCGTTTCGATCAGGCCGATCTTGACGGGCGCGGCGTGCGCCGATGCGGCCATGCCGGCCAGGCACAGCAGGCCGGTGGTGAAAGCCAATTTCATGTGTGTCTCCTCCGTGGGACGGGAGTGGTAAGTCCGTGAATCAAGCAAGCGCGCTTTGCTGCGGCTCTTCTACGCCCAGAAAGCGGGCAATTTCGGTGAGTTGTCCTTCCAGCATGTACAGGCCGGGATGCGTGCGGCAGCCTTGCGCGGCGGCGGCGCGCAGCAAGGGGGTGTCGACGCGGCTCATCACGGCGTCGGCCACGACCGTGCCGGGGGCCAGGGCGTCTACGGGGAAGGGCAGGGGATCGGTGTCTTGAAGGCCCAGCGAGGTCGCGTTGATAGCGATGTCGCAGGGTTCGGGCTCGGAATCCGCCACGCGGATGTCCAGGTCGGGGTATTGACGGGCCAGGTGCGCGGCGAAGGCGCGCGCCTTGTCGGCCGACCGGTTGTACAGGCGCAGGCTGGCGGGGCCGGCGTCGGCCAGGGCACAGGCGATGGCCTTGCCGGCGCCGCCCAGGCCGGCCAGGTAGACGTGGCGGCCGGCGGGGTCATGCCCCTGGCTGCGCAAGCCGGCCACAAAGCCCAGCCCGTCGAAGTTGCCGCCGGTCAGCACGCCGTCTTGCAGGCGCACGGCATTGACCGCACCGATCAGCTGGGCTGCCGGGGTCAGGGCGTCGCACAGGGTGGCGGCATGTTCCTTGTGGGGCACCGTGACCACGATGCCGCCCAGGTTGGCCAGGCCGCGCAGGCCGGTGAACAGGCCGGGCAGGGCGTCGACGGACACATGGAAGGGGACCATGACGGCGTCGATCGCACGTTCACGCAGCAGGGCGTTCAGCCGCTGGGGCGTCTTGACGTGCGCGATCGGGTCCGCCGCGATTGCGAATACGGTAGTGCTGCCGGTGATTTCCACCTGGTTGTCCCCTGCCTGTTTGTCATGCGGCCTGCGGCCGTGTTTTTCCGACCCTTCTTGCCTGAAAGCGCGACTTGATTTACGCTTTCGGAATAAGTTGTCAGGCAACTTTATTAAGTTGTCCGATAAATCATAGGGCATGCGTTTTTCTCGTGTCAAGCAGCGGATTCAGGAGTTCAATCCAGGAAGCCGCTGGCGCTTGACAGGCCGCCGGCCCGCCCATAGAGAGCTTTGGAGACAGGATGATTTCGTTCGAAGGACAGGTGGCCGTCATCACCGGCGCAGGCAATGGCATTGGTTTGGCGACGGCGCGGCTGATGGCCGCCCACGGCGCCCGGCTGGTGCTGACCGACATCGACAACGCGCGCCTGGAGGCGATCGCGGCCGAGCTGGATCCCAGCGGCCAGCGGGTCTACACCCACGCGCTGGATGTGTCCGTGTCGCACGATTGCGAACGCGTGTTCGAGTCGGCAGCCAAGCATTTCGGCGGGCTGGACCATCTGGTCCACTGCGCCGGCATCTACCCGGAACAACTGGTCAAGGACACCAGCGACGAGGCTTGGCGCACGCTGATGCGCGTGAATCTGGACGGCACGTTCTACGTGTGCCGCGCGGCCCAGCGCCACCTGCGCCACAATGGGTCGGTCGTGTTGTTGACGTCCTTGGCCGCCCAGCGCGGCAGCTACGCGCACGCCGCCTATTCGGCGTCCAAGGGCGCCGTGCAGAGTTTCACGCGCAGCCTGGCGCTGGAGCTTGCGCCGCAAATCCGCGTGAATGCGGTGGCGCCCGGCATCATCGCCACGTCCATGACGCATGACCTGATTGGCCAAAAGGGCGCGCAGCTGCTGGAAAGCACGCCCTTGCGCCGTTTCGGCACGGCCGAGGAAATCGCCGGATCGATCGCGTTCCTGTGTTCGCCGCTGGCGGGCTTCGTGACCGGCGAAGTCATGCAGGTCAACGGCGGCATCTATATCGCTTAAAGTGCAGGACGCCGCCATCACGATCCGACGATTTTCCATGCAACCTACCCAAGAACAGGACCCGCCGCGCGCCGCGCCCAAGAGTTCGCTTTCCGCGGCCTTGGGCGACGCGCTGGCCGAGCAGATACGCCAAGGGGTGCTGGCCCCGGGGGACCGCCTGCCCACCGAAAAGCAGCTGACCGAAACCTATTCCGTCAGCCGCGCGGTCGTGCGCGAAGCCCTGGCACGCCTGAAGTCGGAAGGGCTGATCACGTCGCAGCAAGGCAGCGGCGTGTTCGTCGATCCGAATTTCCAGCGCAACGCGTTCCGCATCGCCGCGCCCACGCCGGGCGACACCGAGGACCTGGAGCACATCCTGGAACTGATGCTGTCCATCGAAGTCACCGCCGCGCGCTACGCGGCGCAGCGCCGCACCGAGCAAGACCTGAAGAAGATCCGCCAGGCGCTGGTGGGCATGGAATACGCGCTGATCAACGACAAGCTGGGCGACGAAGAGGACTACCAGTTCCATCAGGCCATCGTGCAGGCCACGCACAACCCGCATCTGGTCGCGCTGAACGACTACCTGGAAGCCAACGTGCGCCGGGTGATCCGCAGCGCCCGCCACAACACGGCGCGCCGGTACGCCGAACGCATGGCTGCGGTGCAAAGCGAACACCAGGCCATCTTCGCCGCGATCGAAGGGTCGGATCCGGATGCCGCCGGCCGCGCGGCCGAACAGCACCTGCGCAACGCGGCGGACCGCCTGCGCCTGTTCCAGGCCGAACGCCCCGCGCCGGTCTAGGCGGGCGGGGCGGGCCTTGGCCTACGCGAAGGTCTGTTCCATCTCACGGCGGAATTGCACGGCCGTCGAGCGCTCGTCGTATTCCACGTCGCGCCAGCGTATCGCCTGCGATTGGCGCACCGGGTTCTTCAGCTTGACCTGGTGCGACAGGCCCAGCGGTAGATAGCCTTCTTCGACCGAATCCGGCGCCGGCATCAGCCGGCCGTACACCGTGTAGCCGCCTTCGCCGTCCAGCAACTGGCCCGCTTGCAGGTCGCGCTTGGCGGTGGCCACCACGTCGCCATGCCAGCCGGCCGGCGCGCCGGTGGGCTCGCGGCGCAGGCCGACGCTGGCCACGCTGATGCCCAGCTCCAGCCCGATCAGGTGATAAGGCTTGTACATGGCGGTGAAGTTCCCGCTGGGATCCGTGACCAGCCCGTACTCCTGGAAGCAGCGCCGCACGTAATCGCTGTCGGCGGCCAGCGTCACGTAGACGCCCCAGCGCAGGTCGCGAAAGACCGGCCGGCCGTCGCGTTCCAGGGACGAGATCACTTCCACCTGCCCGCGATGGTGCAGGATGCCGCCGTCTTCGCGCGGGCGCAGCACGCGGGCCAGATCGTCCACGCCGCACGGCGGGAAATGCAGGCCCGACGGTGACGGCAAAAGGCCCGTGGCGTTCGACACCGCCGCCATTTCGATGGCGCTCTTGGTGCCGTCCAGGAAGCTGTTGAACATCTGCGCATTGAAGTCGCCGGCGGCGACCATTTCGGCGGTGAACCCGTAGTAGGGCCACACCGTGTCTGGCGTGGACGTATGGAATTCGGGCAGGTACTTGGTGCCTTTTCCCGCCGCCATCACTTCAAAGCCGGCGGCGCGCGCCCAGTCCACCATTTCGCAGATCAGGGCAGGCTGGTCGCCGTAGGCCAGCGAATACACGATGCCCGCCTCGCGCGCGCGGCGCGCCAGCAGCGGGCCGGCCAGCGCATCGGCCTCGACGTTGACCATGATGATGTCTTTGCCGTGTTCGCAGCAGGCCAGCACGTGGCCGATGCCGGCGGCGGCCTGGCCAGTGGCGTCGATGACGATGTCGACGTCGGGGCTGGCGATGATGGCGTAGGGGTCGTCGCTGAAATAGACCTTGCCGTTCTTGAACGCGTCATTGGTGCTGGCGGCGTTCAGCGCGCTGGCCGGCCAGCCTACGCGGGTCAGCGCGGCGCGGGCGCGGGCGGGCGCCAGATCCGCCACGGCCACCAGCCGCATCCCCGGGGTGCGGGGGGCCTGGCTCATGAACATCGCGCCGAACTTTCCGGCGCCCAGCAATGCAACTCGCAAAGGCTTGTGGTCGGCTTCTCGCTGCTTGAGCAGACGGTGCAGATTCATGGTGCGGGCTCCTCCGGGGTGGGGGTACAGCCAGCACAGAATAGTCCTAAACCATGACCGCTGAACAGGACCCGCACGGACTCATTCGTCTGCCGTATAGAGCTCGCCCGCCAGCACATTGCGCCAGTTCGCCCAGGTGATGCGGGGGCGATCTGCGACCTGCCGGTTGTAGGGCGCGTCAAACAAAATGTGCTTCCAGCGCGGCTTGGTCGCGCCTTCGATCAGTGGCTTGTCGTCGATCAGCAGATGGCCGTGCACCAGGGTCTTGTCCTTGGTCAGGATCAGCCGGTTGGTGGCCTCGCGTCCCAGGTGTTTTTCCACCCACAGGTACTTTTCGGCCACGCAGTTCTCGAACTGCGATAGCGGCGACGTGCAGATCCGCACGTCCATCCCCAAGGCCAGCAATTCGTGCACGGCGTCCAGCGCGCCCGGCACGGGCGGCAGGTTGCGGATGAATCCCGGGGCGGTATAGATGGCTTCGGCCATGCCGCGCAGTTCCGGCGCGTAGTCCTGGCGGATATAGAAGGATTTCCGGTCTTCGAATTCGACGGGGGCGATGTCCGGGTGGCGGGTGCGCCAGGCGTCGATGAACGCGTGCTCGAAATCCGCCAGCACGCCGTCTTGGTCCAGCAGGATGATCATGGTGATCCCTGGTCGTTGCAACCGGGTGATTGTGCCAGAGCGGGGCTATCTGTCGGCGGGGCGCGATTGCGCGACGATGCGGTAGCGGCTGCCGCCCGTCAGGGATTCAGATGCCACCAGGACCATGCGGTCGTAGCGCCAGACAAGCGGCGCTGGCGTGGCGTCGGGCGGCGGCGCATGTTCGATGTTGCGCAGTAATGTCACGTGCGGACGGAAGGGCTGGGGCGGGGCGGCCAGGCCGAAACCGGCCAGCCATTGCCACAGGCCGTCGTGCGCGGCCTGCAGGCCGGCGGGCGTCTGGCGCGGGCCCGCCCAGAGGATGCGCTGGCGGGTGAAGACACCGTAGTGGTCCAGCGCCACCTCGTCCGCGGGCAACCGGTGTTCTGGCGTGGCGGCTGCCAGCACGTCCGCCAGTTGCACGTCGACCGGTCCCAGGAAGGCCAGGGTCAGGTGCAGCGTTTCGGTGCGCATGACGCGTCCGCCGGTGGTCGGCCGGGCCTGTTCCGCCCAGCCGGCCAGCGATGCGGCAAGCGCGGGCGACGGCCACAGGGCGAAGAAGAGACGGACGGTGGACATGCGCCGATTGTAGGCGCGGCACACGCCCTATGCGTAGTGCTCGTCGCCCAACAGCATGTCTTCGAAGAAGGCGCCGAAACGGCCGGCCGGATCGCGCAAGTGGATCTCCAGGATCCAGCGCATCTCCGACGGGGTAGCGGCCAGTTCCGCCAGCGAACCGGTGTGGATCGCGGCATGCGGAAAATCGGAAACGCGGTGGCCCGGCAGGTCGAAGTTCAGTTCCCATCCCAGCGAGCGCGCCTGGCGGTCGGCGTAGGCGTAGAGTTCCTGTCCGGTCAGCTGCTCGCGCCGCCATACGCCGCGAACGTCGTGGAACAGCGCTTCGGCGTCGCGGGCGCAGCGCGCATGGTCGGCATTGCCGCCCACGGTGAAGGACTTGCCGCCGTCGCCTTCCCAGGCGTCCAGGCGCGGCGCGATGTCCAGGAAGAATATGTCGTCGTCGCCCAGCACCACGCCGGGTTCGGACGGCTGGCGCATGGATTTCAAAGTGTTGGCGCCGAAGCGGACGCGCGTGGGGTGCCAACTGAGCGCCATGCCGGCGTCGATCAGCGTCTGCCGGGCAAGTTGCACGGCGTCTTCCTCGACCATGCCGGGCCGGATGCGGGCGGCGACGTCGGCGATGGCCTGGCGGGTCTTGTTGCGGGCGGCCAGCATGCCGTCCACGGAAAAGGCGGGGCCGACGCGTTCGCTGGCGAGGGTTGGGGGCATCGTCATGGCAAGGATCCTGGGGGGGTAAGGGTTGGGAGGGTTTGCAGGGCGCGTGGCGGGCGCGACGGCGCGCCGGGTACGACAGGGAGATCTTGCCGGTGGGGCGGGCTGCGGGACAGGGCCGGCATGAACGCAATCGCGCCAGCGTGGCGCGGTTGGCGGCCAAGCGCGCAGGCAGGGGCGGTTTCGGGCCGCGTTGCCACGCTTTCGGGCCAGGCTTGCCCGTGGGGGCGCGCCGGGGCCGCAGCGGTCGGCTAAGGTAGCGTTTTGCCGTCCGGCGCCGCGTCGCCTGCCTTGAAGCCCATGAAAACCGTCGCCATCGTCGTCTTTCCCGGCGTGCAATCGCTGGATGTCAGCGGACCGCTGGACGTGTTTGCCGAAGCCAACCGCTTCTTGTTGCCGGCGCAGCACTACCAACTGGCGCTGATCGGCCTGACGCGCGGCACGGTCCCGTGTTCCAACGGCATGGTGCTCGCGCCGCAGCGCTACTACGCGGACGTGGCCGATCCGCCTGACCTGCTGCTGGTGGCGGGCGGCCCCGCGTTGCCGGGCCAGCGCGAACCCGACGACACGCTGGCCTGGCTGCGCGCGATGTGCCAACGGGCGCCGCGCTACGGGTCGATCTGCAACGGCACCTTCCTCTTGGCGCGCGCCGGCCTGTTGCAGGACGCCACCGTCACCACGCATTGGAACGATGCGCCGGCGTTGGCGGCGCGTTACCCGGCGCTGCGCGTCGATGCCGACCGGCTATATGTGCAGGACGGCCGATTGCATACGTCGGCGGGCGTGACGGCGGGCATCGACCTGGCGCTGTATCTGCTGGCGCAGGACGTCGGGCAGGATGTCGCCCTGAATGTGGCCAAGCGGCTGGTGGTGTTCACGCAGCGCGCCGGCGGGCAATCGCAGTTCAGCCCGTTCCTGACGCCGTTCGTGGAAGAGACATCGGCCGTGGCGCAAGTGCAGCAGCACGTGTTGGGCCACCTGGATGCAGACCTTGGATTGGATGCGCTGGCCGCCGTGGCCAACATGAGCCGCCGCAACTTTTCCCGGGTGTTCCTGCGCGACGCGGGCGTGACGCCGGCCGAGTTCGTCGAGCGCGTGCGGGTGGATGCGGCGCGGGCGCGCCTGGAGCGCGAGGCGCGTCCGCTGAAAACCGTGGCCTACGAGTGCGGCTTTCGCGACGCCCGCCACTTGCGCGAAGTGTTCATGCGCCGGCTGGGCGTATCGCCCAGCCAGTACCGCGCCAGCTTCGGGTTCTGAGGCAGCGCGGGATTCAGCTGTCGGTGGTTTCCGATTTGCGCAAGCGGCTCAGCGCGGTGTCGAAGCGTTCGACGCCAGGCCGGGCGGGCCGGTCGAAGCGTTCCACGCCGGGGCGCGCCGGCTTGTCGAACCGTTCCACGCCAGGCCGGGTGAAGCGTTCGACGCGCGGGGGGCTTTGCGTCTTGGCCTGCACGCTCTGGGCCGCCGCCTGCTCGCGCTTGGCGATGATTTCTTCTGCACGCTGGTGGTGCGGCGCCATCTTGCGCACCATCACGCGGCCGTCACGCGGGAAGTAATTGATGCGGCGGGCGTGCACATCGCCCAAGTCTTGCGCCTTGACCGGAATGCCCTCGGTCCTGAGGTAGTTCAGGACGAATGCGCCGTTGCGCTCGCCGATGTTCATCTGCTGCATGGCGCTCAGCACCGCGCCGCCGCCGAACACCTTGGCTTCCAGGCGGTCGCGCACGGCGCCCGCCTTTAGCAGCTCGTTGATCAGCACTTCCATCGCGAAGGCGCCATAGCGCATCGTGGCGGACGCGGGCGACTGCATGTCGCCTTCCGGCAACATGAAATGGTTCATGCCGCCCACGCCCTTGACCGGATCGTGGATACAGGCGGCGACGCACGACCCGAGTACGGTCGAGATCATCAGGTCTTCGTCGGTGACGTAGTACTCGTTGGGGAGTACTTTCACCGCCTGACACTGGAACGCGCTATCGAAATAGTGGCGCGTTGCACGGGCTTCAAGACGGGCGACCATGGGACTTAAGGGGCAAGAACAGCGATTGGGACACGAAGGGCGGCGCTCGGCAAAACAACGAATGTTTCAAAAAGTGTAAAAAAATGTCGCTTTATTCTTGCATATCCCGGCAGACAACGGGAGAAATGCTTGTAACGGCGACAACGCAATGCGTCCCTGATTTCCATCCAGCATTCTCGCTTTTTCCTTTCCTGGCAGGGCGCCCAGCCGGTTGGGCAAGCGTCCGCAGGCCCGAACGGCCGCGTTCATCAAGACGGCTTGCAACCATCGTAGCCGGGCGGATGGCGCGCCTTTCCCCGGATCACGGGGAGGATCGGGCTTTATACGTGGCTTTAGGCGCGGCGTTTGGGGTGGCGTTTGGGGTGGCGTTTGCCGGGGCATCTGGGGCGGCGGCGGCGCCGCTCAGGGCCCGGCCGCTCGCCATTCGCCCACCCAAGGTCAGAACCGCGTGCTGCGCGTGACCGACCAGCGGGCCGACAGTGCGCCCAGGGCGGCCGAGGCGACGACTGCTCCGATCAGCACCGATGCGCCAGGCAGGTGCAGCGCGAATTCGGCGCCATAGCTGCGGGCGAGTCCCAGCAGCGCGTCGTTCAGCGGCGACAGCGCAATGGCCGCCACCCCGATGGCCAGCAAGGAAGCCAGGGCCCCCGACAGGGCGCCCAGATACAGGAACGGCCGGCGGACGAAGGATTCCGTGGCGCCCACCAGACGGGCTACGCCAATTTCCTCGCGTTGCGACAGCGCTTGCATGCGCACGGTGTTGAACACGGTGGCCAGCACCACGACTGCCACGCAAGCGGCCAGGAAACCCAGGCCGATGCGGGCGAACCGCAGGATGGCCTCCAGCCGCTGCACCCAGGCGCTGTCCAGCTGCACCAGGTCTACGTGATTCCATTGCTTCCAGGCGCCGGCCAGCTTGTCGGCGCGTCCGGCAAGGTCCTCGCCGTCGGCCAGCGTCACCACGACGGCGTCCGGCAGCGGGTTGCCGGGCAAAACGGCCAGCGCTTGCTGCCAGGCGGGGTTGGCGCGCAGGTCGGCCAGGGCGGCGTCACGCCCCACGACGCGCACTGCGCGCACGTCTTGCGAATAATCGTCCTTGATGCGCTTGGCCACGTCGGCGGCGGCGCCGGCGGGGGCGTCCACGCGCATGAACACGGTCACTTCGGGAGTGACGGACATCTCGCGCGCCACGGGCTGCACGGACACCAGGATGGCGCTGCCCAGCAGGGGCAGGGCCAGGGCCAGCGCCATCACCAGCAGGTTGGCCAGCGACGAGAACGGCTGCTTGGCCAGTCGGCGCAGGGTCACCAGGAGCGCATAGCGGTGTTGCCGCAACCAGGCGTTCATGCCGATTCTCCCGGGTGGCCGAAGCCAGGTTCGGCGCGGGCGCCGCTAGCGCGGGCCGGGGCGGACTGAGGTTGCCCGGCGTCCGGCGGCGAGGCCGGGCCGTTGGAATCGGCGAACTTGCCCGGATCGATGCGCAAGGTGCGGCTGGCGTAGCGCGCCATGAGGTCCTGGTCGTGCGAGGCGATCAGCGTCGTGACGCCCACGCGGTTGAAGTCGCGGAACACGTTCATGATGCGTTGCGCGTTGTCGTGGTCAAGGTTGGCGGTAGGCTCGTCGGCGATCAGGATGGCAGGCCGGTTCACGATGGCCCGCGCGATCGCCAGGCGCTGTTGTTCGCCGCCCGACAGTTCGATGGGGTTCATGTCTTCCTTGCCCGACAGCCCCACCTTGTCCAGCGCGGCACGGGCGCGGGAGGCGGCCGAATCCCAGGGGTGTCCCTGGACGGCCAGCGGCAGCATCACGTTTTCGAACGCGCTTCGATCGAACAACAGGTGGGTGTCTTGCAGGATGACGCCGACCGCGCGGCGCAGATACGGCCGGGCGCGCGCGGGCAGCTTGTCCAGCCGCTGGCCATTGACCTGGATGGATCCGCGGCTGGCGGGCTCCAGCCCGCCGATCAGCTTGAGCAGCGTGGACTTGCCGGCGCCGGACGGCCCGGATACGAAAACGAATTCTCCCGCGCTGACGCGGAAGTTGATGTCGGCCAGAATATTGCGGCCGCGACCATATGATTTGAATACGTGTTGGAATTCGATCATGGCGGCTGTCAGATGAAGCCGCCATAGTAACTCGGGGACAGTAAGGTGGCCTAAGCCTCTTGGTGGGCAGGCTGTGAAAAAGCGTATCCATGTGACCAGTTGGACACGTTTTCGCCAGAACGAAATGAATGCGTCTTGGGACAAATCGCTCGCGCTAAAACACGTCCCCGTTTTCTTGAGAAAACAACGTTTGATTTCGCCAGTGTCCCTATATTTCAAGGGAATTCCCGGATGCGCCGCGTGCTGCGTGGACGCTACCATCCGCCCCATGCGTCGGCCTGATCCGGCCCGCGTACGGCTCGATTTATCCCACACGGAGATCACGATGAAAGTACTGAAACTCGCTGCTATTGGCGCGGCATTGTTCGCTGCATCCGCGGCTGCCAATGCGGGCGCGACCTTCGATAACGTTAAGAAGAAAGGGTTTGTCCAGTGCGGGGTTTCGACCGGCATTCCGGGGTTCTCGATCGCCGATAGCAAGGGTGAATACAAGGGCATCGACGTGGACCTGTGCCGCGCCATCGCCTCGACGATGTTCGGCGACGCCACCAAGGTCAAATTCACCCCGCTGAACACGCAGCAACGCTTTACCGCGCTGCAGTCCGGCGAAGTGGACGTGCTGACCCGCAACACCACCGTGACGCTGACCCGCGACACGACGCTGGGCCTGATCGGCGTAGGCGTGAATTACTACGATTCGCAGGGCGTCATGGTCTCCAAGGACCTGAACGTCAAGAGCGCGAAGGAACTGAACGGCGCCACCATTTGCGTGCAGCCGGGCACCACCACCGAACTGAACCTGGCCGACTGGTTCCGTGGCCAGAAGATCGAATTCAAGCCTGTCGTGATCGACAAGTACGACGAAATCATCCGCGCCTTCTCGGCCGGCCGCTGCGACGCCTTCACGACCGACAAGTCGCAACTGGCCTCCACCCGCACCACGCTCGAGAACCCGGACAAGTTCGTCATCCTGCCGGAGGACTTTTCCAAGGAGCCGCTGGGCCCCATGGTCCGCCAGGGCGACGAGCAATGGTTCAACGTGGTCCGCTGGTCGCTGAACGCCATGCTGGAAGCTGAGGAATACGGCATCACCAAGGCGAACGTCGAAGAAATGGCCAAGAGCCCCAACCCCAACATCCAGCGCATCCTGGGCGTGACCCCGGGCATGGGCAAGAACCTGGGCGTGGACGACAAGTGGGCATTCAACATCATCAAGAACGTGGGCAACTACGGTGAAAGCTTCGAAAACACGCTGGGCAAGAACAGCGCGATGAAGCTGGAGCGCGGTTTGAACGCGTCGTATAAGCAAGGCGGTTTGATGTACGGCTGGCCGGTGCGCTAACACACGGCTGCCTGGCAAAACGGAGCCTCGGGCTCCGTTTTGCCTACCCCGCCGAAGAGCGGGCGGCAGGAGTGGGGGGCGTGGCCTTGCCGGCGTTGCCACCCGGTGTACGACTTCTGTAGATTCAACATGACGACTTCCAATAAAAACGCCCCGATTTCGGCGCCCCGCCGGCGGCTGAACTGGAACGACCCCGGCGTGCGCTCCGTGGTCTACCAGGTGCTAGCGCTGGCTGCGGTCGCCTGGGCCGTGTGGTTCCTGGTTTCGAACACGCTTCACAACCTGTCCGTGCGCAATATCGCCACGGGCTTCGGGTTCCTGAGCCGCGAAGCCGGGTTTGCGATTGGCGAAACGCCCATCGCCTACACCCCCGCAAACGATTACGGCCGCGCCATTCTGGTCGGCCTGCTCAACACCCTGCGCGTCGCCGTCATCGGCATCGTGGTGGCCACCATCCTCGGCACCCTGATCGGCATCGGCCGCCTGTCCAAGAACTGGCTGGTGGCGAAGATCACGTCGGTCTATGTCGAGGTGATGCGCAACGTGCCGCTCTTGCTGCAGTTGTTCTTCTGGTACGCGCTGATCACCGAGAACATGCCGGGTCCGCGCCAGGCGCACAACCCGTTGCCGGGCGTCTTCATTTCCAACCGCGGCCTGAAAGTGCCCGGCCTGGAAGGCAATTCGCTGGATTGGATGCTGGCCGGGCTGGGGCTGGCCATCGTGGCCATCATCTTCCTGGGCCACTACGGCAAGAAGCGCCATGAGGCCACCGGCCAAATGTTCCCGCTGGGCCGCTGGGCCATTGGCCTCTTGATCGGACTGCCGGTCATCGGCTGGCTCGTCAGCGGCGCGTCGCTGACGCTGGACATGCCGGAATTGAAGGGCTTCAACTTCTCGGGCGGCCTGACGCTGTCGCCGGAATTCGCCGCGTTGCTGGCGGGTCTGGTGATCTACACGTCGGCGTTCATCGCCGAAGTGGTGCGCTCGGGCATCCAGGCCGTGAACAACGGCCAGTGGGAAGCCGCCGGGTCGCTGGGCTTGCGCCGCAAGCAGGTGCTGCGCCTGGTCATCCTGCCGCAGGCGCTGCGGGTGATCATCCCGCCGATGACCAGCCAGTACCTGAACCTGACGAAGAACAGCTCGCTGGCGGTCGCCATCGGCTATCCGGACATCGTGTCGGTGGTCAACACCACGCTGAACCAGACGGGCCAGGCGATCGAGGGCATCCTCATCATCATGGGCGCGTACCTCACGGTCAGCCTGTCGATCTCGATATTCATGAACTGGTACAACAAGCGCATCGCGCTGGTGGAGCGTTGAGATGAGCAGCACTACGCATACCCCCAGCGAAGGCCTGCCGCCGCCCAGCACGCACGTGGGCGCATGGGCATGGCTTAAATCCCGCCTGTTCTCGTCGCCGCTGAACATCCTCATCACAGTACTGCTTGCGTGGTTCCTGTTGATGGCGGTGCCGGCGCTGCTGGAATGGGCCTTCTTCAAAGCGGACTTCAACGCGGCCAACGCGCAGGAATGCCGTGCCTCGGGGGGCGCCTGCTGGGCGTTCATCATCGAGAAGCACCGGCTGATCCTGTTCGGCACCTATCCGTTCGATGAACAGTGGCGTCCGCTGATCGCCACCATCATCCTGGTGGCGGTGATCGTCTGCAGCGGCATCCGCCGTTTCTGGAACTGGAAGCTGGCCGTCATCTGGACCGTGGGCCTGACCGCCGTGGCGCTGCTGATGTGGGGCGGCGTGTTCGGCCTGACCTACGTGGAGAACGCGCGCTGGGGCGGCCTGCCGCTGACGCTGATCCTGTCCACGTTCGGCATTGCCTTCGCGTTCCCCATCGGCGTGCTGCTGGCCTTGGGCCGGCGTTCGAAAATGCCCGCCATCAAGGCGCTGTGCGTCGTGTACATCGAGCTGATCCGAGGCGTGCCGCTGATCAGCCTGCTGTTCATGTCGTCGGTGATGCTGCCGCTGTTCCTGCCGGAAGGCTTCTCGATCGACAAGCTCTTGCGCGCGCAGATCGCCATCATCATGTTCGCCGCGGCCTACATCGCGGAAACGGTGCGCGGCGGTTTGCAGGCCATCCCGAAGGGGCAGTACGAAGGCGCGGATTCGCTGGGCCTGAACTACTGGCAGCAGATGCGCAAGATCATCCTGCCGCAGGCGCTGAAGATCGTGATTCCGCCGCTGGTCAGCATTTTCATCGCGCTGTTCAAGGACACGTCGCTGGTGGTGATCATCGGCATCTTCGACCTGACCCTGGCGGCCAAGGCGGCCTTGTCCGACGCGGCATGGCGCGGATTCGGCGTAGAGGCGTATCTCTTCATCTCGCTGATCTACTTCGTGTTCTGCTTTTCCATGTCCAAGTACAGTCAGGCGCTTGAAAAACGTCTTGCGACTGATCACAAACGCTAGCCAATGCCGCACGTCCGCCGCAAGGCGGGCGCGCACAGCGATATTTACGGGAGTACAGGCATGTCCGATGCCATTATTCGTTTGCAGGACGTGAACAAGTGGTATGGCCAGTTCCACGTGTTGCGCAATATCAACCTGGACGTGGCGCAAGGCGAGCGCATTGTGGTGTGCGGCCCCTCGGGGTCGGGCAAGTCCACGATGATCCGCTGCATCAATCGTCTGGAAGAGCACCAGAAAGGCCACATCATCGTGGACGGCACGGAGCTCACCAACGACCTGAAGCACATCGAGACGATCCGCAAGGACGTCGGCATGGTGTTCCAGCACTTCAACCTGTTCCCGCATCTGACCGTGCTGGAAAACCTGACGCTGGGTCCCATGTGGGTGCTGAAGAAGCCTCGCTCGGAAGCCGAGGCGACGGCCATGAAATATCTGGAGCGCGTGCGCATTCCGGAGCAGGCCAAGAAGTTTCCCGGCCAGTTGTCGGGAGGCCAGCAGCAGCGCGTGGCGATCGCGCGTTCGCTGTGCATGAACCCCAAGATCATGCTGTTCGATGAGCCGACGTCCGCGCTTGACCCGGAAATGGTCAAGGAAGTGCTGGACGTGATGGTCAGCCTGGCCCAGGAAAGCGGCATGACGATGATCTGCGTGACCCACGAAATGGGCTTCGCACGCAAGGTCGCCAACCGTGTGATCTTCATGGACCGCGGCGAGATCATCGAGCAGAACAGCCCGGACGAATTCTTCGACAACCCGCAGAACGACCGGACCAAGCTCTTCCTGAGTCAGATCCTGCACTGATCGCGGGAATCCCGCATTCTCAAGCACCTCAAGCGTTGGACACAGGTCCGGCGCTTGGGGTGTTTTTCATGGGTGTTGTTCTGAATGTGCCTTTTGAGCGACAATCCGGTATGTTCAGATTTCGAGAAACCGAGGAATTTTCCCGTTGGCTTGAATCATTGCGAGACGCCCGAGCGCGCGCTCAAATCCTGCGCCGTTTATCCCGTGCAACAAAGGGAAATTTCGGGGACGCTGAACCCGTGGGGCAAGGCATTAGTGAAATGCGGGTGGACATCGGCACCGGCTACCGCGTGTACTACGCCCGGGCGGGAAGGGTCGTGTATGTATTGCTTTGCGGTGGCGACAAAGGCAGCCAAGCCAGAGATATCGCGCTTGCGAAACGCCTCTGGACGCAAATAAAACGGAGTACCGATCATGACGAAATACCGTGACTTCGACGCAGCGAACTATCTGAAAGATGATGAAACGATCGCGCATTATCTTGCGGACGCAGCGGCCGAAGAGGATCCCGATGCGTTTCTTGAAGCGCTGGGCGATGTGGCCCGCGCTCGCGGCATTACCGAAATCTCGCGTGAAACGGGACTCGCGCGAACGAATCTTTATCGAGTCCTCGCCCCAGGGGCGAATCCCAGCTATCACACATTGCGCAAGGTGATGAACGCGCTTGGCGTGTCCTTGACTGCGCTTGTCAAAACCAAACGTGAACCCACTCCGCAGGGGTAAGGTCGGGAAGTATCTCTTTGTTACGTCAGTTTGCTTCCTGCGGTATGCTACTGACCGCAATCGATCCGGAGTGAGGAGAACAACATGATGACGAAAACCCCCCGCCGCGCTATGCGCCGCGCATTGCTGCAAGGCGCTGTGGCGCTTGCCGCGACCCTGCCTTTCGGTGCGCCCGCCCTGGCGCAAGCCACGGATTTCCCGACGAAGCCGATCCGCTTCGTCGTGCCTTACCCGCCCGGCGGCCCGCTGGACACCATGGCCCGCATGCTGGCGGAAAAGGTGCGCGGTTCGCTCGGCCAGGCCGTGATCGTGGAAAACCGCTCTGGCGCAGGCGGCAACATCGGCGCCGACCTGGTGGCCAAGGCGCCGGCCGACGGCTACACGCTGGTGATGGGCGCGGTGGCGACGCACGCGATCAACCCCTGGCTGTTTGCCAACCTGCCGTATGACCCGGTGAAGGATTTTGCGCCGGTCACGATCGTCGCAGCGGTGCCGAACGTGCTGGTGATGAACGTGGAATTCGCCGACAAGAACAACATCAAGACGCTGGCCGACCTGGTCGAGTACGCGAAGACGAACCCAGGCAAACTGAACTACGGTTCGGGCGGCAACGGCAGCGCCGGCCATTTGTCGGGTGAGCTGCTGAAGGCACGCGCCGGTATCAATGTGGAGCACATTCCTTACCAGGGCGCGGCGCCGGCGCAGTTGGCGCTGCTGTCGGGCCAGTCCGATTTCATGTTCGACAATCTGGCGGCGTCGGCGCCCTTGATCAAGGACGGCAAGGTGAAGGCTCTGGCCGTGACGACGGCGAAGCGTTCGTCGTTGTTGGCGGATGTGCCGACGGTCGAAGAATCGGGGATCAAGGGATTCGACCTGGGAACCTGGTTCGGCGTGTTCACGACCGGCGGCACGCCGGCGCCGGTGGTGGCGAAGCTGAACAAAGCCTACTCGGAAGCGATGCAGCAACCTGATGTGAAGCAGCGTTTGCTGACCATGGGGTCCGAGGCGGCGCCGATGACGCCTGAAGCATTTGCCGAATTCGTCAAGGGCGAGAAGGCGAAGTATCAGGAGATCGTCAAGATTTCTGGGGCGAGTTTGAATTGATTTTTGCTTGATCGATTGATTGGTTGATGTGCGGCGACGCGGATTTTTAAGACGCCCGTCGCGTCGGTGGCCCCTCGCACCCCGGGCCACCGACGCGACGGGCTTTGTCGTCTGCAATCTTCCGTCAGCGGGAGAGGCCTGCTTCCTAAGGGTGCTTGTCACCGGCGGAGCGGATAGGGAAGATTTGCGAGGCCCGCCCCATGCCGGCCGCGCGGGCGGCCTTGTGGGGCTTACGCGGTGTCTTGCGTCGCGGCGTTGACCGCTACGCGCCGGTTCTGTTGTGCCGGCGTCACTGCCCATTTTTCCTACATCTTGCATTCCGCTGCGTGCACATCGGTGTGGTCGCGGGCGAGAACCTTTTGGTTCTTGTAGACGAGCTTGCCGTCGGCGCCGGCTTCGATGTGCAGCAGGTACCAGTCCTGGATCGGGTGTTGATTGGGGCCGAACTTGAATTTGCCGCGTACGGTGGGGAAGCCGGCTTTCCGTAATGCGTTGCGGAAGTCGTCGGCCCGGCCGGTGACGTCGCCGTTGACGGCTTTGAGCGCCGAGGCGATCAAGTTGGCGGTGTCGTAGGCCTGCGCGGCGTAGGCGGTGGGCGGGCGCTGGTAGGCCTTGGTGAAGGCGTCGACGAAGTGCCTGTTCTGCGCGTTGTCCAGGTCGGCGCTCCAGAGTGAACTCAGATAAAAGCCCTTGCTTGCGGTGCCGGTTGCGGCCAGCATGCGGTCGTCCATCGAGTAGATGGGCGTGATCATCCGGATCTTGTCTGACAGGCCCGAGTTGGCGAATTGCTTGGTCAGGTTGATGCCGGCGCCGCCCGGGTGGAACTGGAAGATGGCGTCGGGGTTCAGCGAACGGATGCGGGCGAGTTCCACCGAGAAATCGGCCTGATCCAGCTTGGTGTAGATCTCCTCGGCGATCTCGCCCTTGTAGGCGCGTTTGAAGCCGGCGACGGCGTCGCGGCCGGCCTGGTAGTTCGGGGCCATGACGACGACGCGCTTGGCGCCCAGTTCGTTGGCCGCGATGCCGGCGGTGTCCGCATAGGAATCGTTCTGGAAGGCGACCGCGAAATAGTTGGGGTTGCACGCCTTGCCGGCGTAGTTGGAGGGGCCGGCGTTCAGGCTGACGTAGAAGCCGCCGGCGTTCAGCACCGTGGGGCCGACGGCTGCCATGACGTTCGAGAAGTTGACGCCCGTGAAGAGCCGCACGCCGTCCTGCACCATCTTGTCGGCGATCTGCTTGGCGTTGGCGGGTTTGAGCGCATCGTCTTCGACGCGCACGTTGACGGGCACGCCGCCCAGCTTGCCGCCGCCTTCTTTCACGGCCAGCATGAAGGCGTCGCGCTCGTCTTCGCCGATGTAGCCGGCGGGGGTGGAAAGCGTGCCGATGAAGCCGATGTCGACCGGCTTTTGCTGCGCGTGGGCCGCGGAAGCCGCCAACGCCAGCAGGATGGCGGCGGTGCCGCCGATAGCGCTCTTCTTCATGTTGTCTCCTCTTGTGCTTTTGTTATGCGGCCGCGAGGCAGTTCTCCACCTTCCAACCGTACAGCCACTGCAACGCGTCATAGAACTGGGACTGGCTGCGGCCGGTCCACAGTTGGTTGCGCACGGTGCGTTCCACGCCCCGCGCGTGATACAGGCGGCCCATTTCCCGGGTGGACCAGACCACGCGCGCGCTGCGCGGGATGCGGACCGACTCGTACAGGCGGAAGGCTTCCTCCAGATCATGGCCGCAATGGCGCACGGCTTGGCCCAGCGTCACGGCGTCTTCCAGCGCCATGCACGCGCCCTGGGCCATGTATTGCGTCATGGGATGGGCGGCGTCGCCCACCAGCGTCACGCGGCCCTGGCCCCAGTGCTCGACGGGTTCGCGGTCGGCGGTGGCCCAGCGCTTCCACGACGTGGGGCGGTCCAGCATCTGGTGCGGGCGCGGATGGATGCCCTGGAAGTACGACAGCACTTCTTCCTTGCTGCCTTCGCGCACGCCCCATTCTTCTTGTTCGCGGCTATGGAAGGTGACGACCAGGTTGTATTGTTGGCCGCCGCGCAAGGGGTAGTGCACCAGGTGGCAGTGCGGGCCGGCCCACAGCACGGGTGCGTTGATGCGTAGTTCTTCGGGCATGTTGTCGCGTTCGACCACCGCGCGGTAGACGACGTGGCCGGTCACGCGTGCGGGGTCGCCGACCGTGCGTTCGCGGATCACCGACTTGACGCCGTCGGCACCCACGACGGCATCCGCCCGATAGCGGTTTCCCTCCGTGTCCACGACCTCGACGCCGTTGCCGTCTTGCGCCATGCCGGCGATCTGGGTGGACGTGCGAAAGCGGATCAGCGGGTTCTGCTGCACGGCTTCCAGGATGGACAGGTGGATGTCAGCGCGATGGATCACGGCATACGGGCCGCCGAAGCGCGCGCGGAACGCGTCGCCCGTGTCGATGCGCACCACTTCCCGGGCATCCACCGCGTCCATCATGATGATGTGGTCGGTGAAGACCGCGCGCGTGCGCGCCGTCTGGCCCACGCCCAGGGCGTCCAGCGCGGCGAAGGCGTTCGGGCCCAGTTGGATGCCGGCGCCGATCTCGCCGATGTGCGCGGCCTGTTCCAGCAGTTGCACTGCGATGCCTTGGCGGGTCAACGCCAGCGCGGCGGCCAGGCCGCCGATGCCGCCGCCCACCACGATGACGGATCGGGCGGGCTGAGTAGATGTCTGGGATGTATTCATGGTTGTTGTCCGCGCCCCGTCATTCCTGGCCGCCAAGGAAGGAGCCTTGGCGCTTCAACTGGGCCTGCAAGGCCGCCACGGACACGTCGGCGGGGGCGATGCCGGCGCGCAGTGCCATGGCCGCGGCGGTGCCTGCGGCCTCGCCCATCACGAAGCAGCTACCGCTGACGCGCGCGGCTGACTGGCCTTCGTGCGTCATGGAGGCGCAGCGGCCGGCCACCAGCACGTTGTCCGCGACGCCAGGGCCGCGCTTGGGCACCATCATCCGGAACGGCAGCTGGTTGTAGCCACGCGATTCGGGAATGGGCGGCCACATCCATTGCACGTCGCCCGCCGTGTGCATTTCCAATGGCCAGCCGTTCACGCCGATGCTGTCTTCGAAATCGGCGCAGCCCAGCACGTGGTCCTTGGTCAGCACGGCTTCGCCCACGATGCGGCGGGTTTCGCGGATGCCCAACTGCGGCGCGATGTCCAGCACATACGCGTTCTCAAAGCCCGGCACCTTGGCACGCAGGAAACCCAGGTATTGCATGATCTGTCGGCGGCCTTCCAGTTCGCCCGCTGACAGCGATCCGGCATCGGTGCCGTCGGCCGCGCTGCCGTCGGCGTTGGCCAGCTGCGTGACGTTCACGCGCCATTCGTAATCGTGCTTTTGCGGACGGACGATGGCGCCCCGGCGTGGGAACGAGAATTCGCCACTGGCCGCGGCCTGGTCCATCAAGAGGGGAATGGTCTTCCAGGCTTCCTGGGCGCGCGCGCCGTCCACGTTGCCCACCTTGAACATCAGGGTGGGGTAGAGCATGTGGCCGTGCTCGTCGCCTTTTTCAAACGGCAGGCCGCCCCATTTCGCGATGTCGGCATCGCCCGAGCAGTCGATGAATACCTTGGCGCGCACCGCGCAGCGGCCGGACTTGGTTTCCAGGAACAACGCGTCCACGCGGCCGTCTTCGGCGCGCGCAAGGCCGGTGGCCAGGGCATGGAACAGCACGTGGGCCCCGCTGTCCTGCACCAGGCCGTCGGCCGCGCACTTGAACGCCGAGATGTCGTAGGCCTGGGCATGGATTTTGCCCAGGATCAGATGGGGATCGTTCAAGCCGTCCATGGCGCGCATGCGGTCAAGCAGGTCGTCGGTCATGCCGTGCACCACTTGCCGGATGTCGCCGTGGATGTTGGCGTGCAGCCCGCAGAAGTTCGACACGCCTGCCGCCGTGCCCATGCCGCCCAGGAAGCCGTAGCGTTCCGCCAGCAGCACGCGGGCGCCGTTGCGTGCGGCGCTGGCAGCGGCCAGCACGCCGGCCGGGCCGCCGCCCAGCACCACGACGTCATACTCGCCGTAGAGCGGGACCTGGCGCGCGGGTTCGTTGATGACCATCTGATTTTCCTTGCTTGTCATGCGTCGCTTGCTTGGCTGGCGCGTCACTGGCCCTTGATGCCCAGTTTCTTGATCAGGGGCTCCCAGCGCTTGAGTTCCTCGTCCATGTAGGCGCGGAACTCCGCGGGCGTGCCGCCGACAGGGTCCATGAATTGGGCTTGCAGCCGCTTGGTGACGTCCGGGTCGTGGATCGCCTGGATCAGCGCATCGGACAGCTTCTTCTGGATATCGGCGGGCACCTTGGACGACACGACGAAGCCGATCCACGCGGATCCCTCGATGCCCGGCACGCCGACTTCGGCCAAGGTCGGGATGTCCGGCAGCAGCGCGGAACGCTTGGACGAGGTGACGGCCAAGGCCTTCAGCCGCCCGTCCTTGACCATCGGCATGACAGCGATCGGGGGCAGTGCTGCGAATTGCGTATCGCCCGACAGCAACGAGGTCAGCGCGGCGGGCGACGAGGGGTAAGGCACATGCGTGGCGCGCGCGCCGATCTGCTGCAGCAGCAGCTCGACGGCAAGGTGCGATACGGTGCCTGCGCCGGGTGACGGGAAGTTGTACTTGTCCGGGTTCCGCTTCAGCGCATCCAGCAATTGGCCGACATTGCCGATGCCGGCGGATGCCGGCACGACCAGCACGTTGGGTTGGTGCACGGCCAGCGTCAGCGGCGACAGGTCGGTCGCGGGTGCGTACGGCAGCTTATCGAACAGCAGCGTGTTGTTCACCAGCGGACCGGTGATGGATACGCCGAAGGTATAGCCGTCGGGTTTGGCGTTGGCGATGGCGAAGGTGCCGATGTTGCCGCTGGCGCCCGGCTTGTTTTCAATGACGATGGTCTGGCCCAGGATGGCGCCGGCCTTTTCGCCGACGATGCGGGCGACCTGGTCGGGGCTGGAGCCGGGCCCGAAGGGCACGATGGCCTTGAGCGGTTGCGTGGGCCAGGCATCGGCGGCCTGGGCTGCCGATAGCGGTGCGGCGGCGGCCAGCGCCAGCATCAGGGCGCGCGCTGCGGCGTGGCGGGCCAGCGTCAGCGGACGGGACTTATTCATGCGTGTCTCCCACGTCTTTCATGGTGGCGAAATAGGTTTGCTCGTTGGCGATGAAGGCAGCGACCATCGCCCGGTAGGTAGCGTCCACCACCTGCTCAAGATTGGCGAAGCCCCGGTTATGCCGTTCGGCCAGCGCGCGGGCTTTGTCGAACACCTGGGCCTGGCGCGCGGGCGCACTCACCTGGAAGGCGTCGCGCTTGAACCGCGCCGCGTCCTTGACGTACATGGCGCGCTCGGCGATCAGGCGCACGATCTCGTCGTCCAGCCGGTCGATATTGGCGCGTACGTCGGCCAGGTTGGCGCACAGGGGCCGATAAGCCGGATCGGTGTATTCGCGCAGCGGCGCGCCGTGGGTGTCGGGTTCTTGCATGGGCGTCGTCATTGGGTGTAGTCGGGCTGGCGCGCGGGCGCGGCGGCCTGGAACGCGGGCTGCGCGTTGCAGTGGTCGAAGATCCGCAGAATGCGCGGGTAGGCGGACAGGTCGCAGCCCATCCGCTGCGCGTTGGCCACTTGCGGCACCAGGCAGCAATCGGCCAGCGTGGGCGCGTCGCCGAAGCAATACGGGCCATGTCCGTGGCGCGCCAGCAGTTCCTCGACGGCGCTCAGGCCCTCGCGGATCCAGTGGTGGTACCAGGCGGTCTTTTGTTCCTCGGTCGCGCCCAGCACGTCCTGCAGATACCGCAGGATGCGCATGTTGTTGACGGGATGGATGTCGCAGGAAATGGCGTCGGACAGCTCCAGCACGCGGGCGCGCGCCAGCGTATCGGCCGGAATCAGGCGGGGCTCGGGATGCGTGGCATCCAGGTAGTCGACGATGGCGAGCGATTGCGACAACTGCGTGTCGCCATCGATCAGCAGCGGCACGCCGGCGGACGGGTTCCGTGCCACATAGCCGGCGGCGCGCTGCTCCTGCTTGCGCAGGTTCACGGGCAGGTATTCGTAGGGCAGGTCCTTGAGCGCGAGCGCGATGCGTACGCGGTAGGACGTGGAGCTATTGAAGAAGCTGTGGAGTTGCATACGGGTTCCTGGAAGGTCAGACCATGCGCACGCTGAGCGTGCCCAGGCCATCGACACCGCCGACCATGGTGTCGCCGCGCACCACGGGCCCCACGCCCTCGGGCGTGCCGGTGTAGATCAGGTCGCCCGCTTCCAGGCGGAAATACCTGGACAGGTAGGAGATGGTTTCGGCGATGGACCAGATCAGCTTGCCGATATCGCTGCGTTGCTTGTCGACGCCGTTGACCTGCAGCCAGATGGCGGCCTGGCCGATGCCAGGGACGGACCCGGCAGGGTGCAGCGGGCCGATGGGCGCGCTCTGGTCGAAGGCCTTGCCCAGTTCCCACGGGCGGCCGGCTTGGCGCATCTTCATCTGCAGGTCGCGCCGCGTCATGTCCAGGCCCACGGCATAGCCCCAGACGTGTGTCGGCGCGTCGTCCACCGCGATATTGGCGCCGCCCTTGCCGATGGCCGCGACCAGTTCGATCTCGTAATGCAGGTTGGCAGTCTCGGGCGGGTACGGCAGGTCCAGCGTCTGGCCGTCGGCGACCGGCATGATCGCGTCCGCGGGCTTGCAGAAGAAGAAGGGCGGTTCGCGGTCGGGGTCGAAGCCCATTTCACGGGCGTGGGCGGCATAGTTCCGGCCCACGCAGTACACGCGGCGGACGGGGAAGGCATCCTGGCTGCCGGCGACGGGCACGGCGACCGGAGCGGCTGGAGCAAATACGAAAGGCATGGATCACCCTTGGGATACGGAGGGGAAAGAAAGACGAACGGGTGCGGGCGCCGGGTCAGGCGACGCGTTCTTCGCGCCACAGGCCCAGCGCGTCCTGGACCGGGCGGTCCGAATAGCTGAATAGCGTGGCGTCTTCCAGCGCGGCCAGTTGCACGGGAAGCCAGGACGGCGCCACGAAGATGTCGCGCGGGCCGAAGTGAAATTCCTGGTCGCCGATACGCGCCGTGCCGCGGCCTTCCACCACGCTGTAGACCGTGGAATCGGTACTGCGGTGGGTCTTGCCCTGGAAACCGGCGGGCAGCAATTGCATGAACGTCGCCATCGTCGGCATGGGGTAGCCGCCCGTGGCGGGGTTCAGGTAGCGCAGCTTCACGCCGTCCCAGGGGTCCAGTTCACCGTGCCGGTACAGCGCGTCCAGCGCCTCGCGGCTGCGTTCGTAGGGGTAGTTGAAGATGGGCGACGTGCCGCTGGTGGTTTTGTGGCGCACGGGCGCCATGTTGTGTCCGAAGCGCGCCATGCTGTCGCCCTCGGGCCGCGTGACGGGTTGGGTGGCCTGGGGATAGTTTTCGGCGAAGCCGGCGTCCAGGAACCGCAGCAGCGGGATGTCCAGGCCGTCCAGCCACACGACGGGTTCGCCGCCTTCGGCGGTTTCCGCGTTGCCGTGGTCGTGCCAGGTCCAGGACGGCGTGATGATGAAGTCGCCCGGGTGCATGGTGGTGCGCTCGCCGTTTACCGCCGTGTAGGCGCCCCGGCCTTCGACGATGAAGCGCAGCGCCGACTGCGTGTGGCGGTGGCTGGGCGCGATCTCGCCAGGCAGGATCAATTGCAGGCCCGCGTACAGGCTTTGCGTGATGCTCGCCTGGCCGGGCAGGCCCGGATTCTCCAGGATCAGGACGCGGCGCACGGCTTCTTCGGCGGTGATCAGCGAGCCGGACGCCATGACGTCGTCGCGCACGTCGTCGTACTTCCAGAGGGCGGCAACGCAGCGCGGGGCGGGCTGGCGGGGCACCAGATTGTGCAAGGACTCCCACAGGGGAGCCATGTGCTTTTTGGCGATGCGCGCGTAATAGGCAGCGCGATCAGCGCTGCGGTCAGCAGCCTGATCGGCGCCGGCGGTGTGGCCGTCGGGCATTGTTGTCTCCAGTATGTCCGGCTGATGCCGGCTTCTACGGGTGGCCGCCGCGTGGTTCGCGGCTGGTCCGGATATGGAGACGATTATGCGTAAGCAGCTATGTGTTTAATAATGAAATTATCTTATTATCCATACGAATAACAATATACATACGAGACAATCTCCATCCGACGAGGGCGCGCATGGACTGGACCCACCGCCTGCGGCTGCGCAATCTGAAAATGCTGCTGAGCCTGGCGCAGACCCGCAACATCAGCCATTCGGCCGCGATGCTCAACACCACGCAGCCGGGCCTGTCCAAATGGCTGAAAGACCTGGAAGACGATATCGGCCTGCCGCTGTTCGAGCGCCATGCGCGCGGCCTGCGTCCCACCCCGCACGGCGACGTGCTGATCGCCCATGCCCAGCGGGTCGAGTCGCAGCTGGACCGCGCCAGCGCCGACATGGCCGCGTTGCGTGAAGGCGGTGGCGGCCGGGTGGTGATCGGGGCGTCGGGCGCGTCGGCGTCCGACACGGTGCCGTTGGCGGTGATGAAGCTGCTGGAGCGGATGCCGCAGGCGCGTGTGAAGCTGGTCGAAGGCACGACGGACCGCCTCCTGGCGCAACTGGCGCAAGGCGACCTGGACATCGTGGTGGGCCGCTCGGCGCCTGAACATCACGACCCGGCGATCCGCTTCGAGGCACTGTATCTGGAACCCATTCATCTGGTGGCGCGTCCGCGGCACCCCTTGTTCGCGATCGAGCAGCCCACCTGGCAGGACCTGCTGTCGTACCGCTGGATCCTGTGGCCCAAGGGCACGCCCATCCGCAATGCGGTGGACGCCGCGCTGGCGGCCGCAGGGCAGGCGCCGCCGCCGGATCACGTCGAATCGAATTCAGTGACGATCAATCTTACGTTGATCAACAACAGCGACATGATCGGCGTGGCTTCGCACCGCGCGGCGCTGCGGTTTTCGCAGATGCGGGCGATGCAGATCATCCCGGTACGGCTTTCCGGCTTCGGTTCCGTGGCGATGTATTGGCGCGAAGACGCCTTCAGACCGCTGGCGGTGCAGGAAGCGATGGCGTCTTTGCGCAATACGGTGGCGGAACATGCGCCGGGCGTGACGAGGCTGTGATGCCATCCTCCGGCGCGGGCCTGAATGCGTTGATCGCGCAGTGCCGCCGGGTGGAGGCGGCGTTGGCCGGAAGCCCGGACCCGTCCGCGTCCGTGGCCATGCATCGGTTCGTGGCGGATATGGACGCCCGGCGGATCCCGCCGGGGATGTGGTCGCCGTTGGCGTTGTCGGTGCTGGTGATGACGGGCGGGTTGGGCGTCGGCATCGAAGTGCTTAGCCTGGTGCTGCGCGCCGTGGGCTCGGCCTGGGCGGCGTTTGCGCTGGTGGCGGTGTGCGCGGGGACAGCGCTGGCCTTGTCGATCGCGGTAGTGATGCTGATGGCGGGACGGTCGGCGGGGCTGGTGATCGTGAAGTGGCTGGCGATCGGGTTGGTGGTGGTGGGCGGTCTGGGCGTGATCGCCTGGACGCAGGGGGATGTGAGGGCGGTGGGGCCTGTCGTGGCGTTGCTGGGCGGGTTGGGGGCTTGGCTGGTGGCCAATAGTGGGGGGTTTTTTGTGTTTGTGGGGTATCGGGTGGCGAGGCGGTATCTGGATCTTCGGAGATAGGTTTTGGGTTCTTGAGGCGCCCGGCGCGGCGGTGGCCTGCGGTGCGCGGGTCAACGATTGCGGTCCGGAGCCTTCGCTCCGGACTGCCCCTGCGTCATCTTCGTTGTTGCCTGCGGCAACTGCCTTCAGATTCCCTCGGGCGCATCGACTCCCCGCGCACCGCAGGCCACCGCCGCGCCGGGCTCGGTCAGCTGCCATCTACTGATTGCCGGGGAGAGCGGGGTGCTTGCGGTTCCTGGTACCGGCGGGGTGGGGTGGAGGGGCTTGCGGGGCCCGCCGCCCGGCCGGCCGCGCGGGCGGCCTTCGGGGGCTTACGCGGTGTCTTGCGTCCGCGGGTGACGCTGCGCGTGTGGGTGCGGTCCGGGGGGCTGTCGCGCGCTACACCCGTCCTACTTGGCTGCTACCGCTTCCGGCGGGACGGGGTTTTCCCAGCCGCCGCCGATGGCGCGGATCAGGCCGACTGCCGAGCGTGCCTGTTCGCCGCTTAGCTGCACGGCCACGCGTTGTTGCAGCAGGACGCTGCGGTCGGCTTCGATCACGTCGAGGTAGCTGATCGACCCTTCGCGGTATTGCGTGTGCGACAGCTTGGCGGCGCGGGCCGAGGCTTCGACGGCGGCGTCCTGGGCCTTGGTCTGGTCTGCCAGGATGCGCAGGTTGGCCAGGTTGTCTTCGACTTCGCGGAAGGCGTTCAGCACGGTTTGGCGGTAGACGGCGACGTCTTCCTCGTAGACGGCGCGGGCGCGGTCCAGGCCGGCCTGGCGACGGCCGCCGTCGAAGATGGGCATCGACAGCGCGGCGCCGACCAGCGGGCCCAGCAGGAAGGTGCGGCTGGACCACTGGAACAGGTTGCCCAGGTCGGACGACTCGTAGCCAAACGCCCCGGTGATGTCCAGGCGCGGGAAGAACGCGGACTTGGCCGCGCCGACGCGCGAGTTGGCGGCGGCCATGGCGCGTTCCGCGGCGGCGATGTCGGGGCGGCGTTCAAGCAGCGTCGACGGCAAGCCGGCGGGGATCGACAGTGCGACCTTCTGGATCGGCTGCGGCGGCATCGTGAAGTCGGACGGGGCGCGGCCCAGCAGCACGGCCAACGCGTGTTCGGTCGTGGCACGGCGGCGGTCGATGCCAAGTGCTTCCGATTGCGCGGACGCCAGTTCCGCCTTGGCGCGGGCCAGGTCCAGTTCGCTGATGTCGCCGGCGTCGTAACGGCGCTGGATCAGTTGCAGGGTGTCCGTGCGCAGCTTGACCGTCTGGTTATACAGCTGCGATTCCGCGTCCTGCTCACGCACCAGGAAGTACGTGGTGGCCACGTCGGCCTGCAGGGCCAGCAGCACCGACCGGTACAGGGCCTCGCTTTGCTGGGCGTCGGCGGTGGCGGCGTCGGCGGTGGACGCCACGCGGCCGAACAGGTCGGCTTCATACGATACCGCGCCTTGGGCGCGCCACGTCGTCACCGGGTTGGTGGACGTGCCGTCCGGCAGGCCTTGCGACACGGCCGACGGCCGTTGGCGGTTGGGGCCGAAGGCCGCATCCAGCGAGGGGAAGAAGCCGGCGCGGGCCTCGCGCTGCAGGGCGCGCGATTGCGCCAGGCGGGCGGCAGCGGCCTGCAGGTTCTGGTTGGCGTGTTGCGCTTCGTCTTCCAGCTGGTTCAGGCCTTCGTCGCCGAAGACCTTCCACCAGGCGCCGCGCAGCGCGTCTTCCGACGGTTCGGCGGGCTTCCAGGTGCCGGCTTCGGAAGCGGGCAGGGCGGCTTCCTTGAATGCCGCCGGCGCGGCGGCAGACGGCTTTTCGTAAGTGGGGCCCACCGCGCAGCCGGCCAGCACGAGCAGGACGGCAAGCAAGGCGGAACCGCGGGTCAGTCTTTGGATCATGATGAAATCTCTTTGACGCGCGCCCCGCCTGCTTGGGCGGGACGCGCTGGCTTCTCTTTTGTCTGCCGGCCTTACGCGTGAGTCTGCGGGGCAGGCGGTGCGTGCGGGTCGATGTGCGGCGCGCACTCCGGCGCTTCATGCGGGGCCGCCGAGTGCAGCGGCTTGCCGCCCAGCGAACGCAGCAGCACGTAGAACACCGGCGTCAGGAACAGGCCGAACAAGGTCACGCCCAACATCCCGAAGAACACGGCCACCCCCATGGCATGGCGCATTTCCGAACCGGCGCCAGACGACAGCACCAGCGGCACCACACCCATGATGAACGCGATAGACGTCATCAGGATCGGGCGCAGACGCAGGCGGCTGGCTTCGATGGCGGCTTCCAGCGGTGTGCGGCCGCTCATTTCTAGTTCGCGGGCGAACTCCACGATCAGGATCGCGTTCTTCGCCGACAAGCCCACCAGCACCATCAAGCCGATCTGCGTGAAGATGTTGTTGTCGTTGCCGGTCAGGTAGACGCCCGTCAGCGCGGCCAGGATGCTCATCGGCACGATCAGGATCACGGCCAGCGGCAGCGTCAGGCTTTCATACAGCGCGGCCAGCACCAGGAACACCAGCAGCACGCTGATGGGGAACACCCACAAGCCGGCATTGCCCGCCAGGATCTGCTGATACGTCAGGTCGGTCCATTCGAACTTCACCCCGCGCGGCAGCGTTTCGGCGGCGACGCGTTCGGCCGCGGCCTGCGCCTGGTCGGACGAGAAGCCGGGGGCCGGGCCGCCGTTGATGTCGGCGGCGGTATAGCCGTTGTAGCGCACCACCATTTCAGGCCCGAAGGTCTGCTTGACGGTCACCAGCGACGACAGCGGCACCATATCGCCCGCGGCATTGCGGGTCTTCAGCTGCAGGATGTCGTCGGCGTGCGCCCGGAACGGCGCATCGGCTTGCGCACGCACCTGGAACACCCGGCCGAAGCGGTTGAAGTCGTTCACATACATCGAACCCAGGTAGATCTGCATGGTGTCGAAGACTTCGGTCACCGGCACGCCCAACTGCTTGGCCTTCACGCGGTCCAGGTCCACGTCCAGCTGCGGCACGTTGATCTCGTAGCTGGAGAACGACGGGCCCAGTTCAGGCGTCTGGCGCGCTTTTTCCAGGAAGGCCTGCTTGGCCTTGTCCAGTTCGGCATAGCCGAGTGCGGCGCGGTCTTCCAGTTGCAGCTTGAAGCCGCCCAGCGTGCCCAGGCCCATCACGGGCGGGGGCGGGAACACGGCGATGAACGAATCCTGGATCGTGGCGAACTTCTGGTTCAGCGATGCGGCGATGGCGTTGCCGGACAGCGCGGCGTCCTTGCGTTCACCAAAGGGCTTGAGCGTCACGAACACGATGCCGGCGCTGGAGCTGTTGGTGAAGCCGTTGATCGACAGGCCCGGGAACGCGATGGCGGATTGCACGCCGGGTTCCTTCAGGGCGATGTCGCTCATGCGGCGGATCACCGCTTCCGTGCGGTCCAGCGAGGCGCCGTTGGGCAACTGCGTGAAGCCGATCAGGTACTGCTTGTCTTGCGCCGGCACGAAGCCGCCGGGCACTAGGTACGACACGCCGATGGTCGCGGCCACCAGCACCGCGTACACGCCCATCGCACCGGCCTTGCGGCGGATCACGCCGGACACGCCCGAGCCGTAGGACTCGGAGGCGCGGCCGAACATGTTGTTGAACCAGTTGAAGAAGCGGCCGAAGACGCGGTTCATGCCACGGGTCAGCCAGTCCTGCTTGTCGTGATGGCTTTTCAGCAGCAGGGCCGACAGGGCGGGCGACAGGGTCAGCGAATTGAAGGCCGAGATCACCGTCGAGATGGCGATGGTCATGGCGAACTGCTTGTAGAACTGACCCGTCAGGCCCGTCATGAAGGCCAGCGGCACGAACACGGCGCACAGCGTCAGCGCGATGGCGATGATGGGGCCGCTGACTTCACGCATGGCGCGGTAGGTCGCGTCGCGTGGACTCAAGCCCGCCGCGATGTTGCGCTCGACGTTTTCCACCACCACGATCGCATCGTCCACCACGATCCCGATGGCAAGCACCATCCCGAACAGCGACAGGGCGTTGATGGAATAGCCGAACACCAGCAGCAGCGCGAACGTGCCCACGATGGAAACCGGCACTGCCAGCAGCGGGATGATGGACGCGCGCCAGGTCTGCAGGAACAGGATCACCACCAGCACGACCAGCGCAATGGCTTCCAGCAGCGTGTGCACCACGGCTTCAATACTGGACCGCACGAACTGCGTGGGGTCGTATTCGATGCGGTATTCCACGCCCGGCGGGAAGTCCTGCTCCAGTTCGGCCATCGCGGCGCGCACCTTGCTGGACACGTCCAGCGCGTTCGCGCCCGGCGATTGCATGATGCCCATGCCCACCGCCTGCTTATTGTCCAGGAGCGAGCGCAGACCATATTCCTGGGCGTCCAGTTCCACGCGGGCGACGTCGGACAGGTGCGTCACGGCGCCGTCGGGCGAGGTCTTCAGGATGATGTCGCGGAACTCTTCTTCGGTTTGCAGGCGGCCGCGCGCATTCACGTTCAGCTGCAGCGGCACGTCGCCTTGCGTGGGCGATGCGCCGATCACGCCGGCGGCGACCTGCACGTTCTGTTCGCGGATGGCGGCGACCACTTCGGACGCGGTCATGCCGCGCTGCGCGACCTTTTGCGGGTCCAGCCAGACGCGCATCGAGTAGTTGCCCGAGCCCCACACCGTCACTTCGCCCACGCCCGTGATGCGGGCCAGGCGGTCCTTGACGTTCAGGATGGCGTAGTTGCGCAGGTAGGTGATGTCGTAGCGGTCATTGGGCGAGATCAAGTGCACGACCAGCGTCAGCGTGGGCGAGCTCTTGGCGGTGGTTACGCCCAGGCGCTGTACGTCCGGCGGCAGGCGCGGCAGCGCTTGCGACACGCGGTTCTGCACCAGTTGCTGCGCCTTGTCCGGGTCCACGCCCAGCTTGAAGTTGACCGTCAGCGTCAGGTTGCCGTCGCTGTTGGCCTGCGACTGCATGTACAGCATGTCTTCCACGCCGTTGATGGATTCTTCCAGCGGCGAGGCGACGGTTTCGGCGATGACCTTGGGGTTGGCGCCCGGATACTGTGCGCGCACCACCACCGACGGCGGCACGACTTCCGGGTATTCGGAAATGGGCAGCTGGAACATGGCCAGCAAGCCCGCCAGCAGCACCAGGATGGACAACACGCCGGCGAAAATCGGCCGGTCGATGAAGAACTTTGAGATATTCATGAACGTTCTCTGTAGACGCGCCAGGCCTTACTTCAGGTCGGCTGCGGCGGTCTTGACCGGGGCGGCCTTGGCGGCAACCATGGGTACGACGGTCGGGGCCACGGCGTCGCCGGGGCGGATTCGTTGCAGGCCGTTGACGACAATGCGTTCACCGGCGGCAAGGCCGGAATCGACGACGCGCAGGCCTTCCTGGTTGGCGCCCAGCTTCACCTGGCGGTAGACGGCGTGGCTCTTGTCGTCCAGCACCAGTACGTAGCGCTTGTCCTGGTCGGTGCCGATGGCGCGTTCGTCGATCAGCACGGCCGAACGCGGGTCGCTGCCGCCCAGGCGGACGCGGGCGTACAGGCCGGGCAGGAGCGAACCGTCGGCGTTATCGAACTCGGCGCGCACGCGGATCGTGCCGGAGGTCGCGTCCAGGCGGTTGTCGACCGACTGCACGAAGCCGGTGCGCGAATAGCCGTCCTCGTTCGCCAGGCCCAGTTCGACCGGCACCGAACCCGCGCGGCCGTTGCGGGCCGGGTTCACGTACTTGAGGAAGGTTTGTTCGTCCACGTCGAACGATGCGTACATCTTCGACACCGACACCAGCGTCGTCAGCGGTACCGACGTGGCGCCGGCGGCGACCACGTTGCCCACAGTGACTTCAGCGCGCGAGACGCGGCCGGCCACCGGCGCTTCAATGCGCGTATAGCCCAGGTTCAGCTTGGCGTAGTCCAGGGCGGCTTGCGCGCCCTGCAGGTTGGCGGCGGCTTCGCGCGAGGCGTTCTGCTTTTCCTCGAAGTCGCGGCGGGCGATGGCGTTGTCCGTCAGCAGGCGCTGGCCGCGGGCCAGTTCCGTGGCGGTGTACGACGCCCGGGCCTTCGCGGCCGTCAGGGCGGCGGCGGCGCGGTCCACTTCGGCCGCGTAGGGGCGCGGGTCGATGGTGAACAGCACGTCGCCCTTTTTGACGATGCTGCCGTCCTGGAAGTGCACGGCGGTCAGGGTGCCGGATACCAGCGGGCGGATGTCGACGCGGTCGATGGCTTCCAGGCGGCCGGAATAGCGTTGCCAGTCGACGATGGTCTTGGTGACGACTTCGGCCACCTCTACGGGCGTGGCGGTGGGGGCGCCTTGCGCCATGGCGACGTTGCCGCCGGCGGGGCCCCGGGTCAGGGCGTAGCCGCCTCCGGCCGCGAGGACGGCGGCAAAGACGACGAGCATAGCGATACGATTGCGCGAAACCATGATGTTTCCTTGAGTGGTATAGGGGCGAAAGCGCGCTTGTTTGAGCCTGGGGCGGAGGCGGCTCCGGCGGTCCGGGGCATGGCAGTCCTTAGCGTCCGCTGGATATATGCATATGCTGCAATGCAACATGCAACGGGGTTGCGTTTCCTGGGCAGGGCGCCTTGGCGGGGCGGGATCACTGCGGTGTCGGAAGCTGAGGATTGACATGCCCTATGGAGGCGCCGGGAGGCAAGGGCACTTCAAGATGGTTTGCATTCTGAGTGTTTTGTGGGGCCGGATAAACACGTCTATCTCGGCAACACTGTTCGCCAGAAATGACTAATCAGCGGCAAAATCGGGTTATGCTCCGTTCACCCCGACTTATTTGCCCAAAAGGACACCGTCGCCATGGACCGTTTTCAGGCTATGCAGGTGTTTGTGCGCGTCGTGGACGCCAATAGCTTCACCCGGGCGGCCGACAGCCTTTCGCTTCCGCGCACCACCGTCACCACCATCATCCAGAACCTCGAACGCCTTCTGGGCGTGCGCCTGCTCAACCGCACCACGCGCCGTATCGGCCTGACGCCGGACGGCGCGGGCTATTACCAGCATTGCGTGCGCATCCTGGCGGACGTCGAAGAAACCGAGGCCTGTTTCCAGGAAGCCGCGCTGCGCCTGAAAGGGCGGCTGCGCATCGACGTCCCGACCTGCATCGGGCGGCTGATCCTGATTCCCTCATTGTGTGATTTCCACGACAAATACCCCGACGTCGAGCTGGTGCTCGGCCTGGGCGACCGTCCCGTGGATATGGTGCAAGAGGCCGTGGATTGCGTGATCCGCGGGGGCGACCTGGAAGATTCCAGCCTGGTCGCGCGCCGCATCGGCACGCTGCAGACGGTCACCTGCGCTTCGCCCACCTATATTGCCCGCCACGGCATGCCGCAAACGATCGAGTCGTTGCGCGACCACCACGCGGTGCATTACTTCATGAGCCGCACGGGCCGCAACTGCGCCTGGGACTTCAAGGTGGACGGCAAGCACCAGGAAGTGGACATGAAGGGTACGGTGGCCGTGAACGAAGCCGGCGCCTACCTGGATTGCGGCCTGAAGGGCTTCGGCCTGATCCAGGTCGCCCGCTACATGGCGCTGCCGCACCTGCAATCCGGCGAACTGATCGAAATCCTGCCCCAGTGGAAGCCCAGCTCCACGGCGATCTCCGTGCTGTATCCGCAAAGCCGCCAGTTGTCGCCCAAGGTGCGCGCCTTCACCGATTGGGTGGCCGAATTGTTCGCGGGTTGCCCGTTGCTTAGCGGCCGCGACGAAACCGATCCGGCCGCCGGGGCGTGCGGCGTCTTCCAGCGCCAACTGGGCATGCCCAGCGCGATGGCTCTTGCGCAGCCCCAGCCTCGGACCGAACCCGCGCTGGTTCAAACGACGCCGCCGCGCCGCCGCAGCGCGCGCGAAGAGGCGGCCGAATACGCCTTGTAAGCGGATTGCGTGGCGGGCCGGCCGGTCCGCCACGTTGAAAAACCACGGGAAACCCCGTAGTAAATACAGGGCTTGCGTCCCTCGTATTTCTTGAAACGTCTGTATAGTCCGACAGTCAAAGCCTACAACGCCCTTACTGTCGATCCGCTCTATGCAGCCTGTTCTACCCGCTTACCTGATCGCCCGTTGGCTGCTGCTGCTTGTCCTGTTGGCAGGGGTTTACTTTCTTAGCGGCTTTCTTGTTCCCGCGCTTGCGGCGCTGATCATTGGGTTGGCCAGCTGGCCGCTTTACCAGCGCCTGGTCAGGCGTTGCGGCGGCCGCACGGCCGTGGCCGCGTCACTGGCATTGCTGGTGGTGATCGTCGTGCTGATCGTGCCGATGACGCTGGCGCTGTCCTATGCCATCAAGGAAGCCAGCACCTTTTTCGCCTGGGCCATCGCGGCCAACCGCCACGGCGTGTCCGTGCCGAACTGGATCACGTCGATGCCGGTCGTGGGCGAGCGCCTGGGCCAGTACTGGGAATCGTATATCGGCCAGCCCCACGCGCTGGGCGCGCTGGTCGAAGCGGTCAGTGGCGAACACCTGGGCAATATCTACCGCATGGTGCTGGCGGCCACGGGTAACGTGTTCCAGCTGCTGCTGACTGTGCTGTTCATGCTGATCACGCTGTTCTTCGTCTATAAGGACGGCATCCGCATGGTTGCCCAGCTGGACGTGCTGGGCGAACGCATCCTGCCGGCGCGCTGGCAGCGTTTTTCGCGCGTGGTGCCGGCCACCATCAATTCCACCGTCACGGGCATGGGCCTGATCGCCCTGGGCGAAGGCCTGGTGCTGGGCATCGCGTACTGGGTGGCGGGTGTGCCGTCGCCGGTGCTGCTGGGCGTGGTCACGGGCTTCATGGCGCTGATCCCCGGGGGCGCGCCCTTGTCGTTCACGTTGGTGTCGTTGTATCTGGTGGGCTCCGGCCATCTGGTCGCGGGCATCGCGCTGATGGTCTGGGGCAGCGTCGAACTGTTCATCGTCGACAAGACCCTGCGTCCCCGTCTGGTGGGGGGGCCGGTCAAGCTGCCGTTCCTGCCGACGTTCTTCGGGCTGGTGGGCGGCGTGAAGACCATGGGCATCGTGGGGCTGTTCGTGGGCCCGGTGCTGATGGCCTTGCTGGTGGCGGTGTGGCGTGAATGGGTACACCACGAGGTGCAGGAACGCGACGCGGCCCGGCTGCATCCCCCGATTCCCCCGCCAGTCGAAAAAACACCGTCCACCTGACGCCGGCACGCCCGGCGCTTTGGTAATCTAGCCATCCCCGCGTATACCGGTGCCTGACCGGTACGCGCCTGCCCTGCACGCAGACGCTTCGCAACCGCCGCGGGGTGTGAGGATCGAGATGTCCGGGTTATTGCCTGATGATCAGATAGCCGTCCTGCGCAAGCAGGGGTTTGTGGTGGCGCGCCAATTCGTGGACGCCGACCGGGTGGCGGCGCTGCGGGCGCTGGCCGAACGCCATTTGCGCGAGCACGTGGCCCCCATTGAGTACGAAGCCGACCTGCGCTACCCCGGCGCGCCCGAGTCACGCGCCGCGGAAGGCGGCCTGACCGTGCGGCGCCTGCTCAGCGCCTATGCGCGCGACCCGCTGTTCGCCCGATGGGCGACCGACCCTGGCATCGGCCAGTGGCTGGCCCAGTACTTCGGCGGGCCGGCTGTGCTGTCGACGGTGCACCACAATTGCGTGATGACCAAGCATCCGGCCTACGGCAGCTTGACGGGCTGGCATCAGGACATCCGCTATTGGGCGTTTTCCGATACGGACCTGGTGTCCTGTTGGCTCGCCCTGGGGCCGGAAAAGCGCGAGAACGGCGGGCTGTCTTTCATTCCGGGTTCGCATGCGGCGGCGTTCACGCCCGATCAGTTCGACGATAAGAAATTCTTCCGCGACGACGCGCCCCAGAATGCCGATTGGATCGCGCAGGCGGTCTGCCCCGAGCTCGAGGCCGGCGATGTGGTCTTCTTCCATTGCCGGACGTTGCATGCGGCGCAAGGCAACCGCAGCGATCGCGTCAAACTGTCGGTGGTGCATACCTATCACCCCCAGTCCTGCTATCCGCTGCCCGGCACGCGGTCGGCCTCGCAGCCCGGGGTCACGCTGGAAAAAACGGGGGGCGAAAGCGCCTGAAGTAATTGATATTTGCTATTAATAATTGAATTACAATTACATTAAGCGCAATACGCGATGAGAGGCCGGCATATACCTCCGTCGCGGTGATTCTTGCGCGGCATCCCTAGAACTCAATAGGCTGTTCCCTGTGCGCAAAGCTACCCCCGACGACACGGAAAAACCGCAGGCGCCGACCGAGACCCGGTCTTCGCTGTTTGTCGGTTCCACTGAAAAAGCCTTTCAGGTGCTGCACGCGTTCGATGGTTCGAAACGCCACATGACGCTGGCTGATATCGCGCGTGCCTCCGGGCTGGACCGCAGCGCGACGCAACGCCTGGTCTATACGCTGGAGACGCTGGGTTACCTGCGCCGGATTCCGGATACGCGCAACTATGGCCTGACCCCGAAGGTGCTGCAGTTTTCGTACAACTACGTGCGCGCGAACGAGCTGATCGACAAGGCATCGCCGTATCTGCTGGACATCAGCCGGACGCTGGGTGAAACCACCAACCTGCAAGAGCTGGACGGCCACGAGATCGTTTTCGTGGCGCGCTTTCCGGGCCACCATCTGGTGAATGTGGATATCGCCGTGGGCAGCCGCCTGCCGGCATTCTTCACGGCGTCGGGCACGGCGATCCTGTCTCGGCTGTCGGACGAGCACCGGCGCGAGATCCTGGCGCAGACGCGGCTGGAAGCGATCACGCCATACACCGAGGTGAACCCCGAGAAGCTGCTGGACCGCGTGCAACGCGTGGCCGAGAAAGGCTACGCGATCATCGTGAACGAGACGGTGTTGGGGGATATTTCAGTGGCGGCGCCGGTGATTGATCATCGGGGGTTGGCGGTGGCGGCAATCAATATCTCTGTGCCGACGACGCGGTGGACCGTGGCGAGAGTAGAAGCAGAATTGGCGCCGCATGTGCAGGTGGCGGCGACTTCGATTTCCAAGTCTAAGTTTTCGGCTTATTCGAGGTAGGTCACTGGGGGCTTCTTGAGGAGTGTGCTGTAGATCTTCGTGGGACGCTCGGCGCCGGGGTCGGGTGGGTGGCGCGCGCCCACGATTGCGGTCCGGAGCCTTCGCTCCGGACTGCCCTCTCGTCATCTTCGTTGCGGCCTGAGGCCGCGGCCTTCAGATTCCCTCGGGCGCATCAAGGTTGCGCGCCACCCACCCGACCCCGGCGACGAGCTGCGCCGTCTGGGTTCGCGCGCTGCTAGAGCGGCGTTTACTGACGAGATTTTCGGGGCCCGCCGAATGCGGCCGCGCAGGCGGCCGCATTCGGCATACGCGTCGGTGATGCGTGGGTGCGATGGTCGCTTGCGCGCTTTCCGTGATGGATTTTCTATTGAGCCCCGCCGTCAGGTGGGGGAGGTGGAGCGACGGGTGGCGCGCGACAGACAGCTGCGTGCTGATTGAGACCCGTACGCGCGCCACCCGTCTAATAGGGAGACCGTCGTGTGCTTCAGCACCATCGCTTGTCCGACGAGCCTGCCCATACGAACAACGCCACCCACGCGCGAAGCGAAATCCAACACGACGCAAGACGACGCGTAAGCTCCCAAAGGCCGCCCGCGCGGCCGGCCGGGAGCGGGCACCGCAAGATTCTCCACCATCCACCACGGATGGAGGGAACCCTAAGCACGCCGTCCTACCCGGCCGACGTGAGATTGCCATTGCCCGAGCCCGTCGTGGTGGTCCCCTGGGGGTGCGGGGAGTCGATAAGCCCGAGGGAATCTGAAGGAACTGCCGCAGGCAGTGACGAAGATGACGATGGGGCCGTCCGGAGCGAAGGCTCCGGACCGCAATCGTTGACCCGCACCCCCAGGGGACCACCACGACGGGCGTCTGAAGAACCAATAACAAAGAAAAAGGACCGCCAAAAAGCAGTCCTTCCCCAAAAACCAAAAACCAAAAAACCGAAACCCTCGCCCTAAACCACTCCCTCGAACTCCGCCAGCAACGGCGCCAACTCCGCCCGCAACGCCGCCTGTAAGTTATCGGCCGGCGCCACCAACGGATCCAGCACTTCGGGCGCGTTCACGCCGATCATATCCATCACTGACTTCATCGGTCCCGGATTCGTTTCCGCAAACGCCAGATTCATCAGCGGAATCAACCGGCGATGCAACGCCATCGACTCGCGCGTGCGCCCTTCGGCCGCCAGCGCGTAGACCTTCCGCCACGCCGTCGGCAACAGGCTTGCCGTCACCACGATGCCGCCGCGCGCGCCGGCGGCCATATGTACCGGCAGCAGCGTGTCTTCGCCGCTGAACACCGCGAACGATTCGTCAACGCCCGCCACCGTACGCAAGAAATGGTACATGTCGGTGTTGCACGCCTTCATCCCGATGATGTTCTCGTGGCGCGACAGTTCGTGCAGCACTTCCGGCGCGATCGCGATGCGGGTGCGGTACGGGATCTCGTAGATCATCACGGGCAGCGGCGAAGCGTCCGCGTAGCGCAGGAAATAGTCGCGGATGCCGGCTTGCGTCGGCGTCGTGTAGTAGGGGGTCAGCACCATCAGCGCGTCGGCGCCGGCCTCGGCAAATTCGCGGCCGGCCTGCAGGGCGTCGTGGAAGCCGGGGTCCAGCACGCCGGGGATCACCGGCACGCGGCCTTCGACGGCTTCCACCGTCAACTTGCACATGCGGATGCGTTCGGCGCGCGGCAGGGCGCCGTATTCGCCCGTTCCGCCCAGCGGCACGATGCCGTCGATGCCTTGCTTGAGCAGGTAGGCGATCAGCGCGCGGGCGGCCGGGACGTTGATGGTGTCGTCCGCATTGACCGGGGTCGGGATGGCGGGGAAGACACCGTGAAGATGGGTTGCGTTCAGCATGTTGCGAATCCTAAGAGGTAAAACAAGCGCGCATGGGATCAGTTGGCCAAGCTGCGGCGGCGCAGCCGGTCGGCCAGCCAGATCAGCGCGGCAATGAAGATGAACAGGCACGTGGAGACGGCGGCGATCACCGGAGAAATCTGCAGTGTCACTTCGTCCCAGAACTGCTTGGGCAAGGTGGCGTTCAGGCCGCCCGAGGCGAACAGCGCAATCGTCAGTTCATCGAACGAGGTCGCGAACGCGAACAGGAACGACGACATCAGGCCGGCCCCCAGGATGGGGAAGGTCACGAAGCGCAGCGTGGCCCAGGGGCCTGCGCCCAGGCTTTGCGCGGCCAGGTCCAGGCGCGTGTCGTAGTTGCGCAGCACCGCCATCATGGTGATTACCACGTAAGGCACGGCGACGACCGTGTGCGCCAGGATCAGGCCGATGGTGGAGCCCACGAGGCCGACGCGGGCGAAGAAATAGAACATGCCCACGGCGATGATCATGCGGGGCACGACAATGGGCGACAGCACGAAAGCCAGCATCGCCGACTTGCCGCGCATGTTGGCGCGCACCAGCAGGAAGGCGGCGGGCGTGCCGATCAGCATGGCCAGCAGGCCGGTGCCCACGCCCACGATCAACGAACGGGTGATCGCCTGCATCCACACGGGCGAGGTGAACATCTGTTCGTACCACTGCAGCGAAAAGCCCTTGGGCGGCCACGTCAGGCCGGAGCCCGAATCGAACGACAGCGGGATCATCAGGAACGCGGGGGCGCTCAGGAAGGCCAGCACGCCAAGCACGATCCACCACAAGGTGCGGGACTGCCCGGTGCCTGACACCGAGCGGCGCAGCCGCTTGGGCAGCAGCGCGAACAGCGCGTCGGATACGTTGGCCAGCACGGTCAGCACCGCGTCGCCCGCGCGGCGCGACAGGCTTTCGCGGCCGGACGCACGCACGCGGGTGGACGCGCCGCCCGTCATGGTGGACAGGCCCAGCACCTTGTCGTAGATGGCGAAGACCACCAGCACCACTACCAGCAGCAACACCGACACCGCGCCTGCGAACTCCCAGTTCATGGTCTGCTGGATCTGGTCGATGATGATCTGCGTGATCATCGTTTCCTTGCGTCCGCCTAGCAGCGCGGGCGTGATGAAGAAGCCGATAGCCGTCACGAACACCATGATGGCGGCGGCCGCCACGCCCGGCATCGATAGCGGGAAGTAGATCTTCCAGAACGCCGTGCCGGGGCGCGCGCCCAGCGTGGACGCGGCGCGCGGCAGGTTGCGGTCGATGTTCTCCATGACGGACAGCATCGTCAGTACCGCCAGCGGCATCAGCGCATGCACCATGCCGACCAGCACGCTGCCGAAGTTGTAGAGCAGGTTGGCCGGCGCATCCAGGATGCCGAGTGCCTGCAGCAGCTGGTTGACCACGCCGTTGCGGCCCAGCAGCACTACCCAGGCGAAGGTGCGCACCAGGAAGCTGGTCCAGAACGACAGCAACACCCAGAACAGCAGCGACGTCTTGCGCTTGGCCGACAGGCTGGAGATCAGGTAGGCCACGGGGTAGCCCGCCACCACCGAGAAGAACGTCGTCCACAACGAGATCTTCAACGTGATTAGCAGCACGTTCACGTACACCGACGATTCGAACAGCCGGTGGTATTGCGCCAGGCTGAAGCCTTGTTCGCCGACGAAACTTAGCAACAGCAGCTGGCCGACCGGGTAGATCAGCAGCACCAGCAGCAGTACGACCAGCGGGGCCGCCATCAGGAAATGGCGGCGGCCCGCGCTCATGCGCTTGCGGGGATGGGCAAGGGTTGTCATGCGTTCACTCCGCAATGGCCACCGCGTCCGCGGCTTGCCAACTGACCGTCAGCGGCTGGCCGATCGCGTATTGCTCGGCCTGGCGCTGCGTGGGGTAGGCCACGACGATCGGCGCGGCATCCGTCACGCCCGAATCCAGATACAGCTTGGTCAGGCTGCCCGTCACCATCACGTCCAGCAGCTTGCCGGTCAGGCCCGGGCCGGCGGTGCCCACGCGCAGGTTCTGCGGGCGCAGCATTACCGTGACTTTCTGGCCGGCCTGGATAGGGGCGCCGTTGGACAGCGCCTGTCCGGTCACGCCCTGGTGGGCCAGTTTGACCGTCAGCGTGTCGCCGTCCACCGATGCGACTTCGCCTTGCAGCAGGTTCGATTCGCCCAGGAAGTCGGCGACGAACAGCGTGCGGGGGCGGAAGTACAGGTCGGCCGGCGTGCCCAGCTGTTCGATCGCGCCGCCGTTCATCAGGCAGATGCGGTCGGACATGGTCATGGCCTCTTCCTGGTCGTGCGTCACGTACACGATGGTGGTGCCCAGTTCGCGGTGGATGCGCTTGATCTCAAGCTGCATCTGGTCGCGCAGCTTCTTGTCCAGCGCGCCCAGCGGCTCGTCCATCAGGATGATGGCCGGGCGATAGACCATGCAGCGCGCCAGTGCGATGCGCTGCTGCTGGCCGCCGGAGAGTTCGCGCGGCAGGCGCGACGCCACATGCGGCAGGCGCACCATCTCCAGCGCTTCGTGGGCGCGGCGACGCGCCTCAGCCGCCGGCACCTTGCGCATCTTCAAGGGGAACGCGATGTTCTCCTCGATGCTCATGTGCGGGAACAGCGCATAGTTCTGGAACACCATGCCGATATCCCGTTCATACGGCGCGCCGTAGGTGACGTCGGCGCCGTCGATCAGCACGCGGCCCTCGTCGGGCTGCGCCAGGCCTGCGATCAGGCTCAGCAGGGTGGTCTTGCCGGAGCCTGACGGACCCAGCAGGGTCAGGAACTCGCCGCGGGCGACGTCCAGGTGCGTGGGCGCCAGGGCGACGAAGTCGCCGTAGCGTTTGCCCAGGCCCGAGATTTGCAGATTGGAAGAAGACATGGTGTTCATTCAGGAAAGAATTACTTCAGGACCCAGCCGTTGAAGCGCTCGAGCACGTCGCGCTGCTTGTCCAGCCAGTACGCCGCGTTGATGTGCAGGCCGGTCTTGATATTGTCGGGGTGGGTCGGGCAGTTGCGCGCCACGTCGGCCTTGATGTAGTCGAAGGCGGCGGGTTGCGTGACGCCGGCGGCGAAGAATTCGATCAGCGCAGCCTGGCGCTTGGGGTCGGATGCGAACTTGATGAATTCGCGGCAGGCGTCGGCGTTGGGCGTGCCTTTCAGGATGGACCAGTTGTCGCAGCCCCAGATGTTCTGGTCCCAGACGATCTGCACCGGCGCGCCGTTGGCAATCGCCGATTGCGCGCGCGACACCCACGTCGCGATCATGTCGACTTCGCCCGAACCCAGCATCTGTTCGACCTGCGCGCCCGTGTTCCACCACACGTCCACGGACGGCTTGACCTTGTCCAGGCTGGCCAGCGCGCGGTCGATGTCGCAGGGGTAGACCTTGTCTGTCGGCACGCCGTCGGCCATCAGCGCCTCTTCGATGGTGTCGAACGGGTGCTTGCGCAGGCCGCGGCGGCCGGGGATGTCCTTCACGTTCCAGAAGTCGGCCCACGAGGCCGGAGCGCGGCGGCCCTTGAACGCGTCCGTGCGGTAGGCCAGCACGGTGCTGTAGACGTTGTTGCCCACGCCGTAAGGCGACATGTATTGCTTGGGAATGGTGGCCACGACCGGATCGGATTCCAGGCCGTGCTTTTCCAGGTACACCTTGCCGCCTTCGGTCAGCATCAGGATGGCGGGCTGGCTGATCTTGGCCATGTCCCAGGTGTAGTTGCCGGTGTCCACCATGCTGCGGATCTGCGCCGTGGGCTCGGCGTTGGCCTGCACGCCCACGACCTGGATGCCGGTGGCTTCCGTGAATGGCTTATAGAACACGGCGCCATACGCCTTGCTATAGATGCCGCCGTCGTCGCGCACGACGATGCGCTTGGACGCCGCGCGCGACGGCGTCCAGATCATGGGCATCGCCAGCGCGGCGGCGCCGGCGGCAACGGTCTTGAGCGCGCTGCGGCGCGAAGCGTTGTGGGAGGTCGATTTCATGGAAGACTCCTGCGGGTCGGGTCAGGGACGACGGATCAAGAACGACGGCTCAAGGCAGCAAGCGGCCGGGGTTGAAAAGGTTGGCGGGATCGAAGGTGGACTTCAGGGTGCGCATCATCGCCAGTTCGACGGGCGACTTGTAGTGCGCCATTTCGGCCAGCGACGTGCGGCCCACGCCGTGTTCGGCGCTGAAGGTGCCGCCCAGCGCGTCGGCCACGTCGTTGACGGCGCGGCGGATATCGGCGGCCATCGCGTCGCGCTCGGGCACGGCGTTCCAGGCGTCGAACGTGAAGAACGGGATGAAGTGCACGTTGCCGTCGCCCAGGTGGGCCACGATCAGCACAGGCAGGCCCGGCACCAGGCGGCGCACGGCGGCAGTGGCCGCTTCAATGAAATGCGGCACGCTGGCGACCGGCACGGCGCTGTCGGTGGTGAGGCCCACGCCGGCCTTCTTGTTGCCTTCGGACACGCTGTGGCGCACTTCCCAGAGCGCGGCGCGCTGGGTGTCATTGCTGGCCACGACGGCGTCGTGCAGCAGGCCCAGCTCGGAAGCTTGTTCCAGGATCTGCTGCAGCAGGTCTTGCAGTTCAGGGCCGTTGCCGGTGTCGGACAGTTCCACCAGCACATGCCAGGGATGCGCGCCGGCCAGCGGATTCTTGCGATCCGGCACGTGCGCCATCACGATGTCCAGCTGGTTGCTGTCGATCATTTCAAAGGCCGACAGGCGTGAGCCGCAAGCGCGCTGGAACAGGCCCAGGATCTCGAGTGCCGCCTGCGGGCTGTCCGGCGCCAGCCAGGCCACGGCGTGCGCCGTGGGCAGCGGGTGCAGCTTCAGCACGGCGGCGGTGACGATGCCCATCGTGCCTTCGGCGCCGATGAACAGGTGCTTAAGGTCGAAGCCCGTGTTGTTCTTGCGCAGCGCCGTCAGGCCATTCCAGATGGTGCCGTCGGGCAGCACCACTTCCAGGCCCAGGATGTTGTCGCGCGTGTTGCCGTAGCGCAGCACGCCCGTGCCGCCGGCGTTGGTGGCGATGGTGCCGCCGATCTGGCAAGAGCCTTCGGCGCCCAGGCTGATGGGGTACAGGCGGCCAACGTCGGCCGCGGCCTGCTGCACCGTGGCCAGCACGCAACCGGCCTCGACTTCCATGGAGTTGTTGGCGGCGTCGACGCGGCGGATCTTGCGCATGCGCGCCAGGTTCACGATGACCGGTGGCTTGCCGTCGGCGTCAGGCACCGCGCCGCCGCACAGGCTGGTGTTGCCGCCCTGCGGCAGCACCGGCGTGGCGTGCGTATTGCACAGGCGGACGATATCGGCGACCTGCTGCGTGTTGCCCGGCAAGGCGACACACAGCGCGGGGCCCTTGTACCGGCCGCGCCAGTCTTCCGTATAGCCGGCCGTATCGGCATCGGAATGAAGGATGGCGTCCGCGCCCAGGGCCTGGGTCAACGCGTCTAGCAGGGTCGTGCCGTTGGTCATGTCTGTGGTCCCCGATGGGGCTCGAAGATGGATGGAAATCCGAGCGCATTGAGGCACAGCATACGATTACTTAAATCTCTTTTCGATTTGATTAATCGTATTTCAATTGATTCTAGGGTATGTACTAGGGATGAATCCGTCTGATACGAGACGACGCGGGGGGTGAACGGATTGCCTTGAACGCTGCGGACCCGCATTCTGCCAAGCTTTGCCGGCCAGGGCTCGTCGCATGTCCACCCTTTGCCACTCCGAATTCGCCCCTAGTGGCTGTCCCGGATTGCGATTTTCAAAATGATCGAAATACAATCATATCGTGTGAAATGCAATTCTATTCGGCTCCTGCAAATCAAGGAAGGACATGCTTCCCAGCGTGATGGATTACCGGCGGCAGGCGCAAAGGCGGCTGCCCCGGCTGGCGTTTGATTACCTGGAGGGCGGAGCGGAAGACGGTCTGACCCTTGCCCGCAACCGGGCGGCTTACGCCGATCTGGAATTCCGCCCCGACGTGCTGGTGGACGTGACGGATTGCCGCCTGGACGCCACGGTGCTGGGGGCCTCAGCCGCCATGCCCGCCATCGTGGGGCCGACGGGCCTGAATGGGCTCTTCTGGCCGCAAGCCGACGTGCATCTGGCGCGCGCCGCGCATCAGGCGGGCTTGCCGTTTGTGCTGTCGACCGCGTCGACCTCGCTGCTGGAAGACGTACGCGCCGCCACGCCCGGCGAATTGTGGCTGCAACTGTATGTGCAGCGCGACCGCCGCATCGCCGAACACCTGATGGACCGCGCCTGGCAGAACGGCTACACGGTGCTGTTCTTGACCGTGGACGTGCCGGTGCATGGCAACCGCGACCACGACAAGCGCAATGGCTTCAAGCTGCCGCTGCGGCCGTCGCGCCAACTGCTGCTGGATCTGGCGGCGCATCCGGGCTGGTGCTGGCAAATGCTGCGCCACGGCGGGCCGCAGTTGAAGAACCTGGCCGTCAGCTCCAATGCGCGCGAGAACATCACTGAACAGGCCTCTGCGCTAAGCCGGCAGATGGATCTGGCGCTAAGCTGGAACGACGTGGCCTGGCTGCGGCGCCACTGGCGCGGCCGCATCGTGATCAAGGGCATTCAGGGCCTGGCCGACGCGCGGCGCGCGCAGGCGCACGGCGTGGACGGCATCGTGCTGTCCAACCACGGCGGCCGTCAACTGGAAAGCGCGCCGTGCCCCCTGGAAGTGCTGCCCGAGGTGGCTGCGGAACTCGGGCACTCGCTAGAGGTCCTGGTGGACGGCGGCGTGCGTCGCGGCAGCGATATCGCCAAGGCGGTGGCGCTGGGTGCGCGCGCCGTGCTGCTGGGCCGTGCGCCGCTATATGGCCTGGCGGGTCGCGGGCCGGCCGGGGCGAACGAAGTCCTGGCGATCCTGCGCACCGAGCTCGACAATACCCTCAGGCTGCTGGGCCGCAACCGCATCGGCGCGCTGGACGCCGCCGCGGTGCGAAAGCGCTGAACCTGTCTTGTCACCCATTCTTTTAAAAGCACAGCAACATGCGAGAAAAGATCGTTTTCATCGGCGGCGGCAACATGGCCTCCGCCATCATCGACGGCCTGCTACGGCAGGGCCGCGAACCGGCCGACTTCCTCGTGATCGAGCCCTACGCGCCCACGCGCGACGCGCTGTTCGAGCGCGGCCTGAACTGCCGCGAAAGCGTCGGTCCGGAAATCGCCGATGCCGCGTTGTGCGTGCTGGCCACCAAGCCGCAGGCGTTGCGCGAGGCTTGCGGCCAGGTGCATCAGCATCTGTCAGCGGCGGCCACCGTGGTCAGCATCGCCGCGGGGGTTGAACTAGGGGCGCTGTCGGCATGGCTGGGCGGCCATGCGCGCATCGTGCGCGCCATGCCGAACACGCCCGCCAAGGTGGGGTTGGGCATGACGGGGCTTTACGCCACGCAGGCCTGCAGCGACGCCGAACGCGGCCAGGTGGACGCCTTGTTCGCCGCGGTGGGCGAACGCATCTGGACAGACAGCGAAGCCATGATCGACGCCGTGACCGCCGTGACGGGAAGCGGTCCGGGCTACGTCTTCCACTTCATGGCCGCCTTGGAACACGGCGCGTTGGAGCTTGGCTTTTCTGCGGCCGATGCGCGCCGGCTGGCGGTGTCCGCGTTTCAGGGCGCGGCGGGGCTGGCCGCCAGCGAAGACGTGTCGCTGACCGAATTGCAGGACCGCGTCACCTCCAAGGGCGGCACCACCTACGCCGCGTTATCGCACATGCGTGAGGCCGGTGTCGCCGACGCGATTACGCAGGCGGTACATCAGGCTGAACGGCGCGCCCGCGAACTGTCGGCAGGGTAGTTCCCGCTGTGCGCGGACAAGCCGCCGCGCAGGGCCGGTTCAACGCCGCCGGCCCAGCCACCACAGCAGCATGGTCGCCGCCGCAATCGCCGCCACGTTGAACCGCATGGCCGACGCGAACGCCTGGGCATAACGCTCGGGGGCACTGGCGTCGGCATGCGCGTGCAGCGCGCCGCCAAACAGCATGCCCGCCGCCGACACGCCTAACGCGGCGCCCACCTGTTGCAAGGTCGACACCACGCCTGCCGCCATGCCGGCCTGGCGGTCTTCAACCAGGCCCAGCACCAGGTTCACCAGGGGCGTGTTCACCGCGCCTTGCGCCGCGCCCAGCCAGACCAGCGCCGGCACCAGCGACCATGGCGCCAAGGCCGCGCCTGCCGTCCCCACGTGCACCATCAGCGCGGCCGTGGCCCCGCCATACAACAGCGCCGCCAGCGCGATCGCGCCCGTGCCAAAACGCGCCACCAGCCGCGGCGCGATCATCGACCCCGCCACGAAGCCCACGCTGGCCGGCGCGAAAATCAGGCCGGCGGTCAGGGCGTCCAGGCCGAAGCCGGTTTGCACCAGCAGGGCATAGCACAGGAACATCGCGCTGGCGGTCGAGAAGACAAACATCACCAGCAGGCAGCCGGCCGCAAAGCGCGGTTGCGCCAGCAAAGCCATGTCGACCAGCGGCGCGCCGCCTTGGGCGCGCACGCGGCGTTGCATGCGCACGAACTGCGCCAGCAACACGGCCGATGTGGCGCCGCTTGCGATCGCCCAAACCGGCCACTGCCGCGCTGGCCCTTCGATCAATGCCAGCAACAGCAAGGCCAGCCCCGTGCCCGAGAGCGCTGCGCCGGGCCAGTCCATTGCCGCGCCCGACGCCTCGCGGGACTCGGGAATGTGGCGAGCCAGGCGCCACGCCAACAGGCCCAGCGGCACGTTGATCAGGAAGATGGTGCGCCACGCCAGGCCGAACACGTCCGCATGCACGATCCAGCCGCCCAGCACCTGCCCGGCAATGGCAGCCAGCCCCAGCGTCATGCCCATCAGGCCGAACGCGCGCCGCCGCGCATGGCCTTCGTAGCTGACGCGGATCAGCGCATACACCTGCGGGAACAGCATGGCGGCCGCCACACCTTGCAGGATGCGCGCGCCGATCAGCGTATCGGCCGTGGGGGCCAGTCCGCAAAGCGCGGACGCCAACGCAAAGCCGGCCATGCCCAGCATGAACAAACGGCGGCGTCCGTGGCGGTCGCCCAACCGGCTGCCGGCGATCAGCAGCACGCCATAGGCCAATTCGTAGGCGGCGATGATGAAGTTGATTTGCGCAAAGCTGGCCGACAACGTGGTTTGCATGCTGGGGATGGCCACGTTCACCACGAACAGGTCGAAGATCGTGATGAAGCCTCCCGACAGCAGCACGGCCAGGCCCAGCGGGCTGAGCGCAGGGGCGTCGGGGGCGCGTGGCGCGCAAGGGGCGAGCAAGGAGGTCGAGGTCATGAACACGCCATCGGAAACAGGATTGGCGCTATTCTGGGCGGGCCTTCAGCCTTATACAATTTAGCTGTTTATGCTATTACTGCTTGCAATAGCCTGCCCGCCAGGATGCTTATTCTCTTCACTTGATGACTGACGCTTCCATCCCCCACCGTCTGGACCGCACGCGCGCGGACCTGTCTGAATTCCTGCGCCTGCGCCGCGAACGGCTTCGGCCGACAGACCTGGGCCTGCCCGCCGGCGGTCGTCGCCGAACACCCGGACTGCGCCGCGAGGAAGTGGCGGCGTTGGCGGGCGTGGGGCTGGCCTGGTACACGTGGTTCGAACAGGGCCGCAACATCAGCGTGTCAGCGACCTTCCTGGAAAACCTGGCGCGCGTACTGAAACTGGACCCCGCCGAGCGCCGCCACCTGTATCTGCTGGCCCATCAACGCCCGCCTGCCGAACCGGGCCGCACCGTGTGCACCGTGCCGCCTCAGGTGCGCCGGCTGATGGACGACTTGCCCGCGCGGCCGGCCTACATCCTCAATCTGCGTTGGGACGTCGTGGTGTGGAATGCCGCCGCCGACCACGTCTTCGGCTTCTCGGCGCAAGCGCCCGGCCGCCGGAACCTGTTGTGGATGCTGTTCGTGGCGCCCGCGATGCGGCAGGTGTTCGTCGACTGGCAAGCGCAAGCGCCCGCCATGCTGTCCACCTTCCGGCGCGATTTCGCCAGCGCGGCGGGCGTGCCCGACATCGCCGAACTGGTCGACGAATTGGAAGGCGTGTCGCCGGATTTCAAGGCCTGGTGGCGCGAACACGACGTGCACGGCACGTGCCTGGGCGTGCGCAAGCTGCATATCGAGCCGCTGGGAGAGGTGGCTTTCGAGCACGCGACCTTGTCCGTGGACGAAAGCCGCCATTTGCGGCTGGTGGTGTACGCACCGGCGCCGGACGAACCGCGGGCAGAGGACTTTGCGCGATGGGTGCAGGGGCGTACTACGCCCATGGATTGCAGTCTGACAACGTTAACTGACAACGTTAACTGAAGCCGTGTCCCGATGCGCGCGGTTCGGCAGGTCGCCAGAAGGCGGGGGGCTACGCATTCACGATTGCTGATTGGTTTCGTTGCGCCGGAATGCCGGTCAAGAGGTCAGCGAATTCGACGCGATTGCGTCCTGCTGCCTTTCCTCTGTAGAGCGCCGCGTCGGCTTCTCGAAGCGCATCCTCCAGGCCATGCGCGCCATGGAAGGGGGGTGAAATTCCAATGGTGACCGTACAGTGCAGCGAATGACCAGAACCCGTCACGTTGATGGCGTGGCTTTCAACGCGGATACGTAGACGCTCTGCCAAGGTGTTTACCGCGTCACCGTCCGTCTCCAGGAAGATTGCCACGAATTCCTCTCCCCCGATACGACCTGTCAGGTCGCCACGACGAACGGTGGAGCGAAGCAGTTCCGCCACCTGGCATATGACTTCATCCCCGGCTTGGTGGCCATAGGTGTCGTTGATCCGCTTGAAATGGTCGACATCCAGCAGCAGCAGGCGAACGGGCGCGGAATGCCGAGAATTGAAATATCGTTTCAACGCATCCAGAAGCCCTCTGCGATTAAGCAGGTCTGTCATGGGGTCGCGTGCCGCGATGTCGCGCAGACTATCCGTCAGCCGTCGCAGTACCAGCCAGACAATGGAGGGCGGCACGATAGTAGCCAGGGTCGACATGTAGATGTAGAAGATCATTTGAAAGCGGCTGTCCATGTGCAGCGCATCCAAACCGTCATCTACGATTTTCAAAAACTTCAGCGCGTTGAGAACACAGATTCCGCCAATCAACAGGGCAAAGAAAACCATCTCTCCGTACAAGTCTTTTGCGAAAGTGCGCACACCGTAGATCACGGTGATGGTCATTGCAAAGAAAAGCAGGCTCGCCGTCGCCGCCAGCATTGCATAACGCGCTGTGGGCCCTGCGTTCCATTGCACCAATAACTGCGCTATGCCATAGGCCACGGAAAATATGATCAACGGGCGCCACAATCGAACTTGACGTCCAAAAAAACGCATGGCGCCAAGCCAGTAGGCGATGGGGGCAGCCAGCGTGAGGGTGTGGTTGACGACGCTCGTCACGCTCCACGCGGGTCCCCCCTCAAGCAGTTGCAGGATGTAGGCCAACGCCAGCAACAGATTGCCCACCGCAAAGAAATCCATGCCCATCCTGTTGCCGGGCAAGCGGCGACTGATAAGCAAAAACATGACCGAAAAGCACAACAAGTGTGCACACAGCATGGCGACGAGCGTGGAGGCAACCATAGTAGGACGTGGAGATAGGGCGAGAATTGCCTACATTCGTGAGGCTAGGCTCTAGGCAGCGACATTAAGTGGTGGAACTCGATCCAAGTCAAGTTTTATAGTCCCAACCCGGGGTGGCTCCAGGAAATCGGCGCGCCGTGGGTCTACGGGCAGGACACGGGGGGCTCCTATAGTCGGGACTTCCGACAACCCCTCCCGTCTCGCGGACTTTCGCCGCAGCACCGCACCGATGCCTTCTATTCCGCTGTCCCGTCGCAACGCCTTGCTACTGCTGGGCGTCGTGGTCCTGGCCTGGGGCTTCACCTGGGTCGTCAGCAAACTGCTGCTGCAATACATGACGCCGATCTGGGCCGTGGCCGCGCGCAGCGCGGTGGGTACGGCCGCGTTGTTGATATTGGGAATCGCGTTGCGGCGGATCGCGTGGCCGGTCAAGGCCGACCTGCCCGTGATCTTGAGCGTGGGTTTGCTGCACATGGGCGCATTCGCCGCACTGGTCAGCCTGGGCCTGCAGACGGTGCCGGCAGGCCGCTCGGTGGTGCTGGCCTACACCACGCCGCTCTGGGTCATCCCTGGCGCATGGCTGTTCCTGCGTGAACCCATCGGCCGCGCGCGCCAACTGGGGCTGGCATTGGGTGTGCTGGGGCTGCTTGTCATCTTCAATCCGCTGGCGTTCGACTGGACGCGCCGCGACGCGCTGCTGGGCAATGGCCTGGTGCTGCTGGCGGCGTTGTGCTGGGCCGCCAACATCGTCTATGTGCGTGCGCACCGCTGGGTGACGCCGCCCTTTGAATTGGCGTTCTGGCAGGCCCTGCTGGCCTCGGGGGTGCTGGCAGCGGTCGCGTTCGCGGCCGAAGGTCCGCCCGTTGTCGTCTGGACGCCGGACCTGGGCTGGCTGCTGGGATATGGCGGTGTCTTCGGCATCGCGGTAGCGTACTGGGCGGCGGTGAATGTGAACCGGTCGCTGCCGGCGGGCGTGACGTCGATCGGCTTGTTGGGGGTACCCGTCTTCGGCTTGCTGTGTTCGGCAGCGATCCTGCACGAACCGCTTGAGGCCTCGTTGCTGGTGGGCATGGCGCTGATCGTGGGAGGGATCGCGGCAGGGGTGTTCGATCGCGGCGCCTGACGGCAGCAGGCGTGCGCCAGCCGCCGCCGTCAGGCGTATGATTTCAGGCAGAGGATCAGTCTCGGCCTGGCCCGGGCCGCAGCCCGCGCGCCAGCTTTGCAGGTCACTGCTTCGCGTTGTTCGTCCCGCTCCGCGCGCGGAAGGGCGTAAAAGCGTCGCGCCATGGACCATCTACTGCTTGCTGCCTGCCCGAATGCCCCGGGCGGTACCGGGTCTGGGATCGCCGCCCGTTTATCGGCGCGTGATCACGATCTCAAGGTATTCACTGGGCACCACCATCCCGGCGTCGCCAGAGCGATTGAACCGGTCTATTTGCGCTATCAGATCGCTTTCCAGCGCGGCTTGCGCCGTGGGTTCCAACGCAGAAAACGCTTTAAGGAGCGGCCCGTAATAGGTCTTGAAGACCTGCAGCCAATGTTCGGGCGAACGATAGCGGAACACGAAGTGACGGGGTTCGGCCTGGATGGCGGAGGCGTGGCCTCCGAACATCTCGTCGATGCGCGCCCGGGTGCCCCACAGCGCGGGCGATTTGACGCCGGCCGGCGGGGGCAGATGCTTGCCGAGGGTCTTGAAGATTTGGCCGATGAAGCCCTCGGGCGTCCAGTTGGCCATGCCGATCTTGCCACCGGGGCGGCAGACGCGGACCAGTTCGGCGGCTGCCTTGTCCTGGTCGGCCGTGAACATCACGCCAAAGGTGGATACGACGGCGTCGAAGCTGGCGGGTGCAAAGGGCAGGGCTTCGGCATCGGCTTCCTGGAATTCGATCTTCAGCCGTTCGGCCGCGGCGCGTTCACGAGCGCGTCCCAGCAGCGCGGGCACGTAGTCGGTCGCGACCACCTCGCACCAGCGGCGGGCCGCGGCCAGCGAGGCATTGCCGTTGCCGGCTGCGACATCAAGCACCTTCTGTCCGGCGCGCAGGTCGAGGGATTCGCACAGCTGCTCGCCGACGATCTGCAACGTGGTGCCGACGACGGCATAGTCTCCGGAAGACCAGGTGGCTTGCTGGCGAGTCTTCAGGGCGGCCAGATCGGGCTGCGCGGGGGCTTGAGGTTGCGCAACGGCGGTGGCGGATATGGACATGGTCTGTCTCCATTAGTACGGGGGGTAGGCGTCGGCGGACATCGCCCGCGCCGAGCGGCATCACAGACAAGTGCGCGTTGGCATATGCGTGTCGTGCGATCCGAAGTCAACCGTAGTTCCCGTGCGTGGAGCGGGCCGTGGTAGCCGGCGTGGAATCTGCGGCCGCAAGGCATCCGGATTTTCCCCAGGATGCGGCCGCCATCCGTGTCCACATGCTTGGGCCGATGGCAATCTTCCGGGAAGGCGTCGGCTTGGCGTTGCCACCCTCGCGCAAGCTCCGCGCGTTGATCGCCTATCTTGCGCTTGCCCCGCATGCGGTGACGCGCACGCATCTGTGCGAGTTGCTTTGGGACGTTCCGAACGATCCCCGCGGCGAACTGCGCTGGTGTCTCAGCAAGGCAAGAACCTTGCTCGACGGGCCGGACCACCGACGCATACAGGCAACGCCGGAGACGGTGACGCTCGACCTGCACGACTGCGTTGCCGACGTCCTGGATATCGAGCAGGCGATGCGTCAGGGCATCGGCAGCGTCGGCGTGGAGCGGCTACGCAGGCTGGCCGGGCTATTCGTGGGCGAGTTCCTGGATGGCCTGCAGCTCAGGGCGTGCCCGGTTTTCGACAGCTGGATGGTGGCGCAACGGCGGCGATTGAGGGCCTGCCAGGCGGTGGTGCTGGAGCACCTGGCCGCGAGCCTGCCAACCGAGTCCGACGAGCGCTACGGCTGCCTGGACAATTGGTTGAGGCTTGCCCCGTTCGACCGGCGCGCCCACGCGTTGATGCTGCAGTCGCTAAGCGACCGGGGGCGGCTTCGCGAGGGTGAAGAACACCTGGCTGCCGCGATACGCGCCTTCGAGGACGAGGGGCTGGATTGGCGGCCCCTGCGCGATACCTGGCGGCAGCTTCGGCTATCGCCGGGCGACCCGCCTGAACCGGCGGCTGAGGCCGCGATGGCGCCGATCGCCGGCCCGCCCGACGGCGGCAGGGAAAGAACTGGACGGGCCTCGATCGCGGTCATGCCATTCGCGAACGCCGCGGCGCGCAGCGGCGTGCGGGGCGGGTTGGGGGACGGACTGGCCTTCGACATCATCACCCGGTTGGCCAAGCTGCGCAGCCTGTTCGTCATTGCGCAGGGCACGGTATTCGCCCTGGACCAGCGCAGCGTGGGGCCGGAAGAGGCCGGGCGGACGCTGAATGTGGACTTCGTGGTGAGCGGCTCGCTGCGCCAGCACGCCAAGCGGATCATCGTGGACGTGGCGCTCGTCGAGTCGCGAACGGCGCGCATCGTGTGGGCAGAGACCTTCGACCATACGCTGGACGATGCCTTCGTCGCGCTGGACGAGATCGGCAACCGGATCGTGGCATCGATCGACATCGAAGTCGAATCCGCCGAGCGTAACCGGGCCATTCTCACGCCGCCGAATTCGCTGGATGCGTGGTCGGCCCATCACCGCGGCCTGTGGCACATGTACCGGTTCAACCAGGCGGACAACGCACTGGCGCGGCATTTTTTCGAGATGGCGGTGCGGCTGGACCCCACGTATTCCCGGGCCTACGCGGGGCTGTCCTTTACCCACTGGCAGGACGCGTTCCAGCGATGGGGTGAGCAACAGACCGCGATGGACCTGGCGTTCAAGACCGCCGGCCAGAGCCTGATCGCCGATGACCGCGACCCCGCGGCGCATTGGGCCATGGGCCGGGCGCTGTGGCTGCGCGGCAGTCAGGTCCCATCGCTGGCGGAATTGCAGCGTGCCGTCGACCTGAGCCCCAATTTCGCCCTGGGGCACTACACGCTGGGGTTCGTCCATTGCCAATCGGGGGACGCCCTGGCGGCCATCGGGTCGGCGGACCATTCGCGCCATCTGAGTCCCTTCGACCCCCTGATGTTCGGCATGCTGGCCGTCCGCGCGCTGGCGCTGGTCCGATTGGGACGGATTGAGGAAGCGGCCGACTGGGCGGTCAAGGCGGCGATGCGCCCCAACGCCCATGTGCATATCTTGGCGATTGCCGCCCACTGCCTGGCCATTGCCGACCGGGTGGATGAGGCGCTGGGCTTTCTAGCCCTGATCCGCAAGTCGCATCCCGCCTATCGCGTGGGAGATTTCCTGGCTGCGTTCCGGCTGACGCCCGATGCGCAGGCCTTGTTCAGAGCGGGCGCCAGACGGATCGGGTCGGAGTAAAGCCCGCTGCGCACGGGGTTGAACGTCGCACTTGACGGCTGGATTTTCGTGGGTGTATCGTAAGATATATATCTAAAGATACATCTAAAGAGCGAAACGATGCGACATTCCCACTTTCAAGACGACCGCCATGGTCACCACGGTCACCACGGTCACCACGGCCATCACGGCCATCACGGTCATCACGGCCACCACGGCCATCACGGCCACCACGACCATCACGGCCACCACGACCATCATGGCCTTCATCCCCGCCATGCGGCCGCAGGCGGCGACTGGTTTTCGGGCACGCCCGACGGCCGGGGCGATGCCGACGGCTTTGGCGGCGACGGGCGCGGCTTCACGCGCGGCCGCCGCGTGTCCGCCGACGATCTGCAATTGATGCTGCTGGGCCTGCTTGAGCAAAGCCCCAGCCATGGCTACGAACTCATCAAGGCCCTGGGCACGCTCAGCAACGGCTTCTATACGCCCAGCCCGGGCATGGTCTACCCCGCGTTGACCTATCTGGAAGAGCTGGGCTATGCCACCGTGGAACCAGACGGCGCCAAGAAGCGCTACCACCTGGCGGAGCCGGGCAAGGCGCATCTGGAGGCCAACCGCAGCCGCCTGACCCTGATGTTCAACCGCTTCAAGCACATCGCCCGCAAAATGGACTGGATGCGCCAGGCCTGGAGCGGCGAGCCCCGCAACCTGGGCCCGGAAGGCGAAGACGTGCGCACCGGCTGGGTTCCGGAATTTGTGGAGGCCCGTCAGGCGATCCGGCAAGCGCTGCTGGATCGCACCGACGCATCGCCCGCCGAGCAACGGCGCATCGCCGCCATCCTGGCGCGCGCCACCGACGAGATCAACGGCAAGCCCTGTGCTTGACCCGTCCCCCCGATTTGGAGTTTTGATGACCCGTACCGATTTGAACGTGGAGCGCGTGCGCCACAACCTGAAGATGCGCGTGCTGACTGTCGCGCGCACCGAACGCATCGCGGGCCTGCTGGCCCGCATCACCTTCACCGGCGACGACCTGCAGGACTTCGTGTCCGCCTCATTCGACGACCATGTGAAGCTCTTCTTTCCCGCCGACCCGTCCCTGCCGCCGGTGGTCCCCTCCGTCGGCCCTGATGGCGTCAAGTTTCCTGACGGCGCGCCCAAGCCGGCCGCGCGCGACTACACGCCCCGCCAATTCGACGCCGCCCGTCGCGAACTGGTCATCGACTTCGTGCTGCACGGCGACGGCCCCGCGTCCACCTGGGCCGAGCAGGCCGAACCCGGCCAGACGCTGGGCATCGGCGGTCCGCGCGGCTCCTTCGTGGTACCCAAGGCCTTCGACTGGCACGTGCTGATTGGCGACGAAACCGCGCTGCCGGCAATGGCGCGCCGCTTGGAAGAGCTGCCCGCCGCCGCCCAGGCGCTGGTGTTGATTGAAGTGCCGTCCGCCGCCAACCAGATCCCGCTGCCGTCGGCAGCCAAAGCGTCCGTGCGCTGGCTGCACCGCGACGGCACCGCGGCGGGCTACAGCACCTTGCTGCTGGAAGCGGCGCGCGAATTGACGCTGCCCTCGGGCGAAGGCTATGTGTGGGTGGCGGCCGAATCCGCCGTGGCCAAGGCCGTGCGTGAAATCATGGTGTCGCAGCATGGCATCGACAAGGGCCGCATCCGCGCCGCCAGCTATTGGAAACGCGGCGCCGTGGCGGTGCACGAGTCGCACGAAGATTGACGCGATAGCGCGGGGCAATTCACGCGTCGCGAGGCTGTCGGGGCCGCCACCGTGTCACGCCTTGCGCGCCAGGCGAAGCAGGTTCTCCACTTTGCCACCGGCCCTGTCTTGGCGTACGGCCAGGCCCAGAACGGCGCGCGGCCAGTCCAGCGCGAAAGGGCGGTAGACCACGCCGTCGGGGCGCAGGTGGCGCAACGACGCGGGCACCACCGCCACGCCCATGCCTGCCGCCACCAGGTTCACCGCCGATGACAACTGCGGCGCGCGTTGGCCAATCAGCGGATTCAGGCCGTGCTGCCGGCACGCCGCCATGATGTCGGCGCTGAGGCCGTACCCCGACTTGCGGGAATACAGGATGAAGCGCTCCTGCGTCAGGTCCCCGGGCGCCAGCCGTTTCTTCCTCGCCAGCGCGTGGCCCAGCGGCAAGGCCACCACCAGGGGTTCTTCCGCCAGCTGCGTGAACGTCAGGCCGCCATCCAGCGCGAAGGGCGGCCGCACGAAGGCGGCGTCGATGGTGCCTTCGCGCAACTGCGCCACCAGCGTCTCGCTATCGCCTTGCGACAGCGTCATCTCCACATCGGGATATTGCTGTCGGTACTGGCGGATCAGCTCGGTCACGACACCGTTGAACGACGCGGACTCGGTGAAACCCAGCGTCAGCTCTCCCACCTCGCCGCGCGCGGCGCGCTGCGCCGTCTGCACGGCCGCTTGCGCACGTTGCAGGATGTCTTGCGCGCAGGCGAGGAAGGCGCGGCCGGCGTCATTCAGCACGACCCCGCGTCCCGTCCGATCGAACAGCGGCGTGCCGACTTCGTGCTCCAGCTGACGGATCTGCTGGCTGAGCGGAGGCTGCGCCATGCCCAGCAGTTCCGCGGCACGCGTGAAGTGCTGGGCCTCGGCCGTCACGACGAAATAACGCAAATGACGCAGTTCCATTTTAATATCTAAAAAATACTAATTATCAATTTTCCATATATTGGACATTCTATTGCATCGGGCCGATGATGGACGCATCGACGACTCGCCATCAAGGAACCCACATGGACACCCGCATCAAACCCAGCACGCTATTGCGCCAGCATCTGGCCCAGGACATCGTCGTGGCGCCCGGCGCCTACGACGGCATGTCTGCCCGGCTGGTGGCTGCCGCGGGGTTCAACGCCGTCTACGCCAGCGGCGGCGCCATCGCGCGTGCGGCAGGCTATCCGGATATCGGCCTGCTGAGCTTCACCGAAGTGATGGACCGGGTCGAGAAGATCGTCGACGCCAGCGGGCTGCCGGTCGTGGCGGACGCGGACACCGGTTTCGGCGGGTCGGCCAACGTCGAGCGCACGGTGCGCATCATGGAGCGCGCGGGCGTGGCCGCCTTCCATATCGAAGACCAGTCCTTTCCCAAGCGCTGCGGCCATCTGGACGACAAGACCCTGGTAGACGCCGACGAGATGTGCCGCAAGGTGCACATCGCGCGCCAGACGCTTTCGGATGCCGACGCGCTGGTCATCGCGCGCACGGATGCCATCGCGGTCGAAGGTTTCGACGCCGCGATCGCGCGCGCTGAACGCTATGTGAAGGCGGGCGCAGACATGGTGTTCGTGGAGGCGCCCGAAACGCTGGAGCAGATCCGCGCCATCGCCGAGCGCCTGCCGGGATTGAAGCTCATCAACATGTTCTACGGCGGCAAGACCCCGCTGGTGCCGTTGCCCGAGCTGGCGGCGATGGGCTATCGCCTGGCCATCATCCCGTCGGACCTGCAGCGCGCCGCCATCCATGCCATGCAGGCCACGCTGGCCGCCATCCGGCAGACCGGCGACAGCAGCGCGCTAGCGGACCGCCTGACGAGCTTCAAGGAACGCGAAGCCATCGTGCAGACCCAACGCTATCTGGCGTTGGACGCGCAATAGGCGCCCAACGCCAAGACGCGGGCGCTAGCGGCGGCAGCGCGCCGGCAGGGACAGCGGCCACAGGCGCTGGCCGGCACTGCCGTACAGGGTACGCATGCCGCACACCATTTCGACGCGGGCGAGCGCATTGCCCGCGGGGTCGATGATCTTCGACAGGTCCATCGTGGACACGACGGCGCGCTGATCGGCGAATGGCGTGACGGCGCTGTAGGCGGTCGGGATGATGAACTTGCCCTGGCTGTCCACATAGCCGAAGTCGAGGTCGGTGCGGGCGGGCGCCAAGCCGTCGTGCATCGTGCCCAGCGCGTCGAATGCCGGTCCGCTCAACGTGCCCTTGGCGTCGACCGCGCGCACCGCGCGGGTGGACAGCAGCGTGACCGCGCGGCCCTCCGAGAACGCAGATGCCGTGCCTTCCACTTTCATCCGCGGCTTGCCGTCCAGCCCGGCGTAATCGGTCATGGTCTTGCCGTTCGCGACGTAATGCCGCAGCAGCAAGTCGGAGCCCTGGGGCCAGCGCCAATCGCCGTCCGGCAAGGTGGCGACGGTCTTGCCCGTGGCGTCGATCAGCCGCGAACCGGAGTCGTCGGCGGACAGTGCGCGCGCGGGCGTGCCATGGAAGACCGAACCGATGGAGGCCGAAGGGGCAATTTGCCACGCGCCCTGGGCGTTCAGATAGCCGTAGCGCACGGCACGGCGGATCTCCAGCCAGTCGCCGATGCGGGAGTAGGTGGCATCCTGCAGGTCCAGCGCGCTGCTGCCGTCGGCCGACACGATCCAACGGTTCTGTTCGCTGTCGGCCGAGATGGATCCGCCCTGTGCGGCAGAGATCTGCAGGTGGGGCTGGAACGACGTCAGTGCGCGGCCCTGGTCGTTGAACACCGCGGCGGCGCGTTCGTAGTCTTCCGCTTGCCCGCCCGCCTGCAGCACCTTCCACAGCTTGTCGTTGACGCGGGCGACGCCGTGATGCTTTGCCGGCACGATCCAGCGCCCCTGCAGATCGATCACGCCCACGCGGTCCGCGCCCATCGAGGCGACGGCCTGGCCGTTCTGGAAGTGCCCGATCTGGTGGAAAGCGGGCGCGGCCAGTTCCTTGCCAGCCACGAAATCGTACAGGCCCCATCGCGCATCTTCGCTGGCGCTTGTCAGGAACCGGACCACGCCGGGCGCGACGATGTCGGTCTGGAAGGCGTCGGGCAGGTCATAGGTCTTGCCGTCGCGGTCGATCATGCGGCTGACGCCGATGGCGTAGATCAGCGCATAGCCATGGCGGAATGTGCCGATATGCTGTTGCACCGGCAGCTTCAACGGCTGCCCCCGGGCGTCCAGCAGTTGCAGGCCGCGCGGGGTCTCGGCGGCGTAGCGCAATTGTTCCGGCTTCAGCGCGTCCGGGCCATCCTGGTACTCCGGATCGTCGCTGCGGTAGTCATCGGAGCCGTCCAGCGCGATCAGGTCCGTCCACGACGGATCGGTGACCATGCTGCCGTCGGCCAGCAACAGGCCGGCGCCTGTCGCGCCGCATTGGCAATGCCCTTGGCCCAGCATGCCCAGCGGCCCGCCCGCGAGGTTCAACGGCAGGGCCTTCAGTTCCATGCTTTGCGTCGCTTCCACCGCTTCGGGCTTGAGCAGCACGCGGCCATCGGCGTCCACCACGTTCAGCAGTCCGCCTTCCTGCTTCCTGATCCATAGCCTGCCCTGGTGCACCTCGATCTGTCCGGCCTGGGGCAGCCAGGCCGGCGCGGTGTCGCCGCTCAGCCAGGCGCCCTTGGGCGTGAGCACGCCGGCGGGCGCGCCCGACGAATCGGTGAACATCACGAAGCCTTCTTCGTCCCGGCTGGGGGCCAATGCGCCGCCCAGCTTGATCGGCGCGGGCTGCCCCGGCACCAGGGCCATGAGCGTTTCGCCGACGGGATAGACGATGGTGTCCTGAAATCGCTGGGATGCCTGGGCTTCGTCCGGCTTCATGGTCGTGACGACCGCGCCCGTCGCGTCCAGCACGGCATAGCCCTTGCGGCCGTCCAGCTCGGCGCTCCAGAACGCGCGGCCCACCGGCTGCAGGCTGTTGTAATGCTGGTCCGCGCCGGCCACCTTGCCGTCCAGGCCGATCAGCACGGCGCCCTCGCGACCGTAGGCGACGGCCGGCCGGCCGTCGCGCTGCGTCAGGATGTCTTCGTAGGTCGGTTCGACCACCCAGTTCCAGTCGCCGTCCACAACGCCATAGCGGTGTTCGTCGTTGGTGGCGATGTACAAGCCCTGGCCATAGGTCTGCGTGACGGTGATGCCGGGCTTGGCGAAACGGCGCTCGCCATTGACGCCGCGGTATTCCTGCTTGTATTGCACGGCGGCGCGCGCCGGCACGCCGTCGGCCAGGAACAGGTTCTGAATGCCGGCGTCCAGCGGTTCGCCCACCGGCTCGCCCTGGCGGTCGATCAATTGCTGGCGCCCGTCCAGCGTGGCCACCGCCAGGCCGATCTCGGCGTAGTCCTGGACGCTGTCATAACGCGGCGGCACGGCCATCCGGCCCCGCGTGTCGATAAAGCCCCATTTTCCCTGCCATTGGACGGCGGCCAGACCGTGGCGGAAATCGCGCACATCCTCGAACAGCGGGCGGATCGCCAGCCGGCCGTTCTGGTCCAGAAAGCCCCAGGCGTGGCGACGCAGCGACTGGTCCATGGGCACGCGGTTGATGTTCTCCAGGGCCGAGGGCAGCAGCACCGCGGCACGACCATCCGACAGCGCGCGGATGCAGCCGTTGCTGAAGGGACTGCTGCTGGTGATGTCGTCGGCGTAGGCATCGGTACGGTAGCTGCCTTCTTCCAGGCAATATTGATGGCCGCTTTGCGCATGCGCGGACAGGGATGCGCCCAGCGCGGCAATGGCGCAGGCGAGTCGGGTGGTGCGGATCACGCGTGACGTCATGGTTATTCTGCTTTGGCGTTGTCGAGGGCAGGGGGAGGCACTTGCGTGGCTTCGGGGCAGGTCAGCGCCTCGTGCGGCCACGTGAGGTTTTCCTCCGCGTCAAAGATCACCACTTTGTCGCACAGCACGCCGAACAGGGCGGCCATCTTGCCGCGGGTGTCGATGAATTCGACCAGCCCGTCGCGGCGGACCATCGCACGCCCGTCATGGAAATCGTCGGCCCACGTGAAGGCTGGCGCAATCGCGTAGCGCCCGCTCAAATCGATGAAGCCATACAACTTGCCGGTGCGCTCCAGGCGGCGTGCGCGTGCCAGGCCATCTTTCATCGGGCCCAGTTCGCTGAAGTGCGTGCCGACGACGCGCTTGCCGTCCGCGTTCACGAAGCCCGAGCGGCCGCTTTCGTCGCTGTAGGGCGCGACGCCTTCGCTGGCGCGGCTGTACTCCACGGAATAGCGTCCTGCGAAACGCGTGATTTCCCGGCCTTGCAGGTCGGTCATGATGGTGCTGGATTCCGACGCGTCGGTGAACAGCAGGCGCTGCATCGACGCCAGCGGGAAGCCGTCCCCGCGTTTTTCCAGCACCGTCTTGCCATGTTGGTCGATCACGCGGTAACCCGTACCCAGATTGACGCGCGCCAGGCCTTCGGGCTGCACGAAGAACGGATTGAATTCGCCATACAGCGCGGGAACGGCGAAATTGCCCCGGGCGTCGATCGCGCCTTCGCGTTCGTCGTTGCGCATGATGATCCAGTCGCCGTACTGGTCCCGGCTTTCCGGCTTGCCCTCCGAGAGGCGGGTGGCGCGGCCCTGCGCGTCGAACAGCACGGCGCTGCCGTCAGCCAGTTCACCGACATAGCGTCCGTCCTTGATCTTGTCGGGCTTGCCGTAGATCGTGTCGCTGGCCTTGCCGGTGCGAAGGTTGATCAGACGGTAGGGGCTCTGCGCGTAGCGGTTGGCGGTGTCCTTGGCGTCGGGGTCGTCCACCAGCGTGAAGCCGTTGCCCAGATACTCCATCTTGTAGGCGCTATCGTGCGTGGGACGCACGACCCACTGGCCTTCGCGGTTGACGATGCCCCAGTGGTCCTTGTCCTGGACGCGGGTCCAGTCGTCTTCGAATTCCTCGATGTGCTCGTAGACGGGTTTCAGCGCCGGCGCGGCCAGGCGGATGTTCCAGATGCCCCAGCGGCGCGCGCGGTTCTCGTCCGGCGCGCGGTAAAGCAGCAGGTCGCCGTCAAGGTGCGTGGCGTCGGCCGCGACGTCGGCGGGGATCGGCACTGTCTTGCCGCGCGCGTCGATCAGCAGGGCGTCGTCGCGGCTCATCCCCGGCGTGCGGGCCCAGGTGTAGGCGCCGCTGAATTTGCGTATGCCGCTGTACTTGGGCGGCACCGCCCAGTCGCCCTTGCCGTCGATGGCGCCGAACTTGCCGCCGGTCGTGCGTACGATCAGCGGCATCGTCGCGTCATAGGCGTCGATGGCATCCCATTCCGGGTTCGAGACCACGTTGCCTTCCGCCGTCAGGATCGACGGGGGCTGCTGATAGTCATCGGTTCGCAGCAGCGCCAGCGGCATGGCCGCCGCGGCCCCTCCACGCAGGGCTGCCTTGCCAGGCGAAAAGGCGGTGATCTGGTAGGCGCGCAATTGCGCGACGGCGTCCGCGTTCAGCAGCGGCTTGCCGTCCTGGGCGTAGACCTGGACCAGGACTTCGACCCCCGGCGCGGCCATGGATGTCGTCTGGCTGTCGTCGTCGATCTGGAGCGTGGAGATGGTCGCGTCCGCAGCGGCGGCGGTTGCGGCAACCGGTTCGGAAGCCGCCTGCGAGCTGTCCACGGCGGGCGCGGGCGTCGCGACGTCCGTCATGACGGTCGCGGCGGTATCGGCGGCCGCGGATATGGCGGCGTCCTCGGCGGGGCCGGCTTCGACGGCGATGCCCGCCGCGTCGGCGGCCTCGGCAGCCTCGGCTTCGCCCGGGACGTCTTCCTTCGCGGCATCCGCCAGACCGGTCGCGCGGGCGGCGTCATCCGCCGCACCAGCCGCTGCTGACGACGCCGGCACGCCGTAAACCCAGGCACGCCCTTGATTGATCTCGACACGGCCATTGCCCAGCGCCAGCTGCTCGAGCGTGCCGGCGGGACTGATCAGCAGCGTCATCGAGACATCGGGCAGGTAGCGCCAGCCCTCGCGCTCCTGAAAGCCTACGTAAGGATTCGAGAAGGTGTGCACGGTCTGGAGCTTGGCGTCCAGCAACGACGGCTTGCCGTTTTCGGGCGTGACCAGCCACAGGCCGTCAGCCACCCGATCCACGCGTTGGTAGCGCGTCTGCGACAAGGCCGTGCCGCGCGGATCCACGAATTCCCATTTTTCGTCGCGGCGCACGGCCAGCACGCCGCCATCGCGGATCGGCGCCGCTTGCGAGCGCAGCACGTCCGGCGGCACGGCCCAGCGGCCGTTGTCATCCAGCAGGCCCCACCAGCCGTTGTAGCGGGATTCACGCAATTGGGCGGGCAGATAGCCGTCCGTGGGGGCGGCCAGCGTCATCACGCCCGCCGGCAGGGTGGCGGCCTTGCCCGTTGCAATATTGAACAGGCGCGGCGGCGTGGGCACTTCGATCGACGCGAGTTTCTGCCCTGGCTGGAAACCCCAGGTGCGCGTGCCCAGTTCGAACGTCTTGATGGCCTTGCCCTGGCGATTGATCAGTACGTCGCGTTCGTCTTCTTCGACCAGGGCCGTGCCTTCAGCATTGAAGCCCGACGCGCTGCCGAAGCGGGGCTTGATGACCCACTGGCCCTTGGTGTCGATATAGCCCCACCGGCCGTCCTGGCTGACCGCGGCCAGGCCGTTCTGAAACGGCGAGGCCTCGGTGTAGGCCGGGGCGATGGCCATGCGGCCTTGCTTGTCGATGTAGCCCCAGGCGCCTGCGCCGTCGTCGCGCGATCCGGTCAGCACGGCGGCCAGGCCTTCACTGTAGGCCTGATGGCAGTACGTGTCGGAGCCTTGGCCGTAGTAGCTGGTGGTGCACCGGTCGATCCACGAATCGGCTTGCGCCGCGTCGGGCAGGCTGGGCAGGGCAAGCGCCAACGCCAGCGTCAGGGGCTTGATCGCGGCCCTCATTGCACGAGGGCGCGGGAGGGGGCCGCGGGGAGGAATGCGCCAAGCCGGACGTGCCACATGTCAGGTGCCTGTCAAAAATGGGGAAGGCAGCACTGTAACCAGCAGTAGCAGTCAATGAAACGACAAATGTAACGATAAAGCAGGAAACGTTAATGCGCCGCCAGCAGCGCCAGCACCTGTTCGCCGGTGGCGGCCTCGTCCACGGCGCCGATGGGGGCCTCAACGCCTGCAAGCAGCATCCTCAAGCCCTCGCGCATGATGCCGTGGTCGTCGGCCAAGCAGGATGCGCAGCGGGGCAGGCTTGGGGATGAAGCTACTCGGGAAGGGGGCAGTATTTGTGTCAAAATGATGCTTCATTATAGGGACTCATCAGGCGCATGATCGCCCCAGCCGCGCTCTCCCCGCCCTCTGCGCTTTCCTCCCAGGACGCCGGCACGTCCCATCGGGCCGAATTGGCCCGCCTGCTTTACCGGCAGTCCTACGGCGTGCTGTTCGCCAACTTCGCCATCGTCATCCCCGTCGCCTACGTGATGCGCGCCAGCGTGCCCGTCTGGCTGCTGGCCGCCTGGGCTGCCGCGTTGTACCTGCTGACGGCGTTGCGGGTGGTCGTGAACCGCCGTTTCCTGCGGCGCCAGATCGCGGCAACGGACGTGCAGGGCTGGGTCTCGGCGTTTTGTGTGCTGTCGTGGTTGTCCGGCGTGCTATGGGGCCTGGCTGGCCTGGCGGCGGTGCTGTCGAACGATGACATGATGCTGGCGTTCGGCTGCGTGATGCTGGCCGGCATGTGCAGCGGTGCGGTGCCGTCGCTATCGGCCTACCCGCCCGCCTACGCGGGTTCGGCGCTGGGCATGCTGGCGCCGTTCACCGTGGCCTGCCTGATCCAGGCAGACACGCTGCATCTGGTGTATGCCGCATTCGCGTTCTGCCTGCTGGGCGTGAACATGTATTTCAGCGCCATCACCTACCGCAGCCTGAAGACCACCGTGTCGCTGCGGTTCGAGAACCTGGGCCTGATCGGCGACCTGCAGCGTGAACGCGACCGCGTGGCGGCCGCCGACCAGGCCAAGACGCGTTTCCTGGCAGCCGCCGGCCATGACCTGCGCCAACCCGTGCATGCGCTGGGCCTGTTCACCGACATCCTTGCCAGCCGTGCCCAGCAGGGCGACGCCACGCCGCAGGACGTGCTGCACGTCGCGCAGCGCCAGCAAACCGTTCTGGCCAGCCTGAACCGGCTGCTGGACGGCTTGCTGGACGTGTCCCGCATGGACGCGCACCTGCTGCGCATCGAACGCCGCCCCGTCAGCCTGGACGCGCTGTTCGACGAGATGCGGCAGGATTTCGAACCCCAGGCGCAGGCGCAAGGCTTGCGTCTGTCCGTGCTGCCCACGCATCTGGTGCTGGAGACCGATCCCACCTTGTTGCGCCGCATCCTGCATAACCTGCTGAGCAACGCGATGTCGTATACGCCCCGGGGCGGCGTGCTGCTGTGCGCCCGCCCGCGGCAGGGGGGCGCGCTGATCCAGGTGTGGGACACGGGCGTCGGCATCGCACCCGACGCGCAAGACGCCGTCTTCAATGAATTCACGCGGGTCGGCAACACGCCGGCGGGGCAGGGCCTGGGCCTGGGGTTAGGGCTGGCCATCGTGCGGCGGCTGACCGGGTTGCTGGGCTTTGAGATCCGGCTACGGTCCACGCCGGGCAAAGGCTCGGTGTTTTCGGTCCATGCGCCCGCGCAGGTGGGGGGTCACATTCCCCCGGCGCATGCAGCGAACAAAAAATAATCGGTTGAAGTCCGGGCCCGGCCCTTCTGTAATGGACGCCAGGCGCCATTGAATCCCGGGCGCAGCGCCAGACAGGAGCTTCGCCATGCCGTCCCCGCTTGCCAAGTCTTACCCGGAGGCCTCGCGGCTATGGCTGCTGGTGCTTGCCGGCGGCATCGTCATGGGCCTGGCCCTGGGCGTGCGCCACGTGCAGGGGCTGTTTCTGCTCCCGGTTTCGATGGACCGGGGCTGGAGCCGCGAAACCTTCGCCATGGCGATGGCCGTGCAGAACCTGACCTGGGGCGTCGCCCAGCCCTTCACCGGCATGATCGCCGACCGGTACGGGTCGGCCAAGGTCATTGGCGGGGGGCTGGTGTGCTACGTGCTGGGACTGGTCGGCATGGCGTACGCGGCGACGCCTGCCGCCTTCCTGTTGACGGCGGGCGTGTGCATCGGCATCGCGCTATCCGGCACCGCGTTCGCCGCCATCTTCGGCGCGCTGAGCCGGCTGGTGCCGCCCGAACGCCGGGGCTGGGCGCTTGGCGTGGCGGGCGCCGTGGGCGGGCTGGGCCAGTTCATCATGGTGCCAGCCGCGCAATCGCTAATCGGGGGTTGGGGGTGGGTCAGCGCCTTGCTGGTGTTCGCGGTGCTGCTCGCCATCGTGCTGCCATTGGCCCGGCCCTTGCGCGAACCGGCCCGCGCCGCGCACGAGCCGGACGCGCCGGATGCCGATCTGTCCATGCGCGCATCCATCCGCGAAGCGTTCGCCCAGCCTGGATTCTGGTTGTTGAACCTGGGATTCCTGGCTTGCGGCTTCCAGTTGGCGTTCATCGGCACGCATTTGCCCGCGTATCTGATGGACAAGGGTCTGCGCGCGTCCGACGCGGTAGGGGCGCTGGCGATCATCGCGCTGACCAACGTAATGGGAACGTACGTCTGCGGCATCCTGGGCGCGCGCCATCGCCGCAAGTACCTGCTGGCCGGCATCTATCTGGTGCGCACCGCGGCCATCGCGCTGTTCGTGTTGCTGCCGCTATCCACTTGGACCGTCTATGCCTTCGCGGCCGTCATGGGCTTCATCTGGCTGGGCACGGTGCCCCTGACCAACGGGTTGATCGCGCAGGTATTCGGTGTGCGCTACCTCACCACGCTGTTCGGCTTCGTGTTTTTCGGACATCAGCTGGGTTCGTTCCTGGGCGTGTGGCTGGGTGGCATCGTGTTCGAGGCCACCCGGTCCTATGACCTGATCTGGCTGGTCGCGATGGCGCTGGGCGTCTTGTCGGCCATGCTGCACTGGCCCATAGACGACCGCGAAATCACGCGTGCGCGGACCGCCGGCGCGCCCGGTTGACCGCTACAGCGGCCGATGCTGCGTGCCTGCGCCCATGGTGATGTGCAGCATGCGACAGGGCTCGATCACCTTCACCGTGTGCCAGGCGCCTTTCGGGATCACGTAGGCGTCGCCGCCCAGCATTTTCACCGCCTGGATGCCCGTCGGCCATTCCAGATGCAGTTCGGCCGCGCCCGACATCAGGCGCACGACCTCGTCCGCTTCAGGGTGCATCTCCCATTGCGGCCAGTCGGCGGCGAAGGTGTATTCCGACACCAGCCAGCCGCGGCCGTAGCGGTCCAGTTCTTCGGGGGGCTGGGACCAGAACGCCTTCCCGCCGTTGACGGTGGAAGCCGCGCCGGAGGCGTCCAGCAAGACATAGTGCGACGACAGATCGGTAGCCATGTTGCGCATCCTTTTGTGGGTGGGCGTGCCGCCATAGTAACGAAGCGATATCATGTCGCCCATCAGCAACCACAACGGGAACGGCGATGAGCCAGGGGTTCGATGGGGTCAGGCCCGCGTCCGAATCGTCCATCGAGATCGGCTTCTTCCATGACGGCAGGCACTGCGTTGAACGCATCCGCGTCAAGCCCACCGCCGCCAACCTGAAACGCGCCGCCGATCGCCGGTTGGCCATCCTGGAGGCCATCGCGCGCGGCGATTTCGATTACGACGCCGAATTCCCCAAACGCAGCGCGCTTCCGAAGCCATCACAGGGTTCCGCATGACAAGCAACTCGCAATTGGTCGTCAATGACCTGACGCCGCAGGCCTTTTCGGGTTATGGCTGGATGCTGGGCAAGCCCATGCCCGACGGCAATGGCGTGCCGCTGTTTTCCAATCCGGCCACGGATTTTTGGCAGGAGCACGTGTTCAACACGGGGGCGGGCGGCGACGCCGAACTGCTTTGGGTCAACTACCGCAGCCCGTCCGTGGAAATCGCCAACCTGGAAAAGCATCTGCTGACGCAACAGGCCATCGTGCCGCTGACGGGCCAGATCATCCAGGTGGTGGCCAAAAGCGCTGCCGACGGCAGCCCGGACCTGGCGACGCTTGCCGCCTTTCGCGTGCCGCAAGGGCAAGGCATCTGCATGCGGCCGGGTTGCTGGCATGCGACCCGCGTCGTCGCAGAGGAAGTCACCTGCCTGATGCTGACGCGGCGGTCCACCACGGTGGACCTGATCCAGCATCTGACCACCGATGCGCGTGCCACGGAAAGCGCCATTGTGGAGATTCCGCTGCAGCGTCTGGAAAGCCCGGGTGAATGGGGGCAGCAAGCTGCCGAACCGTAAGCGCGATGGTGGCCGCGGCGAAATCCGCCACCGTCATTCCACCGCGTTCATTCCGCTTCGCTGCACGCTACGCCCAGGCGCTTGAACAGTGGCCATTTGTTGCGGTAGCCGTCCGTCCAGCACATGGCGGTAAACGCCGCCAGCGGTTCATCCACTGCCTGCACCGCGATCTCTGCCGCCGCCGCATCGTCCTTGGGGCAGAAGGGCTGGCCTGGCGTCGGGTATAGCGCGCCTTCCCACACGGCGCTGCCGCAATGTTCGCAGAAGTTCGTCCATTCGCCATTGCGGTCGGGGTTCTGCCGCACGGTGGGGGCCAGTGCGTGCAAGGTGCGCACGACCGGCGCCGACAGGATTCCGACTTGCGACAGCAGCGCCGGCCCCTCGATGCGCTGCCATTGCGCCGGGCTGAACAGCCATTCGTGGAAGGCGCCGGCGTCTAGCCCGGTGCTGTCACCGTCCTCATCCCGCTCAATGTCGCCTTCCGTGCTTTCGTGGTCGGGCGGTACCGCCAGCGCGAACACGGGCGTAGATGCTCCGCAGTGGGCGCAGCGGTGCGAGGCCTGCAGCACGTAGTACGACGATGCTCGCAGATTTGCGCCCGATTCGTTCTCGTCGTCCGTATTTCCATTCCGCGTGTCCATGCCTGTTATGTTGCTCCTGTGCGAATGGGTGCTGAACTTGCCGCACCGGTTCTTTTTGATCACCGGGAAATATGCCAGAATCACTTCCGGATTTCCTGCTTAGCCCGCGACGCTGCCGCCATCAGGGCGTTGCCAACATCACCCATGTGTTGGAGCCAACCATGCGCGACCGCCAGAGTAGCACTGGATTTTCCACCGTCCTGCGCGGCAAGCCGGCGCGATGGTGCATCGCGGCGCTGCTGGCGGGCGGCCTGGCCGGCTGCAGCTTCACATCGCCAGACGAGGCGACGGGGTCGCAATCGGTGGGCATCCACGGTGTCACCGGGCAGCAGGCGCGCAGCATCGCCCGCGAGGCCTATCTGTACGGCACGCCCATGGTTGCCAGCTACCAGGCCATGTACGCGTTCAGCATCGACAAGAGCAACCCGCAGTACAAGGGGCCACCCAACACGGTCACCCACATCGCTCGCGCCTTCACGCCCGAAGACACCGCATTCCTCACCCCCAACGCCGACACGCCGTATTCCTTCGCCATCCTGGACTTGCGCGCCGAACCCGTCGTCATTTCCGTGCCTCCCATGGAAAAGCGCCGTTACTTCGTCCTGCAATTGATGGACCTGTACACGTATAACTTCGCCTATATCGGCAGCCGCACCACAGGCAACGGCGGCGGCAACTACCTGATCGCCGGCCCGCGATGGAAGGGCAGCGTGCCCAAGGGCATCACCAAGGTGATCAAGTCGGAAACCGAACTGGTCAACATGGTGGGCCGCACCCAGCTGTTCAACGCCTCGGACCTTGAAAACGTCAAGCGCATCCAGGCACGCTACAAGATCCAGCCCCTGTCGGCCTTCGCCAAGCGTCCTGCGCCGCCCGCGCCGCCAGCGGTGGACTGGATTGCGCCGGTGCCGGCAGGGGAAATGCGCTCGTCGCTGGAGTTCTACAACCAGCTAGCATTCCTGCTGCAATTTGCGCCCACCCACCCGACCGAGAAATGGCTGCGCGACCGTTTCGCCAGCATCGGCTTGAAACCGGGGCAGCCCTTCAAGACCGAGGGCATGAACCCCGCGTTGCGACGCGCGTTGCAGGAAGGCATGCACACGGCGCAGAACGACATCGACAAGAACCGCGCGGCGCTGGCCGGCAAGACCGACACGCTATTCGGCGACCGTAATACGCTGAAGAACGACTATCTGTCGCGCGCCACCGGCACGCAGGTCGGCATTGGCACCAACAGCCGCGAGGAAGCGCTGTATCCGGTGCTGGAAAAGGACAGCCGCGGCCAGGAGCTGGACGGTAAATACGCCTACACGCTGCGCTTCGCGCCGCGCAGCCTGCCGCCCGTCAACGCCTTCTGGTCCATGACCATGTACCGGCTGCCCGAGCAGTTGCTGGCGCCTAACCCCATCAATCGCTACCTGATCAATTCGTCCATGCTGCCGTCTTTGAAGAAGGACGCGGACGGCGGGCTGACGCTCTACATCCAGGCGAAATCCCCTGGCAAGGGCAAGGAATCCAACTGGCTGCCCGCGCCGGAAGGCCCATTCATGGTGACGATGCGGTACTACTGGCCGAAGCCGGCCATGCTGGAAGGCAAGTGGGAGTCGCCGGAAATACAGCGCGTGGCGCAATAGGCACATCCGCGCGCAGGGCCTAGAATCAGGCTCCGGAGAGCGACTGGCGCAAAGCCGGCCGCTTCTTCCATGGAGAGGGCTCAGGGGCATGAAGCGCAACTTCAACATCCACGATCTGCGGATCTTCTATACGGTCGTCATGACCGGATCGACGCGCCAGGCGGCGCAGGTGATGAACCTGACGCAGCCGGCGATCAGCCACGGGGTGTCGCGCCTGGAAAGCGCTACGGGCGTGCAGCTGTTCGACCGTTCGCACAAGACCCTGCGGCCCACCGAGGCAGGCCAGTACCTGTACACCGAAGCCAAGTTCGTGCTGGACGAACTGGTGCGCATCGACGAAGCCCTGCACAGCATCGAGCAGTTCGGCGGCCGTGGCTTGCGCATCGCGTCGTCGCCGGCGCTGGCGCTCTGCTATGCGCCCGAAGCGGTAAAGCGCTACCTGGACGAGCACGGGACGCGGCCGTTTTCGGTCGACGTGGAATCGTCAGTGCAACTGATCAGCGCGGTAGAGACCATGCGCGCGGATTTCGGCCTGGGCGCGGTCGGGGGCGATAGCCCGCGCCTGAACTTCACGCCATTCCTGCGCACCGACGTCATGGCCATCGCCCATCGCGACCATCCGCTGGCCGGGCGCGGCGTGGTGGCGGTGGCGGATATCGCGCCTGACACGTTCGTCAAGCCGCTATGGTCCGACTACGTGGTGGCGCAAGGCGACACCGGCGATTCGACGCAGTTGGAATTCGGCATGCAGGCGCACATGACGCTGGTGCCGGGCACCGTCCGGGCCGTGAAGGGCATCAGCCTGGTCAACGCGCTTTCGGCATCCGACATCGCGTCTGTCTACCCCGACCTGGTGGCGCTGCCGCTGGCGTCGCGACAGTGGTTCGAGTTCGTGCTGATCACCCGCAAGGATGGGCAGAACCAGGAGCTGACCGAGCGGCTCCTGGGGGCGCTGCATGCCACGGCCCAGGCGCGCCGCACGGGTGTCTATGCGGACACGATCCAGCTGATCGGCTAGCGCATCAGTCGGCTGGCGGTTGCCATGGCAAGGACTGCAGGTCGCCGTCGATGCTGATGGCCTGCCCGCTGATCATTGCACCGTAAGGGCTGGCCAGGAACAGCGCCATGTTTGCAATGTCGGCGGCGCGCACGAACTGGTGCAGGCTGACGCCGGCCAGCTCCAGCTTGGTTTCCTCTTCCACCGTCAGCCCCATGTTGCGGGCGCGGGCGGCGATCACGCGGTCGATGCGCGGGCCCGCCACCAGCCCCGGCAGCAGGGCGTTCACGCGGATGCCATATCCGCCCAGCTCCACCGCCAGCGACCGTGTCAGCCCGACCACGCCCCATTTGGTCGCGGTATACGGCGTGCGCATCGGGATGCCCATGCGGCCGGCTACCGAACTGATGTTGATAATGGTGCCGCCGCCCGCCTGGCGTAGCGCGGGCACCGCGTGGCGCACGGTATGGAATTGCGAGGCCAGGTTGATGTCCAGCGTGGCGCTCAGGTCGTCGGGCTGGATATCGGTAATGCTGGCCGTGGGGCCGGCGATGCCGGCGTTGTTCACCAGCACGTCCAGCCCGCCCAGATGCGCCAGCGCGGTCTCCATGTAGCGGTCGATGTCTTCGCGGCGGCTGACGTCGGCGTGGTCGCAGGCGTGGCGGCTGGCCGCCAGGGCGGCCTTGTCCACGTCGCACAGGTGGACGCGGGCACCGCGGTCGGCGAAGGCGTCGGCCAGGGCCGCGCCGATGCCCGCCGCACCGGCGGTGATGATGACGCGGCGGCCGCTCAGGTCCACCGGCAGGGCGGTAAGGTCTTGCTGGTTCATGAGGTTTTCCCGGGATGCGATTGGATCAGGGTTTCATCAGGCGGCAGGTGGACGCCTGCGGCGACGTGTAGATCTGGTCGCCGGGAATCTGCGCGATCAGCTTGTAGTAGTCCCACGGACCCTTGGATTCAGACGGCTTCTTCACCTGCATCAGGTACATGTCGTGCACCATCAGGCCATCGGCGCGGATGTGGGCGTCCTTGGCGAAGAAGTCGTTCACGGGGTTGGCTTTCAGCCATTTCATGATCGTGTCGCCATCGGTGGTGCCGGTGGCCTGCACCGCCTTCAGGTAGGTGGTCGTCACGGAGTAGTCGCCCGCCTGCAGCATGGATGGCTTCTTCTTCATGCGTTCTTCAAAGCGCGCGGCCCATTTGCGCGACGCGTCGTCCTGGTCCCAGTACCACGCCGTGGTCAGGTACATGTCTTGCGCCGCGGCCAGGCCCAACGCGTGGATATCGGTGATCAGCACCAGCAGGCCGGCGATCTTCATCCTGGGCGTCAGGCCGAATTCCGCCGCAGCCTTGACTGCGTTGCTGGTGTCGTTGGCCGAATTGGCCAGCCCCAGCACGGTCGCGCCGGATGCCTGCGCCTGCAGGATGAACGACGAGAAATCCGCCGAGTTCAACGGGTGCCGCACGCGGCCCTTCACCTGGCCGCCATCGGCCTGCACGACTGCCGACGCATCGCGCTCCAGCGCGTGGCCGAAGGCGTGGTCCACCGTCAGGAAGAACCAGTCCTTGTTGCCTTCCTTCAGCATCGCGCGGGCCGTGCCGCGCGACAGCGACACCGTGTCGTAAACGTAATGCACCGTGTAGGGCGTGCATTGTGCATTGGTCAGTTCTGACGCGCCGGCGCTGACCACGAAGAACGGCGTCTTCTTCTCTTCGGCCACCTTCGCCATCGCAAGCGCGGCCGCGGAGTTGGCGCCAGCGATCAGCATGTCGACGCCTTTCTGGTCCAGCCATTCCCGGGCGCGGGACGAGGCGATGTCGGCGCGGTTCTGGTGGTCGGCCACCAGCACTTCGATCTTCTTGCCCGCCACGGCGCCGCCCATGTCGGCCACCGCCATCTTGATGGCCTCGGCGCCTCCGGGGCCATCGGCATCCGCCGACAGGCCCGACATGTCGGTGATGAAACCGATGCGGATCACGCCGTCATCGGCGCTGGCGGCGCCACCCAGGCTCAGCAATGCGGCGGCCACGGCCGCGTTCAAGGTCTTCTTCATGATGTGTCTCCCCGCGAGGGTTTTGGTGTGGTTCCGGCACCGCGTCAGAACGCGACGTTGTCCCGGCCTTTCAGTTGCAGGATCTCGCGCGCGTCGTCCGGCGTGGCGATGGTCAGCGACAGGTCTTCAAGAATGCGGCGGATGCGCCGCACCTGATCCGCGTTTGAATGCGCCAGTTCGCCCGGCCCGTCCCACAACGAATCCTCCAGGCCCACGCGCACATAGCCGCCCATCGTCGCGGCTTGAGTGGCCAGCGGCGTCTGTTTGCGTCCGGCGGCCAGCACCGACCACCGGTAGTCGTCGCCGAACAGGCGGTCGGCCGTGCGGCGCATCATCATCACGTCTTCGGGGTGCGTGCCGATGCCGCCGCGGATGCCGAAGACGGACTGGATCAGGAAGGGCGGCTTCAGCAGGCCCTTGTCCACGAAGTGCGCCGCCGTGTACAGGTGGCCGATGTCGTAGCACTCGATCTCGAAGCGGGTGCCGTTGTCGCTGCAAGCCGTCAGGATGTGCTCGATGTCCTTGAACGTGTTCTTGAAGATCAGGTCGTTGCTGCCTTCCAGATACGGGCGTTCCCAGTCGTGCTTGAATTCCTTGAAGCGTTCCAGCAATTCATACATGCCGAAGTTCATCGACCCCATGTTCAACGACGCCACTTCGGGCTTGAACGTGGTGGCGGGCAGCATGCGTTCGCTGACCGGCAGCACGGGCGAACCGCCGGTGGTGATGTTGATGACCACATCGCTGGCGGCCTTGATGCGCGGCAGGAACTGCGCGTACAGCGCAGGGTCCTGGGTGGGCCTGCCGGTCTGGGGATCACGTGCATGCAGATGCACGATTGCCGCGCCGGCCTCGGCCGCCTCCAGCGCCGACTGCGCGATCTGGTCGGGCGTCACCGGCAGGTACGGCGACATCGACGGCGTGTGCACCGAGCCGGTAATGGCGCAGGTGATGATCACATTGTTTTTGCGTTTCTTCATGGGCCTTGGACGATTCGTGTTTTCTTATGGGCCCCGGCTGTCTCCTCCGGGTGCGGCCCATTCTGTCGCACGGTCCTGGCCTTGTCACCTGAACAGAAATTATCAACTGATAGGCTTTACGGTGCTGCGGCGCAACGTGAGCGTCAGGCGTTGTCGCCGCCCGATAGAAAGCCGCCGCCCATGGCGGGCGGCGGCCGTGATCGAAAACGCCGTCAGGTCTGGTCTTTGGTCGGCGACTTGGGGCCGTTCGTCTTGACGGACTCGATGCCTTTGTCCCGCGCCTGGGCCGTCGAATACATTTCGCTGCGCCCGACTGATTCGCCGTTCGCCGCCACCAGCGTGAAGTAGTGCGAGCCGTCTTTCGCCGTCTTGCGCATGTAGCGCGCCTCGTCGGACGAATATTTCTGCACCGCGGCAATGCCGCCTTCGGCCGAGGCCTTGGTCGTGTATGGCTCGCTGGTCAGGATCACCTCGTGATTACCCGCGTGCAGATTGAACATGAACTGCGTCCCGCTGCGCTTCAGTACAAAGTAACCGCTCATCGTCGTCTCCGTTCTTGTTGAAGGGGTAACGCTTGGGCAACTTGCAACACGCCGGGTGGCGTCTGCCGAGAATACTTGATGCGGGCGACTTTGGAACAGCAGGCTGAAATACAATCGGCCGCTATGTCCGACAGCACGATTTCCCTCCCGTCTTCCCCTCAAACGCCCCGCAGGGGATACGTCCTGGCGGTGGACCTGGGCGGTACCCGTTTTCGCGCGGCGCTCGTGGACGAACGCGGCGGCATTGCCCATTCCTGCGCCATCGACAGCCCTGCCGGTGCGGGGCCGCGACCGGGTTGGGACGATATCGATGCCGACGCCTGGTGGCGCGGCCTGCAATCGCTGTCCGACGCCTTGGCCGCCCAGGCCGGCGCTGCCTTCGACGCCGTGCAGGCGATTGCCATCTGCGGCGTCACGCGGACACAGGTCTTCGTCGACGCGCAAGGCGCCGCTATCCGCCCCGCCATCACCTGGCGCGATACGCGCGCGGCCGCCAACGTGGCCGAATGGTTGGCGGCCATGCCGTCTGGTCATCCCGAAAGCCAGCAGATCAACGCCTTCCACCCGTGGGCGCGCCTGGCGTGGCTGCTGCGCGCCGAGCCGCAGCATGCGGCGCGGGTACACGCCGTGCTGGAACCCAAGGACTACCTGAACTTCCGCCTGACGGGCAGGGCGGCCAGCGATACCGTCTCGATGGCGCGCCTGGCTGCCGCGGCCCGGGGGCACACGGCAGGGCCCGATCTGCTGACGGCCCTGGGCGCCGATCCCGCCTGGGTGCCCCCCTTGCTGAGCCCCCTGGATATCGTCGGCCCCGTGCAAGACGGCCTGCCGGGCGCACTGGCCCGTCTGGCGGGCCGCAGCGTCGTCGCTTGCGCGAACGACACCTGGGCCGCAGTGGCCGGCTTGGGCGCCTTGCGGGCGGGCTACGCCTACAACATTTCGGGCACGACTGAAGTCTTTGGCGCGGTCGGCGCCGAACCCGTGCAGGCCCAGGGCCTGATGACCGTGGACTGGGGCAACGGCCGCCACCAGATCGGCGGCCCCGGCCAGAACGGCGCGGACACGGTGGCCTGGCTGCTGCCGCTGCTGGGCCGTCTGGGCGCCGAGGGCATGGCGGGCGTGGGCACCGCCATGGATGCCTTGTTGAACGCACCCCGCGACCCGCAGCCCGCCTTGTTCCTGCCATACCTGCAGGGCGAGCGTGTCCCGTACTGGGATCCGCACCTGCGTGGGGCGTTCCTTGGCCTGAACCGGCGGCATGGCGCGGGCGACCTGGCGTGGGCTGTGCTGGAGGGCGTGGCTTTCCTGAACCGCACCGTCCTGGAGCGCGCCGAGGCCGCCCTGGGCGCGCCGGTTGGAGAAATCCGCTTTGGCGGCGGTGCGGCGTCCAGTCCGCAGTGGTGCCAGGTCAAGGCCGACATCTGCAAACGCGCTGTCGTCGTCGGCCAAGCGGAACAACCCGGTGTCGTCGGCGCGGCCGTGGCCGGCTGGACGGCGCTGGGGCGCTACGGCAGCTTCGCCCAGGCGCAGGACGCGCTGGTCCGCACCGCGCACCGCTACGAACCCCAGGCCGACCGCAGCGCCGTTTATCGCCAGCTATACGCCCAGTTCCGCGCAGCGGAAGCGGCGCTGACGCCGGTGTCGCACGCCCTGGCCGGAATGCGGTTGCCGTAGAAACCCTAGGTGCGCTGGCGCGGGCTGACGGCCCGGTGGCGCACCGCCCGGGTATAAACTCCTACGCCATCAGGGCGCGAACGCCCGGCAGGCGGTGGATAACCCTTGCACTACAACGAATACCAACGCAGCAAGGGTTGAGTCGATGCGCGGCATCCTGGAAAAGTACGGCACGGCAATCGCGGGATTGGTCCTGGTGGGCTTCTTCGCAATCGCCGCCCCGAATTTCGCGGCACCGAACAATCTGTTGAACATCGCCAAGGAAACCAGCTTCCTGGCCATCATCGCCATCGGCTTCACGCTGGCGCTGGTGACCGCCGAACTGGACCTGTCGGTGGCTGACGTCGCCAGTCTTGCGGCCGTCGTCACGGGCGCCCTGGTGCACACGGGTCAGCCGGTGTTGATCGCCATCGCGGCGGGCCTGGGCGTCGGCCTGCTTTGCGGCCTGGTCAACGGCATCGCCGTCACCCGCCTGCGCGTCCCGTCCTTGATCGCCACCCTGGGCATGGCCGCCATGGCGCGCGGCTTCGCCTTCATGCTGACCGACGGCGTGTCCTACGTCGGCCGTTGGCCCGCCACCTTCACAGACTTGGCGCGCGCCAAGCCCTTCGGCGTTCCTGCGCTGGTGTTGTGGATGCTGGGCGCGGTGCTGGTGGCCTATTTCCTGATCAAGTGGACCCGCACCGGCGCCCGCATGACGGCCACCGGCGAAGCGGGCGAATCCGCGCGGCTCGCCGGCATCAACATCCGGGCCATGAAAAGCATTGGCCTGGCGCTGTCCGGCCTTTGCGCGGGCCTGGCCGCCGTGCTGCTGACCTCCAGCCTGTCGTCCGCCGCGCCCAACATGGCCGGCGACTACTTCCTGTATGCGATCGCCGCCGTGTTGCTGGGCATGACCATGTTCAACCCTGGCCATGCCAACATCCCCGGCACGCTCGTCGCCGCCCTGATCCTGAAAGTGCTGGGCAATGGCCTGGTCCTGATGGGCGCGCCGTACTACGTGCAGGACATCGTGCTGGGCTTCATCATGATCGCGTCCGTCGCGGTGTCATCGGCCGTGCTGAAGAAAGCGGCCTTCAAATTCTGATCCGAAGGGGAAAACACCATGACCAAAACCTTGAAGCGCACGCTGCTGGCCAGCGCGTTCGCCCTGCAATCGCTGGTGGCCAGCGCTGCCTACGCCTTTGACGTTGGCATCGTCGCCTTCCAGATGTCGTCCGAAACGCACGCCCGCGTGGCCAATGCCGCCGCCGAGGCTGCCCGCGCCAAAGGCTGGACCGTCACGCAACTGAACGCCGAAGGCTCGCTGCCCAAACTGGCCGAACAGCTGGACACCCTGGTCAACAAGAAGGTCGACGCCATTGTCATTGCCATGGGCAAACCGGTGGAAACCGATGCCCAATTGCAAGCCGCCAAAGAGAAAGGCATCCCCGTCGTGGGCGTGATGTCCGGCGCCAGCCCGCACATGCTGTTCGACGTCGAAGTCAACGAATACGCAACCGGCGCGCAGTCGGTGCTGTATCTGCTGGGCAAGATGGGCTACCAGGGCAATATCCTGTCCGCCCGCTTCGACGGCAACTCCGGCACGCGCATCCGCGGCAAGATGCTGGACGCCGTCCTGACGGAAAACACCGCCGTCAAAGACCTGGCCAAGTTCAGCATGGCCCGCACGCAAAGCTGGCGCGACGACGTGCGCAACGGCATGCAAGCCCTGTTCCTGCGCCATCAAGGCCAGTTCAAAGGCGTCTGGGCCTCGTTCGACGGCCAGGCCTACGTCATCGACGACCTGCTGCAATCCCAGGGCATGAAAAAGGGCGACATCACCTTGGTGTCGGTCGACGGCGGCCCGGAAACCTACCGCCGCATCGCCGATCCCGACAGCCTGATCACCGCCACCATGATGATCCCGTTCGAACAGCTGGGCACAAGCGCCATCGACGCCATCGACCGCATCGTGGTGAAGAAGGAGCCCAAAGACAAGGTCGCCGCCGGCCCGTACCTGTTCATGGATTCGGTGCTGGTGGACGCCACCAACGTCCAGAAATTCCTGCAACCCGCAGCCAAGTAATTGTCGTGACCGCCGTGACCACCATGACCGCCGCGTTGTCGCTACGCCAGATCCGCAAGTCCTATGGGGCGGTCGAGGCCTTGAAGGGCGTCGATCTGGACGTGCCCGAAGGCCGCGTCATGGCCATCTGCGGCGACAACGGCGCGGGCAAGTCCACGCTGATCCGCATCATCTCCGGCGCGCAAGCACCCACGGGCGGCGAACTGAGCCTGAATGGCCAGAAAGTCGTGTTCGGGTCCCCTCACGACGCGCTGGTGCAAGGCATCGCGACGATCTATCAGGACCTGGCGCTGGCGCCGCGTCTGTCCATTTGGGAAAACGTCTTCATGGGCGCCGAACTGGTGCGTCGGGTGGGGCCGCTCGGCGTCCTGGACAAGCGCCGCATGGCATTGGATGCGCGCGGCTATTTGCAACGCCTGTCCGTGCCCATCGAAGACATGGACCGCCCGGTCGAACGCATGTCGGGTGGCCAACGCCAGGCCGTCGCCATCGCCCGTGCGCTGCGCTGGGACGCGCGCGTCGTCATCATGGACGAACCGACCGCGGCGCTGGGCGTCAAGGAAACGGCGCTGGTGCTGAACCTGGTGCGCAAGCTGCGCGAAGAAGGGCGCACTGTGATCCTGATCAGCCACAACATGGCCGACGTGGTGGCGCTGGCGGACCGCGTGGCGATCCTGAAGAGCGGCGTGAAAGTCATCGAACGCGACGTGGCCGGGCTGAATGCGGACGCCCTGGCGCACATGGTGATGACGGGGAAGGAATGACGGGGCGGGTCCGGCCCTGATTGACCCAAAAAAGGCCGCCGCCGGGTTTCCCCTGGCGGCGGCCTTTTCGTGTGCAGCAGCGGGACTTAGTCCTTGCGGCTGGTCACTTCAACCAGGTGATAACCGAACTGGGTCTTCACCGGGCCCTGGACCACGCCAACCGGGGCGCTGAACACGACGGTGTCGAATTCCTTGACCATCTGGCCCGGGCCGAAGGTACCCAGGTTGCCACCGTCACGGCTCGACGGGCAGCTGGAGTTTTCCTTGGCGACTTGTGCGAAGTCAGCGCCGTTTTCAATGGCGGTCTTGAGTTCGTTGCACTTGTCTTCGGTGGAAACGAGGATGTGACGGGCGGAGGCTTGTGCCATGGGGGCTCCTTGCGGGGAATGATTGGGGAGGGGGAGAGTAACGCATTCGGCGTTGCTCGCTACCCTGCAATGATAAACGGGCAGGACCGCAGCGCGTTGCGGCCCCATCCAGCAATGATTAAAATGCAGTCATTGACTAATGGAGGCTTCCCATGGCGACCATGACCATCCGCAATATTGATGACCAGCTCAAGGCTCGCCTGCGAGTCCAGGCGGCGCAGCACGGGCGTTCGATGGAAGACGAGGCTCGTGACATCCTGCGGGCGGCCCTTTCTACAGAACCTCCCCGTGGCCTTTCGCTCGTCGGGGCGATCCGTGCACGCGTTGCGCCGTTGGGGGGCCTGGAGCTGGATCTTCCGGCGCGTGACCCCATACGCACGCCGCCGGAGCTGGCATGATCATCCTGGATACCAACGTCATTTCAGAAATTTTGCGGCCAGCGCCCGAGACCCGCGTCATCAATTGGCTTGAGACGCAGCCGCGAGCGGCGCTGTTCACCACGACCATCACGCGGGGCGAATTGCTCTATGGCGTCCGGTTGTTGCCTGAAGGGCAGCGCAGGGGCTTGCTTCTGCAAGCCGTGCTGGCGATCTTTGCGTCAGATATGGTGGGTCAGGTACTTAGCTTTGATGGTGATGCCGCCGATGCGTATGCGGAAATTGCCGCCGAGCGCCGAGCGGCAGGAAGACCCGTCAGCCAGTTTGACGCAATGATCGCAGCCATTGCTCGATCGCGGGGAGCGAGCCTGGCGACACGTAACGTCAAAGACTTTATCGACTGCGGAATCAACGTGATCGATCCCTGGCGTCACTGACAGAAACCTCGTGGCTTTTTCCACCGATAGCGGCAGACACATACTGGCCCACCGCATCAGTCCCTGATGATCAATCTGCGAACCACTGCCTGAAGGGCTCCGGGTCCAGGTTGGCGGGCACATACCAGACCTTCCTGGTCTTATCCCACTGTGCTCCCAGCGCCTTCACCACATCCTTATTCTCATACGCGACCCGAAGATCCCGGTGTCCAACCGCCTGCGCAGGGGCCGCCGTATTTCGACGCACAGCGGTGTCCGCCCGCTTCTGAATCGCCGCCAGCTGCATCCGTTCGATAAACACGCTCCGCCGCGCAACCTCTTCCGACGAAACGAGCGTCAATCGCGTTTTCGTCCGTGTCGCCGCCACGTAGAACAGATTCTCTTCTTCCCCTGATTCCCGCAGCGGATTCGGAAATTCGCCTGCGTCCAGGAACGGCAGGACGACGTGTTCGAATTCCTTGCCTTTCACATTCACGATGCAGTCCATCAAGACCGCGTTTTTCCCGGGACGTCCACCGGCAAAGGCTTCGGCCGCGCCGATCCATTCGGAGAATTGATTCAGCGTCTTTGCGGAATCCCGGGCGGTGGTGATGAACCCGTTGACCGACTTGGTCACGACCGATGCTTCGTAGGGATGGATGTAGAGGCGTTTGGCCAATTTCTCCATGTCCATGATGTCGCAGACTTTCTCCAGCGCGGCGTGAGCCAGCGAGTCGGCGGGCAGGCCGCGCAGGTATGACACGGCATCCGCGATGCGGGTACGGGCCGAGAGGCTGCCTACGCGCTGGATCTGGCCGTCGAAGAAATGCTTCAGCGCCGACGGTTCCTTGGCCAGGGTGGCTTTGGCTTCGCGGAGTTCGTCCGGTTCCAGCGGGACTTCCGCGAACGTGGCCAGCGCTTCCACGATGGCCTCGCGCGTCTTCGGAGACGCGACGTGATGGAAGTCGTCCAGCGCAATGGCGATCATGCCGCGCAGGAACAGGATCTCTTCGCGCAACAAGTAGCTGTCCATCGTCAGCGTGCGGTATTGCACGCCGGCGTTCATCAGCGCGTTTTCTATTTCGATGGACTGGTGGGCATCGCGGAACAGGATGCAGCAGTTTTCCAGTTTCTCGCCATCCTGCTTCCATTGAATAACCGCTTTGACGACTTCGGCGCCGCAGGCGCCCGGCGTGCCGGCGTACGTCCGTTCGTGGATATCCGTGCGGACAGGCAGATTCGAGTCGACGGGTTTCTGTTTGAACGCTTCCATGGCGTAGGCCAGATGCGGCCCATGGCGGTAGGTCATCGTCAACGGAAAGCTGGCGCAGTCCGCAAAGCTGGATGCGATGCGATATTGCAGAAACGCTTCGTCGGCGCCCAAATGGGAATAGATGACCTGGTCCTTGTCGCCCACGCCGACGAAGTAGGTGGTGTCGATGCTGACCAGGGCTTCAACAATGCAGAACGAGGCTTCGTTCATGTCATGCAATTCGTCGCACACCACCAGCTTGTAGCGAGGCAGATCAAGACGAGAATCCGGGTTGGACCGCAGCCGGCAGGCCAGGTCATAAGTCGCGTCGAAAAAGCCGCGGGCGTCGACATAGCCGAACACGTCCACGCGCTGCTTCTCGTATTCGACGGCCCACAGGTAGTCCGTCAGCGGCAGCCTCAAGGTTTCTGCCGCGTAGATGGGATCGTCGCCGCCGTCCGGCGCGAGCGTCATCGTGGCTTTGAGCTTCAGCAGGTTGTCCAGGAACTGGCTGACGGCTGTGTTGTGGGTGCGGATATCCAGCAGGTCGACGTACTGCGGATGGTTGTTCGCCACGTTCTCCAGCACGGACAGCGCATAGTCTTGCTGTTGGCGCGTGGAGGGCAACGGTTCAGGCTTGCCGTCCTCGATGCCGGACAGGACGCGGCGCGAGAAATCTTCAACGGTTTGCACGTTGACCCGCTTGGCCGTGTTGTAGGCGATGCCGACTTCCGTCAGGCGCGCTTGCAGCACCTGCCGGGCTTCGTCGGTGAAGGTCAGGGCAAGGATGTCTTCGGGCGGCAACCCCCTGGCCAGCGCTTCGCCGATGCGCAAGGCCAGGGTCGTCGTCTTGGCGGCCCCCGCGTTGGCGATCACAAGGCTGGTCCGGTTCCGCGAGGCCTGGATCCTTTTCTGTTCCTCGGTGGGAACGAAGCCGGCAGGGAGGAACTGGGTGGAAGGGGAGGTTGTCGTCATCAGGGCGGTGAAGGCGCGAGCAGGAATGTCGCAGGGGTCAGACGCCAGTGTAACGATTCCCAAAACAGGCCCGCCCAATGCAAACGGCCGGCGGTCGCGCAGGGCGACCGCCGGCCGTTCAGGCCCCCGTTTCAGGCCTTCAGGCCGCGCTTAGCGCACCGGCCAGCCGTACATCAGGCCACCGTCGCGATACGACGCGTTCAGGCCGCGCGACAGCTTCAGCGGGCTGCTCGGGCCCAGGTTCTTTTCAAAGCTCTCGCCGTAGTTGCCGATGTGTTTGATGATGTTGTAGGCCCACTTGTCGTCCACGCCCAGGTTCTTGCCCATGCCCGGGGTCACGCCCAGCAGGCGCTGCACGTTGGGGTTGGTGCTTTTGAGCATCTCGTCCACGTTCTTCGACGTGATGCCGTATTCCTCGGCTTCCAGCATGGCGAACATCGTCCAGCGGACCACGTTGAACCATTGCTCGTCGCCCTGGCGCACCATGGGGCCCAACGGCTCCTTCGAGAAGTTCTCGGGCAGGATGTCGTACTTTTCCGGGTTCTCCAGGTTGGTGCGGGCCGCGGCCAGCTGGGACTTGTCGCCGGTGAACGCATCGCAGCGACCCACCGCGAAGGCGCGGATGATCTCGTCCAGGCGTTCCACGACAACCGGCTTGAACACGATGTTCTGCGAACGGAACCAGTCCGACAGGTTCAACTCGGTGGTCGTGCCCGGCTGCACGCACACCGTCGCGCCGTCCAGTTCCTTGGCGCTCTTCACGTTCAGGGACTTGTTCACCATGATGCCCTGGCTGTCGTAGTAGTTCACGCCGACGCCGATCAGGCCCAGGGTGGTGTCGCGCGTGAGCGACAGGGTGGTGTTGCGCGGCAGGACGTCGACTTCACCGGACTGCAGCGCGGTGAAACGTTGCACGGCGCTGACCGCCATGATCTTGGCTTTGGAGGCGTCGCCAAACATGGTGATGGCAAGCGCGCGGCACAGGTCGACGTCCAGTCCGATCCATCCGCCCTTGCTGTCGTTCACGGAGAAGCCCGCGACGCCGGTCGAGACGCCGCATTGGACGAAGCCCTTGTTCTTCACGCTATCGAAAGTCACGCCGGCGTTGGCAGCGGCCCAGGACGAGAGGAATAAGGCGGTGCCTGCCGCAACATGTTTGAGTGCTTTCATGGTGTCTCCGCGCTGGGCGCATAGGTATTCTGTCGGCGGGTAAGCCGAGGTGCGCGGAATGGTAGCCATGCGGCCTGGGCAGGAATATCAGGGAATTCCCGTTAAGTCCACTAGGCGGAATTTTGGGGGGATAATCCTTGCCAGGCCGAAATAGGGGCGATGGATGAACCAGCAAGAGCAACCGGAAGAGGCAGACGGCGAGCGGCCGCGACGTGGCTTCGTCAAGCAGCAGGTGCAAGGCACTTGGCGCGAGCTGACCCGGGTCAACACCAGCGACCGGCGTTGGGAGATGCCGTTTGCGGCGGCGCTGTCGTCCGGCCTGCCCTTGATGGTGGGCGCGTACTTTGGCCGCATGGACTATGGCCTGATGTCCAGCCTGGGCGGCATGGTGTTTCTCAGCTTGCCCAATTCGTCCTTGCAGCAACGCATGATGATGCTGCTGGCCGCCTCGTTCGGCATGGTCGCCTGTTATGCCGTCGGCGCGCTGACGCAATTCTGGCCTACCGCCATGATCGCCGCGCTGACCCTCATCGCCATCCTGGTGAACATGGTGTGCCGCTGCTATCGGCTGGGGCCGCCCGGCAGCCTGTTTTTCATCATGGCCACTGCGATCGCCGCCTATACGCCCGGCCGCATCGACGACGTGCCCTTGCGGGTGGGGATGGTGGCGCTCGGTTGCCTTGTTGCGTGCCTGGTGGCCTTTGCCTACAGCTTGCACATGACGCGCGTGGCGCCGCCCGCGCCGGATGCGCCGCCGCCCAGACCCACGTTCGATTTTGTTGTGTACGACTCGATCATCATCGGCTTGTTCGTCGGCATTTCATTGCTGGTGGCCGAATTGCTGGACCTGCCGCGCCCGTATTGGGTGCCGGTCAGTTGCCTGGCGATCATCCAGGGGGCCAGCCTGTGGGCGGCGTGGAACCGCCAACTGCATCGGATATTGGGTACGGCGATGGGCTTGTGCGTGGCGTGGGCGTTGTTGAGCCTGCCGTTGAATGTCTGGACGCTGAGTCTGGTGATGATGGCGCTGTCGTTCGGTATCGAGACGCTGGTGGTCCGGCACTACGCCAGCGCGGTCGCGCTGATCACGCCCCTGACCATATTCCTGGCCGAAGCGCCGCATCTGGGCCAGGGCTATCCCGCCGATGTGATCGGGGCGCGCTTCGTGGACACCGTCATCGGCGCGTTCATCGGCGTCCTGGGTGCGGTGCTGCTGCACAACCAGCGTATCCGGCCACGTCTGACCCGCTGGATGCGCGCCGTGCTGCCCACGCGCGTCAATTGAATCCAGGGCGGGGGCGGCGTCAAGCTGCTGGGATCAGCCCCGCTGCGCAATAGGGACAATCCGGTTCGGGTTGGCGCGTGTCGGGGACGCCTGGGCCGGACCCATGCAAGCATTCGTGCGACAGCCATTGGCTCAGGCGGTCGTAACTTTCCATATTGCTGCGCCAGTTTGGCGCACACAGGTAATACCCCAGCGGGCTTTCGAAACTGCGGTCGAATACGTCGACCAGTTGCCCGGTGGCCAATTCCTTCTCGATCAGGCAATGCGGCATCAGCGCCACGCCGAAGCCGGACGAGGCCGCCTGGATAACCATTGAAAACAGATTGAAGCCAGGGCCGAAGCGCGCGCGTTCATAATCGCCGAGATAGGTGGAAAACCAATATTCCCACGACAGCGGAATCTCGATGTGCTGCAACAGCGTGCACTGCTTGATGTCTTCCAGGCTGCTGATGGGATGCTGTTCCAGATAATCGGGCGAACACACCAGGCGGGTTTCGCGCCCCGTCAGGTACTTGGCGTCGCCGTCATGCCAATCGCCATAGCCATATTGGATCGATGCGTCGAAATCCAACTCGGTGCTTTTGTAATCCGCGACGCTGTAGCGCACAAAATTGACCGATATATCGGGATTGAATGCGCGAAAGGTCTTCAGCCGGGGAAACAGCCACTGCGCCGCAAAGGTGGGCGCGGCCGATACGTTCAATGATTTTGCCGACTGCTGTGTGGCCATGACCTGAGAGGTGGCGCTTTCCAGCGTATGCAGCGCCGGCCGGACCAGGCTGAGATAGGTGGCGCCCATGCGCGTCAGTTGCAGCCCGTTCGTCGCGCGGATGAACAGCGCATGGCCAAGATAGCTTTCCAGCGTGGCGATGTGCCGGCTGATGGCGCTTTGCGTCACGAACAATTCCTTGCCCGCCTTGGAAAACGACAGGTGGCGCGCCGCCGCAGTGAACGCATTCAATTCAGAGAGAGTGGGGCAGCGACGTCTCATAGCGGTATGAGGAAAGCGGGCAGGAAAAAATGCGAAAGGGGGAATCGCAGGGGGTATGAGTATTGCTCATAAGGCTGTTCGAATTTGTGTCGAACGCCTAAGGGGAGACCCGGTATCGGACGTTTGGATTGTACCGGTAGAGTTCGCCATGCTGAATTTCCTGCATGTTGAACGGATAGCGTGATTTATTTATGAAGCCGGTTGTTGTTAAGAATTGCAAGATCTTGAACACGCGCACGTTGGTCCTCGAAAAGGCCGCCAATGTGTTGATCGAAGAAGGGATGATTACCCGCATCAGCGCCGATGCACTGACGGCGCCGGACGCCGAAGTGGTCGATGCCCAGGGCATGACCTTGATGCCCGGCATGATCGACTGCCACGTGCACGTGGTGGCCTCATCCTTCAACCTGGGCCGCGTGGCGGCGCTGCCGAACGCCTTGGCGCTGCTGCGCGCGCTGCCCATCATGCAGGGCATGCTGGATCGTGGCTTCACGTCGGTGCGCGACGCAGGCGGCGCGGATTGGGCCCTGGCGCAAGCCGTGCTGGATGGCGTGATCGACGGGCCGCGCCTGTTTTGCTCGGGCAAGGCGCTGTCGCAGACCGGTGGGCACGGCGATTTCCGTCAACGCAATGATGAGCTTGATCCCTGCCCGTGCTCGGTCAAGATCGGCAATATCGGCCGTGTGGTCGATGGCGTGGACAACTGCCGCCTGGCGGTGCGCGAAGAAATCCTGAAGGGCGCTACGCAGATCAAGGTCATGGCTTCTGGCGGCGTGGCCTCGCCCAATGATCCGATCCAGAACCTGGGCTTCTCCGAGGCGGAACTGATCGCCATCGTGGAAGAGGCCAGCAACGCCAATACCTACGTGATGGCGCATGCCTACACGCCGCGGGCGATCTCGCGCGCCGTGCGCTGTGGCGTACGCACCATCGAACACGGCAACCTGGTCGACCGCGAGGCGGCGCTCGTCATGAAGGAACACGGCGCCTATATGGTGCCCACGCTGATCACCTATGAAGGCCTGGCCAACGACGGCGAGCGCTATGGCCTGCCATCGGACTCCGTCAAGAAAATCGCCACGGTGCGCACGCACGGGCTGAAGGCGCTTGAGATCCTGGATGAGGTGGGCGTGAAGATGGGCTACGGCAGCGACCTGCTGGGCGAAACCCACTACATGCAGGCCGACGAATTGGTGCTGCGCGCCCGTGTGCTGGGCAATGCCAAAGTCATCCAGCAAGCGACGCTGATCGGCGCCGAGATCCTGAACCAGGAAGGCTTGCTGGGCGAGGTCTGCGAAGGCGCCTACGCCGACTTGCTGCTCGTCGACGGCAATCCGCTGGACGACATCGCGCTCTTGACCCGACCCGATTCGATCAAGCTGATCATGAATCGCGGCCTGCTGCATAAGAACGCCTGCTGACGTTCACCACTTTCCTTTCTCCGGAACTCCTCCACCATGTATTCCGTATCAGACCGCCTGGAGCGGCTGCCGTTCTCAAGCTTCCATTTCAGGCTGCTGATGATCGGCGGCCTGGGGCTTGCCTTTGAAGCGCTGGACGCCGGCATCATCGCGTTCATCATCCCCTCGCTGCGCGTGCAGTGGGGTCTGTCCACCGGTCAGATCGGCTGGATCGCCAGCAGTACCTACGTGGGCTTTCTGGTCGGTGCGCTGTTCTCGGGGATCCTGGGCGACCGCTACGGCCGCAAGAAGATCATGATGTGGGCGCTGCTGCTGTTCTGCGTGGCGACCTTCTTCAACGCCTTCGCCCGCAACTATCACGAGTTCTACATCCTGCGCATGATCGCGGGCATCGGCATGGGGGCGGAAGGCGCCATCATCGCGCCGTATCTGGCGGAGTTCGTCAGCAGCAAGTATCGCGGCCGCTTCACGGGCGCGCTGGCCGGCTTCTTCTCGTTCGGCTTCGTGATGTCGGCCTTGCTGGGCTATTTCATTGTGCCGATGAGCGATGACGGCTGGCGCTGGATCATGATCATCGCGTCGGTGCCCGTCGTGTTCCTGCTGTGGTGGCGCAAGTCGCTGTTCGAGTCGCCCCGGTGGCTTGAGCATACGGGGCAGACCGTCGAGGCCGACCGCATCTGCTCGGCGATCGAAGCCGAAGTGCAGCAGAAGCTGGGCCGTCCGTTGCCCACGCCGATCGCTACCCGCAAAGCCGCTTCCGCCGCTGCCGAGCCGCAAGGCGCGATGGCCAAGCTGGCCTCGCTGTTCTCGAAGACCTATCTGGGAACGACTGTCCTGGTCTGGGTCTTCTGGATCACCGTGCTGTTCTGCTATTACGCCTTCCTGGTGTGGATTCCCAGCTTGCTGGTCGAGCGCGGCTTCACCATCACCAAGAGCTTCTCGTACACCATCCTGATCTACCTGTCGCAGATTCCGGGCTATTTCTCGGCCGCGTACTTCAACGACAAGATCGGCCGCAAGTACACGATCCTGATCTACATGCTGCTGTCGTGCCTGTCGGCCCTGGGCCTGGCGCTGGCCAGTGGCGAACATCAGATCATCATGTTGAGCATGCTGCTGTCCTTCGGCATGAATGGCGTGATCGCGGGCCAATACACGTACACGGCCGAGATCTATCCCACGTCGATCCGGGCGACTGGCATGGGCGCGGCGTCCGCCTTTGCACGGATCGGCTCGATCGCTTCGCCGACCATCGTGGGCGTGGCGTATCCGGTGCTGGGCTTTGCGGGCGTGTTCGCGATGATGACGGCGATTCTGCTGGTGGGCGGCCTGGGCATCCTGTTCTTCGGCAAGAACACGCGCGGCGTGGTGCTTGAGGAGATCAACGCATGACGGCGGCATCCGTGTTTTCGCCGTGGGCCGGGTATGCGCGCGCCTTGGGTCTGGCAAGCGGCCGCGAAGCGCAGTGGGACGTGGTGTCCGGGTTGCTGGAAGCCGCCTTCGGGCATCGGCTCTTCACCGCGCTGCTGTACCTGGAGGAACATCGTCTGATGAAGCGGCTGTACACGTCTGACGAGCGCATCAGCCCCTTGGGCGGCTTCAAGGCGACCGGAAACGGTCCGTGGTCACGCCATGTGCTGGAGCAAGGGCGCCTGTACGTGGCCAGTAACGAAGACGATGTGCGCTCGGTGTTTTCCGAAGCGCCGATGCTGATTGATCGCGGACTGCACTCGGCATTGAATATTCCGGTGCGCCACGAAGGCCGGGTGATCGGATCGCTGAACCTGCTGGCGCACCGCCATGCCTACGACGCGGCCGATCAAGACTTGGCGGCGGTGATCGCCGGCCTGTGCGCGCCGGTCTTCCTTGAGGAAATGCGGGCGGCGCAGTCGGTGGCCGCGCAGGTGGACCGGTCTCAGCTCGATAGCGTCTGAACCGGTTCTGCCAGTACGGCGCGGACCGCGTCGGGCGTGAAGGGCGCTTGGTAGAAGCGCCGCCCCGTGGCGTCGAAGAGGGCGTTTGCGATGGCGGCGGGGCCTGGAACAGAGGCGGATTCGCCCGCGCCCATGGGCGGTTCGTCCTGGCGCGGCATCAGCAGCACGTCGATGGGCGGCAGGTCCTTGAAGCCGATGATGGGATAGCCGCCCCATTCGCGGCTGGCCACGCCCGCCGTATCGAATTCCACTTTTTCCAGCAGGCTGCGGCTTAGCGTCTGGTTCACGTTGCCATGGATCTGGTGGCGAACGCCATCGGGGTTGACGACCATGCCGGTGTCTTGGCCGACGACGATGCGCTCGACGGTGATGCGGCCGGTGGCTGGGTCAACGCGCAGGTCGATGACCCACGCCGCCCACGCAGCGCCGAATCCGGGGAACTTGCTGTGCACATAACGGGCGTACGCGACGCCGCGCCCATGCAACTGGCCGTCGGCGTCGGGCGTGCCGCGGCTGCCTGGCGTAAACGGACGCCAGCGTGCGCGCTGGGCCGTGGCGTCGATCAGCGCGACGGCACGCGCGTCATCCAGATGGCGAACGCGGTATTCGACGGGATCCGCGCCGGCTGCGTGGGCGAGTTCGTCGATCATGCATTCATGCGCGAAGGAATTCGGCAGCGCCGACACGCCGCGCAGCCACGATGCGCGCACCAGCGGCGCCATGTCGTGGCAGACGACGCGCCGGTTCTGGTAGCGATAGGGCGGTGCCGCCGTGCGGTCGCCCATTTCCAGTGTGCGCGGTTCGCTGGAGATCGCACCCGTCAGCAGCAGCGCCAGGATGGGCGCGTCATTGGAGGGGTATCGCACGGCGAAGTCGTAGGCCAGCAGGTCGCCATTGGCATTGATGGCGGCGCCCACGTCCATCAATTGGCCGGTGCCCTTGGGTTCCCACTGATGTTCCTGTTCGCGCGTGAGCTGCACGCGCACTGGCGCGCCCACGGCCATGGACAGCAACGCCGCGTCGGCGCAGACGTCGTCGGCACAGTTGCGGCCGTAGCAGCCGGCGGCTTCCAGCCGGATCAGTTCGATCTGCCCTTCGCCCAGTTTCAGCAGGCGGTCCAGATCGGTGCGCAACATGTGCGGGTTCTGCGAACCCGTCCAGACCGTCAGGCGGCCCTCGCGGAAATCGGCGACGGCGCACGAGGGGCCGATGGAGGCATGCATTTGATACGGCCAGACGTAACTGCGGCGCAGATGCGTGGCGGCCTCGGCGCACGCGGTGTCGACGTCGCCATCTTCAATCAACGGCCGGGCGTGCGCCGGCTGGGCGCGGATGGCGTCGGCAAGGTGGTCCAGACGGAGCGCGGGCGGAATGGGCTTCCAGCGGACTTTCAGGGCGCGCATCGCCGCGATGGCTTGTTCTTCGCGATCTGCCACGACGCCGATGAAGTCGCCCTGCGCCACGACCTGCACGTTGCCCGGCAGGTGGGCCACGGACTCGCGGTCCACGGCTATCAGGCTATGGCCGATGAAATCGCCGGCGTCGCGTCCCGGGTGGGGCGGGCGGATGACCCGCCCATGGCGCATGCCGGGCACGCGCACGTCGTGCACGAAGCTGAGTTCTCCGGTGGCCTTGGCCGGGATGTCGACCCGAGCCACGCCTTGTCCGACGATCCGGTAGTCTTCGGCGGGTTTCAGGCGGACGGGCTGGTCGGGCGGCGGCAGCGTCAGCCGCGTGTGCTGGCCGCGCACCAGTTGGCCGTAATGCAGTTGGCGCGGATCGCTGTCGTCCCGGGGTTGGATCACGCCGTCGCGCACCCGTAGCGCGTCTCGCGGCAGGTTCCACTGCTGCGCCGCCATGGCAAGCAGATGCTCGCGGGCCTGGGCCGCCGCGCGGCGCAAGGGAACCGCCGATATCTGGATGGTGGCGCTGGCGATCGTCGGCCCCTGGTTGGGGGCGGCGTTGGTATGGCCCAGCACCATGTCCAGGCGTGCCATGGGAACATCCAGTTCTTCGGCGACGATCTGGGCCAATGACGTCTTGATGCCGGTGCCCAGATCCACGTGGCCGTTGAAGGCAAGCACGCGCCAGGCGGAAGGGTCTGCCCCTTCGGGGGGCAGACCGCTGCCGCCCAGCACCGCGATGAAGATTTCCGGTGTTTCCTGGACGTAATCGGTTGCGGTTCCGGGCTGGCCCGGCGCGGGGCGTGGGGGCGCCGAAGGCTCGCGCACGACCAGCAGCGCGTCGGGGTGGGCGAGCAGCGTGCCAACCAATGCTTGAGGCTGAGGCAGGGTCATGGGGCAGAGAGCATTCGGAGCCAGGGAAATGATTATGCCGGCATTACCTGGCGCCAGACAGCGGGGTTTGCGCCAGGGCGTCGGTATCGGAGATGGCCTGAGCCAGCGGCATGACGGCGGCGTACTTCTGCGCCATGTCGAACAGGTTGGCGTCGTGCGGCCCCAAGGCGCGGTCGCCGCAGCAGTCGGACACGACCAGTGGCCGGAAACCCGCTTGCATCGCGTCCACCACGCTGGCCCGCACGCAACCGCTGGTGACGCAGCCGGCCACCACCAGGGTCTGCACGCCGCGTTGCGCCAGCCAGGGCGCCAGCATGGTGCCGAAGAAGGCGGACGGGGTGCTCTTGCGCACCACGTATTCGCCGGCGGCGGGCGCCAGTTCGGGCACGATGGCGCTGTTGTGGCTGTGTTCCTTCAGGGCCAGCATGGCGGGCACTTTCAGGCAGAAAATGTTGCTGTCGGCGTCGTCGTCCGAGAACACGATGCGGCTATGCGCGACCGGCCAGCCGCGCGCACGGGCGTGGGCCAGCAGACGACGCGTTTGCGCAATGGCATCGGGGATGTTGCCGCCGCCCAGCACGGCGGGGTCGGCAAAGCCGTTGACGAAGTCGACGATCAGCAGGCCGAACGGGGCCTTCAGCGGCAACGGGGTACCGAAGCCTTGCCGAGAATAAGCGGAAACGTCGCCGTCGGTGCCTTGGGCGGGAATGGTCTGAGTGGAGGGGATCATTTGCTTTCCTTGCGGCGGGCGGCGCGGGCCAATCCCGATTCGTCCTGGACGACGCCGTTGATCACGACCGGGTGGTCGTCCAGCGCCACGCTGCAATGGCGCATCGGAATGTCGATGTGGCAGGCAGTGCTGCGGCTGCCGCCGGCTTCGTTGTTGGGGCCCATGGACCACAGGAAGTTGCCTTCGAAGGCGCGGGCGTCCATGCCGATGTGGGCTTCCTTGTTGTAGTGGGCCAGCATGGACCACTGGGCGCGCGGTTGCAGGCCCCAGCCAATGTGGGACACGGCATAGGCCTCGGGGTCTTCGTAGGCGGCCATGTATTCGTTCAGGATGTCGGCCTGCAGGCCGCCGTTGATGCGGGTGACGTAGCCTTTTTCGATGACGAGTTCGATCGGCTCGGTCACGTAGTCTTTCATGGGCAGCAGGATGTCCCCGCGGTCCAGCACGACGCGCCCTTCGCTTTGGCCTTCGTTGGGCCAGGTCAGCACGAAGCCGCTGGGCCAGTGGTCCCAGCGGCCGGGCTGGTCCACGAAACCGTATTCGGAGATCGCCGGAAAATCCCCCAGTTGGCAACGCAGGTCGGTGCCGGCCGCGGATGTGATGCGCATCTGGCGCGAGGCCTCGATCCGGCGTGCGGCGGCCTGCACGCGTGTGCGGTCCGCTTCGGTGGGCACCAGCCGGCACAGCACTTCGGGCGGCTCGATCGCCAGCAGGATCTTGGTGCCGGTCTGCAGGATCTGGTGCTGTTCCGGTGAAAACAGCAGCGTCATCAGGTCCAGCACCAGGTCGCTGGCCGTCAGCGCCGCGATGGCGGCGGGGTTGCCGGTCAGCGGCGTGGTGCCCAGATAGGCGAGGGCGTCGCGGCTGATGGACTTGTCGGCGTTGACGGGCGGCAGGTCCAGCCTGTTGACGCGGGCGCCCATGTCGGTGGCGGCGGCGATGGCGCAGCGCAAGGTTTGCGGATGCGTGTCGGCGCCGGTAAGCACGGTGACAGTCTGGCCGGCTTCAAGCCGGGAGAGCGCAAGCACCTGCTTCCAGGCGTGGATCAGGTCGATATCGCTGACGGACATGGGCGTTCCTTTAGGGCGGCGGAGTGGGGGGCGGGTGGCGGTGGTTCAGTCCACCGGGTGGCCGAGGAAGTCGCCGAAGGCGGCGTAGAACCCGGCTTCGTTGTCCCAGGGAATCATGTGGCCCGCGCCGGGCACCCGCAGGTGCTCGGTCTGCGGCGCCAGGCTTTGCCATTCGGCGACGTCGTCGTCGCCCACGACGCCGCCCTTTTCCGCGGTCATCAGCAGCAGGGGCACGGCGATGCCGGGCAGGTCCGCATGGATGTCGTCACGCCCGAAATCCTCGAAGCTCTGGACGATGGCCGGCTCATGGCAGGTGTGCAGCCACTGGGCGCGCAGTTGGCGCTGCGTGTCCGTCCAGGTGGGGCAGAACGCCAGCATGTCTTCGGCGGTCATGCCATGGGTGGCCTGGCGGATGGAATCCACGTACCAGGCCAGGTTGGCGGGGTAGGCGCGGCGCCCCGGGCCGGATACCGGCGGGTCGACGATGACCAGGCGCGCCAGGCCCTCGGGCTTCTTGCTGGCGGCGCGGACGGCGATGCGCCCACCCATGGAGTGGCCGACCAGCGCGTACTGTTCCAGCCCCAGCGCCTGGGCGAAGCCCGTCACGTCGGCCGCTTGCGCGTCCAGGCCGTAGTCCAGGCCGGGGCCGGACGCCGACAGCCCGCGTCCGCGCACGTCCAGCACATAGGTATCGAATTGGCGGCCCAGGTGTTCGGCCACGAAACCCCACGTCACGGCGGGGCTGGTGATGCCGGGGATGACGATGACGGCCAGGCGTTTGGCGCGTTCGCCGGCGTTACCGCCATAGCGTAGATAGTGCTGGCGGATGCCGTTGGCGTGGACGTGGCCGCCGTAGAGGTAGGTACTGGCGGGGTAGGTGCTGGCTGCGTGGTTCATTGCGGGTTCCTGGAATAGGGGTATGCGCCGGAGAGCAGGGCGCCCGCGCCGGGCACGACAGGGTCCAGGCCCAGCGCTTTCAGGATGGCGTAGGTGGTGGCGATGGAGGCCGTCAACACGGGCTTGCCGGTTTCGGCCTCGACTTGCGACACGGCGGGCAGCGACGGCATTTGCACGCAGGCGGACAGCACGATCACGTCGGCGTCGGCCACGTTCATGCCGGCGACGATGCCGGGCAGGCGGGCGGGATCGTGGCGGCCCACCTCCAGGTTGTCGGGGATTTCCAGCGCGCGCCAGTCGACGATCTCGAAGCCTTCAGCGGCGATGTAGTCCATGACCAGTTCGGTCAGCGGCACCATGTAGGGGGCGACCAGCGCGATCTTTTTCGCGCCCATGACGTGCAGCGCGTCGACCAGGGCGCCGGCGCTGGTGATGACGGGCGCGGCCGCGCCGTTTTCGGCGGTGCGTTCAGACAGGCGCTTCTGCGAGACGCGGTGGTAGCCCCGACCCATGGCCATGATGGCCACCAGGCAGGCGTAGCCCAGCACGTCGACCCGCGCGTCGCTGAGTTCCAGCGCGCAGCGGTCGCTTTCGGCATCCATGGCCGCCAGCTCTTCCTTTTGCACCTTCTTCATGCGCATCCGGCTGGAGTGGAAGGTGAAGCGGTCCTCGGGCCGAAGCGACGAATGCGCCTGCAGCATCGCGGGGACTTCGGTTTCCATGGTCGTGTTGGAACTGGGGACGATCTGGCCGATTCGAAAATTCTTCGTCATGGGGTGCCTTGGGGGTGGGACTAGGGTTTCCGATAAATTCAAAAGAAGCGTATACGCTCTATTCTTGCAAAGAGCGAGGCAGATAGCCAGCCTGGTTTTCGTAGTGGTTTTCACCTAATGCGGTGAAAAACATGCACTATTTTGGCGCTCTGCCTTCGGGTTTACGCGAGGATTGAAAATTTTGATATCAAAAAATGAAGTGTGTACTTCATAATTTTTCAAATTCCCAGGCCGTGGCCGTGTATCGGCCGAGCGGGGCCCGCAGCGTGTTCAAGCATTCACTTATTCAGTCATTCACCATCCAGCAAGGAGAAGCCCCGTGTCCACATCCCCCCGTATCGCCATCGTCGGCGCCGGTCTTGGCGGCGCCGCAACCGCGGCGCTGTTGCTCAAAGAAGGATTGAATGTCCGCGTCTACGAGCAGGCGCCGGGCTTTTCGCGGCTAGGGGCCGGCATCCATGTGGGACCCAACGTCATGAAGATCCTGCGCCGCATCGGCGTGGAAGATGCGCTGAACGCCCAGGGCTCCCATCCCGACTACTGGTACAGCCGTCACTGGCAAACGGGCGACATCCTGGCGCAGATTCCGCTGGGCGATTACGCCGTCAAGCACTACGGCGCGTCCTACCTCACGGTGCATCGCGGCGACTTCCACGCCTTGCTGATCGACGCCCTGCCGAAAAGCGCCGTCGCCTACGACAAGTCGTTGACCAAGGTAGAGGACCGGGGCGACGTGGTGGTGATGCACTTTGCCGACGGCACGTCCGAAGAGGCCGACATCGTGATCGGCGCCGACGGCGTGAACTCGCGGATTCGCGAAGAACTGCTGGGGCCGGAGCTGCCGAAGTACGCGGGGTATCTGGCGCACCGCGCGGTATTCCCGACGCCGCAGGTCAAGGGCGGCATGTTGCCCTTCGATGCCTGCGTGAAGTGGTGGAGCGACGACCGCCACATGATGACCTACTTCGTGACCGGCAAGGCCGACGAGCTTTACTACGTCACCGGTGTGCCCGTCGAACATTGGGACCTGAACGACCGCTGGCTGCCCAGCAGCAAGGACGAAATGCGCGAGGCCTTCAGCGGCTGGCATCCCACGGTGCAGGCGTTGATCGACGCTACGGTGGAAGTGACCAAGTGGTCGCTGCTGGAGCGCGATCCGCTGCCGCTGTGGAGCCGCGGCCGCCTGGTGCTGCTGGGCGACGCCTGCCATCCGATGAAGCCCCACATGGCGCAGGGCGCGGCCATGGCCATCGAAGATGGCGCGATGCTGGCGCGGTGCTTCAAGGAAGTGGGCGTGAACAACCATGAACTGGCGTTTGCGTTGTATGAGGCCAACCGCGCCGAACGCGCCAGCAAGGTGCAGCGCATCTCTCATGACAACACCTGGCTGCGCACCAACGAGGATCCCTCCTGGTGCTTCGGCTACGACGTGTTCAGCGAGCCGCTGGTCGAGCCCAAGTCGCGGGCGGCGGCGTGATGTTTTCCGCTGCGCCGGCCGGAAACGGGCTTCCGAAAAAGAAGGGGCTTGCTCCCCGGCCCGCGTAGCGGCAACCTTTCACCCTTTCAACCTGCAGCCACGCGTCACGCCCATGGGATCCTCAGTCACTCCAAGCAACGCCCCGCCTCCGATCCGCTTGACGGTCAACGGATGCGCACACGACGTGCCGGCAGCGCCCGATACGGCGCTGCTGCATGTGCTGCGCAATGACCTGGAGCTCAACGGCCCCAAGTACGGCTGTGGCCTGGGCGAATGCGGCGCTTGCACGGTGCTGATCGACGGCGTGGCGGCGCGCTCTTGCGTGATCCCGGTCAGGGCGGCGCAGGGGCGGGCCGTGACCACGCTGGAAGGGCTGGGCACGCGGCAGCATCCAGGGCCGACCCAGCAAGCGTTCATCGACTGCCAGGCGGCGCAGTGCGGCTATTGCCTGAACGGAATGATCATGACGGTGGAAGCCCTGCTGCGCCGCGATCCCTGCCCCACGGAACAAGTCCTGCGCAGCGAACTGCACCACAACTTGTGCCGCTGCGGCACGCACGTGGAAATCATGCAAGCGGCGTTGCGGGCCGTGCAATTGCGCGCGGCGCGCGCTGCGGAAGATTCCCCACGATGAGCGCGAACGCTTTCGACGCGGCCTTGGCAAACGCCGGCCCGACGCTTGCTCTGCCTGCTGATCTGCTGCACGGCATCGCCCTGCGTCCCCCCGAATTGGCCTGGGACGGCACGCGCTATCGCGGAAGCCGGTTGCTGAGCGTGCGCCTGGCTGAAGTCCGCGCCTTGGCCGGCGTGGTCGCGACGGTGCGGCATGACCACTTCGCGGGCGTCGTGGCGGTCACGCCGCTGTATGCCCGGCAAGCGGCAGTGGAATTGGCCCCGGTCTGGCAAGCGTTGGATCCGACCGAGGCACCGCGCGTGTCTGCGTCCGGGGCTGATCAACGTCGCTACAGCTTGCGCCTGCCGTCGGGCGAATCCAACGGGCGCGCGCGGGTCACGGCATGGAGCGTGAACGGGCATACCGGCGTGTGGCTGCCGGCCTGCACGCAAGAGGTTCAACAACAACTGCGGCGCGAGCTGTCCGCGTTGCTGCACCAACCCGAGGCGGCGATACGGCTGACGGTCATGGGGGCCGGCGGCACCGCCGCAACCGAACCCAACCCGCCGCATCCGCTGGACTTGCTGGATGCCGCGGCCGACGCGGCGCTGCTTTCGCAGGCGGCAGGCCGGCCGGTCTGCGTGGCCTGCGATGCCGGGGCGGCGGATGAACTGGTGCTGCATGTGTCGCAGTCGGCGGCGCCCTCGGAAGCCGCCTTGGATTCAGCCACCCAGGTGTCTGGGGTTGATCCCAATCAGGCGCCGTCCACGGGGTTGTGGTCGGAGGCGCCCTGGGCGATGCGGCCCAGCCTGGCGCGGCTGTTGAGCCAGCCCGGACACGCCCGCGCATCCGCGCAGGCGACGGTGCGCAGTGAGGTGGCGGTGCAGGCCAGCAAGGGGCCGTCCCGGCCGCTGCACGCCAGCGTGGACGAGTTGAATGCGGCGCAGGTGTTCGCCGAGGAAAGCCTGTGGCACGAACAGGCCTTGGCCCAGGGTGAAGATCCGGTGGCGTGGCGGTTGCGGCACATGCCCGAGGGGCAAGGGCTGGCGCTGGCGCGTCAAGTGGTGGCAAGGGCGGATCTGCCCGCTGCGGACGATGAGGACGTGCCAGGAATCGGCACGTTGCGGGGGGCCGGGTTCGCCGCCGCCCAAGTGCAGTGCATGGACGAAGCCGGCGCTACCCGCATGGTGTGGAGCGCCTGGGTGGCCGAAGTCGCCGTGCAGCCTCAGACGGGCCGGGTCGAGGTGACGCGAGTGGTGGCGGGGCACGACAGTCAGCAGTTGCAGCCGGCGCAGAGCGCCCCGGTCCTGCCTCAAATCGAGCAACAGACCCCGTGGTTGCTGGCCAACGCGCGCCGCCTGTTGGCAGGGCCGCCCGCGTTCGATGACTGGACCCGCCCGGGGGCGAACGCCGTCGACGAACACGGCGGTACGCTAAGCAGGCACGAGGGGCAAAAGGGACTGTCCCGCAACGCTCCCGCCGACGGCGTGGTGACGCAGGGGCAGTTGGGCTTGGACGGCGTCGTGACGCTGCCCGCCGCGGCCGCCATCGCCAACGCCATCCAGGACGCCACCGGTGTGCGCCTGCGGCAAGCGCCGTTTGACACGGAACAGCTGCGGCTGGCGCTGGCAGGCCGTCGTGCCGGGCGGCCGCGCAATCCGTTGGCGCGGAGTTGGGGTTGGCTGGCGGCCGGCATGGCGGGCGTGGCAGGAATGGCCGTTGCGCTGTGGCCAATGAAGCCCGCGCTGCCGCTGACGGCGGGTCCGGATGTATCGCTGTATTCCATGCGCGCAATCGAGCGCGGGCGCCTGGTGGCGGCTGCCGGCGATTGCATCGCGTGCCATACCGCGCCTGGCGGCAAGGCCAACGCGGGCGGGTTGGCGTTGGACACGCCATTCGGCACGATCTACACCACCAACATCACGCCCGACAACGATACCGGCATCGGCCGGTGGTCGTACCCCGCGTTCGAACGCGCCATGCGCCAAGGCGTCCATCAGGACGGGCGGCAGCTGTACCCGGCGTTTCCGTACACGGCCTACGCCAAGCTGAGTGACGCGGACATGCAGGCGTTGTACGGCTATCTGATGTCGCAACCCGCCGTGCGCGCCGAAGCGCCCAAGACGCAGCTGGCGTTCCCCTTCAATTTCCGTCCGCTACTAGCGGGTTGGAATGCGTTGTTCCATGATGCTCGACCGTTCACGCCGGATCCGTCGCGCAGCGCGGAATGGTTGCGTGGCGCGTATCTGGTGCAAGGCGCCGGCCATTGCGCGGCGTGCCACTCGCCCCGCAACCGCCTGGGCGCAGAGAAGACGGGCGTGAACTACCTGGCGGGCGGCGAGGCCGAAGGCTGGAGCGCGCCCGCGCTGAACCAGTTGGCCACGGGCGCCCGCGCCTGGACGGGCGACGAATTGTTCCAGTACCTGCGCACGGGCTACTCGCCCCGTCACGGCGTGGCGGCCGGCCCGATGGCGCCGGTGATCCACGGCTTGGCCGAATTGCCCGACAGCGACGTGAAGGCCATCACCACGTATTTGCTGGACCTGCCGCAAGCGGCGGATGCTGCCGTGGCCAGGCCGGAATCGTCGGCACCCGCCCCGGCTGCGCAATCGGTGCCAGCCGCCACGATCCAGTCTCTTCAGGGCCGCCGCGCGAACGGCGAGCGCGTCTATCAGAACGCGTGCGCCGTCTGCCACGAAGCCGGTAGCGGTCCCACGCTGTTCGGCGTGAAGCCCCTGTTGAGCTCGAACACCAATTTGCATGCCGCAACGCCCGACAACCTGATCCAGGTGATCCTCAACGGCATCCAGACGCCCGCCAATGACGAGCTGGGCTACATGCCGGGGTTCAAGGACGCGCTGGACGACAGGCAGATTGCGGATTTGGTCGGCTATTTGCGGGAACGCCATGCGCCAGGCAAAGACCCCTGGCCAGACCCGACGGACACGATTAGCAGGCTGCGCGAGCACGCGGAGCTGAACTAAAGGAAGCGCGGCCACAACGCGTGCAGCAGTTTGTGTTGATCACAACAAGGGGTTTTTCATCTATGTCAGCTTCATTGGTTTCAGTGGACAAGGCCATTCAGGTGGCAGGTGTCGGCAAGTTCCAGTACCGGTTGTTCGTGATATTCGGCCTGGTCTGGATGGCGGACGCCATGCAGGTGCTGTCGATCGGGTTCAGTGCGCCCTCTATCGCCAAGACCTTCGGCATCACCGTGCCGCAGGCATTGCAGAGCGGCACGTTCTTCTTCATCGGCATGTTGATCGGCGCGTTCGTCTTTGGCCGGATGGCCGACCGCATCGGGCGCCGTCCGGTCCTGATGATCGCCGTGGTCATCGACGCCTGCGCCGGCGTGGCATCGGCTTTCGCGCCGGAGTTCACATGGTTGCTGTTCCTGCGTTTCCTGACGGGCATCGGCGTGGGCGGCACGCTGCCTGTGGATTACACGATGATGGCGGAATTCCTGCCCAGCGACCGTCGCGGCCGCTGGCTGGTGCTGCTGGAATCGTTCTGGGCCGTGGGCACCATTTTCCTGGCGCTGCTGGCGCTTGCCGCAGCCTCCTGGGGCGATGACGCATGGCGCGTGATCTTCTTCGTGACCGGGCTGCCCGCCCTGATCGGCGTGGTGCTGCGCTTCTATATTCCGGAATCACCGATGTATCTGAACCGGAACGGCAAGTCGGATCAGGCGCGCAAAGTGTTGGAGCGCGTGGCGCGGGTCAACCGCCGCGACGTCGATCTTCCCCACCTGCAGCCGGAAGTTCCGGTGCACAAATCGATGTTCGCGCTGTTCTCGCCGAGTTACCGCCGCCGCAGCATCGGGCTGTTCCTGGCATGGGCGCTGATCTCCATCGCCTACTACGGCGTCTTCGTCTATCTGCCCGTCAAGCTCAGCACCGAAGGCTTCGCTTTCATGCGAGGCCAGGAATTCCTGGTGCTGCTGGCGCTGGTGCAGTTGCCCGGCTTCGCGCTGTCGGCCTATGGGGTGGAACGGTGGGGCCGCAAGCCCACGCTGGTTGGCTTCCTGATCCTGAGCGCCGTGGGGTGCATGCTGTACAGCCTGGGCACGTCGCCGGCGGTCGTGATCGGTTCCACCTTGTTGATGAGCTTCTCGTTGCTGGGCACGTGGGGCGCCTTGTACGCCTTCACGCCCGAGGTGTACCCGACCGACCTGCGCGCAAGCGGCATGGGCATGGCGGGCGCCGTGGCGCGTTTTGGCGGGTTGTTTGCGCCGGCCATCATCGCACCCATCATGAGCAGCCACTTCACGCTGTCGCTGGTCGTGCTGTCCAGCATGCTGGTGGCGGGTGCCGTCGCCATCTGGTCGGTGGACGTGGAATCGCGCAACCGCGCGCTGGAGTGATCCGGGCTTGATTGATCGCCTGGCGCATTGCCAGGCTGAATGCGCAACGGCGGCGAACGGGCCTTAAGCCTGTTCGTCGCCGTTCAGCATTTTGGTCAGCAGAAAATCCAGCGCCAGGCGCTCGGCGGGGTTCAGGTTGCCGTACGTGCTTTCGGTGATCTGCTTGGCGAACGGCTCCATCTGCGCAACCAGTTCCTGCCCGATGGGCGTCAGATTGATGACGACCTTACGGCGGTCGATGGGGTCGTGGTCCACCTGGACCAGTTCGCGCTGCTTCAACCGGTCGACCACGCCGCGCACGGTGGCCTGGTCGATGACCGTTGCCTTGACCAGATCAGCCAGCGAGCTCGCGCCATGGTCCCGCACCGAACACAGCACGACGAACTGCGCCGCGGTGAGTTGGGAGTCGGGAATGTACTGCTGGAATAGGGCGGTATGCCGCTGATAGACCCGCCGCAGCAGGTGACCTATCTGATCAGAAAACAAATAGCCATCCTTCGTGGACGAGGACTTGCCTTTCATAGTGCGCATAAGCCTATCTGAAGTGCTGCGTTGAATATCATGACTTTTATCAACGGTACACGGTTTGAGCGGTAGCGGGTTTTGCCAGAACCGAAAATTAGTCAGCCAGCAGCTTCACCGTTTGTGGATTGAACGCACTGAAGGCGCCGCCGCAGCCGGCATAAGCGGCCGCCCGCGCGGGCACGCCGGTCGCGCGTATGGCCAACTGATTGCGAGACTGGCGGACCTCGACAAAACGTTCGCCCTCGACGGTGCCGTCCGGCAGGAAATAGAGTTGGACACGCAGTAGCGTCGATTCCCCGTCGATCCGTCCAGGTTGGCGGAATGCGGGAACCTGCAACGTGGCCGTCTGCCAGATCTGCGGCGCATCCACCGTTTGCCAGCGCACGGTCAACGGTTGGTCCAGATCCATGAATGCCTCGCCCACCGGGTAGGCGTAGTCGTGGCAGGTGGCGGGTAGCGGCGCAACCGACGCGAGTGCGCGTTCACCGACATCCAGCGTCCGCCCATTGATCTCCAGCCGGGCGATACCGTTTGGCGTGTAGTTCTGGGCCTTGAACAACACCAGCCCTTTCAGCTTCTTGCCGTCCAACTGTTGCTCCGTCATACCCGCCAGACGTTGCAGCGCGGGCGCAACCTCCACATGGTCGGGGTAGTGGAAATAGAGGTGCCTGAGCATCGTCGCTTCCCTTTTCCCAAGGATCGGAAAGAACGGCGATACGTCGGGATAGGGCAGACGGGTCAACGGTAGCGAATCGCCGGTTTCGCCGGACGCCACACGATAGGTGTATCGCTCCAGGTTGTCGTTCAGGCGCGCGCCCGTATAGGGAAACGTATTGGAAGCACTGTAGTTCGTTTCAGGGCTGGGATAGCGGATGAAGGCGGCGAAACGCTCGGGCTGGGTGGCTGCAAGCGGCATGTTCGGGCCCGCTCCCGACGCCGAGCTGGCATAGGGCTTCGTATCGATCCACAGGTCCTTGCCGCTCAGGTTCACATGCGTTTCGGCAATGGGGGGATGAGCGGCGCTGAACGAATCGTACTTTCCCCGCTCGATGGATTCGCTGATGGGATAAATCAGCAACGCCGCCAAGGTCGGCAGGAAAAGCACCGCATGCACGCGTCCCGGCATCTGCCCACGGTCGCGCGCCAGGTAGGCGAACCAGGTGATCACGAGCACGATCGCAAGCGGCCCACCCACCCAGATCGCCGCCGTGATCAGCGCCACGATGCCCCAGCCCAGGTCGGGCGAGGTGACGGCGACGATGCCCAGCGCGGCAAGCCAACCCGCCAACGCGATCGAGATAATGATGCCGAAGAGGTAGTGCCGGTAGGTTTTTGTCGTCATCGCGCAGGGAGCGGAATGTCTGGGGCATGCGCCACATTACGGTACTGGAACTGTACCTGACACTACGGGGATGTCGTGCGGCGCAACGCTCGGGATCGGCCCGCGCTCTTCGCGGCATACAGGGCGGCATCTGCCTCCGCGAGGAGCGAATCCAGGTTTTCCCCGTCTATCGGAAAGACCGAGATACCGACGGACGCACTCACTTTGGCAGTCACTCCCGGGTACTGTTCGGACAGTATCTTGACCAAGCCGTCTCCTGCGGATAGCGCAATCTCCGCGTTGGCGTCGTCCATCAACACGAAGAACTCGTCGCCACCAAATCGGGCGATGACGTCCGATGCACGGAATGCGCTCTTCATGCGTTGCGCGACAGCCTTCAGCACGGCATCGCCCATGGCGTGCCCCTGGGTATCGTTGACGTCCTTGAAGTGGTCCAGATCAATGGCAAGGATAGCTACCGGGCGGTTTGCCCTGGCCGCAGCCGCCAACACCTGATTCGCGACCTCCTGGAACAGAACGCGGTTGCACAGCCCCGTAAGGGGGTCGTGATAAGCCATCTGTTGCGCGCGCGCCAACATATGCGACGTTTCTGTCAGGGCTGCCCCGAGTGCAGCGGTTTCCACAAAGTGCGTAGGCGGGGCGACAAAGGCCGCCCCGCGGCCAAGGTCCACGGCTGGCTCGATAAGCGCCGTGATGGACCGTTCGATTGCACGTGCCATCCAAGCTGCCAGCGCCACGCCCAGACCGATGAGGGCGGCGCCAGCCAGGATGATTTTGAGCAAAGAGGCAGTAAGTTCTTCTGACAGAACGTTCGACGGCGCGCCAACAGCGACCGCCCACTTGCCGTCCGACGTATGCGTGAATGCCGTAAAAACCGGGGTGCCCTCTTTGGTAGTGCTTTCCAACGTGTCTTCCGCTCTTGCTATGACGGCGCGTCGGAGCGATGAAACTGCCGGTTGCCCTATGAACTGAGCCCCATCGCGTGTTCGGCCCGCGATAATGCCTTGCGAGTCGAGCAATGCTGCAACCCAACCTTCCCCCAGCGCCTGACGCCCCAATATCTTTCCGATGGCGTCGGGGCTGATGCCCGCCTGTAAGCTGTAGCGCACCTCGCCGTCGAGGACAACAGGCACGCTGATAGCAATCAAGTAGCGGTTTGTGGTGGTTTTGAATAAATCCGTTTGCTCCACGGTGCGGTACGAGAACACCCGGTTTAGCGCCTCTTCGGGCGCGGATGCGCGTACTGCGGGACGCGTGGAGTCGTGCGCGGTATTCAGTATTTGCATACGGCGACCGTCAACGAGCACGTAGCTATCGACGTTCTGCAATTGAGCTATCTGGCGCGCCTTCGCGTGAAAAGCGCGCAGGTCGCCGCGAGACAGTTCTTCAGAAGCGGTCAGCACTTGCAGACCGGCCGTCACACCATGAATCTCCCGCTCCCAGTCGACGGTAATACTCCGAGCAATCGACACGGTGGCGTGGTAGATCCGTTCCTTGTGCAGACGATAGTCTTCATACACAGTCAGAGACGCAACAAGCACCGCCGGGAGAGAGCACGCAAAGCCGAGTAGTACGAGCGCTTGGCGCAGAGACAACCGTCTCAAGGGGCGGGTAGGGATCGTGCGTGTGGCGGCCAATCATGCGCTCCACAGAGTGGCGTGTGTATATAAACGTATTGTAACGATGGCCGGGCGCCGCCGTCGCTTTTTATCGATGTTCGTACTACACGCCGCAATGTCTTGACCGTCGTCCGCCGTGTGCGGTGTCGCCTTCGCGCGGCTTCCACGGGGTCTCTGATTAGAGCTGTGTAGCCTTGCCCTCGATGCCTCTGAAGGTCATGTAGCGTATCGGCAACCTGGCAAGACCGGACCAGTTCTCGCGCGTCACGCTGGGCGTCGGGCAGGACGAGGTAGTTTTCGACACGGGTTCGGCTGAAATGGACGCTGGCGGCGATTTCGGTTCTGTCCAGACCCGGGCCTCGGAAGCGCTTGAACCCGCGCGCGGCCTCCAGGGGGCGCAGCTGCGAATTCTTGTTGCTGGTATATACGCGCGCCATGCGATCAATCTTGTTGCTCTGGAAGGCCACGATCGAGACCCAGTTGATCGGGAAGCCTTGGGCGATGGCGCGTCCCATGGCGTCGATGCGTCGATGCCTGTCTACAAGCTTTACGCCAGAGCCGTCAGCCGTTGCAACGACCTCCAGCGGCGGCAGCAGGCCCCCGGCCCCGATGTGGGCGGCGGAACTGAAATGCGGCCGGTCTACGTTTCTGATTTAACCTAAGCTGGCGCGTCAAGATTGAGCGATACCCCAAGGAGACTATATGTCTTTAGAGTTCGCTAGAGTGATGCTTGTCTTTATGCTAGCTCCGTTTTCCAGCTATATCGTCTGGGCGGTTTACGCATTGACGTGGTATTGGGGCAAGCAGCCCGGTACGGAGCCATGGGTTTCTTCTGCTGTCCTGACGTCTGCCACCGTTATCATTTATCTTCCCATGGCCGTCGTTGTTCTCGGACTGTGGGTTTATTGGACGCGAAAGGCCGTGAACACGTTTCCACGGCTGATAATCAGTGGGTTGGTGTGTGGCGGGCTGGCGGGCCTTGCATTTGCAAGACACTATGGCGTGCTTCTGCTGTATCTGGGGTTATCTGTCGGTGCCATTGTTGGCATTACGCTGGCGCTGGGCACTTGGTGGGTTCAGCGTCACCCCGCGCGCGGGGCATGAGCCGGGATAAGGTGTGACCGGGATAAGGTGTCAGACTGCAATTTCAACGCGATAGATTCGAAATTGCAGTCTGACACTGAGGTTTGAATTCCATTCTGCTACCTCTGGAATGCATGGCGCAGCCTTTAACGGCCCGCCCCACCTTTTGCTGCGGTGTTTCTGGCACCGCTGGCGCCCGCTCGAAAAATGAAGACAGCAAGCGGCTGTCAAGGCGGTTTGTATCAGGACCTTTGCCACTCGCCCGGCCTTCAACCTGGTCCAGACACTCACCCCTCGGTTACGTCGGTAGCGGACTCCCAAAGCGCTTCGGCCGCGCGCCCAATCATTGCCCGATCTCGGTACAGGCGAATCTCCAAGTCCACCATCCAGTCTGTGCTTGCTGCGACGACGAGCCGCTGCGCGTCAAGGTCCTCTTGGATCAACGATTTTGGCAACCAGGCAATGCCGCGTCCGTCCAGGGCCATTGAGCGAAGGACAGACGCCAGATGGGCGGTGAGCACGATGTGAACCGGGATGGATTCCAGTCGTCGGCCTTGCACAGCGCGCAAGATCCTCCCCAATCCTGACTCATCGGTATAGGCCAGCACCGGAACGGGGTCACGTTCCGTTTTGTCCAAACGGTGCTGGGGATGCCCCTTCAGCGTAGGCTTGGACACAGGAAGCAATTGGTCATGACCAACCACCGCCGACAGGTATGTATCGGAATCCATCTCACCATACATACGACTGTGCGCGTGACTCAAAAGGAAATGAACCTTGCCTTGCTGCATTTGAAACTCGCAGCGCGCCAGTACATCTGACATCAGTTCCACGGCGCCCAACGTCAGCCTCGACTCAAGACTTCTAAGCCAGCGCGGCAGGAAGGTGAAGGAAAGAGCGTGCGTGCTCGCGATGCGCAAGGTTGTCGAACTGGCTTCGGCCACCTGCTTGGCCTCCCCGGGCATTCGGGCGGTTCTGGCCACCAGATCCTCCGCAACTCCCTTGAACCACTCACCGACTTCGGTGAGCTGGGCAGGCTGGCTGCTGCGATCCACCAAGGGAGCGCCGATCCATGCCTCCAGTGCGCGAATTCGCCGGCTAAACGCGGGCTGCGAGCTATGCCGTTCCTCCGCCGCACGGGAGAAGTTACCGCTGGCAGCGAGCGCGAGAAAATCACCGAGCCAGATGAAGTTCATCGGCGGTTCTTCCACTGCATAGAAGTAGCCAAAATGAACATTGGGGTAGGAGGCTCCAGAGGTAGAAAATCAAAGCCTCAACATCGTTAGTACAGAGGCAACATGAAGATCGTCGAAATCCGCGAAAAAACCGTCCCGATCAGTTCGGCTATCCGCAACGCCTATATTGATTTTAGCAAAATGAATCTCAGCCTCGTGGCCGTCATCACTGACGTTATCCGCGATGGCAAGCCTGTGGTCGGCTACGGATTTAATTCCAACGGCCGCTACGGCCAGGGCACGTTGATGCGCGAGCGGTTCATTCCCCGCATTCTCGAAGCGAAGCCCGAATCGCTGGTGGACAGCACCGGCAACAACCTGGATCCGCACAAAGTCTGGCAGACGATGTTCACGAACGAGAAGCCCGGTGGGCATGGCGAACGTTCTGTGGCCATCGGGACCATCGACATGGCTATCTGGGATGCGGTTTCGAAGATCGAAGATAAACCGCTGTTCCAACTTCTAGCCGACCGTTATGGCGATGGCAATCCCAATCGCAAGATCTTCGTCTACGCCGCTGGCGGCTACTACTACCCTGGCCAGGACTACCGCAAGTTGCAGGACGAGATGCGCAGCTACATCGATCGCGGCTATACGGTAGTGAAGAAGAAGATCGGCGGTGCGTCGCTAGACGAGGACTTGCGCCGGATCGACGCAATCATGGAGGTTTTGCAGGACGGTCAGAAGCTGTGTGTGGACGCAAACGGTCGCTTCGACCTGGACACTGCCGTCGCTTACGCCAAGGCGCTTTCGCAGTACGACCTGTTCTGGTACGAAGAGCCGGGCGACCCGCTCGACTTCGAGTTGCAGGCGACGCTACGCAATTACTACAAGAACCCGATGGCAACTGGCGAAGATCTGTTCTCAATGCAGGATGCGCGCAATTTGATCCGCTACGGCGGCATGCGTCCTGACCGCGATTGGTTGCAGTTCGACTGCGCTTTGAGTTACGGATTGGTGGAATACCTGCGCACTCTGGAGATGCTCAAGGAGCACGGTTGGTCATCCAGTCGCTGCATCCCCCATGGTGGGCACCAGATGTCGCTCAACATTGCGGCTGGGCTGGGGCTGGGGGGCAACGAGTCGTACCCGGATCTTTTCCAGCCCTATGGCGGGTTCCCTGATGGCGTCAAAGTCGAAAACAGCTACGTCACGTTGCCCGACTTACCCGGCATTGGCTTCGAGGGGAAGGCCGATCTTTACCGTGAGATGCAGACATTGTCTGCATGAAGCTCAAGTCAACGTCAACAATAGAGGGGACACAAGCCATGAAGAAGCTTTGGTACGTTGCTGCGGGCATTACTCTGCTTGGAAGCACAGTTGCCGCTCATGCCGATTTTCCGAACAAGCCCATCACGTTGGTCGTTCCGTTTGCAGCGGGGGGGCCGACCGACAAAATTGCGCGGGACCTGGCCGAGGCGTTACGCAAGCCGCTGGGCGGCACGACTGTGGTTGTCGAAAACGCTAGCGGCGCGGGAGGCACAATCGGCGCCGCCAAGGTTGCCCGGGCCAACCCGGACGGTTATACGCTCCTTGTACATCACATCGGCATGGCTACCGCGCCATCCCTGTATCGCAAGCTGAGTTTTAAGGTGCCGGACGACTTCGAGACGCTTGGCCTGATCAACGAGGCGCCGTCGGTCATCATTGGACGGCCTGGCGTGCCGGCCAATACGTTTGCGGAACTCAGACAATGGATCAACGCGAGCGGCGGCAAAGTCAACCTTGCCAATGCCGGCCTGGGCTCTGCATCCCACTTGTGCGGACTGATGCTTCAGAGCACGTTGAAGGCCAGCATGACGACTGTTCCATACAAAGGAACTGGGCCAGCTATGAACGATCTGCTTGGCGGGCAGGTCGATATCATGTGTGAGCAGGCGACCAATGCTGTTCCACAGATAGAGGGCAAAAGGGTAAAGGTCTTTGGCGTGACTAGTCTGCAACGTCTCTCACTACCTGCTCTCAAGGACACGCCAACGCTGGATGAGGCTGGACTCACCGGCTTCAATGTGCAAATCTGGCACGGGTTGTACGCACCGAAAGGCACCCCGCCGGAGGCTATCGCCACGCTGAACACAGCACTTCGCACCGCCTTGAAGGACCCGGCATTCATCAAGCGCCAGGAGAGTCTGGGCGTGACGATAGTGACCGATGAGCGCCTGGAGCCTGCGCAACATCGGAAGTTCCTTGAAGGCGAGAAGACGCGCTGGGCTAAAGTCTTCAAGGACGCAGGCGAATATGCCGATTAGAGCGGAAACGGACCGCTTCGTTATTTGAAGATGTGTCTGGCGAAGCGGCCCCCCACGCAGATCGCCGCCGTGATCAACGCCACGATGCCCAAACCCAAGTTCGACGAGATCACCATAATGATCCCGAGCGCGCCAAGTCAGCCCGCCAAAGCGATCGAGAGAATGATGTCGAAGAGGTATTGCCGGTGGGTTTTTGTCGTCATCGCGCAGGGAGCGGAGTCCCTTCAGGGCGTGTGCCATATTGCGGTACTGGAACGGTACCCGACACTACGCTGAGGATCTCCCCGATACGGGGTTTGTGCGTTTGAGCTGCGTGCGATGACTTCCAGCGACGTGCATGCTGAAAGCTATTTGATGGTGCCCGGGGCCGGAATCGAACCGGCACGCCTTGCGGTGGGGGATTTTGAGTTGGGGATCTACAGTGTTTCTACAGGGGAATGGGGCGAATTCTAGCGTAGGTTGAAATAGGTAAAACCAGTTCCAAATCAGTAGGTTAGCGTATTTTAGCCAAATTGGTGAAAACTGGTTACTGTACCTGTACTGTACCTCGATTCGGTACAGAGTTAAGCCGACACGTGATCTTCAGGCTGCATGGTCATTGGTCATTTTTAGCCAACCAGTCCTCGAAGCTCTCTCGCGCTGAGATTGTCAATATACTTTCAAATGATTGTCTGTCACCTAGAAAAAGGCAATGCCGTATTATGGTGTATGGATTCAGTCTATCATTTTGGTTTGAGCTTTCGAATGCCTCTTGGTAGCGCTTAGCTTTTGCAATGTTTTCCTTCATATAAAAGTTGAACTTTCCCCTGCTGATGCCCGACTTGAGTCTAACGATTTCTTGAGTAAATCCGTCAACCTTATGTGGTTCGAACTCAAAGTCTTTAAAGAAGTGTTGTGCAATTTTCAGAAAACTGAAGGCATTTAGTTTCGAATGCTGGGGCTTTCCTTCGCTGGGGTTGATTTGGATCTCATCTGTCTCCTGCTTCAGAAGTTCATCCGAAATCTCTTCTTTTTCGATTTCTTCTACCGTAGATTTTCTGATCTCGCGAAACTCTCGGTCAGCAAGTTCAAACAGCGCGGCGAGTGTATTAATACGTCGTTTTAGTCCTATAGGGATTGATTTTTTATACTTAATCTTGTGATCAAGCACGCTCCATGAGTCTTGGATGATTGTTCTAACCTGAATCTCGAATCTGAACTCAGAGTACTTGGCATACTCTGGCATAGCTTTTCTGTTTTCGTTGAGTCGCACGTCTAGATGCAGACCTTTATAACCAAAAGAACCCTCTGTGTTTTCTATCTGTGCGCTCTTGTCTGTTTTATCAATTATTTCAAAGTGTTCTGAGAGACATTTTTCGACTTTTTCAACATCGTCTTCGTAAAGGCATACGACTCGCAAACCTATAAGGTCGGTAATATGATCCCGTATCGTGTAGGGGGTTGAGTTTGATTCGAGATCCGTGCGGTATTTTAAGTTGAACTTCTTGATGCACTCTTCCCGATCTTTAACACGGCCCTCTATTTTCGATACAGCTATAGCGCCAGCATGAATCAGGAGCGAGTTCGTAAGCGCTATAAAAGATTTCTTTGCATCTTCAAGTAGATCACGGTTTGAATTGTGAAAATCCCTAAATTGCGCTTTCTCTGATTCGAAATCCAAAGTGGGCATAAATAATCCTTGTTTTTATAGAGGGCGTCAAAACTAAGCCGCTCCGTGACGGAGCAGTCTTTTCAAATCCAAACTTAATCCGAGGCGGGCTAAATGTTGTGATTGATGGTTTCTAGTCCTTTTGACCCTAACTGACCCTAACCCCGAATTAGTCCGGATCAGAAGTAGAGATTTCCGGCTCATGACCCTAACCCCGAATTAGTCCGGATCAGAAGTAGAGATTTCCGGCTCATTGAGGTTGGTACTTTGGCCGCTGGCCAAGTGCTGGCGCGCGTATTCAGCAGGTGCCTGCCACTTCAGCGCGGAGTGGGGACGAACCTCGTTATAGTACGTCCGCCAGGCATCGATTTTCTCCTTGGCATCAGCAAATGACAAGAACCAGTGGCTATTCAGGCATTCCTGACGGAAGCGGCCGTTGAAGGATTCGCACTGCGCATTGTCTGTCGGCTTGCCGGGCCGGCTGAAGTCGATTTCCACCCCATTTTCGTATGCCCATTTGTCCATGGCTTTGGAGATGAACTCGCTGCCGTTATCGGTTTTGATGACGCGCGGCAAGCCGCGCAGTGCGCATACGCGACCGAGCGTCGCCACCACATCGTTACCCCGCAGGTTTTGCCCAATGTCAATGGCCAGACACTCTCTGGTGTAATTGTCGACCAGAGTCAATGCACGCAGGCGGCGACCATCGAACAATTGGTCCATGACGAAGTCCATGCTCCAGATGTCATTGATCGCTTGTGCGACCGCTTTGGGCTGGCGACGTTGCGCCGACTTATTGCGCTTGGGGCGCTGGTGCCGCAAGGACAAGCCTTGTTCGCGATACAAACGGTAGACCCGTTTGTGATTGTCTCGATAGCCTTCGCGGCGCAGCATCACGTGTACACGCCGGTATCCGTAGTGAACGCGCGTATGCGCTATCTCGTGGATTCGCATGACCAGCGCGCCACTGTCGCGTCGACACGATTCGTAGCGATACAACGACCGGGAAATCATGACTGCGGCGCATGCCTTGGTCACGCCGACGCCGTAGCGCTTCATCAGATCATCCACGAGTACGCGACGCCGCGAAGGCTTCAGAGCTTTTTTGCCAGAACGTCCTGCAACATAGCCTTGTCCAACGACAGGTCCGCGACCAGGCGCTTAAGGCGATTGCATTCCTCTTCAAGCTGGCGAAGTCGTCGCAACTCCGAGGGGCCAAGCCCGCCGAATTTCTTCTTCCAGTTGTAGAAGGTGGCTTCGCTCACGCCCATCTTGCGGCAGACCTCAGGTACGGCCGTTCCTAGTTCGGCCTGCTTCAGCGCAAAGGCGATTTGCTCTTCGGTGTATTTCGATCTCTTCACGGCATGGCTCCTATTCCATATGGTGAAATCATGCCGGATTTCTCTAATTTAGATCGGTACTAAAAACTGGGTTAGGGTCACATGCCGGATTTCTCTAATTTAGATCGGTACTAAAAACTGGGTTAGGGTCAAGGGTCAAAAACTCCATGAAGAATGCCATTCTCAAATTAAAGTTGAGAAGAGCTTTTTCAGATAGGTGCTGGCACCATCCTCCATGAACAACACGTTGCGACTTTCGAGATCGGCTTTCTTTGCCGGGTCGCCCACGTTAAGCAGGTCAGAGAATTTCGTCGGCGACAACACGAAGGCATTCAAGACCAGCGGCGCTTCGCCAGCCTTAGCTTGCGCTGCCAACGTTGCTTCCAGCGTCTTCACTTCTTTGTAGAGGCCCAGCTTGGGGTGAGACATATCGAGATTGCGCAAACCCTTCGGATCGACGAAGGTCAGCCATTGTTTGCCGCTGGTATCGTCCACCAGCCAAAGCAGGAAGTCCGGGTAGAAGTTGCCCGCCAACGCGAAGCCCAGACCTTTATCTTCCCGGTCTGCATTGCGCAATAGATAGAGGCTGCGCTGGCCAACCGCTTCCTTGCCTTCTGCCGAGTTATAGAACGTTTCCAAGTCACGAACAAACTCCCACTCGCTGGGCGCGTCAAAGGCAAGCGGACGCAGTTTCAGCGGCACTGCATCCTTGTCCTCCAATGCCAGCAGCGGGTAGTACAAGTGGCGGTCGAAGCTGATGGCGACCATGTGCGGCGCGTTCCATTTACTGGCCTCGCCGATCTTGCCGTCCGCCACCAGCTTCTTCAGCACCTCCAGCTTCGCCTGATACTCCAGTCCGTCGTCGCTGTTATCGATCTCGAATTGGTACAGCTTGAGCATCGACCCATGCTCTTCATCGATGTGGGTAATGTCGTAGAACTGGCCTTCATAGCCTTTTTTCAAGGCGTTATAAAAGCGGTCGGTGTAGTCGGTCAGTAGGCGTAGCAGGATATCTTCCTGCTTGCGGATATCGACGAAAGTCGTGACGGCCAATTCCGCTGCCGGTATGAACAACGTGTACCAATCCTGCGCGCCTGAGCAGAAGTCGATCAGCCGCTGTCGTTCCAGCCGCAGATTGCTCCAGCTTCGTTGAATTTTGTACTCCTGCAACGCCAGATAGATGTGATCCCAGTTGAAAGTGGCAAACAGCGCCTGATTTAGCTTGGCTTTGTTGCGCGCTTCCGTTGTAGAGACGGCGACCCCGCCCTTACTGGATAGCGCTTCCACACGTGGGTACAGGTCAAGCGCCACGTGGGGTGGCTTGATCTTCCCTTGAAACTCGGCGGGAATCTCGTACAGCCAAGGGAAGTGCGTGCGCTTAAAGCCTTGCTTCTGGTTGTCTTTGTAGCCGTCCTTTAGCGCCAAGGTCTTGAGCTTGCCCTTGGGCAGGTTGGCCCGTGTCGGGAAGTCCAGCTCCAGCACTTCGTCACTGGGCGTAATGCCTTCCTCGCGCAGGTAATCCTTGAACGCCGCCATGTAGCTGGCACGCACGCCGAAGATGTTCAGCGCTTCCAGTTTGTCTAGGTGTACGCCTTTAGGCCTGTCCTGCGGCAAAGTGCGCTGGAGCGAAAAACCCTTGCCCTTGAGGCGTACTCCGCGCCCAAACAACTGGATAATCTGCGAGCCTTCGCCCTGGCCCATGTTCAGTAAGCCCATGGTAGACACGCGCCAACTGCTCCAGCCTTCGGTGAATTTGCGTGAGCCGATGAGCACGTTGAGGCGGCTGTCCTTGTTGTTCAACGTGCCGAAGAGCGCGCCGCCGAAGTCATCGCGTTCACTGTCAAAAGTATCAGCGCTCTCCGCCATGCTGAAGAAGCCCGCGTCATCGCCAATGTTGATCAGGCCGAAGGGCTCCGCATCGCCCACGCGCAGGGCAAGCTCACCCTTACTGCTGCGGATGTTGACCAGTTTCAAACGTTGGCGGGCCGAAGCATTAAACACACGCTGCAGAATGTCGGCGTACAGTGCGTCCACGCGACCATTGAATCCCATCAAGGGCGTGAAGCGCCCGGCGAAGATGTTGTTGCCCTTGGCGTCCAATATTTGAGCCTTGTCGGCAATCAGGTCGGCCAGCCAGGTTTTGATCTGAGCATCGCTGTTCAGGAAGTCGGCAAGAAAATTCACCACTTCCAGAATGTCCGACTCCTCCCCGGACACTGTGTTGCCCACGAACACCCATAGTGGCTTCTCGATGTTGAAATCGGCCAACTTGTCGCGGTGCGTGCTCCACAACCAAAGCTGCTGGTAGTAGGCCAGCAGGCAGGCGGTGAAATACTTGCGCGCATTGTCCGCCTGCTCATAGGCCTCGCCATTCATGTTGAGGATCAGCGACTCTTTGCCGTAGCCGTCCTCATAGAAGAACTTGTACGAGTAGTCGAAGAGGATGCACTTGGCGTAAATCTCGCGGGTGGCGATGATCCGCGCGCGACGCTTGTCCTCTGCGCTCAAGGCAAGGGCTGTGTCCGCTTTTGCTGACGCAAGGTTGAAGCGCTGCCCAGGGTAAGCCAGCTTCCATTTGGACTTGAGCTGTTCTTCTTCCGCTTTTTCAACTATCAGTCCCTTGGCTACCGCCTGCCCGAACGTGGCCGAGTACTCAAAGGCAAAACCGCCGCGTACCAGCGCATCACGCCGCGCCATCCACGCGCCCGCTGCCGTTCCCGTACCACGATGGCCTTCGTCCACTAGCACCAGGTTGTTGCCCTCGAAGGCACCCACGGCGACGGTTTTATCGCCCATTTCATCGCCCAGCTTGTTGATGTCGATGATTTCAATGGTGCCGCGCGGCGGCGTCTGAGCCTTGTTGAAGAACTGCGAGAAGCCGAAGCCCGATAGCTCCAGCTCCTCCAGGTGCTGACGGCTCAAGCCTTCATTGGGTGTCAGCAGGATGATCTTGTCGGGATAGCTGCCGCTGCGCCCTGCCCGGAAATAGTGCAGATACTGGTGAATATTGACGTGCAACAGTAGGGTCTTGCCGCTGCCGGTGGCATTCCAGAAGGCGATCTTATTCAGGTCGTCCGCCTCGAAATCGCGGAACGGTTCCGCGCTCGTCTCGGCGCGGTAGCGCGTCATTTCCTCGTTCAGGCCGTCGAGCAAATCCTGACGGTGGTTGAAGTACCAATCCAGATACAGCTCGGTGAACAGCAGCGAGAGGTACTGGAAGTACTTCATCTGCAACTCATGGCCTTCCAGCTTGTTGCGCTGGGCGGTGATGGACTGCCAGTGGGCGACGACGTTCAAGTCATAGCGCCGCAGGTCAGCCTCCGGCACCTTGTTGGGATCGAACAAGCCTCGGATCAGTTCGTGGAAGAACTTGGTCTGGCCGTCCTCGTCAACGCCCTCGAAGCGGTCATCGCCCAAGCGCATCTTGAGTGCCGCCAGCGTGCCGCCCTGAAAGAACCCCAGCACCCATCTATTGAGCACCAGTTCCTGATGGAAACTGCGCTTTTTAGGTTTCGGTTTTGCTGCCCGCGCCATCAGATGTCCTCCACCGAGAACATACGCTCCAGAAACTCCGGTTCGATCTGACGCAGCTTGAGCACGCGAGTAGCACCGCCCTCTTCCGCCGTTTGCGTCAGCACGGTAGGGATGTTGTGGTCGCCGTTGAGGTAGACCACGTCGAACTCGTTGTCCGCCGGATTGATGGCCAGCTTGTCGCAGAGCTTGCTGATGCCCTCGTAGTCCAGCATATCGCAATCGCGCCACAGAACAAGGCAGCTTTCACCGCTGGGCAGCGTGCCGGTGACGGTGACGAAGCCGCGCTGCGGCTGGGCATCGATGTGCTTCACACGCAGGCCGATCAGATAGTTGAAGGTTTCGACCAGATCGATCTTGCGCGGCTCGAACGCGCCCGCCGAATCCACGGCCACGTTGAGGGTGTAGTCGAGGGGCCTCCTGAAATCCTCTACCGACAGCAACGAGCCCCGGCTTTCCACGTCCAGCTGGTAGTTGAGCAGGTAGTCGTCCTTAGCCTGCTGCGGTAGCGCGTTCAGCAGATCACCCTGCGCGGACGTGCGGCGCAATTGCAGGTTGTTCAGTGTGTCTTCGTAGCTTTCGAGCTTGAGGACTTTGAAGCAGTGGGAAATACCAGTTTCAGGAGAAGTTGGTTTGCCATCCTTCCAGTCAACGGAATATACGGCTTTCAGAATACGTGGCTTTATGACCGTATCAAAGTAGGTTCCTTGCTCAATGAGAATATAGCGATGATTCGCTTTCGTTTCTCGCCCAATTTTTAGCACTGCTTCCCCTGTGGTGCCTGAGCCAGCGAAAAAATCCAATGTAATGCTTTCCGGCTCTGCAGCACCGCAGGCGCGAATTGAGTCCTCTACCAGCTTCTTTGCCTTCGGAAAATCGAATAGCTTCTCTCCAAAGAGTTCCTTTTGCTCAGGAGCTCCGTAATTTGCAGAGGCATACTCTCCCTTATCCCACCAGGTTACAGGTGGTGCTTCGTCGTCCATTCTGGTCTTGAAGTCAATGCTGATATCTCCGTCTGCACTACGGCGAACGCGATACTCCTGATACTCACCACTGACCCGAATATGGCCACGCTGCCAGTTTTTTTCAACAAGGAGCCCGTCCACCTCTCGATTGGGATAGACAAGAGTTTCGTCGCCGCTTGGTTGTTCTAGCAAGTCATAGGCCTGCTTCTCCTCACTCCACTCCATCTTCAGTATTCTTATCTTGCCAGCAGCATCAACTGCGATCGGGTAATAAAGCCTTGGGCGATCAGTCCGCAAATCGTTGCTGCCTGCACGGATGAAGTTCATCCATGAATATCTTCCTTGTTCGTCCTCCAATGGATATCTAGCGGCTTTGCTGGCACCGTACCCAATGGTGTAAGGCACGGCCTTGTCGCCTTTCCCATAAAAGAACGCGTACTCATGCACAGGCGAAAATTTGCCCTTTGTTTTTCGGCTTTGAGGGTTTGACTTGACTACGGCAACACCCACTTGCTTCTCGAATGTTGAGTTAAGCAATTGAACTAGCGGTGATGCTTCTTGATCATCAATCGCAACGCTAATCAGGGAGTCCCCGCCCATGAGGCGCTTTGCTAGATCAAGCCTTGTCTGAATCAAGGAGAGCCAAGAAGAGTCTTTGTACCCGTTCTTGTAGGTTATTGCTGATGCATCGGTGTTGTAAGGTGGATCAATGTAAATACAACTTACACACTCACGGTACTTTGCCTGTAGCAGGGATAAGCCTTGAAAGTTGTCACTATTGATAAGCAGGCCGCATGCAGTCGCATCAATGTTCTCAATGCCCGCCACTAGCTTCTGTGCAACTTCAGTATCAAACAGACTTGTATCCACCATCAGAGATGGCACAGCTTTCAAGTCCTCCACTGCCCCTTGCGCATCGCTATCCCAAACGCCAAGTTGTTTCCATTGTTCCCACTGCCGCTCGTTCGCCGCCACTTCGGGCCATAGCGCATCCGGCACCCGATCCAGTGTGATGCAGTAATGGCTTGAGACAACGAACTTCTTTTTCAGCCACAGCTTCTTCTGGAAATCCTCCAACTGCGCCAGAAAGGCGATCAGCTTCAATGCGATGCTGCGTAGGCACTGGATCATGCGCAGGTTTTTCTCAATGTCGGCAAACGCGCCTGCGTTCTGCACGTCGTCGAGATGCATGACTTCGTTCTTTACGTAGAAGTCCAGCTCGCGCCGAAGAAAGCCACCCAGATCCTTGTGGATGAAGTAGTCCGCCGTATTCTTGGTGGTGTAGTCGCTCAGGTGCTTTTCCAGCAGGGTACGTTGCGGGCTCTTCTCCGTAGGAGCGCGGTTGCCCAGGGCCAGCCAGCGGGCCTTAACAGTTGAGTCCCCCAACACGGCTTCTACTGCCTTGGTAACCAGCGCATCCTGCTTGGTGCCTTTGGGCTGGGCGGCATACTCGAAGCGGATGATTAGCTCCTGGTTGCCGTCACTGCCCGATGCTTCCTCCACTGGCACCAGCTCTTCTTCGTATTCGTCGCCGTTTTCATCCAGTCGGGTGACGGTCTTCGCCGCCACTAGGGCAAATCGACGTTCCTTGTCGTTGTCCTTGCGATTGTCCTTGGCGGTGTCGGCGGCGGCGAGGCGGAAATGCACCGTACGGCCGTCTTCAAGCTTGAAGCTGTAGTTGCTGAAGTTTTCGCCGCTCTTTGTGTAGTACTGATCCTTGTTGGCCCAGTGCAGCATTACCTCCTCGCCAGCGTAGGGGATGGCGTAGGTGTCGCCCTTGTATCGGCGCTGGCTAATAAAGTCGCCGTCTTGGTAATAGCGTGAGAAGAAGGCCAACAGGTGGGAGAACACGGCGTTTTCGTGTTCATTGGCACCGGCGCTGTACTGAGCCAGTTTCTGCCGAAGCTCCAGTACTTTGGGCACGGTATCCGGGTTGATGCCATCGGCCTGGTACTGGGCTTCCTTTTCCTTGAGCTCACGCACCACTTGCTCACGTTGCGACTCATTACCATTGCTCAGGGCTGCCTGTACCTTTTCGGCCAATCGGTTTTCCAGATAGTCGTTGATCTCGCCTGCGCGGGCGTTGAGGATGCGGTAGATGCCGAAGTCGAGTTCCGGGCGGTCGATTTGGAAGATCTCGCGCAGCTTGGCGACGAGCTCCTGGAATTTGGGGTTCTGTTTATTGGTCATGGCTTGCCCTGGTTTCGGGATACTTGAATCGGGTTAGAGCACCTGCCAGCGCACGCTGAACAGGGTCTCGTTGCTTGTTTTTTCTTGCAGGCGCTGCTGGAGCAAGACAATTAATTCGTCGCGCTTGGCAATGATCTCGTCCTCGACGGCGAAAATTTCCTGCCGCAGACGTCGTTGCTTGCGCTCCAGTTCAGACAGTTCGCGCTGGATGCCGTCTTGCTCCTGCAAGGTGCAAGCCTTGCGAGCGTCGCGCTTCAACTGCGCGATGCGTGCCTTGGTGTTCTTCAGGGCTTCCTCTGAGGCCAGCAGCTTGTCGTCAGCCCAGCGTTCCAGCTTGTCGCGTTCTTCATTGAACAGGCGTTGGTTGGCTTCCAGCACCTGGACAATGGTGGCGGCGACCGCGCGCTGGCTGTTGGCCAGCAGGCCCTCGGGCACGGTGGCGCTCAAAGGCGTGGGTTTGCCCGCTGCTGGAATGGTCATCAGCTTTTCGCAGGTCTCCTGATCCAGTACCTGACCATCGTCAATGAGGCCGGAGAACAACAGTGCCTCTGTGGTCTCGAAGGCGGTCACTTCCAGTCGAGCCAGCGTCAGCCAGCCGGACTTGCCGCGCAATTTCTCGATCACGGAGACGCGCGCGCCGTGTTTGTCGTAGTCGAGCTTCAATGTGGCGACGGGCGTAGCCGCATTAAGGCTGGCTTCAATACTCCACTCCCCAAGCGGGTGGTTGAGGCGGTAGGCGTGCGCCAGCATGTCCGGCTGCGCCGCCCCACGGATGAGCTGATAGCGACCTGTGGCAATTCCAGTTGGCGGCGCGTTCAGAGAGAAGGCGTAGGACTGCTCGTCGAAACGTGCCCGCTCGCTCAATGCATAGCGGGTGACACCCCAAAACCAGCGGCCCAGCTTGTCGAGTCGGGCTTCGGTTTCATCCAATCGCAGCTTGAGGCGGTCGTGAACGTCTTCGTCGAAGTGCTCCAGCAGCTCGGACTGGGTGTCTTTGATGCGGTCGGCGATAACTTCTTCCAGCTCCGCTTGCAGGGCGTTGAAGGCAGCTTCGATCTGATCGGGCTGGCGGCAGGTGTCGTAAATCTGGAGGATGCGCTTCTCGAAGTCGAGGCCGCCTTCAATGCGGCCCAGCACTTCATCGCTCGCACCGAACACGCCGGAAAACAAGTTGAACTTATCGGTGAGCAGTTCCAGCACGCGATGGTCGGCCTGATTTCGGGTGTTGAGGAAGTTGATGACGACCACGTCGAAACGCTGGCCGTAGCGGTGGCAGCGGCCAATGCGCTGCTCGACGCGCTGCGGGTTCCACGGCAGGTCATAGTTAATGATCAGTGCACAGAACTGCAGGTTGACACCTTCGGCCGCCGCTTCGGTAGCGATCATGATTTCCGCGCCGGTACCGTCGTCCTTGCGGAAGTGGTCGATCAGCGCGGTGCGGCGATCTACTTGCGGTGAGCCGGTAACACTATCCGTGCCTTTGTGCTCTTCCAGCCAGCGCTGGTAGATGGCCGTGGAGTCTTCATGGTTGTTGGCACCGCTGAACAACACCAGCTTGCCTGCATGACCGTTGGCGGAAAGAAAGCGGTGCAGGTACTCCTGCGTGCGCCTGGACTCCGTGAAGATGATGGCTTTGCGTGGCGCGCCCAGCTCGGCCATTTTGTTGAAGCCCAGAGTGAGCGCCTTCAGTAGTGCCTGCGCCTTGGTGTCAATTTGCAGCGCTTGCGCGGCATCGATGAGCGCGGTCAGTTCCGCAATCTCGGCGGTGATGACGGCGCGCGCGGCATAGGCATCTTTTGCAGTGCCCGGCTTGCCGTCTTCGGATGGCTCAGTCGTGGGTGTTTCGGTGTCTTCGTCGGCCTCGATGGCTTCCTCTTCCAGATAGTCCTGCTCCCAGTCGTCCTCGGCGATAAGCCGTTCGACCAGTTGGCTGCCATCGTCTTCCGTTTTGTCTGCCGTGAGCAAGCCGTGCAGGCGCTCGCGGATGGCGACCAACGTGGCAGCGACGGCGGGCGCACTGGACGCCAGCAGCTTGCGCAAGATCAACCCCGTGAGATGGCGCTGCTGTCTGGGTAGGGCGTAGGAGTTTTCCTTTTGCAGAAATTCCGAGATGCGCTCGTACAGCACCTGCTCATCGTCAGTGGGATTGAACGGCTGGGTTAGGGCCTTGCGCTCGGTGTACTTGATGTACTCCAGTACGTCACGGCGCAGCGTGCGCTTGGCGAAGCTGGCAAGTCGCTCACGCAGCTCATCCAGGCCCGTTCCGCTGTTCATGAATTGCTTGCGGAAGGCGGTTTCGCCGCCGAACAGGTGCTCGTCAATCAGCGTGGACAGGCCGTAAAGTTCTATCAATGAATTCTGCAGCGGCGTGGCGGTGAGCAGCAGCTTCTTGCGACCTTGCAGTGCACGCTTGAGCGCCTGCCCGGTACGGTTGCTGGCGCGGTGCGCATTGCGCAGCTTATGCGCTTCATCGATGACCACCACATCCCAAGGCACGGCGCGCAGCTCAGCTTCCAGCTTGGCGGCAAACTGGTAGGACATGATCACGACCGCCTTGCCAACCTGCCGTTGCAAGGTGGCGAGCATGTCACCAGCGGACTGCTTGCGCAGCGAAACCGCATCGACCACGGTGGTGGGCACAGCGAACTTGTCGTGCAGCTCCTGCGCCCATTGCTTGCGCAGGCTTGGCGGGCAGATGACCAGGAGCCGACGGCGGCGCTCAGCCCAGTATTGGCAAACCACCAGCGCAGCTTCGATGGTCTTGCCCAGCCCCACCTCGTCAGCCAGCAGTACACCTTCCTGCAATGGGTTCCGAAGGGCGAACAGCGCCGCCTCGATCTGATGCGGGTTCAAATCGACGCTGGCATCGAACAGCGATTGGGAAAGGCGATCTATGCCATCGGCGGCGTGTCGCCGTGTCAGCTCGTGGGCGTAGTACTTGGCGTGGTAGGCTGAATACATCGTCAGCTGTCTCGCTTATTCGGCGTGACTACACCTACGTACTTATAGAGCGTTGTCCGAGAAACGCCATAACGGCGCGCCACATCAGCCACTTTGATGTCAGGTGAATTCAGGAGTGCTTTGATTTCTCGCACATCCTTTTCCCCCAGCTTTGGCTTGCGTCCACCCGACCGGCCACGGGCACGAGCAGCAGCCAAACCGGCTTGTGTCCGCTCACGGATCAAGCCACGCTCAAATTCGGCCAGCGCTGCGAATACATGAAAAATCAGCTTGCCTGCCGCGCTGCCGGTTTCGATCTTTTCTGTCAAACTCTCAAACCCGACGCCACGCTGCTCAAGATCGGTCACGATCTGCACTAGGTCGGGCAAGCTCCGGCCAAGGCGATCCAGCCGCCAGACGACTAGGGTGTCCCCAGCCCGGAGCGCCTTTCGGCATTGCCCGAGCTCGGGGCGAGCCGCATTCTTTCCGCTGGCCGCTTCCTCGTAGATCGCGCCGCACCCCGCCTGCTGGAGCGCATCACGCTGCAGGTCAAGGTGCTGATCATCGGTCGATACGCGGGCGTAGCCTATGCGTTGATTCATGGACGCATCCAGGACATTGAAAACTTGACGCCGATATTAACACTCATAGGCGGCTTTCACGGACACAAGTGCGCCACTTTGATCTGTTCAGAAAACCACCGTTTGATGGACACATTCCGAGCTGCACGGAAGCCTGCAAGCGAATAACAAGAAGTTGACCATGAGTGGAAAGAAAGCCGAGCACTCGTTTTTAAACAGCGCGCCTGCCGTGCCTCCGCACTGCTCGGTTCCCCTGATGGGTAGTGGGCCTTGAACTTGGGGCATAACCACGTGTGGTCGTGGCCTCCGTATGCCTACTTCCGACTCCTGATCGGTCATAGCAAACCGTTTCACCCCATTGACCGCGATGGGTCGTTATCGGCCGGTCGGCGAGGGCAGTTCGCGGCCAGGCGCCGACATTCACTTTCGTTGCCAAGGTCCCATTGAAGATCGCCTGCGGTCGCTCAGTTTTGGTAGGTGGTTATCAGCATTGACCGAAAGCCAATTTCTATGCGGCTACATCTCCCGAGCTACTCGAGGTAACATACTGTTTCTTATCGTAGGCTGGCATGGTTTTGAAGCGGCTTTTGGAAGGACAACAGTCAGGCGCCAGGAGTTGAGACCTGTGGAAGTTGGCATTGCTAGCTTTGCATACATAGGATCCTATAAGGGATGATTCTCATTGGAATCCAGATATGGGCCGAGAATCGACCAGCCTGGCAACATATACGGTTGTTGTGCTCCACGCCTACATGGTTTAAGGGGAGACATTCGTGCTGCCAGAATTCAATGCTTCCGGCGTGCTGCCACCATTTGTTGGTGAAAACCCGGGCATGGAGCGAAATCTCGCGTCGCCATACGAGACGACGATGCGTGGTTTCGTCAACCAATTCGGTCAGTCGCCGCCAAGGCGAAACATCCTGCGACGGCTGCTGGCATATCGCCAGGCCCTGCGGAACATTGGCATCATCACAGGATTCCAAATGTTCGATGGCAGTTTCGTGGAAGACTGCGAGCGCCTGCGCGCCCGCCCGCCATCTGACCTTGACGTCGTCACCTTTTCGCACCTGCCTGTGCTCCCGCACCAAGTCATGGAGTTTGTCCAGCAGAATGCAGCGCTGTTTGATCGGGACACCGTGAAGGAAGAGTATTGCTGTGACTCTTTCTTCATTGACCTTACCAAGGACGCAAGATACGTGGTTGCAGACACCATGTATTGGTATGGTCTCTTCTCGCACCAGCGTGACACTTTCATGTGGAAAGGGCTTGTCACCGTACCCCTGATGAGCGACGACGCTGACGCGCTTGTCTTGCTTGACACAGTCGAGGCAGGCCATGCTCAAGAAACTTGAACTTCAGTCACTGCGAGCGGACATCAGTTCCTTGGATCGACTCTTGCAAGGCCGCACTGCGGAGAACGACCCCATCGGCTTTCTGCAGTTAAACAAGAGACGAGCCGCCCTGGCGGCAAAGTTGGCTGAGGTCGAAATGGCAGCCCAACACAAAGCGGCGGTGGCACTGTTCTTTGCCGGTGGGCCTGTAGTTGGCTCTAGGGGTATCGACGCGACGTTCGCAGGCAAGACGGTTGCCCTCTTCCAGGACTTAGTGTCCAAGCAGTTCGCGATGGAGGAGGTTGGGGAGGTTGGCCGTCGGGGGCCGGTGGCGATGCAGGCGAACTCCGACTTGCTCGTTACCAATGTTGTTCGTGGCTCTGTAGGCCTGTTGCTCGAGGAAGCGGATCAGAACGCCGCCTTCGCAGACACGCAATTGAAAGTCGTCGTTGATCATGTCATTGATACCTTGGCCGCCGCCACTGCGCCAGCAATGGATGCTTTCGAGCAGGCGCTCGATGGCATGGCGCCGCGCTTTCTCACTGCGCTGGGAGACTTCTTTGAAGTCATGGACGAGAGGCGTGCATTGCTCAGGGTAGTTGAAAGTGACCGTGAGATTGAATTCAATAGCGAAGCTATCCAGCGAGGTCGAGAACGCGCTCGCGCCGCTGATATTGACGAGCAAGAGCACGAGGAATTCGTCGGTAAGGTCTTTATCCTGCCGGATTCGCGACGATTCGAGTTGCGCATCATCGACGGTGAGCCGCCGATAACCGGCATGGTTGCGCGGGAGTTTGCTCGCCGTGACTTGGAGGCTCTGCTTGCTGCCGGCAATGCCATCGGTGAACGTTGGCGCGTGCGGATCAGGACCCGCACCCTCACCCGCCCTGCGAGACCAATGAAGATTACCTATACCCTTCTCGGGATGATCGAGCGCGTGGATTGAGCCAAAAAGGCCGCCGTTGATTGAATTTTGAGCTTGGGCAGTCACTTTGCAATCTTCATTGTCTCTAATCTGACAGCGACGACGGGCAGGGATAGCTCCAACAGATGGTTTGGATTGCTCATCGTCTCAACCACCCAGTCATTGATGTCATTGACGACACGTTGGCAATACGGCCCGTACCGACCGCTCTTTGTTGCAAACTTGTTGACCGCTATGACACCGGGGGGTGTTCATTGGGTACTCGGGGTGAGTGGCCAGAATCCGCAGCAAAGCAATCGGGCATTTAGTTGTCGAACTTCCGATTCGGGTCGTTCTGCGACCCTTCAACCCCCAAGATGGCGTAGAACCAAAGAAAAGGCCCTTCACTCATAGGTGAAAGGCCTTTCGTTTAGAACTGACTCAGCGTCGTTTATCCGCGCTTGAACAGGCGCTCGTGCATCCATCCATCGTTGGTCAGGATGACAGCCGCCTTACCCTGGATATCTCCCTGCGTCTGTTCCGCAAAGTTCTTGTAATTGGCACGCATGCTTTCCGATTTGGCCCAGTCATCTGCACCTTCTACCTTGTAGCGGTAGTTCACCTGCGACAGCTTTACGCCCATCATGTCGCTGGGTTCAGTGAAGTTGCTCACTTCCACAACGGTGTACTTGCCGGTGCAGAAGGCATCTTGTCCAGCCATCGTATTGGCACCATTGGCGACGAGGAATTTCTTGCCGGTGTCAGTGATTTGGTACTCGGTGGCCGGCTCCATCTTGTTGCCAAACATGGCTTTGACTTCGGTGTCGCGCTTCGTCAGCAGCCCGGCATCGACCAGGGCGTCGGCGCGCTTCTTGCTCTGACCGCCCAGCATGTCTTGATTCGCCAGGGTGAACGGCAAGCCCTTAGCAGGAATCGCAGCGCATAGGCCCTTTTGAGTGTCCAGGTATGCCTGTATGGCCTTGCTGAAGTTGCTCTTGTTGGCGTCCTTGGCGCTGCCGCACGCGGTAAGGGTAAGGGCAAGGCTGCTGATGGCGACGATCTTGATAGCGGTATGCAAAACTAGCTTCCTCTGTAGGTTAAGACAATCGGTTGTTCATTATGGCAACGCGATGGAGCGATTATGCGTTGTTCTCTGTTTGGGAGTCGGCTTCACCTCGTTGTTTAGAAGCGGACGGCGCGCGCCGCGCGATGCGGTCCAGCTTCTGCACCAGGTCTTCGGCGCGAAGATGCGTATAGCGCTTGAGCATCTGCATCGATTTGTGGACGCTGATGGCCGACACCTCCTGATCGCTCAAGCCGGCTTCCACGAACCGGCTGACAGCCTCGTGCCGCAGGTCGTGAAAGCGGAAGTCTTCAAGGCCCGCTGCTCGCTTGGCATCGGTCCATGCTTTGTCGAACAGGTAGGGGCGTCGTATGCCATCCCGGCCGGGTTCGCCGAAGAACACCAGTTCGGTTTCGGCTGGGCGCACGGGGTTGGCAAGGGCTTCGGTGAACACGCGCGTTGCCTCGGCAGTCAGAGGAACGGTGCGGGGCGAAGAGTTCTTGGTGTGCTCCAGCCGCACGACGCGCCGCTCGATGTCCACTTGCCGAATACGCAGCGTCGCAATCTCGGACAGCCGCATGCCGGTTTGAACGGCAATGCGGACGATCCATCCGAACATCGGGTTCGAGTGCTTATCGACGGCTTGTAGCAGGCGGGTCTGTTCTTCGGGAGTCAATCGCCGGTTGCGGCCCGAGCCCGGGGCCGGGCGGCGAATGTTGGACACGGGATTGAAGAGCAGGCCGATGCCCCATTCTTTGATCGCGACGGTGAACAGGTGGCCCAGCAGTGCCAGTTCCAAGCGTACCGTGTTGTTACTGCGAGGCCGTAGCTTGCCATTCTTGTCCGGCTCGCCGGCCAGTCGCATGTCACGGAACTGCGCCACGATCTCGGCGTTCAGAGCTGCCAGCGAGTACTTGCCAAGATGCCGGATGATGACCTGCGCCTTCTTGTGTTCGCCGGCTTGGGTCGATTCCCGCTTGGTGGGCGTGACTTCCTTGAGGTAGCGGGTCAACGCCGCTTCGACGGTCATGCGCTCGGCCGGCGCCCGCTGGATGTATACGCCGCGCACCATTTCGTCTTCGGTACGGCGCGCCCAGTCTTCGGCGTCCCGCTTGGTGCGGAACGTCTTGGCCGTGGCCGGCCAGCCTGTCTTGCGAATGAGGGCTTTCCAAGTGCCCGAGGACGTCTTAACAATCGTAGCCATGAGTACTCCGTATGAGGCTAGCGCCGCATCACTGTACCGAAACTGTACCTGACCACAATTTTAGGAAAATCCCCCGGTGCGGGGTTTGTACTGAGAAATCTTCTAACGGCTTGAATTGGCAGAAGATTTGGAGATGGTGCCCGGGGCCGGAATCGAACCGGCACGCCTTGCGGCGGGGGATTTTGAGTCCCCTGCGTCTACCAATTTCACCACCCGGGCAAGGGGGTCGCGAACACGTCCAGATGACGGCTGCGGGAGAACGAAGACAGCGATTATATGCGGACTTTCGTAAATTGTCAGGCGGCCCGGAATCGGGGCCTTCCGACGGGGCCGATTTGGGTGCTGCCCGCAGGCGGCAACCCGGATCGGCCCCTTCAAAAACTTACTTCTTCTCGGGAAGGAACCAGTTCATCACCAGGGCGCAGATGCCGCCGGTAGCTACGCCCGACTCCAGCACGCTTTTGACCGCATGCGGCAGGTGCGACAGGATTTCCGGCACTTGCGACACGCCCAGGCCCAGGGCCAGGGACACGGCGATGATCAGCAGCGCGCGGCGGTCCAGATGGATGCCGGCCAGGATGTTGATGCCGGAGGCGGCCACGGCGCCGAACATGACCATGGCGGCGCCGCCCAGGACGGGTTCGGGCACGGCTTGCAGCACGCCGGCCACGCCCGGAAACAGGCCCAGCAGGATGAGCATGCCGGCGATCCACACGCCAACATGGCGGCTGGCGATGCCGGTCAGCTGGATCACGCCGTTGTTCTGCGCGAAGACCGAGCTGGGGAAGGTGTTGAAGACGCCGGCCAGGAGCGAATTCGCGCCGTTGACAAGGACGCCGCCCTTGATGCGCTGCATCCACAACGGGCCTTCGACGGGCTGCTTGGACACCTTGCTGGTGGCGGTCACGTCGCCGATGGCTTCCAGGGACGTGACCAGGTAGATGATCAGCATCGGCACGAACAGGGCCCACGAGAAGCCCAGGCCGAAGTGCAGCGGCACGGGGATCTGGAAGAGCGCGGCTTCGCGGGCGCCGGTGAAGTCCAGGCGGCCCATGTAAGCGGCGGCGATGTAGCCGACGGCCAGCGCCAGGACGAGTGCGGTGCTGCGGATCCAGACGACCGGCACGCGGTTCAGCAGGATGATGGTGCCCAGCACCAGACCCGACAGGGTCAGGTTTTCTGCGCTGGCGAAGGTGCCGTTGGCCATGGCGCCGAAGCCGCCGCCCATGCTGATCAGGCCGACCTTGATCAGCGTCAGGCCGATCAGCAGCACGACGATGCCGGTGACGAGCGGGGTGATCAGGCGTTTGACGAAGGGCAGGATGCGGCTGATGCCCATCTCGACGAACGAGCCGGCGATGACGACGCCGAAGATCGCGGCCATGACGGCTTCGACCGGGATGCCTTGCTTGACCATGACCGAGCCGCCCGCGATCAGCGGTCCGACGAAGTTGAAGCTGGTGCCCTGCACGATGAGCAGCCCCGCGCCCAGGGGGCCGAAGCGCTTGCACTGCACGTAGGTGGCGATGCCGGAGATGACCAGCGACATCGACACGATCAGCGTGGTGTCGCGCGTGCTCACGCCAAGCGCCTGGCAGATCAAGAGGCCGGGGGTGACGATGGGGACCAGGATGGCCAGCAGGTGCTGAAGCGCGGCGACGAAGGCGACGGGAGGCGCGGGGCGATCGTCGGGGCCGTAGACCAGGTCATGGCTGGGCGCGTCGTCGGCGGCGCTATGGGGGGCGGGTTGGGAGAGGGAGGCGGGTTGCATGGCGGAGGGCCGGCCGGGTGGGGTAGGAGGGGAAAGTGCGGGATTTTAGCGGGGAAGGCTCGGGCCCGCCCGGGGAAAGGGACCGCGCGAGCCTCTGGGCACGCCTGCTTGCTAGAATTTGTGCCGCCAACTTCATGCCGCCAGGCGCCCGCCGGGCCGAATTGTGATGCAGAAACCGTAATGCAGAAACGCACGAGATGGATCGGGATCGTTTTGGCTTTGGTCATCGCCGGTTTGCCGATGTCGCTGCTGATATTCGTCTTGGACGACGATCCGTACGCCGCGGCCGATAAGGGCGAATCGTATCGGGCCAGCATCTATAAGCACTATCAGGGCGGGGTCTACGCCGCCGTGCCCAGCAACGGCTATTACCGGATGGACGAGGCGCACCCGGAGAGCTTCAGGCCGTTCGACACGCCGGTCTACGACGGCCGCCAAGCGGCAAAAGACGCCCGTCACGTGTATTGCGGCAACCGGATCCTGCCGGGCATGTCGCCGGCATCCACGCAATACCTGGGCAACAGTTATTTCGGCGACGGGTCGACGACCTATTACTGCTCGCTGTTCTCGGTGGTGAACCCCGACTTGAGTTCGGTCCAAGAGGTCTGGCAAACGATCCTCTTCGGGATGGGGCGCGGCGCCAAGCCGCAGAACTATCTGTATCCCTTTGCCGCGTTGCCGGCCAGCGCGCGGCCATACCGGGCGCTGTTGGACCGTGACCTGGCGACCGACGGCGCCAAGGTGTTCTACCGGGGCCGCGAAGTCCCGCAGGCGAATCCGGACACGTTGCGGCGGTTGCCCGCGTCCCGTGATGGCAGGGAGCTACTAAGCGATGATTTCTTTGGTGACGGGCGCCGGGTCTATTTCCATGAGTCGTTGCTGCCGCTGTCGGATGACCCGGCGCTCCGCGCGTTCAAGGTGGGGGACCTGGATCGCGAGCCGTATCTCTACGACCCACGCGACGGCATGGTGTACGTGGGCACCCACGCGTTTGACGCGGCGCACGCGCCATACCGGTTGCTTAGCAAGGACGGGCAGCACGTGAAGCAGGCGCTGTTTGCCGGCCGCGATGGCATTTATTTCTATAACGGCCAAAAGCGGCGGATGGAGCGGGCCGGCGATGACCCGTTCGCCTCCGGCGGGTTTACCGCGCTGTCGCCCTTCGTGTTCTGGGACGGCAAGCAGGTGCTGTTTTTGAAGGGGGCGGAATCCTGGCGTTCGTCCCGAGGCGGCGGCGGGCTGATTTCCCGGTCTACGCTGATCAAGCGCTTGAAGGATGCACCGAGCGGCGAATGGAAGAAACTGGGCGACGTCTATCACCAGTTCGGTTCGGTCTGGCAGAACGGCGACCAGCGCTATTACCTGGACCAGACGGGTAGCAGCCAATTGGTCTTCAGCCCCATTTACCGGATCATGGATCGCGAAACGGCGGATTTCCTGCTGCGCTCTCAGCAGACCCTGGATATCCGGATGGACGATATCCGCAAGCTGCTTCGAAGCGGAAAACTGGCGGTGCCGGCCAGTGACGAGGTGCTGGAGGCGAAGGTCCGGTATCGAGGGTTCCTGTCATGGTTTTGACCCGTCTTGAAAAGTGCCCGATAGCCCCCACAACTGTAGGGTTTCCGGGATGCCGCGCAGCATTGCCGCCCCGGAACTTGCATCGTTATTTGTCCCTAATTTTTTCGACCTTCCCGTAAAACTATGAGCCAAACCGCCACGTCTTCCACGTCCGAAACCCTGGGGTTCCAGGCCGAGGTGAAGCAACTGCTGCACCTGATGATCCATTCGCTGTACAGCAACAAGGAAATCTTCCTGCGCGAGCTGGTGTCGAACGCGTCGGACGCCTGCGACAAGCTGCGCTTTGAAGCCATCGACCAGCCCGAGCTGCTGGAAGGCAATGGCGAACTGGCCATCACGGTCAGCTACGACAAGGACGCCCGCACGATCACGATTTCGGACAACGGCATTGGCCTGTCGCGGGACGAGGCCGTGGCCAACCTGGGCACGATCGCGCGTTCCGGCACGCGGGAATTCTTTTCCCAGCTGACGGGCGACAAGCAGAAGGATGCGCAGCTGATCGGCCAGTTCGGCGTAGGCTTCTATTCGTCGTTCATCGTGGCGGACAAAGTCACGGTGGTCAGCCGCCGCGCTGGCGCCACGGACGCGATCCAGTGGGAATCGGACGGCCAGGGCGAATTCACGATTGCCGCCGCCGAGAAGGCCTCGCGCGGCACGGACGTCACGCTGCATCTGCGCGCCGACGAAGACGAACTGCTGAACGGTTGGAAGCTGCGCGAGATCCTGCGCCGCTACTCCGACCACATCTCCTTGCCGATCCGCATGGCCAAGGAAGAGTGGGACCAGGAGAAGGGCGAACAGGTCAAGACCGACGAACTGGAAACGGTGAACCAGGCGAACGCGCTGTGGGCCCGCAGCAAATCGGACGTGACGGAAGAGCAGTACCGCGAGTTCTACAAGACGGTATCGCATGACTACGACGCCCCGTTGGCCTGGACGCACAACCGCGTGGAAGGCCGCAGCGAATACACGCAGTTGTTGTATGTGCCCAAGCATGCCCCGATGGACATGTGGGACCGCGACGGCCGCCATGGCGTGAAGCTGTACGTGAAGCGCGTTTTCATCATGGACGACGCCGACCAGCTGTTGCCGTCGTACCTGCGCTTTGTGCGCGGCGTGATCGATTCCGCCGACCTGCCGTTGAACGTGTCGCGTGAAATCCTGCAGGAAAGCCGCGACGTGCGCGCGATCCGCGAAGGCTCTGCCAAGCGCATCCTGTCGCTGCTGGAAGACCTGGCCGAGAACAAGCCGGAAGACTACGCCACGTTCTGGTCGGAATTCGGCCAGGTGCTGAAGGAAGGCGCGGGCGAAGACTCGGGCAACCTTGAGCGCATCGCCAAGCTGATGCGTTTCGCCTCCACGCATTCGGGCGATCAGGCGCAGACGGTGTCGTTCGCCGACTACGTGTCGCGCATGAAGGAAGGCCAGGACAAGATCTACTACGTGACGGCGGATACGTTCGCCGCGGCCAGCAACAGCCCGCATCTGGAAATCTTCCGCAAGAAGGGCATCGAAGTGCTGCTGCTGTCGGACCGCGTGGATGAATGGATGCTGTCCTACCTGCGCGAATTCGACGGCAAGTCGCTGGTGTCGGTGGCCAAGGGCGGCCTGGACCTGGCCGAACTGGCTGACGAAGAAGAGAAGAAGCACCAGGCCGAAGTGGCCGAAGACTTCAAGCCCTTGGTCGAGCGCTTGCAGAAGACGCTGGAAGAGCAGGTCAAGGAAGTGCGCGTGACCTTGCGCCTGGTGGATTCGCCGGCGTGCGTGGTGGTGGGCCAGAACGAACTCAGCCCGCACCTGCTGCGCATGCTGAAGGCCGCCGGCCAGGAAGCGCCGAATGTGAAGCCGGTGCTGGAAATCAATCCGGAACACCCGCTGCTGGCGCGCATCCGCGCGGCCGAAGACGGCGAGTTCGACCAATGGGCGCGTCTGCTGCTGGACCAGGCCTTGCTGGCCGAAGGCGCCCAGATCGCGGACCCGGCCGCCTTCGTGAAACGCTTGAACGCGCTGCTGCTGAAGTAAGCGGCACGCGGAGTGAAGAAATGGGCGCCTGTGAGGGCGCCCTTTTCGTTGGGTAGGGAATTAGAAGTGCAAGTGGTGCACAAGCCTCCCCGCCTTCCATGACACGCTAAGCGGTGGGAATAAGCACCGCGTCCAGGGCCAACGCGCCGCTGCCTTCCGGCAAGGCCAGCAGCGGGTTGATCTCGACCGAGCTGAAGTCGTTGCGCCGCGCGTAGGAGAAGCGCGACAGCGCGACCAGCGCATCGGCCAGCGCCTCGATATCGCACGGCGGCGTGCCGCGTGCCCCTTGCAGCAAGGCATAGCCTTTTATTTCGCGGATCATCGACAGCGCCTGCTGGCGGCCAAACGGCGCCAGGCGGAAGCTGACGTCTTTCAGCACTTCCACGAACACGCCGCCCAGCCCGAACATGACCACCGGTCCGAACACCGGGTCGCAATGCACGCCGGCGATGCACTCCACGCCCTTTTTTGCCATCGGCGCGACCAACACGCCGTCGATGCGCGCGTCGGGGCGGTGGGTACGGACGCTGTCCAGGATGGCGGCATGGGCGCCGCGCACGGCATCGTCGCCGGACAGGCCCAGCTTCACGCCGCCCACATCGCTTTTGTGAAGGATGTCGGGCGACACCACTTTCAGCACGACCGGGCCTCCCATTCCGGCGGCGGCGCGCGCGGCCGCGTCGGCGTCGGCAGCCAGCGTGCAATCGGGCACCGGCAGGCCGGCTTGGCGCAGTACGTCCATGGCTTGCACTTCGTTGTAGGACGCCAGCAACGGCGCTGTGGGTTGAGCAGAGGGGATGGCGTGATCCGGGTCGGCATCCGACTGCGCAGCCAGGCCCGCTACCGCGCCGATCGTACGGATCGCGGCGCTGGGGTCCGTGAACACCAGGGTGCCCAGCTTTTCCAGTTCGCGGCGGCGTTCGGGCGGGAACAGCGCGCTGATGGCCAGCGGCACGTCCGGCCGGCGGGCCCGCATTTCCCTAGCAAAGGTTTCAAAGGTGGGCCACAGGGCGTCGGAAGATCCCGCCGCGGCCAGGAAGACCGCCAGCGCGTCATAGCGGCCATCGGCCAGCATGTCTTCGGCGGTGGCCAACAGCAGCCCGGGTTCGGAAACGACCTGGCCGGTGACGTCGACCGGGTTGCGGCCGCTGGCGAACGGTACCCGTTCCAGCAGTCTGGCCTGGGCGTCCGCGGCGGGTTCGGGCAGCGACAGCCCCGCGTCCTGGGCGTCGTCCGCCATTAGCGCGCCCACGCCGCCGGATATGGTGAAGATGCCCAGGCGTTTGCCTTGGGGTCGTTGCTTCCAGGTGTCCAGCGCATAGCCCAGGTTGAAGAATTCTTCGATGGTGCGAGCCCGCACCGCGCCGTATTGGCGGAACAAGGCGTCGTAGACGGCGTCGTCGCCCGCCAGCGCGGCGGTGTGCGAGGCGGCGGCCTGTGCGCCGGCCTGGGTGCGGCCGATCTTGGTGACGACCACAGGTTTGCCGGCGTCGCGCGCTGCGGACAGGGCGCGGCGCAGCTTGTCGCCGTCGCGGCAGCCTTCCATGTACGTCATGATGACTCGCGTGTCGGCATCGCGGGCCAGCCATTCAATGCAGTCTGCCACGTCGACGTCGGCCTCGTTGCCCGTGCTGATCCAGTGCGACAGCCCTAAGCCCCGGTCGCGCGCCATGCAGTAGGCATAGGCGCCGAACGCGCCGCTTTGCGACACCATCCCGATGCCGCCGGGGGCGACCGTGCCGTTGGCGGGGGCGGGGGAGAACGTGGCGTAGATGTTGCGCCGGATGTTCATGTAGCCCAGGCAATTGGGGCCCAGCAGCCGGATGCCGCGTTCGCGGGCGATGGTGCACAGCTGTTCTTGCAGGGCGGCGCCGGCGGCGCCCGTCTCCGAAAACCCGGAGGTGAACACCACCGCGCCGCCGACCTGGCCAGGCCGCGCCTGTTCCAGCGCCTGCGCGGCAAGTGCCGCGGGCACGGCCAGGATGACCAGATCGGCCTCGGTGTCCAGCGCCGCCAGGTCAGGCGCGGCAGCCAGGCCCTGGATGGATTCCGCGCGCGGGTTGATGGGCAGGATGCGGCCGTCGTAGCCATGCTGGCGCAGCAGGCTGACCGGCATGGCGCCGATCTTGCCGGGCGTGGCGGAGGCGCCCACGACGGCGATGCTGCTGGGGTTGAACAGGCGGGTCAGCGAGGAATCGGGATTCTGGGTCATGGTCTGGGCAAGAAGGTTCAGCGAACGCAAGCGGGAGGCGCGTTCAGGAAAAGCGCACGACGCTGCGGCCGGTGCTGCCGCGTTCAAGCATGGCGGCCAGCGCCTGGGGCAGGTCGCGGGGTTCGATCACGCGCGAGGCAAGATCCAGGCGCGCAGGGCGGTAGTCGGCGGCCAGCTTTTGCCATAGCGCGCGGCGCAATGGCATCGGGCTGTTGGCGTTGATGCCCAGCAGCTTGACGCCGCGCAGGATGAACGGGATGACCGAGGTGGGCAGGTCGGCCCCACCGGCGTTGCCGAAGGCGGCGGCGACGCCGTCAGGCCGTAGGCTGGCCAGGGCGTGGGCCAGGAGCTTGCCTCCCACGGAATCGATGATGCCAGCCCAACGGGCGCTCATCAGCGGCTTCTGCGGACCCGACAGATCGGGCGGCGCGATGACCTCGGAGGCGCCGAGCGACCGCAGATAATCGCCGGCATCTGGTTTGCCGGACATGGCGCACACCGTGTAGCCGCGCTGGCTGAGGATGTCGATGGCAATGCCGGCGACGCCACCTGTGGCGCCCGTCACAAGCACTTCGCCTTGTTCGGGTGTCAGCCCGCAGTGCTCCATCCAGTGCAGCGACAGGGCGGCGGTGTAGCCGGCGGCGCCCAGCACGGCAGCGTCGCGCAAGCTGATGCCGGGCGGCAGCGGTAGCACCCAGTCGTGGCGTACGCGCGCATATTCCGCGTAGCCGCCGTCGCAATCCACGCCGATGCCAAAGCCGTGCACCACGACTTCCTGCCCGGGTGGCAGCGATGGGTCTGCGGAATGCACGACGGTGCCCGAGAGGTCAATGCCGCCGATGCGCGGATAGTCCCGGACGACGTTGCCGCGCCCCGCTTGCGCCAGCGCGTCCTTGTAGTTCAGGCCGGCGTAGGCCACCTTGATCAAGGTATCGCCGCCGGACAATTGATCTACCGTCAGCGTGTCGAAGCGGCCTTGCGGGGCCTCGCCGGCCGGGCCGGCATGCAGGCGATAAGCCTGGAATTCTGGAATGCTCATGGGGGTCTCCCTCAGACGGTCAGGCGCGCGCCAATAGTCGGCGCGCCAGCGTGGCGCGGTGCAGCTCGTTGGCGCCGTCGTAGATGCGGAAAGGGCGCATTTCCTGCCAGATCATGGCCACGGGGGTATCGTCCGACAGCCCGGATGCGCCCATCATCTGCACGGCGCGGTCGGCCACGCGGTTGACGGCTTCGGACACGAACACCTTCGTCATGGCGCTGTGCTGTTTCACGGACAGGCCTTCGTCCATGCGTCGCGCACAGTCCAACGTCATCAGCCGGCTGGCGTGCAGGTCGATGTGCGAGTCGGCGACCATGGCCTGGATCTGCTGCAGATCGGCCAGCCGCGAGCCGAAGGACTCACGTTGCGCGACATAGGCCTGCGCGGCGTCCAGCGCGCGGCGGGCGCGGCCGATGTAGCGCATGCAATGCGACAGGCGCGCGGGCTCCAGCCGCAACTGGGCATATTCCAGGCCCCGGCCGGGTTCGCCCAGCACGGCGTCGTCGCCCACGTCGCAGCCGTCCAATTCGATCTCGGCGTGGCCGCCGATCTGATAGCCCGTGACCATGCCGATATCGCGCACGACGCGATAGCCCGGAGTGTTTGCGGGAACGACGAACAGGGTGACGCCCGCGTCTGCCTGCGCCAGCACCAGCGCGAAGTCCGCGCCCACGCCGCCGCTGATGAACTGCTTGTGGCCGTTCAGCACCCATCGCTGGCCGCGCCGTTCGGCGCGCGTGCGCAGCATGGACGGGTCCGAGCCCGCGCCTGGCGCGGGTTCGGTCATGGCGAAGCAGGCGCGCTGTTGCGCCCGGACCAAGGGCCGAAGGAAGCGCTCCTGCTGGGCGGGCGTGCCCAAGCGCAGCAACGTCAACATGTTGGGCTGGTCGGGCGCCGCGCAGTTCAGGGCGGCCGGGCCCAGGAATCCGCGTCCCGCCTCTTCCAGCACGTGGGCCAGGGCGTGCCAGCCCAAACCCAGCCCACCCCATTCGACGGGCAACTGCGGGGCATACAGGCCGGCCTGGCGGGCCTGATCGCGCAGGCTTGCCACGCAGCGGTCCAAGGCGGCCACGTCTCGGGCGATGGCGGGGGACTCCGCGGGGATGGCGATATCGTCCACGAACTGGCGCACGCGGGCGCACAGGTCTTGCAGCGCGGCGTCGCCGCTGGGTTGCTTGTCGGGTCGCATGGGGGTTATTCCTCGATCTTCACGCCGGCCTGACGGACCACGGCGCGCCATTTGTCGGTCTCGGTGGCGATATGCCGGCCGAACGCGTCCGGCGTGCCGCCGACGGCTCGCATGCCCAGCCCGGCGAAGTAGCGGCGGACTTCGGGATCCGCCAGCACGGCATTGATCTGGCTGTTCAGCAAGGTGATGGTGGCGGGCGGGGTGCCGGCAGGGGCCATCACGCCCCACCAGGACGAGGCGACCAGCGGCACGCCTAGTTCCGTCAACGTGGGCACGTCTGGCTGTTCCGGGTTGCGTGCCGCCGCGGCGATGGCGACGGGCCGCAGGCGGCCGGCTTGCACCTGCGCATAGACCGGGGCCAGGTTGTCGAAGCTTAGTTGCACCTGTCCACCGACGAGCGCCGTCGCGGCTTCGCTGCTGCCCTTGTATGGAATGTGCCGCAACGGGATGCCGGTCTGATGGGCGAACTGCTCGCCGGCCAGGTGCGGGATGCTGCCGGTGCCCGCCGTCGCGAAGGTCAGTCCCTGCTCTTGTGCGGCTGCCACCTTGAGCGCGTCCAGGCTGCGATGGGGGCTGGCGGCCGGCAGTAACAGATAGACCGGCACGTCGGTGGCCCACACGACCGGCGTCAGTCGCTTTTGCGTGTCGTACGGCAGTTTCTTGTAGAGCACGCTATTGGTGGCCAGATTGGCGGTGCCCATCAGCAAGGTGTAGCCGTCGGGGGCGGCCGCGGCGACATAGGCGGTGCCGATCTGCGTGGCGCCGCCGGGCTTGTTCTCGACCACCACGGTCTGGCCGATCAGCGGCGCCAGTTTGCGGGCGATCATGCGGGCGGCGGTGTCGGCGCCACCGCCCGCGGCGTAGGGCACGATCAGCCGGATGGGCTTGTCCGGGTAGGCCGCGGCGGCCACGGGGACGCCGGTCGCCCCGGTCAGCGCGATGACGGACAGGGCTCGCAGCATAAAGGCGAAGGGATGCATGGCGTTCTCCGTCCGGCGCTATTGGATTTTGGTGCCGGTGGACTGCACCAGCTTGCCCCACCACACGGTCTCGTCCGCGATCTGCTTGGCGAATTCAGCGGGCGAACTGCCCAGCGGTTCGGCGCCCAGTTCCTGGAAACGGGTCCGCAGCTGCGGATCCTGCAAGGCCTTGACCACCGCGGCGTGCAGGCGGTCGACCACGGCGGGCGGGGTGCCGGCCGGGGCCATCAGGCCTTTCCAGGCCATGACCACGAATCCGGCCTGGCCGGCTTCGTCGAAGGTCGGGATGTCGGGGGCTGCGGACGCCCGCTGGTCGCTGGGCACGGCCAAGGCGCGGATGGTGCCCGCCTTCACCTGCGGCAACAGCGCCGGCATGTTGTCGATCATGAAGTCGATGTGGCCGGCCACCAGATCGGTGACGGCCGGGCCGGTGCCCTTGTAGGGCACATGCTCGGCTTGCAGCCCGGCTTTTTGCTTGAGCAGTTCGCCTGCCAGTTGCGCGGGCGACCCGTTGCCTGGCGACCCGAAAGAGAGCTTGCCGGGATTGGCGCGGGCGTATTGCAGGAATTCCTGTAGCGTTTTGGCGGGCAGGGACTTCGTCACCACCATCAGGTTGTGCTCTTTTTCTAGGCAGGTGATTGCCACCAGGTCCTTGGCCGGGTTGAACGGCATGTTGGCGTACAGGCTGGGATTGATGACGGTGGGGCCGGCTGCGGCCAGCAGCAGCGTATAGCCGTCGGGGGCGGACCGGGCGACGAAGTCGCCGCCGATGTTGCCGCCGGCGCCGGGCTTGTTCTCGACGATGACGGGCTGGCCCAGGATGGGGTGCAGCGCTTCGGCCAGCAGGCGCCCAAGGATGTCGGTGGAGCCGCCCGGGGCAAACGGGATGATCAGCCGGACGGGCTTGTCGGGATAGGCGGCCGCGGCGTGGGGGGCCACTGCGGTGAACGCCAACGCGGCCGCTGTGGCGGCGATCCATTTGGGCAGGTGCTTATGCAGCATGTCAGTCTCTCCTTTGGTTCAAGGCCTGCTTCGTTGAACAGGCCGGGTGGGCCGCGCGCTTCTACTGGCTGCGGTCCCGGGGTTCGCCCAGGCCTAGCGGCCGGGCGCGTAGCCCGCCTGGGTCAGCGTATGGCGGGCGATGGTCAGTTGATGGATCTGGCTGGTGCCTTCGTACAGGCGGAACAGGCGCACGTCGCGGTAGAAGCGTTCAATGCCCTGGTCGGCGATGTAGCCGTATCCGCCGTGCATCTGCACACAGCGGTCCGCCACGCGGCCGCACATTTCCGACGCGAAGTACTTGCAGATCGAGGCGTTCAGCGTCACGTCCTGACCGGCGTCGCGTTCGCGCGCGGTTTGCAGCACCAGCGCCAGTGCCGCCTGGATTTCCGTCTGGCAGTCGGCCAGCATCGCCTGGATCAGTTGGAAGTCCATTAGCGGCTTGCCGAATTGTTGACGCTCGGCCACGAACCGCATGGTGTCGTCCAGCATGCGGATGGCCGGCCCGATGCACAGCGCCGCCAAATGAATGCGCTGCTTGTTCAGCACCTTCATGGCCGTCTTGAAGCCCATGCCTTCCTGGCCGCCGATGATGTTGGCGGCGGGCACGCGGCAGTTGTCGAAATGCACGGACGACACGGGCGACCCGGCCTGGCCCATCTTGTCGTAGGGCTGGCCGGTGGACAGCCCGGGCGTGCCGCGTTCCACAATGAAGGCCGAGATGCCGCGCGCGCCCGGCGCGTTCGCATCGGTGCGCGCCATGACGGTGAACAGGCCAGCCAGCGGCGCGTTCGTGATGAAGCACTTTTCGCCGTTCAGCACGAAGCTGTCGCCGTCGCGCACGGCGGTGGTGCGTAGCGCCGTGGCGTCGGATCCCGCCTGCGGTTCGGTCAGCGCGAAGCATCCCGTCAACTCGCCGGACGCCATCCGGGGCAGGTAACGTTCCTTTTGCTGCTCGGTGCCGTCAGCCACCAGGGCCTCGGAACCGATGCCGGTATTGGTGCCGACCCGGGCGCGGAACGCCACGGAACATTGGGACAGCTCGAGCGCGGCCCGGATCAGTTCTTCGGTGCTCATGCCGGCGCCGCCGTAGGCTTCGGGGATCGAATAACCGAACATGCCCTGGCCGGCCATGGCGCGCACCAGATCATCCGGCACCTCGTCCAACCGGGCCACTTCGGCCTCTCGCGGCACCAGCTGTTCGCGGACGAAGCGGCGCAGCGAATCGAGAAAGGCGGGAAAGCCGTCGGGGTCTCTGATCATGAAGTGTCTCCATTTTTCTAATTGCGGCGCCTGCCGGATCGGGAAGCCTGGTCCGGGGCGACTGATGATTCAGGCTAGCAAAGCGCCGCCGAATGCGAGACAAGTGTTTCGCTATCTTGAACGCGCGGCATGCCGGAACCGCGTGACCTTGCTCTATCATCGGCAGCAAAGGCCCCGCGTATCCGACGTGGCGCCGACTTCCGGATTGCGACCATGACCACGCCCCTGGGCGGCCGCCACCCTGACCCCGCATTCGCCACGACGCTGGCCCACGGCCTGTCGCTGTTGCAGACGTTCCGGCATGGCGAACCGGCGCTCAGCAACCGCGAACTGTCCGACCGCACCGGCTTGTCCAAAGCGACGATCTCGCGGCTGACCTCGACGCTGGTCCAGCGCGGCCTGCTGCGATACGACAGCAGCCTGCGCCGCTACCGGTTGGGCACGGCGCTGTTGTCGTTGAGCTACCCGTTGCTGGCCAGCATCAAGCTGCGCCAGCTGGCGCGCCCGCTGATGACGCGTCTGGCGAATACGGCGGGCGGATCGGCGTCGCTAGGCATGCACCACGGCATGCACATGGTGTATCTGGAGACTTGCCGCGGCCATGACGCCGTGGCGTTCCGGCCGGATATCGGGGCCATGCTGCCCATGCTTCAGTCCGCCATGGGGCGCGCCTGGCTGGCGCAGGCCGAGGCTGCAGAAGCCGACGCGCTGCTGGACGCGTTGCGCGCCCAGGATCCCGCCGCGTGGCAGCGGAATGCGGCGGGATGGGAGCAGGCGCGCCAGGATTACGCACAGCACGGCTATTGCCTGGCCGAAGGCGATTGGCACACCGATGTGCACGCCGTGGCGGTGCCGATGCGCCGGCGCGTGGACGGGCAGGTCTTCGTGTTCAATTGCGGCGTGCCGCTACGGCGACTGCGCGGACGCGACCTGCGCCAGCGCATCGCGCCACGTTTGCTGAGCCTGGTGGCGCGCGTTGAAAAATTGCTGGAGCGTCAGGATGGCGCCTGACCGGGACCGCGATTTCGCCACCACCCTGGCGCACGGCATCGACATCCTGGCGTGTTTCCGGGCGGATCGACCCGAGCTGGCCAACAAGGATTTCGCGCAGCAGACCGGCCTGTCCAAGAGCGCCGTGGCGCGCTTGACGCACACGTTGGTCGAACTGGGTTTTTTGCAGCGGTCGGGGCCGCCCGCCCGATATCGGCTGGGCGCGTCCGTGCTGGCGCTGAGCTATCCCTTGCTGGCCAGCATGCAGATCCGCCAACTGGCGCGGCCCTTGATGAAGCAATTGGCCGACCATGCCTGTGGCGCGGTGTCGCTGGTCGTGCGCGACCGGCTGCAGATGGTGTTCGTGGAAACCGCCCGGTCCAACGACGCCTTGCAGACGCGTCCGGACATCGGCGGGTCGTTGCCGCTGCTGGCCAGCGCCGCCGGCAAGGCCTGGCTGTGCCGGGCGCCGGATAGCGAGCGGGCGGCCGTGCTGAACCAGTTGCGCGTGGCCGACGCCCGCTACTACGCGGAACATTTCCCCAGCCTGGAGACGGCTGGCCGCGATCTGGAGCGCAAAGGCTATTGCGGCAACAACATGCAGTGGCGTCCTGATGCCTACGGGTTTGCGGCGCCGCTGTGCCGCCCCTATCAGTCGCTGTTGTACGTGTTCAACTGCGGCGTGCCGTCAGGCGATGGACCCTACCGGGAACGCGCGGCGGATATCGGGCCCCGATTGGTGGCCCTGGCGCGGGAAACGGAACAACTTCTGGGGCTTTCCTGACCGGATTCGTGACCCCAAGTCAAAAGTGTTTACCCGTCAGACGGCTTTTTCCGCAAGGATACGGCCGTCATACTGCACGCCTGTCTAGCCGATATGCCCGCCAATTCTGGCCGGCCACGCCTCAGGGACACCCTGCCGGCGCCATCGAACCCGAGGAATCCGCATGAACCCGCAAGATACCCAACCGGTGAAAGCCGGCCTGCCGTTGTTGGCGCTCGCCGTCGGTGCGTTCGGCATCGGCGTGACCGAGTTTTCCCCCATGGGCCTGCTGCCCGTCATCGCCGAGGGCGTGAATGTGTCCATTCCCAGCGCGGGCATGCTGATCAGCGCCTACGCGATCGGCGTGATGGTCGGCGCCCCGCTCATGACCTTGGCGTTTTCGCGCTGGTCGCGGCGCAAGGCGCTGATCCTGCTGATGGCGATCTTCACCATCGGCAATATCCTGTCTGCCCTGTCCCCGAATTACACGACGCTGCTGCTGGCGCGTCTGGTCACCAGCCTGAACCATGGGGCGTTCTTTGGCCTGGGTTCGCTGGTAGCGGCCAGCGTGGTGCCGCGGCACAAGCAGGCGAGTGCGGTGGCAACCATGTTCATGGGCCTGACCATCGCCAACGTGGGCGGCGTGCCTGCCGCGACGTGGCTGGGGCAGGTGATCGGCTGGCGCATGTCGTTTGCGGCCACGGCGGTGCTGGGCCTGGTCGCCATGCTGTCCCTGTGGTTCGCGTTGCCGGCGGGCGAAGCCGGACGCCGGCCCAACGTGCGCCATGAACTGGCCGTGCTGAAGAGCCCCGTCGTGCTGTTGGCCCTGCTGACCACGGTGCTGGGCGCGGGCGCCATGTTTACGCTGTACACCTATATTGCGCCGACCCTGGCGGACATCACCGGCGCATCGCCCGCTTTCATTACCGGCATGCTGGTGCTGATCGGCCTGGGCTTCACGCTGGGCAACGGCCTGGGCGGCCGCATGGCCGACCGCTCGCTGGACGGCACGCTGATCACGTTCCTGGTCATCGTCATCATCGATCTGCTGGCGTTCCCGTGGATCGGTTCCACCCCTGTCGGCGCGGCGATTTCGCTGCTGATCTTCGGTGTGGCGACGTTCGCCGTGGTGCCGCCCTTGCAGATGGGCGTGATGCGTGCCGCGACCGACGCGCCGGGCTTGGCATCGTCGGTGAACGTGGGCGCCTTCAACCTGGGCAATGCGGTCGGCGCCGCAGCGGGTGGCGCGGTGATTTCGGCCGGCATGGGCTATGCCGCCGTGCCGATCGCCGGTGCGGTCATCGCCATGGCCGGCCTGGCCCTGGTGTTGGTCCAGCGCGCCGCCAATCAGCGTCGCAGGCTGGCGGTGCAGGGCTGCTGAACAAGCGGCCCCCGGGCTGCGTATTGAAAAGCCCCGGTAGCGGATCCGCTGCCGGGGCTTTTCCATGGACGCCGTCTACAGCTTGAACACGTCTTCCAGGTCGACCGACTCTTCCACGGATTCCAGCTTCACGCTCTGTTCGATGTGGTCCAGGTGGTGCAGCGTCAGTTCCGCCGCACGCTGGCCATCTTGGGCGGCAATGGCTTCGGTGATGAGCTCATGTTCATCATCGCGGCAACTGGTGGCAGTGGGGAGGTTGTACAGGAAGATGACCAGGCAGGTCAGGGTGGACAGTTCGCGCATGGTGCGCGCCAGTTCGCCGTTGCCCGCCAGTTCGCTCAGCAGAATGTGGAACTCTCCAGCCAGCCGGATGATGGCGCGCTTGTCGTCCCGTTTGCGGGCGTCGTGTTCCAGAATGACGTGCTCACGCAGGCGGGCGAGCTTTTCGGGCGTCAGGTTCTGTGTCAGGCGACGCACCACCGCAGGTTCGATCAGCCGGCGGGCCTCGAAGACGTCGCGTGCCTTTTCAATGGAAGGCTTGGCCACATAGGCGCCACGCTGGGGGAACAGTTCCACGATCTGTTCATGCGCCAGGCGCGCCAGCACCTCGCGGATGCGGGGGCGGCTGACCTCGAAGATCTCGGCCAGGCGCTCTTCGACCAGTTTGGTTCCGGGCTTGAGGCGGTTGTCCAGAATGGCGCGATAGATGCGCTCGTAGATGCCGGTGACCGTGTTTTCGCGTTTGTCTGATGCCATGGGCTCGTTGTTGGTTTGCGCGTGTAGTGCCAGGGCGGGATCACCGCCTTGGGAAATGAGCGGTTCTTTGCCGCCTGTAGACGTCACGTTGACGACAACCTGATCGTTGAACGTGAAGATACCCGATTGGCTGCCGTGATTGCCAGACGGTGCGTTGGATCGTCAAAAATAATGTTAACAATTTAAAGTTGAAATGTATATTTTAGGGTAATCACTGACGTAATCATTTTTGTATTCCGCCTAGAATCCGCTCACAACTTGCCCTTCCGGAACGCGATGCTGCCCGGAAAAACGGGCGGATCAGACAGGCTGACGCATATGACGAAGCAGGGTTTTGATCTGGTGCTGCGTGACGCAGTGCTGGCGACGGCCGGTGATACTTGCCGGGCGGATCTGGGGATTTCGGACGGCCGGATCGTGCAGATCGGCCTGGGGCTGGCCCGGGGCGAGCGCGAAATCGACGTGGCCGGACGCGTGGTGACGCCGGGCGGCATCGATGCGCACTGCCACCTGGATCAACCGATGGCGCCGCCCGTGAAGCTGGCCGACGACTTCCATACGGGCACGCGCTCGGCGGCCTGCGGCGGCACCACCACCGTGATTCCTTTCGCGGCGCAACGCAAGGGCGGCACGCTGCAGGCCGCCATCGACGACTATCACCAACGGGCCGACGGCCGCGCCTGCGTGGACTATGCCTTCCACCTGATCTTGACCGATCCGACGGCAGCCGTGCTGAACGAAGAACTGCCGCGGCTGATCGCGGCCGGCTATACCTCGTTCAAGCTGTACATGACCTACGACGCGCTGAAGCTGTCCGATGGCCAGATCCTGGATGTGCTGGAGGTGGCGCGCACGCATGGCGGCATGACGATGATCCATGCCGAGAATACGGACTGCATCGCCTGGCTTACCCGTCGCCTGGAGGCCGCAGGCCGTACCGCGCCGCGCTTTCACGCGCTTTCTCGCCCGAGCCTGGTGGAGCGCGAGGGCGCGCACCGTGCGATCGCGCTGTCCGAACTCATCGACGTGCCGATCCTGCTGGTGCATATCTCTGGCGGGGAAGCCGTGACGCAGATCCGCGAGGCGCGCGCCAAGGGGCTGAACGTCTACGCCGAAACCTGTCCGCAATACATCCTGCTGACGGCGGCGGACCTGGGCACGGACGACAGCTACTTCGGCGCGCGATGCGTGTGCAGCCCGCCGCCGCGCGACAAATCCAGCCAGGAAGACATCTGGCAGGGACTGGCGGACGGCCTGTTCACCGTGTTCTCGTCAGACCACTCACCCTTCAACCTCACCGGCGAAGATGGCAAGACGCCCGGCGGCAAGGAAGTGGCGTTCAGGCATATCCCGAACGGCATCCCGGGTATCGAGACGCGCATGCCCTTGCTGTATTCCGAAGGCGTGCTGGGCGGGCGCATCAGCCTGAACCGCTTCGTCGAACTGACGGCGACACAGCCGGCCCGCGCCTACGGTCTGTATCCGAAAAAGGGAACGCTGGCCATCGGCAGCGACGCCGACCTGGTGATCTGGGAAGAGCGCGAATTCACCCTGGCCAACGAACACCTGCATCACGCGGTCGACTACACGCCATACGCCGGCATGACGCTGCGGGCCTGGCCCGCGATGACCCTGCTGCGCGGACAGATCGTTTGGGACGGCGCGCGCTTTGCGGGCACGCCGGGGCAAGGACAGTTTCTGCCGCGCGGCTTGCCGAACGTGGCGCCACCCAGCGCCCGCAAGGGTGCGCAGCCCGCTTGGCGCTGACATGCGCCGCACGGATACCAGTGACTCATTTCGGAGGAAATTGCGTTGAAAACTACCCTGATCAAGAACGCCGATGTCGTGGTTGCCTGGGACGAGGCGCGTAAGCGCCACGTCTACATGAAGAATGCCGATGTGGCGTTCGCGGATGGGCGCATCACGCATGTCGGACCCGGCGCGCAAGCCGCTGTGCCGGACGCGGACATCGTCAGCGGCCAGGGCATGATGGTGATGCCTGGCCTGGTGGATATCCACAGCCATCTTGTGCATGAGCCCATCAACAAGGGTTACACGGACGAGACGGGATCGGCCGGCCTGTATAACTCGAACCTGTACGAGTACATGCCCACGATGGAAGGCGACGACGAGGCCGCGCCCGCCCAACTGACGCTGGCCGCCGCCGAGCTGCTGATGTCCGGTGTGACGACAGTGGTCGATATGTCGGTCGCGCACGAGCAGTGGATCGACATCATGGTGCAAAGCGGGCTGCGCGCCTACATCGCGCCCATGTTCCGCTCGGCGCGCTGGTACACGCGCAACGGCCACGTCGTCGAGTACGACTGGAATGAGAAGGCCGGCGAAGCCGGCATGGAGCGCGCACTGGCGCTCATCGACCGCGCCGAGGCGCATGAGTGCGGCCGTTTGACGGGGATGCTGGTGCCGGCGCAGATCGACACCTGCACACCGGAACTGCTGAAGGCGAGCCACCAGGAAGCCAAGCGCCGGAGCATCGGCTGGCAGACGCATGCCGCCCAATCCCTGCCCGAGTTCCACGAAATCACGCGCCGTCATGGCCTGACGCCGATCCAGTGGTTGCATAGCCTGGGTGTGCTGGACCCCGGCAGCATCGTCGGCCATGGCATTTTCGTGGACGATCACCCGAACACGCACTGGAGCACCGCCACCGATCTGACCATCCTGGCCGAGACGGGCGCCAGCGTGGCGCATTGCCCCACGGTGTTCATGCGTCGGGGCATGGCGTTGCGCGACTTCGGGCGCTATCGCCGGGCCGGCATCAACCTGGGCATCGGCACCGACACCTATCCGCACAACATGATCGAGGAAATGCGCCACGTCGGCTATCTGGCGCGCCTCATGGCGCAGACGCCGCGCGCCGTCAGCACGGGCGAAGTCTTCCATGCCGCCACCGTCGGGGGCGCCACCGCATTGGGGCGAGAGGACCTGGGCCGTATTGCGGTAGGCGCGCGCGCCGACCTGGTGCTGGTGGACATGACCCATCATTTGATGCGCCCGTCGCGCGACCCCGTGCGCAGCCTGGTTTACGCCGCGGCTGACCGCGCCGTGCACACCGTGTACATCGATGGCCAGCGCGTGGTGCATGCAGGTCAGGTGCAATCGCTGGACTACCGCAAGGCAGCCGAGCAGGTGGACGAGGCCCAGCGTCGCGCCGAAGCGCTGGTGCCTTCGCGCGACCTGGTGGCGGGCCGCACGGCCGAACAGATGTCGCCGCTCTCGTTCGACATCGTCTGACCCGGTTCAACCTCAGGGGCCGGCGACAGGCCCCGTTCATCCATAAAAAACTCAAGGGAATGAAATGGCTTATCTCAATGAAGAAAGACTCGAAGCCCGTTTCGGGCTGAGCCGCGTTGGCGCCATGCTGGCTTGCGCCGCTGCGATGGCCTGGGCGCCCGTGCAGGCCGAAACGCTGACCGTGGTGATGGCCAGCAAATTGACCGTGCTGGATCCGGTGTTGACCGCGTCTCACCAGACGCGCAACCACGCCTACATGATCTACGACACCTTGCTGGCCACCGACGCCGACAACAAGATCCAGCCCCAGATGGCCGACAAATGGGACATCTCGGCCGACGGCAAGACTTATACCTTCACCCTGCGTGACGGCCTGAAGTGGCACGACGGCGCGCCGGTAAAGGCCGAGGATTGCGTGGCATCCATCCAGCGGTGGGCGCAGTCCGACAAGACGGGCCGCCAGCTGATGCCGCTTGTGGCGTCGATGAACGTCATCGATGACAAGACGTTCAGTATCGTGCTGAACGCGCCGGCCGATTTGCTGTCGGCATTGGGCAAGCCCAGTGGCCTGCCCAGTTTCATGATGCCCAAGCGGGTGGCGCAAACGCCGGTAGCGCAAGCCATCACCGACTACACCGGTTCAGGCCCATTCAAGTTCGTGCAGAAGGAATTCCAGCCGGGCGTGAAGACGGTGTACGAGAAGAACACGGATTATGTGCCGCGTAAGGAAGCGCCAAGCTGGACGGCGGGCGGCAAGGTCGTCAACGTGGATCGCGTGGAATGGGTGGCCATGGCCGACCCGATGACGACCGTGAACGCGCTGCTGGGCGGAGAAGTCGACTATATCGAGACGGTGCCGTTCGACCTGGTGCCCATGGTCAAGGGGGCGCCCGACCTTACGCTGCGCGTGCTGGACAAGATGGGATATCAGCCCATGTATCGCTTCAACCAGTTGAATGCGCCGTTCGACAACAAGCTGGTCCGCCAGGCCGCCATGTACGCGGTGGGCCAGGATGACATCCTGAAGGCGCAGGTGGGGGATCCCGAGTTCTACAAGACCTGCGGAGCGGTGTTCGGCTGCAACCTGCCGTATTCCAGCAACACGCGCGCGGACATGATCGTGCCGTCCAACATCGAAAAGGCCAAGGCGCTGCTGAAGGAAGCGAAGTACGACGGGGCGCCGGTGGTGATCCTTCACGCCACGGATATCGCGATGGCCTCGGCCATCCCTGTCGTGATGGCGCAGCAGTTGCGTCAGGCAGGCTTCAACGTGCAACTGCAGGCCATGGACTTCATGACCATGCTGTCGCGCCGCGCCAACCGCGATGTGCCGGCCAAAGGCGGCTGGAGCATTTTCGTGACCACGTGGCATAACAGCGAGATCATGGATCCGCTGCGCAACTATGGCGTATCGGCCAACGGCGAGAAGGCCTGGTTCGGCTGGCCGACCGTGCCCCAAGTGGAAACCCTGCGCGATAAGTTCCTGGTGGCGGGTTCCGAAGCGGAGCGCAAGCAGTTGGCCGAACAGCTTCAGGACGTGATGCTGGACGAAGGCGTGGCGATCACGCTGGGCCAGATCGAAACGGCGGCGGCCTACAGCAAGAAATTGTCGGGCGTGCTGGATTCGCCCGCGCCGGTGTTCTGGAACATCAAGAAAGCCAGCCGGTAAGCCAGTATGTTCAGCTACCTACTCAGACGCGTCCTGGCCACGGTTCCCGTAGTGCTGACGGTGGCGGTGCTGGTGTTCTGCTTGCTGCGCCTGACGCCGGGGGATCCCGCGCTGATCCTGGCGGGCGACGCCGCCACCGAGACGCAGCTTGCCCAGATCCGCGAGCACATGGGGCTGGACCGGTCCCTGGTCACGCAATTCCTGTTGTGGGGCGGGCAGGTGCTGCGGGGCGACCTGGGCGTGTCGCTGCATTCGGGCACGCCGGTCACGGCCATGATCGGCAACCGCGTCGGCCCGTCGCTGGCCCTGGCGCTGTCGACGATCTTGCTATCGACGTTGATCGCCGTGCCGCTCGGCGTGTTCTCGGCGTGGCGCCGGGGCACCCGCGCCGACCGGGCCGTGATGGCGTTTTCAGTGCTGGGATTCTCGGTGCCCATCTTCGTCACGGGCTACGCGCTGATCTTGCTGTTCGCGATGACGCTGGGCTGGCTGCCGGTGCAGGGCTATAAGTCGCCGTCGGCGGGATTGCTGGCCTTCGGCCTGCACCTGCTGCTGCCGACGATCGCCCTCAGCACGGGGTTCGTCGCGTTGATCGCGCGCATCGCCCGCAGCAGCGTACTGGAAGTGATGGGCGAAGACTTCATCCGCACGGCACGCGCCAAGGGCATCACCGAGCGCGCCGTGATGATGGCGCACGCGCTGCGCAACGCCGCCGTGCCCATCATCACCGTGATCGGCGTCAGTATCGCGTTGCTGATCAGCGGGGTTGTGGTCACGGAATCGGTATTCAACCTGCCCGGCCTGGGCAGGCTGGTGGTCGAGTCCGTGCTGGCTCGCGACTATCCGCTGATCCAGGGCCTGATCCTGCTGTTCTCGCTGGTCTACATCGGCGTGAACCTGACCATCGACGTCCTGTACTCGGTGTTCGACCCGCGCATCCGTTATTGAAGGAATCCGAATGTCGTCCTCTATACACTCCATGGCGGGAGCGGCCGTGGCTGCGCCCGTGCCACGCAGGCGTCCGCGACCGGCGCTGGTCCGTGCGCTGTCCTCCTGGCCGGTCATGGCCGCCCTGGTGATGCTTGCCGTCATCGTTCTGGCGGCCATCGCCGCCAATCTACTGGGGCTGGCCGACCCCATGGCCATCAACCCCATGCAGCGGTTGAAGGGATTCTCGGCCGAACACTGGTTCGGAACCGACGCCTACGGTCGTGACGTGCTGTCGCGCGTTGTCCACGGCGCACGCGTGTCGCTGATGATCGGCGCCGGCACCGCCGTGGCGGCGCTGGTGCCCGGGCTGGTGCTGGGCGTGATCGCCGGCTATTTCCGAGCGGCGGACATGGTCATCATGCGGATCATGGACGGCATCATGTCCGTGCCCACCATCCTGCTGGCCATCGCCCTGGTCGCCGTGACCGGCGCAAGCATGCTGACAGTGCTGATCGCCATCGCCGTGCCGGAGTTTCCGCGGGTGGTACGGCTGGTGCGCGGCCTGATCCTGAGCTTGCGCGACGAGCCCTACGTGGAAGCTGCAATATCGTTGGGTACTCCCACGCACACCTTGATGATGCGTCATCTGGTGCCCAACACGCTGGCGCCGCTGATCGTGCAGGGCACGTTCATTTTCGCGTCCGCCATGCTGTCAGAGGCGGTCATGAGCTTTCTGGGCGTGGGCATGCCACCCGAGTTCCCGTCATGGGGCAACGTCATTGCCGAGGGGAGGATGTACTTCCAGATCAAACCGGGGCTGATTCTGCTGCCGGGACTGTTCCTGGCGCTGACTGTGCTTAGTGTGAACATGCTGGGCGACGCCATGCGCGACGCGCTGGATCCGAAGATGGCGCGGAGGATTTGAGATGACCGATTCCACAATGCCCGTACTGCAAGTGCAAAACCTGACGGTGCAGTTGGTGGGCGCGCCCGGGGAAGAGGAGCGCGCGGTCGTGGAGGGCATCAGCTTTGATATCCACGCCGGCGAAACCTTGTGCGTGGTGGGCGAGTCCGGCTCGGGCAAGTCCGTCACGTCCTTTTCGGTGATGGGGCTGTTGGCGCCCGACGCGCTCCGGCCTGCTGCCGGCCGCATTCTGCTGGATGGGGAAGACGTGCTCGCGTGTTCGCCGGAGCGCTTGCGCGAACTGCGCGCCACCCGCATGTCCATGGTCTTTCAGGAGCCCATGACGGCGCTGAACCCGGTGCGCACCGTGGGCTGGCAGATCGACGAGGTGCTGCGCACCCATTGCGCCATGGATGCCGCAGCGCGCAAGCGCAAGATCCTGGACATGATGGAATCGGTGCGCCTGCCGGAGGTGGAGCGCATCTACCATTCCTACCCGCACCAGTTGTCGGGCGGGCAGCGCCAGCGCATCGTCATTTGCATGGCGTTGATCCTGAATCCCAAGCTGCTCATCGCCGACGAGCCCACCACCGCCTTGGACGTCACGACCCAAAAGCAGATCCTGGCGCTGATCCGGGAATTGCAACGGTCGCACAATACGGCGGTGTTGTTCATCACGCACGATTTCGGTGTGGTGGCAGAGATTGCCGACCGCATCGCGGTGATGAACCGTGGGCGGCTGGTGGAGGTGGGGTCGCGCGACGACATCCTGGCGCGCCCGAAAGAAGCCTACACCCGCATGCTGGTGTCCTCTGTTCCCGGCCTGGCGCCGCAGGCGAGGCAAGCGCCCACGGGCGAGCCAGTCCTGGTTGTGAATGGCCTGGAAAAGACCTATGCCGAGCGCGGCTTCTTCAAGGCTAAACGCACGGTGCATGCGGTGCGCGATGTCAGCTTTACCCTGCGCAAGAAGGAGATCGTGGGCATCGTGGGTGAATCCGGCTCGGGCAAGTCCACCCTGGCCCGCTGCATCGCGCGCTTGATCGACCCCAGCGCTGGCAGTGTGCGCCTGGACGGCACCGAGATCGCCACGGCCACCAAGCGTGAGTTCCAGCCGGTGCGCAAGCGGATCCAGGTGGTGTTCCAGGATCCGTACCGCTCTTTGAATGCGCGCATCCGCGTGGGGGACTCCATCGTCGAGGGCATGCGCAATTTCGGCGTGCCGGAAGGGGAAGCCCGGGCGCGCGCCGTCGAACTGCTGGATATCGTGGGATTGGGGGCGGACACCATGGACCGCTACCCGCATCAGTTCTCGGGTGGCCAGCGCCAGCGCATCTGCATCGCGCGGGCGTTGGCCCTACGGCCCGATATCCTGATTGCCGACGAGGCGGTGTCGGCGCTTGATGTGTCGGTGCAGGCGCAGGTGCTGGAACTGATCGAGGACATCCGTACCCGCACCGACACGGCTGTGCTGTTCATCACCCACGATCTGCGGGTGGCCGCACAGATCTGCAATTCCATTGTTGTGATGAAGTCCGGGCGGATCGTGGAGGCGGGGCAGGCGGTCGAGGTGCTGACGCGGCCGCAGGATGGGTATACGCGCCAATTGCTCGACGCCGCACCCGGAAGACATTGGGACTTCAAACGGTTCCGGCCGGTCCAGGCCGCGCCGCACTAGGGGGACCTGGCTCGTTGGCCGGAAAAAAGGGCGTCCGTTCATTGGACGCCCTTTCCATTCCGATCGTAATCGGCAGGTAAGACTGCATGCCCCCGTCAGGCTTCGATCCGCTCCACTTTCCCCACCAGCAGGATGTACGACAGCGCGCCCAGCAAGGCCAGCGACGACACGTATACGATGGCCGGCGCGAAGCTGTCTTTCGACACCAGGAAACCGATCACGATCGGCGTGCAGATCGAGGACAGGTTGCCGACGAAATTGAATACGCCGCCCGTCAGGCCCAAGAGGCGCACGGGCGCCAGCGTCGACACCAAAGACCACGTGATCGACGCCAGTCCGTTGCCGAAGAAGGCCACGGCCAGAAAGAAGATCACCCACGGCGTGGAATCGGTGAAGTTGGCACCGATCATCGACGTCGAGATCAACAGGCCCAGGATGATCGGCAGTTTGCGCGCCAGGCCGACCGTGGCGCCGCGGCGGATCAGGAAGTCGGACAGCACGCCCGAGCACAGCACGCCGACGAACGCCGCCAGGAAGGGCACCGACGCCAGGAAGCCCGACTTGATGAAATCCATGCCGCGGTACTTCACCAGATAGGTGGGGAACCACGTCAGGAAGAACCACAGCGTGGACGTCAGGCAGAACTGGCCCAGGTACACGCCCCACAGCTTGCGCTTGGTCATGACCAGCGCCAGGTCATTCCAGTCGAACGGCGCCTTCTTGGCTTTGGCGTTGCGGTCCAGATCGATGACGCCGCCGCCTTTCTGGATCAGCTCAAGCTCGGCCGCATTGGCGCCTTTGAACTGGCGCGGTTCGCGGTAGATCAGATACCACAGCACCCCCCAGACGATGCCGAGCAAGCCGGTGCTGACGAACACCATGTGCCAGCCGTAGTGGTGCTGCAGCCAGGCCAGCACGGGCGTCAGGAAAGCCAGGCCGACGAACTGCCCCGACGTGTAGAAGCCGATGGCGGTGGCGCGTTCCTTTTCCGGGAACCAGGTGGTGACGACGCGGTTGTTGATCGGGTAGGCGGGCGCTTCCAGCGCGCCGACCGCCAGGCGCAGCACGAACAGGATGACGAAGCTGCCGGCAAATCCCATGAAGAAGGTGGCGGCTGACCACAGGATCAGCGCCGCGGCATAGAGCACGCGGGGCGACACACGGTCCACCAGCCATCCTCCCGGGATCTGCATGGCGGCGTAGGTCCAGCCGAAGGCGGACAGGATCAGGCCTTCATGCACCGTGTCCAGGCCGAACTCGTCCTTGAGCGCGGGCGCGGCGATGGACAGGTTGCTGCGGTCCAGGTAGTTGATGACGACGGTGATGAACAGCATCACCATGATGAGGTAGCGGCTGCGGGTGGGCCGCTGGGTACTTTGCAGGCCCGCGTGGGTGGCGGTGGACAAGGGTGTCTCCTCTCTCTTTTATCCGATTACCACTCGGCGAAGCTGCCGTCGGCATGGCGCCAGACGGGGTTGCGCCAGCGGTGGCCCACGGCGGCGCGCTCCTTCACGTATTCCTCGTTGACCTCGATGCCCAGGCCAGGGCCTTGGGGAATCGCGACCATGCCGTCTTCGTACGCGAACACCTCGCGGTTGCTGACATAGTCCAGCAGATCGTTGGCGGCGTTGTAGTGGATGCCCAGGCTCTGTTCCTGGATGAACGCGTTGTAGCAGCCCGCATCGATCTGCAGGCAGGTGGCCAGCGCGATCGGGCCCAGCGGGCAGTGCAGCGCCAGTGCCACGTCGTAGGCCTCGGCCATGGCGGCGATCTTGCGGGTTTCGGTGATGCCGCCCGCATGCGAGGGGTCGGGCTGGATGATGTCCACGTAGCCTTCGGACAGCACGCGCTTGAAGTCCCAGCGCGAGAACAGGCGTTCGCCCAGCGCGATCGGCGTGGACGTCAGCGGCGCCAGTTCCTTCAGCGCTTCGTAGTGTTCGCTCAGCACGGGCTCTTCAATGAACATCAGCTTGAACGGGTCCAGCTCTTTCATCAGCACCTTGGCCATGGGCTTGTGGACGCGGCCGTGGAAGTCCACGCCGATGCCCACGTTGGGGCCCACCGCGTCGCGTACGGCGGCCACGTTCGCAAGGCACTTTTCAACCTTGTCGAACGAATCGATGTACTGCAGCTCTTCGGTGCCGTTCATCTTCACGGCGGTAAAGCCGCGGTCGACGGCGCTCTTGGCGGCGGCGGCGGTGTCGGCCGGCCGGTCGCCGCCGATCCACGAATACACGCGGATGCGGTCGCGCACGTTGCCGCCCAGCAATTGCGATACCGGCACGCCCAGATGCTTGCCCTTGATGTCCCACAGCGCCTGGTCGATGCCGGCCAGCGCGCTCATGTGGATGGCGCCGCCGCGGTAGAAGCCGCCGCGGTACAGCACCGTCCAGTGGTCTTCGATGTTGCGCGGGTCTTTGCCGATCAGGTAGTCGGACAACTCGTCAACGGCGGCAGCCACCGAGTGGGCGCGGCCTTCGACGACGGGTTCGCCCCAGCCGACGATGCCTTCGTCCGTTTCGATTTTCAGGAAGCACCACCGAGGCGGCACGATGTAGGTAGTGAGCTTGGTGATCTTCATGCTTGGGTCTCCTGGACGGGATAGGCGCGTTGCCAGGCCGCGATGAATGCGCGGGCGTTCTGGCCGACTTCGGTGGCCGACAGGCCGGGCTTGTACAGGGCGGAGCCCAGGCCGAAGCCGGTGGCGCCCGCCTGGGCATAAATGGAAAGGTTGTCGGGCGTAATGCCGCCGACCGGGACCAGCGCGATGGGCGGGCGCATCACGGCGCGCCAGGCTTTCAGCACGACGGGGCCCAGCTGTTCAGCGGGGAACATCTTCAGCACGTCGGCGCCGGCGGCAAGCGCGGCGAAGGCTTCCGTTGGGGTGGCGACGCCGGGGCAAGACGCCATGCCCAGCTGCTTGGCGGCGCGGATCACGGCGGCATCGCTGTGCGGCATGACGATCAGTTCGCCGCCTGCGTCCTGGACGCGGGCGCAATCGTCGGGATTCAGCACCGTGCCCGCGCCGATCAGGCAATCGGTGGGCAGCGCCGCGCGCATCGCGCGGATGCTGGTGAGCGGGTCGGGTGAATTCAGCGGCACTTCGATCAGGCGGAAGCCCGCGCCATAGAGTTCAAGGCCGATGCCTTCCGCTTCGGCGGGCTTGATGCCGCGCAGGATGGCGATCAGGCCACAGTGGGCCATGGCGGTGTGCAGACCAGGGTGATTCATGTTGGGTTCCTAGACGGAGGCCGAAGAAGGGGTTTCTGCCGCGACCAGCCCGGCGCAGACGGCCAGATGCCACAGGCCGCGCTCGGTGGCGTTCTGCGCTTGTTCAGGCGTGCCCAGGCCGTAGTGCTGCATGGCCAGGATGTAGCGCTGGCACAGGGCGGGTTCGCCGCACAGCACGATGCGGGGCGGCTCGCCTTGTTGACGCAGCATCTCGGCAAGGGCGGCGACTTCATGGCCGATCAACAGGCCGGACAGGTAGTCGGCTTGCGAGGCGGATGGCAGTTCGCCGGTCAGGCCCAGGGCGCGGGTGCTGAAGATGGTGGACAGCACGCCGGCGCGTCCTGCGGGGGCGCCAGCCACTTTCACGCCGCGCTCGAATGCGGCCATGTCGGCGGCGGGTGCTTCGCTCATGGTGCGACCCAGGATGGTGTGGCCACGCAGCGCGGCGTAGACCTCGCCGGTCATGAAGGTGTCGAAATGCGTGACGCGGCCACGGCGGGCATTGACCCATTTGGAGTGCGTACCGGGCAGGCCGATCAGGACGCTGTCGGCCGCGTGCGGGTCGGAAGTACGGGCTTGGTCGAACATCACGCCGAAGACCTGCGTCTCTTCGCCGCGCATGACGTTGGGCAGGCCGTGGCGCTGGATCAGGCCGGGCACGATGTGCACCGGCGTCGCGTCGCCGCGTTCGACTTTCGTCAGCAGCGTGCCGATGCGCTCCAGGTCGACGGGCACATCCAGATAAGCCGCTTCTTTCCAGCCTTGCGCGCTGCCGACCATGCCGCAGGCGATGACCGGCAGCGTCGGTTCAGCGCGCAGCCAATCGCCGCAGGCTTGCTCGAACGCCAGGTCGAAGCCGGACAGTGCGGTGCTGGCGGCGCCGTCCTGCAAGGGCTGCGGCAGGCGCATGATGCCCCAGGGCAAATGGCGGGTATCCAGCGTGCGGCCCTTGGCATCCAGGCGGTAGGCGCGCAACGATGAGGTGCCCCAGTCCAGCGCGATAAGCGCCGCGCGGGCGGGCGATCCGGTAGTCATCTGATCTGTCTCGTCTCCGGCCCCAACGCCGGCCGCCGGACCGCGCGGGGGCGGGGAGCGGGGCGTTGCGGACCTTGTTGTCGGACGCGCCCGCTGCAACAACGCGAGCGGCGCGTATTGCAAAAAATTCTAGATCAGCGCTTGAAAAATCTCAAAATATAGAATTAAATCCCACATACAGGGAATTTGTTGTTTGAACGGATTCCGCCGCTTTTGCTGCTTTTGCCCACGCTTCATGACTTCCGCCACTCAGTCTTCCGCTCGTTCCCCCTCGCTGGATCCCGACGCCGCCGCGCCCGCGGGCACGCAAACCCTGATGCGCGGCCTGGCCGTGGTGCAGGCCGTGGCCGACGGCGCGCGCGACTTGAAAGAGATCTGCGCCCGCATCGGCGTGGCGCGCAGCACCACGCACCGGCTGGCCAGTTGCCTGGTGCAAGAGCGCTATCTGCGCGCCTTGCCTGGCGTGGGCTATGTGCTGGGGCCAAAGCTGATCGAACTGGGCTTCCAGGCGCGCGAAGCGTTTCCGATGGCGACGCTGGCGCGGCCGTACCTGGATAGCCTGGCCGAACTGACGGGCGACACCATCCACCTGGCGGTGCGCGACAACGACGAAGTGCTGTACCTGGAAAAGATCCCCGGCAAGAAGGGGCTGGAGATGCGCTCGCGCGTAGGCCATCGCATGCCGCTGGCTGCAACGGGCGTGGGCAAGGCGCTGCTGCTGGATACCGAAGAGCCGCAATGGAAGGCGCTGCATCGCATCGGCGCGCCGGTGTCGTCGCGTGCGCCCGGCGGGCAGCAGACGTGGGAGGCGTTTCGCGACCGCATGCGCGAGTACGCGGCGCAGGGCTATGCGTTCGATCTGGAAGACAACGAACCCTCGATCCGCTGCGTGGCCGCGCCGGTGCGCGATGCGTCCAGCGGCATCGTGGCGGCGATCAGCGTGTCCAGCACCGTGCCCTACATGTCGCTGGAACGCATGCGTGAAATGGTCGCGGTGGTGCAGGGCGCAGCGGCGGGCATTTCCGCGGAGATGGGCTGGAAGGTGGACCGCGGCTGACGCCGCCTAGCGGGCCGGGGGCAGCGGCGGCAACGGCAGCAGTTGCGGCGCGATGCCGGCAATGACCGTCTCAAGTTGCGCCACCAGCGCCTGCGCGGCGGGCGACAGCGAACGGTCACGCCGATGCAGCAGGCCGATGTGCCGGCGTGCCGAGGCGTCGCCCAGCGGGGTGCAGCGCAGGCCCGTCAGGTTCAGTTCGGGCAGGGCCAGCCGAGGCAACACGCTGACGCCCAGCCCCTGGCGCACCATGCCCGCGGCTGTGCCCATGTTCGTGACGTCGTAGCGCAGCGCCGTGGCCGGTGCGCCGACTTCGTCCCGCACCGCGCGGTCGAATTGCTGGCGCGCATTGGACCCCTGCGACAGCAGGATCAAGTCATAGCGCAGCACGTCGCGCCAATGCAGCGTGCGCCGCTGCTTGCCCAGCGGATGGCCTGCGGGGTAGATCGCGCAAAAACAATCTTCGGTCAGCGGCGTGAAGGTCAGGTCGGGCGCCGGTTCGGCCAAGGCGCCTACCGCGAATTCGATCTGGTTGGTGCGCAGCAAGGCCACCAGCTCGTCGTTGTGCGCTTCCACTACGCGTACCTTCAAGGCCGGATGCGCCTTGCGCAACGCCCCTACGGCGGCGGGCAGCAGCGTCAGCGCGGTCGACGGCAAGGCGCCCAGCGCGACGTTGCCCCGGCGCATGGCGGCCAGGTCGGCCAGGCCGCGGTACGCCTCTTCCAGGTCGGCGATGGGGCGCTGCACGCGGGAATGGAAATCCTGTCCGGCAGAGGTCAGGCTGATGCTGCGCGTGGTGCGCTCAAACAGGCGCAGGCCCAGCACGTCCTCCAGGTCCTGGATCAACGCGGTGAAAGACGGTTGCGTCACGCCCAGCTGATTGGCGGCATGCGTGAACGAGCCGCTGTCCACCGCCAGCAGGAAGGCCTTGAGCGGTCGGTATTTGATATTCATAGCCATAGGCAAAGAATAGGGCAGAAATATCGATTTGTGTCTAAGAATTGTCCAGACCATGATGGCGTCTACCGATGAACCTCCCGGATTCGAGAGACGCCATGGACGCATCTAGCCATAAGCCATTCCGACTGGGCGCCAACTGGCGCCGCAGCCAAGACGGCGACGCCGTCATCACCTCCATCAACCCGGCCGACGGCAGCATTGCCGGCATCGTCACGCGCGCCCTGCCGCAAGACGTGGATACGGCCGTTGCCATCGCCGAGGACGCCTTCTTGCGCCAGCCGTGGCGCAAGCTGCGTCCGGACCAGCGCGCGGCCACCTTGTACGAGATCGGGCGCCGGCTGTCGGCCGAGCGCGAACCGCTGGCGCGGCTGCAGATGCAAGACAGCGGCAAGCCCTGGAAAGAATGCCTGAACATGGTGGATAGTGCCGCGGGGCACTTCCGCTATTACGCCGCCGTGTGCGAGACCTGGCAGAACGAAATGACCTCGCCGCGCGGCGAGTACTTTTCGATGGCGCTGGCGGAGCCGTTCGGCGTGGTCGCGGCGATCACGCCGTGGAATTCGCCCATCATGAACGAGGCCCAGAAGGCCGCGCCGGCCTTGGCCGCGGGCAACGCGGTATTGATCAAGCCGTCTGAAGAAACGCCCCAGTTGGCGTTGGAACTGGCGCGCATCTGCACGGAGGCCGGCCTGCCCGATGGCCTGTTGACCGTGTTGCCGGGCCATGGCGAAGACGTGGGCGCGGCGCTGGTCAAGCACCCCGGCGTGCGTATGGTGTCTTTCACCGGCGGAACGGAAACCGGGCGCGCCATCGGCGGCATCGCCGGCCAGCGCCTGATCCCGGTGGGCTTGGAGTTGGGCGGCAAATCACCGCACATCGTGTTCGACGACGCGGACCTGGACCGCGCCGTGGCCGGCGTGATTTCGGGGATCTTCGGGTCGGCCGGGCAGAGCTGCGTCGCCGGGTCCCGCTTGTTCGTGCAGAAATCCATCTACAAGCGCTTCATGGAAACGCTGGTGGCGCGCACGGCGCAAGTGCGCGTCGGCCTGCCCGACGACCCGGCCACCCAGATGGGGCCGCTGGTGTCCCGGGCGCATCGCGACAAGGTCGCGGGCTATGTGGACATCGGCCGCGCCGAAGGCGGCCATGTGCTGGTCGGCGGCGCGGCGCCGGCGCAGCCGGAATTGGCCAATGGCTGGTTCTACCTGCCCACGGTGATCGACGGCCTGGGCAACCAGGCGCGCGTTTGCCAGGAAGAGATCTTCGGACCGGTGCTGGTGGCGCTGCCCTTCGATGACGAAGAAGACGTGATCGGCCAGGCCAACGACACGCCCTTCGGCCTGGCCGCCGGCATGTGGACGGGCGACTACACCCGCGCCTGGCGCGTGGCGCGCGAGATCGAGGCCGGCTCCGTCTGGATCAACACCTACAAGCAATCGCATATCGCAACGCCGTTCGGCGGCTTCAAGGCCAGCGGCATCGGCCGCGAAAAGGGCCTGCACGGCCTGCGCCTCTACAGCCAGGTCAAGAGCCTGTACTGGGGCATGCACGACAAACCCATGGGACTGTGAACCACATGACGACCGACAAGAAAAGCGCGGCCCTGCCGCTGAACGAATCCCGCATCCTGATCGCCGGCGCGGCCAGCCTGGTGGGTTCGCACACCGCCGATGCGCTGCTCGCCGCCGGCGTGCGCGAAGTGATCCTGCTGGACAACTTCGCATTCGGCACGCCCGAGGCCATCGCCCATTTGCAAGATAATCCGCGCGTGAAAGTCGTGCGCGGGGACCTGATGCGCCTGCCGGACCTGCTGGCGGCGACCGAAGGCGTGGACGGCGTGCTGCATCTGGCGGCCTACATGACGCTGGGCTTTTCCCAGACCCCGTGGCAGGCGGTCGACGTGAATATCCGCGGCGCGCAGAACATGCTGGAAGCCTGCCGCGCGAACAAGGTGAAGAAGATCGTTTTCGCGTCGTCCAACGCGGTCTACGGCTACGGCACCGGCATCGCGGGCGCGCTGGTAGAAAGCGGCCCCTTCCATTCGGTGGGCGCGCCGCCGGCCGCCATCCTGTACGGCGCGTCCAAGATCATGGGCGAACAGCTGTGCCGGCAGTATTACCAGAAGGCGGGATTGGACTACGTGGTGCTGCGGTATTCCACGGTGTACGGCGAACGCCAGCACTATCGCGCGGCCAACTCCCTGTACATCATGGAAACCTATGACCGCGTGCGCAAAGGCGAACGGCCCGTGCTGCCCGGAGACGGCACGGACACCAAGCATTTCGTGCATGTGTCGGACGTGGCGCGGGCCAATGTGGCCGCGTTCCAGAGCGCGGCTACGGACGTGGCGGTGAACGTGTCGGGCCCCGCGCCCATCACCACCGGCGAACTGGTGCGGCTGGTGCTGGACTATTGCAAGAGCGACCTGCAACCCGAGATCAAGCCGGACCCGCCGGGCACCGTGCGCCTGACCTCCGGGGGCGCGTTCCACATTCCGCATGACCTGGCCGGACAGCACATCGGCTGGGAACCCAAGGTGGGCATGGTGGAGGGCGTGGCCCGCCTGCTGGCCTGGCGCGAGGCGCAGGCGTCCGCTTGAGCCGCCGCGGCACTTGAAAAACAAATAACGAGGAGACAACCATGTTCTTGATACGCAAGGCGGCCGTTTGCGCCGCGCTGACCGTGACCGGCCTGTGCGCCGCATTGCCGGCGTGGGCCTGGCCCGATCATCCCATCGAGCTGATCGTCGGGTTCGCGCCGGGCGGCGGTACGGATCTTACGGCCCGTTCGCTGGCGGTGTTCCTGGAGAAGGAACTGGGCGCGACGGTGGTGGTGCAGAACAAGCCGGGCGCGTCCAGCGCCATCGCCTTGTCCTATGTGGCGCGCGCCAAGCCCGACGGCTACACGCTGGCCATGACGAACATGCCGGGGCTGGTGTCCCTGCCCATCGAACGCAAGGCGGGCTTCGCCACCGATGATTTCACGTATCTGGCCAATCTGGTGCGCGACCCCAGCGCGTTCAGCGTCGCCAACAATAGCCCCTATCAAACCTTGGAGTCGCTGATCGCCGTCGCCCGCGAAAAGCCGGGTTCGATCAGCTACGGATCCACCGGGGTCGGCACCGACGATCATCTGGCGCTGGTGCTGTTCCAGTCGCTGACGGGCACCCGTCTGAACCACGTGCCCTATAACGGCGCCGGGCCGCTGCGCAGTTCCGTGCTGGGCGGGCACACCGTCATTGGCGGGTTGAACCTGGGCGAGGTCATGCCGTATCACGGCAAGAACATGCGCGTTTTGGCGCAGGCCAGCGACAAGCGGTCGCCGTTGGCCCCCGATGTGCCGACGTTCAAGGAGTTGGGCGTGGATCTGGTGTTCGCGTCTGAGCGCGGCATCGTCGCGCCGAAGGGCTTGCCGCCCGAGGTCTCCGACAAGTTGCGCCGCGCGCTGGGCAAGGTCGCCGCCAACCCGGATTTCCAAGCTCAGATGAAGCAGCAATTCACCGAGATGGACTACGTGGACGGGCCGCAGTGGCAAGCGCGGCTGAAGGGCGACGACGCGCGCCTGCGGCAGATCTGGGCGAAGACGCCTTGGGTTGAATAGGGCGGTTATTCCAGGGGCAGCGTCAGCACGCCTTGCGGAGCGGGGCGCATCATGACGCGGCGGTACCAGGCGGACAGCGCCGGCGTGTCCGGCCGTTGGATCGGCAGGGCCAGCCAGCGGTGCGCCGAACCGACCAGCGCGATGTCGCCGATGGTCAGGTGGCGGCCGGCGATGAATTCACGGCCCTGCAGGGCTTGATCCAGGATCAGCGCGCGGGCGTTGGACCGTTTGACCGAGTTGTCGATCGCGGCGTGATCGCGCTTGTCTTCCGGCGTGCGGATCAGGCCCAGGAAAGCCGGGACCATCGCGCCCTGCCATTCCGTCGTCTGCCAATCCATCCAGCGGTCGGCGTCCGCGCGCATGCACGCGTCTTCGGGCCATAGCGTGCCCACGCCGTAGCGCGCGGCCAGGTAGCGGACGATGGCGTTGGATTCCCACAGCACGAAGCCGCCGTCATCGATGACCGGCACGGTGCGGTTGGGATTCAGTTTGGCGAATTCGGGCGTGTCCACGACGCCGAACGGCCCGCCGGCCTGGATAAAGGTGTGCGGCAGCGCCAGCTCGCGCACGGCCAGCATCACTTTCTGCACGTTGACGGAAGTCAGGCGTCCCCAGATCTTCAACATATCCAGTCCTTGAGTTGTGTGTCAGGCGGGCGGCAATTGCCGCCGCGCAAAGCCGCTGTCGCGCGAAAAGCGCGTCCAGTTGAAAGCGGGTCCGGGGTCGGTCTTGCGCCCCGGGGCAATGTGTTCGTGGCCCCAGGCCGCGGCCAGGGGGTAGCGCGTGCGCAGCACCGGCGCCAGCCTGCGCAGCGCCAGGTATTGTTCGTCGGCGTAGGGCAGCGTGTCGGTACCTTCCAGTTCAATGCCGATGGAGAAGTCGTTGCAGCGTTCGCGCCCGCCAAAGCGTGACACCCCGGCGTGCCAGGCGCGCTGATCGGTGGACACGAACTGGATGATGCGCCCGTCGCGGCGAATGAAGAAATGGGCCGACACGCGCAAGCCGCGCAGGCGTTCCAGCCAGGGGTGCGAAGAATAGTCCAGCGTGTTCAGGAACAGCCCTGCCACCTCGGGGCCGCCGAACCGGCCGGGTGGCAAGCTGATGTTGTGCAGCACCAAAAGCGATACCTGCGCGCCAGCGGGACGCGCGTCGCGGTTGGGCGAAGGCAGGAGGGTGACACCCGGGGCCGGCGCCAGCCAGCCATGTCGATCCAGAAGCAGAGCCATGGGAGAGAACATGCGTGGTGAATCCAACAGGCATTATGCCGTGGTCGCCGCCGCCTCCCAAATCCGGAGTGGGGGCTTACTTTTTGCCTAAGGCTGCGTGTTCGGCGCTGCACCACGTCAGGCCGTTCTGCAGCACGGCTTCGGAGCGCGGCAGGTGAATGCCGCAGTGCGCGCAACGCACCATGGACTCCGGCGCGGCCGGCGCAGGCTGGCTGCGGCGGGCGCTCGTTTGCGCGCCCGCCTGCCTGGCCGCGGCCATGCGCGCGGCGATACGGGCGACAAACAGCACCGCGATGATCAGAACCACCCAAAACAGCAACTTGCCCACGTCAGCCTCGATGCAAAATCATTTCCAGCACGAAACGGCTGCCGGTATACGCCAGGATCAGGAAACCAAAACCCGTCAGCGTCCAGCGCAGGGCCACACGCCCGCGCCAGCCCCAGACGTGGCGGCCAACCAGCAGCACGCCGAACGTCAGCCAGGACAACAGGGTGAAGACGGTCTTGTGGTCGAACGGCAGGATCTTGCCGGTCAGTTTCATGGACGCGACCGACCCCGAGCCCACGGCCAGGGTCAGCACGATGAAACCGATCCAGATGATACGGAACAGCAATTGCTCTTGCACTAGCAGCGGCGGCTGGGAGTCCAGCACGCGGCCGATGATGCTGCGTTCGGTGGGCGCGTCCAGCGGGCGGTGCAGGTGGCGGTCCAGCAGGGCCATCATCATGGCGTGCAGAGCGGCGATGGTGATCAGGCCGTAGGCGGCCAGGGCGATCAGCAGGTGGACGCGCAGCCAGGCATCGTCGGCGTGGGGCACGAATTGCCCCTGCGGGAACAAGGCCGCCAGGGCGCTGGCGATGGCGGCGGCGGGCAAAAGCAGCAATTGCAGGCCGTCGATGCGTACCAGCAGGCTTTCCAGCCAGAACACCACCATGCCCAGCCAGATGGCCGCTGACAGGGCGAGTGCCCACCCAATGAACAGATGCTGGGCGCCCAACATGGCCTGTTGCAAGCCGATTCCATGGAGAACCAGGGCCCCCAGCAGGCACAGACGGGCGATTTTGCCCGTCTTTTCCACTTCCCCGGCGCCGGCCAGTCGGATCCAAAGTGACCCCCCTAGCACTGCGTACGCCAAGGCAGCCGCTGTGTGAAATACAATGCCTAGTGACATAGAAACCGTTGTCTGGATGGGGCCTTGGGGTGCATGTCACCCGAAAGCGCAGAATCCGCGCCTGCGGCCACCGTTCAATCAACTAGTTTAAGCGGAAACGCCTCTCATGCTCGATAACCTAACTACACGCCTGTCGCGCGTCGTCAAGACGCTGCGTGGTGAAGCCCGCCTGACCGAGGCCAACACCCAGGAGATGCTGCGCGAAGTGCGCATGGCGCTGCTGGAAGCCGACGTGGCGCTGCCCGTCGTGCGCGAGTTCGTCGCCCGCGTGAAAGACAAGGCGCTGGGCGAAGAAGTCGCCGGCAGCCTCAGCCCGGGCCAGGCCCTGGTGGGCGTCGTCCACAAGGAACTGACCGCCTTGATGGGCGGCGACCTGGGCGCCGATTCCAACGAATTGTCGCTGGCCGTGCAGCCGCCCGCCGTCATCCTGATGGCCGGCTTGCAAGGCGCCGGTAAAACCACCACCACCGGCAAGCTGGCCCGCTGGCTGTCCGAAGGCCAGCACACGCAGCACGGCCGCAAGACAGGCAAGAAGAAGGTGCTGGTGGTGTCCGCCGACGTCTACCGCCCGGCCGCTATCGACCAGTTGAAGAGCGTCGCGGCGCAGGTCGGCGTGGATTTCCTGCCGTCCGACCCCAGCCAGAAGCCCGAAGACATCGCGCGCGGCGCGGTGGACCATGCCAAGCGCCATCACTACGACGTGCTGATCCTGGACACGGCCGGCCGCTTGGGCATCGACGAGGCCATGATGCGCGAAATCCGCGCACTGCATGACCTGGTCAAGCCCGTTGAAACGCTGTTCGTCGTCGACGCCATGCAGGGGCAGGACGCGGTCAACACCGCCCGCGCCTTTGCCGATGCGCTGCCGCTGACCGGCGTGGTGCTGACCAAGCTGGACGGCGACGCTCGCGGCGGTGCGGCCTTGTCGGTGCGCCACGTGACCGGCAAGCCGCTGAAGTTCGTCGGCGTCTCGGAAAAGCTGGACGGGCTGGAACCGTTCTATCCCGACCGCATGGCGCAGCGCGTGCTGGGCATGGGCGACATCGTGTCGCTGGTCGAACAGGCGCAGAAGAACATTGATATCGCCGAAGCCCAGAAGCTGGCGGCGAAGATCAAGTCGGGCAACAAGTTCGACCTGAACGATTTCCGCGACCAGCTCGGCCAGGTGAAGAAGCTGGGCGACATGGGGTCGCTGCTTGAAAAGCTGCCGGCCCAGTTTCAGCAGGCCGCCGGCCAGCTGCAAGGCGGCCAGGCGGAAAAGCAGCTGCGCCGCACGGAAGGCATCCTGAATTCCATGACGGCAGCCGAACGCGCCAAGCCCGAACTGATCAAGGCCTCGCGCAAGCGTCGTATCGCGACCGGTTCCGGCGTGCCGGTGCAAGAGGTCAACCGCCTGCTGGCCCAGTTCGAACAGATGCAGGGCATGATGAAGCAGATGAAGAAGGGCGGCATGGCAAAGATGATGCGCGCCATGGGTGGCATGAAAGGATTGGGCCGCTTCGGCATGAAGTGAGGCCCCCCCGCGCACGCATTGCGTGCGCTTGCTGCCAAAAAAATGGCCAGACGTTGCGTCTGGCCAAGCAATCGCGGCAGGCAGGGGGCGCCTCGCCGCGACACAAGCCGGAAAACGCATGGGTGTTTTCCGGGTTGTTGGATTCTCGGGGCGGTTTACGCCAAGGGCGGGATGCGCAGCACCTGGCCCGGGTAGATCTTGTCGGGGCTGGTCAGCATCGGCTTGTTGGCTTCGAAGATCAGCGAGTTCTTGGCGCCCTGGCCCTTGCCATATTGCGCTTCGGCGATCTTCCACAGGTTGTCGCCCTTTTGCACCGTGTACATCTTGGCTTCGGGCGTGGCCTGCTTCACTTTCAGCTGATTGTCCACCGCGGCCACGCCGACGGTATTGCCTAGCGCCAGGGAAATTTTCTCGGCGGCTTCGGTGCTGAGGGCTTCGCCCGCCACCGTGACCTTGTCGCCATCCACCGTGATTTGCAGGCCGTCCGCGTTCAGGCCGTGCTTATCCAGCTCTTTCTTCAACTCGTCTGCCGTCGCGGCCTTGGCCTCGCTGGCGCCGAAGAGCTTTTCCCCAACGTCCTTGATGAAATTGAGCAGACCCATAGTGTTTCCTTTATCTATGTTGCGGTGAGAAAACCAGTAGTGCCTTCAGGGCGCGCGGCCCACAAACATCTTGCGCACGATCCCGACGATAAGGGTAAGCACGGCGCCACCGACGCCGCCGCCCACCACGTCACCGGCGATCGCTGAAAGATCCAGTCCGGTATTGCCTGCCGTTGCCGCCGCGCCTGCGCCGGCCGTGATCATGGGTGCCAGCCACGAGCCGCCGGCCAGGCCGCCGATGGCCCCTGCGATGGTGTTGCCGAGTGGGCCAAGGTTGAACTGCTGGAGCATTTTCCCCAGTCCATTGCCAGCGGCTGCGCCAGCGACGAGCTGGATGAGAAGATTGATGATGACCGCGGTGTTCATGATGCCTCCTTGCCCCGTGGGGCGATGTGCAACGCTAGAACAACAACACGACAACGTAACAACGCCAGCAGCAACGATTATGACTCGCGGACTTGCCGGCAGACGAGGGGTTAACGTGTAACAGGTTGCTATTGCCGCGGCAGACTACGCAAGAATGCTCGTCAGTTTGCAGGCAGCGTAGCGCGGCAGTCGCAAACCCCATCACGCGCATGGTGCCGTGCGTCAGAATCTGATGGAAAACGCATAAGCAAAAGGGCCGCTCAATCAAGCGGCCCTTCGTCTTGAAAACGCCTGTTTGCGGCGCGATAAATGCGGCGCAGACACGTCGCAGAATCAGCCGCCGCCCACCGCGACGACGATCTCGATCTGGTCGCCGTCGCTCAGCGTGGTCTGTTCGTGCTGGCTCTTGGGCACGATTTCCCCATTGCGCTCCACGGCCACGCGTTTGCCGGCGTAGCCCAGCGTTTGCAGCAGTTCGATGACGGTGGTGTCCAGGGGGAACTCCCGCGCGTCGCCGTTCAGGGTGATGTGCATATCAGGTCTCCTCACTGTTTCGCATAGGCGTCGGTGGCGCCGATCAGGCGCGCCAGCGTGCCGGGTTCGTCAAACGCATGCCCTGCGTCGGGCACCAGATGGAAATCGGCTTCCGGCCAGGCGCGGTGCAGGTCCCACGCGGTGCGCGCGGGCGTGCAGACATCGTAGCGGCCCTGGACGATGGTGCCGGGGATGCCCCGCAGCTTGTGTGCGTCGCGGATCAACTGGCCCTCTTCCATGAAGCCGGCATTCACGAAGTAATGGTTCTCGATGCGGGCAAAAGCCAGCGCGGCGCGGTCGGCGGCGTGGCTTTGTTGGTGGCGCGGGCTGGGCAGCAGCGTGATGGTGCTGTCTTCCCACTTGCTCCACGCCTTGGCGGCGCGCAGCTGCTCGGCGGCATCATCGCCCGTCAGGCGCTTGTGGTAGGCCGTCACCAGGTCGCCGCGCTCGGCTTCGGGGATGGGCGCAAGATATTCTTCCCAGCGGTCCGGGAACAGCCACGACGCGCCTTCCTGATAGAACCATTGGATTTCCGCGCGGCGCAGGCCGAAGATGCCGCGCAGCACCAGTTCGCTGACGTGCGATGGATGCGTTTCCGCATAAGCCAGCGCCAAGGTCGACCCCCAGGATCCGCCGAACACCAGCCACTTGTCCGCGCCCATGATCTCGGTGCGCAGGCGCTCGATGTCCGACACCAGGTGCCAGGTCGTATTGTTGTCCAGGCTGGCGTGCGGCTTGGAACGGCCGCACCCGCGCTGGTCGAACAGCAGCACGTTGTAGCGCTGCGGGTCGAACAACTGGCGATGCACGGGCGAACAACCGCTGCCCGGGCCGCCATGCAGGAAGACGGCGGGCTTGCCGTTCGGATTGCCCGACATTTCCCAATAGATCTGGTGGCCATCGCCGGTATCCAGGATGCCGTGGCGGTAGGGTTCGATTGGCGGATATAGCATCAGGCGACTCGCTTGAAGATCAGGTCCCAGACGCCGTGGCCCAGACGCAGGCCGCGGTTCTCGAATTTGGTCAGGGGGCGGTAATCGGGGCGGGGCGCGTAGCCGTCCGCCGTGTTGGCCAGTAACGGTTCGCCGCTAAGCACTTCCAGCATTTGCACCGCGTAGTCTTCCCAGTCGGTGGCGCAATGGATGTAGCCGCCCGGCGCGATCCGGCTGGCCAGCAACGACACGAACGCGGGTTGCAGCAGGCGGCGCTTGTGATGGCGCTTCTTGGGCCACGGGTCCGGGAAGTACACGTGCACGCCAGCCAGCGAATCCGGAGCGATCATGTCACGCACCACTTCAACGGCGTCGTGCTGGATGATGCGCAGGTTCGGGATGCTGGAATCTTCAATGCGGCGCAGCAGCGAGCCGACACCGGCATTGAACACCTCCACGCCCAGGAAGTTGTCGTCCGGACGGGCCAACGCGATCTTCTCGGTGGTCTCGCCCATGCCGAAGCCGATCTCCAGCACCGTCGGCGCCTGCCGGCCAAAAGCGGCGGCGGGGTCCAGCCGGCGGGGGGCATACGGAATGGACCACTGGCCCATCAGGCGCTCCAGCGCGGCCAACTGGCCCTGGGTGATGTGGCCGCGGCGATGCACGAAGCTGCGGATGTGCGTGGCGCCCGGGCTGTTCGGGGCGTGGGCGGTGCTGGCCAGCGCGGCCTGGGTTTCCGGGGAAACGGGGGCTTGCGCAGCGGCGGGCGCGGCGGAGTCGGCAGTCGTGTCGGGGGTGTTCACGGGGGGCGTCGCGGGCTTGTCCGCGGGGTTGTTCGTATTCATAGCCCCGAATTGTAGTGGCAGGTGTGACGGGGCGGAGTCGGCCGGATGGACTAAATTGGGGACGCATTTATCCCGCCGCCATCGGAAGGATCCGCGACGGGGGGCGAAAATCCCTCTGGAATCCAAAAAAAGGCGCGCTATAATCGTCGGCTCTGCTGCGGCCCCTGCGCCGCGGCACGACACCCGAGCGGGTGTAGTTCAATGGTAGAACGGCAGCTTCCCAAGCTTCATACGAGGGTTCGATTCCCTTCACCCGCTCCACTTCGATTCTTCTGCCCACCGTTAATTGGTGGGCTTTTTGTTGTCCGGCGATCCTGCTCGCGCTGTGATGGCGTTGCGCTTGCCAGACGGCTTCCGTTGCCGCCGCCGACGTACTACCCACGCATGGAACTTATGCCCTCCGACCCCGGCTAGCCCATGCCCGGCTGAGTACAATCCGCTCCCTATGCGCTATTCCGACTTCGATCATCGCCTTGCCGCACTTGGCGCCCAGCCCGTCCATCGCGGCCGGCTCATGCGCGTCTGGCTGAACGGACAGGCGCTCGACACCGGCACGCGGCGGCGCCGCGCAGAGGACTTCTTGCCGCTGGCGCTGCGCAATGCGCTGCCCGCCGTGACGGCGGAACTGGACGGCCTTGCCCGTATCCGCTCGGAACATGCCGGCACCGACGGCTCGCGCTTGCTTGTCGACCTTGCCGATGGGCAGATGGTGGAAAGCGTGCTGCTGCCGCGCGACGGCCTTTGCGTTTCTACGCAGGTGGGCTGCGCGGTGGGCTGCCGTTTCTGCATGACCGGCAAGAGCGGCTTGATCCGCCAGGTCTCCAGCATGGAAATCCTTGCCCAGGTCGTGCTGGCACGGCGTCTGCGCTCGGTGAAGAAAGTGGTCTTCATGGGCATGGGCGAACCGGCGCACAACCTGGAAAACGTGCTCGAAGCGATTGATTTGCTGGGCACCGAAGGCAATATCGGCCATAAGAACCTGGTGCTATCGACCGTCGGCGATCTGCGTGTGTTCGAGGCCCTGCCGCAGCAACGCGTCAAACCCGCGCTGGCGCTGTCGCTGCACACGACCAAGCATGAACTGCGTGAGCACCTGCTGCCGCGCGCGGCGAAGATTTCGCCGGCAGAGCTTGTTGAACTGGGTGAAAAGTACGCCCGCGACACCGGGTACCCGATCCAATACCAGTGGACGTTGCTCAAGGGCGTCAACGACGGCGACGACGAGCTCGACGCCGTGCTGCACCTGCTCAAGGGCAAGTACTGCGTGCTGAACGTCATTCCTTTCAATAGTCTGGAAGGGGACGACTATCAACGCCCCGATCCCGAACGCATCCGCGAGATCGTTCACTACCTTCACCGGCGCGGGTTGTTGACCAAGGTGAGGAACAGCGCCGGGCAGGATGTAGACGGCGGCTGCGGCCAGTTGCGCGCCCGCGCTGTCGGCGCAGAGCAGATCGTCATACTGCGCCGGCAGCGCACGCCAAGGCGGGAAGCCGCCTAGAACGTCCTGGGCCCCGGGGGCGGCGCGCTATCCGCTGCTGAGCTATGCTCGCCCAAGTGTGTGAGGTACGAAGCGGGCTTTCTGTCCGCCGGCATCGGCCGCACACCATCCAAGACAATTCGATGTTACGGAAGGCCAGGTCGCCCAAGATGAATACGCCCGAGAATTCCCCGCCCACCGCAGCGCCCTACGGGCTGAGAACCGCCGAGCCGCAGAAGAAGGTCACCGTCCAGACCTTCGCGGACATGTGCGCCCGCGGCGAGAAGATCGCCATGCTGACCGCCTACGACGCGACGTTTGCGGCGGTGGCGGACGCGGCCGGCGTTGACACGCTGCTGGTGGGCGATTCGCTGGGTATGGTGTGCCAGGGCGGAAATGGCACTGTCGGGGTGTCGCTTGAGGACATGGCCTATCACACCCGATGCGTGGCGCAAGGCGTCCGGCGCACCCAAGGCCGGTCCCTGATCGTGGCGGATCTGCCCTTTGGCAGCTATCAGGTGTCCAAAGAGCAGGCGATCTCCTCGGCCGTCGCGCTGATGAGCGCCGGCGCGCAGATGGTCAAGCTTGAGGGCGGAGGATGGGTCGCGGAAACGGCGCGGTTCCTGGTGGAACGCGGCGTTCCGGTATGCGGCCACCTTGGGCTGACGCCCCAGACGGTGTCGTCGCTGGGAGGGTTTCGCGTGCAGGGCCGTACGGATGAAGCCGCCGCGCGCTTGCGGGAAGATAGCGCGGCGCTTGAAGCCGCCGGCGCCACCATGCTGGTCTTGGAAATGGTGCCAGCGGCGCTTGCGGCCTCGATCACGGCGGATCTGGCCACCTGCGCCACGATTGGCATTGGCGCGGGCCGCGGCACTGCCGGGCAGGTGCTTGTCCTGCACGACATGCTGGGCATCAACCTGGGCCGGATGGCGAAATTCGTCCACAACTTCATGGACGGCAGCGATAGCGTCAAGGACGCGATCGCGCGTTATGTACACGCGGTGAAGAGCGGGTCATTTCCCGATGACGCCAAGCATGCTTGGTAATTTCCCCAGCGTGAAAAGGGGGCTGCGTCGATGTCAATAAACGAGCTCATCCAGATTTGTGCCGACCGACAACTGGATGGTAAGGAGACAGATACATGCTGCAGAGCAGTGGCAGTGAACGTATTAGTTCCAGATAAGCCGGTTTGCACATTTACCGTGGACGCCACGCACAAGCTGTTGCACATGATGAAGGCCGCTGATTCGGCGCACATCTACGTAGACGGAGGGGTCTGCCATTTCAATGCACTCTACTCCGTAACAGACCGGTTTCCTGCTGCCCGCATCTACTTCATTAAGAGCCCCTACCTCGACGAAATCGCGAAGATCGGCGTGTTCCTGGAAGAGCATGGCATTAAGCTGCCTATCGTTCGATCGTCAGAATTTGAAAAAATGATCGATGCTCAAGGCTATCCGGTGAGGTATAAAGCGTGGCTTGAAAGCTGGCAGGCGCGATCCTCAAGGTTCAAAGGCTTGGTAGATGGGCGCGTTAAAAATACGGTAGTCGAAAAGGGTATCTGGCTGTCGACCGATGGATGCCTTATCTGTGGCTCCGATCAAAGCTACCTTTCCACGGCGACCCTCGTTGACGGCTCCGGAGTAATCATTGGCATGCGTCTGTGCGGGGAGCACGTTGATGAAGCCAGCGAACATAAGACTCTGATCAATTTCGTTGCAGAGAAAATGGGAGTGCCCGCGCCATTCCTATCGGATATGAGGTTGATCAGGGATCCTGACTCGCTGCGCGAAATGTCGCACTCCGCGTTAAAGCAGGAACTTCATTGCGAAATTGAGAAAGTGCAGGGTAATACGATAACCGCTATCCGGCCTTCAGGATTTCGTGTAATCCTGCGGCAGGATGCGGTGGACAATTATGCCTATGTCGTTCAGGATCCTAACCGAAAGGAGGTTTCACGTATCGACTCGGCTGACCACCATGATGTTGATTATGGTCCAGCTCACTTGCACCGTGACCTGAGCAAATCAAAAAAGAACCAGGTCGAGCCAAGTTTCACTTATGGGCTTGCAATGATGGACGTCAAGGGGATCCGTGCGTTGCTGGAGCGAGCCGAAGCAAACTGGAAATCCAGTTGAGTGTTGCGTGACCCGAGCAGCGTCTTGCAACTTGCGGAAGAGCCGTTCGATTAAAAGGATATGGCCCACATAGCGTTGCCCTGCCAGCGGCGATTCGTGGTCCGCTCGGGCTTATTCAACCCTCACGCCCCTTCATCGCGTGCGCCATATATTCGGCTTTGGTGACGCGCCCGTCGCTGTCAATATCCATGGCGGCCAGTTGCTCGGGCGTCACTTCCTGGAATAACACACCGTTGCTTAGGAAGCCGTCGGCGTTGACGTCCTGCTTGGCGAACGCGCGCTCCATCAGGGCTCGATAGTCCGCTTGGGCTTGTACATCGGCCGGCTGCGGGGCAGGGGGCGCGCCTTCTGTGGCAGCGTTGCCCGCGTAAGCGGCCAGCATCAGCGTCGGGGCCAGCATGGCGGCCAGATTGAACCGTTTTTTCATGAGTGCTCCTGATCGAGTTTTGCATGGCGGTACAGCGCGGCGCGATCCAGAACCGTCAGTCCGCCGTAGTGCGTCTGCAGAACGCCGGCCCGGGCCAGTGTCACCAACGCGGTGTTGCAGCGCTGCCGCGACACGCCGCACAGGCTGGCGATCTCTTCCTGCGATATCTTCAAGCGGCCGTTGGTGCCGGAATGCGCTTCGGCGTCCAGTTGCGCCGCGACGGCGCGCGCAACCGTGGTGTCGACATCCAGCAGCACATTGCCTGTGTAAGAGGCCATCAGCCAGTTGACCCGATGGGCCAGGTGTGTCATCAGCGCCTTGGTGAACTCGATATTGTTGTTCCACAGGCGTTCGCACGTGTCGCGCGGCAAGATCACGACCCGGCTGGGCCGTAGCGCCACCACTTCATATTCGAAGCGTTCCCGGCGGATCATGGTGGCTTCGCCAAACCAGCTTCCCGTGCTGAAACCGGCCAGCGACAAGGAGCGGCCGTCTGTGCCGCGCGACGACCATTTCACCAAGCCATCCACGACGCCATACCAGCCAAGCGATTTTGATCCTTCGCGGAACAGGTATTCGCCCGTGCGCAGCGACATGATCCGCAGCTCGGCGCGGACCACTTCACGTTCCGGTTGAGGCAAGCCGTTGTACCAGGGGACGACGTCCAGCATTTTGTCGACAGGGCATGGCGCCGGCCGGCGCTTGGCCCCGGGCGATTCGTTGCCGGTACCGGTGGGCGGTCCGCGCATAGTGCTCCCTATTCAGCAGTGGTGACCCCGCACAGGTAAACCCTAGGGCGCATTGTCAACTTGATGACTGTCCGCCCGCAGGGTCCAGTCCCAGAATAGTCGAGGCCCTAAGAGCCGAAAACCATAAGAGGAGACAGGTATGTTGTCAATGCCACGTAGATTGTCCGGTGCCGCAATTGCTTGCGGCGTGGCCGTTACGCTCAGCGCGGGTGTTGCGCATGCGCAGATTTCCGACGACGTCATTCGAATCGGCTTTATCACCGACATGTCCGGCGTGTATTCCGGCCCTGACGGCCCCGGCGGGGCAGAAGCCATCAAGATGGCCATCGAGGAAATGGGCGGCGAGATCAACGGCAAGAAGATCGAATTGCTGACGGCCGACCACCAGAACAAGGCGGACATCGCGTCGGCGAAGGCGCGCGAGTGGTTCGACCAGAAGGGCCTGGACATGCTGATCGGCGGGACCAATTCCAGCACGGCGCTTGCCATGTCGAAGGTGGCGGCCGACAAAAAGAAGCCGATCATCGTGGTGGGCGCGGGCGCGCCGGCGCTGACGAACGAGCAGTGCACGCCCTATACCCTGAACTATGCCTACGATACGGTGGCGCAGGCGCGCGGCACGGGCGCCGCAGTGGTCAAGGCGGGCGGCAAGACCTGGTACTTCCTGACGGCGGACTACGCCTTCGGCAATGCGTTGCAGGCCGACACCACGAAAGTGGTCGAGGCGGGCGGTGGCAAGGTGGTGGGGTCGGTGAAGCATCCACTGGCCTCCAGCGATTTCTCGTCCTTCTTGCTGCAGGCGCAAAGCAGCAAGGCGGAAATCCTGGCCTTGGCGAATGCCGGCGCCGACGCGACCAACGCGATCAAGGCCGCCAACGAATTCGGCATTACGAAGACGATGCGGCTGGCCGGGCTGATCATGTTCATCAACGACATCCATGCCATGGGGCTGGATGCGGCGCAGGGGCTGTACCTGACCGACAGCTGGTACTGGAACACGTCGGACGAGACGCGCGCCTGGAGCCAGAAATTCTTCGAACGGCGCAAGGCCATGCCGTCGTCGCTGCAGGCGGCGGACTATTCGGCGGCGTTGCAGTATTTGCGCGCAGTCAAGGCCACCGGCACCGACGACGCCGACCGTGTGTTGGCGCATATGCGCGAAAACAAGCTGAACGACCTGTACATCAAGGACGGCGTGGTCCGCCCCGACGGCCGGGTGGTGCACGACATGTACCTGTTGCAGGTCAAGACCCCTGCGCAGTCGAAAGCGCCCTGGGACTACTTCAATGTGGTGCAGACCATCGACGGCAACGAAGCCTTCACGACCAAGGCGGAAAGCCGCTGCGCGCTGTGGAAGTAAGGAGAACCCATGTCTAAACGCAAAGTGATCGTGACCATCGCCCCGACGGGAGGCATGGCGCTGAAAAGCCAGAACCCGCATTTGCCCACGCAGCCCGCGGAGATCGCCGAAGACGTCTACCGCTGCTACAACGCCGGGGCCAGTGTGGTGGCCCTGCACGCGCGCCGGCCCGACGACCTGGCCACCTGCAACGCCGATATCTATCGCGACATGAACCGGCGCATCCGCGACCGGTGCGACATCGTCCTGAACAATTCCACGGGCGGAGGCGTGCATGGCGATATGGTCAAGGAAACGTCGCCGGGCACCTGGGAGATCCTGTGGGAAGAGCGGCTCAAGGGCATGGACGCGGGCGCCGAGATGTGCACGCTTGACGCGACCACGCTGAACCTGGCCTTCGGCGACCGCGAATACCTGATGAACACGCCGCTGACAAAGGCGCGCGAGATGGCCGCCGCCTTGCAGGCGCGCGGCATCAAGCCGGAGTGGGAGGTGTTCAGCCCGACGCACATCCTGCAGGACGCGACGACGCTCATCAACGAGGGCCTGGACGAAGCGCCGCATTTCATCAACCTGGTGATGAACGTGCACCGGAACTTTCAAAATGCCATGCCGTTTTCGCCGCGGCATCTGCAGATGATGGTGGACCTGTTGCCGAAGAACAGCATTTTCTGCGTCAGTGGCATCGGGCCGGCGCAGCTGGAAGCCAACATCAGCGCCTTGCTGCTGGGCGGGCATGCCCGCGTGGGCCTGGAAGACAATCTGTACTACCGCCATGGGGAATTGGCCACCAACGTCCAACTGACCGAACGCATCGTGCGCGTGATCCGGGAAATGGACATGGAACCGGCCACGCCTGCCGAGGCGCGAGAAATGCTGGGCCTGCCCCTGCGTAGCGGCATCCGGCCGGCGTTCGCGCTGTGACCGGCCACCAACACTCCACCGACCAAGCAACATGATCGACTCATTGAAAGGCAAGCGTGTCCTCGTCACCGCAGGGGCGCACGGCATCGGCCTGGCCATTGCCCGCAAGTTCCTGCAGTCTGGCGCCGACGTGCATATCTGTGATGTGAACGCACAAGCTTGCGAGGCTGCCCGTGCCGCGCATCCGGCCTTGAGCGCGAGCGTCACGGACGTTTCTGACGAAGCCCAGGTGCTTGCCATGTTCGAAGACCTGTCCGGCCGATGGGGCAAGCTGGATGCGCTGATCAACAATGCGGGCGTGTCCGGCCCGACAAGCCGGCTGGAAGACACCGCGCTGGACGCGTGGCGGAACACGCTGGAAGTGAATCTGACCGGCACCTTCCTTTGCTCTCGCAGCGCCGTGCCTTTGCTGCGGGCGGCGGGGGGCGGGTCCATTGTCAATATCTCGTCCGTGGCGGGACGCCTGGGCTTTTCGTTGCGTACGCCTTACAGCGCCAGCAAGTTCGGCTTGGCCGGCTTGACGCAGACCTGGGCGATGGAACTGGGCCCCGACGGCATCCGGGTGAATTCCGTGTTGCCCGGCGTGGTGGCGGGTGACCGCGTGGAACGTGTGATCGCCGCCCGCGCTACGGCGGGCGGGGTCAGCAACGATGACATGCGCATGCAGCTGGTGGAGAAAGTCTCGCTGCGCCGCATGACCCAGCCGGAAGATGTGGCCAACCAAGTGGCGTTCCTGTGTTCGGACGAGGGCGCGATGATCAGCGGGCAAAGCATCTCCGTGTGCGGCAACGTGGAGCACCTGGGATAAGCCAGGGGTCGGCCGCCGGATAGAATGGCCTGCTTTCATGGCAACAATTCTTCTGGTGAGCAGACCGCATGACCCGGGCATTCGAACTTGAAACGCTGAAAATCCGCATGAACGATGCGGATTTTCAGCGATTGGATCTGCATCAGCGAATTCAGCGGGCGTTGCGCGCCCTGATCCTGGACGGCGCGCTCGACCCGGGCGTGAAGCTGCCCGCGACGCGCGCCATGGCAGCCTCGCTGGGGGTGGCGCGCGACACGGTCGAAAACGCCTACGTCCAGTTGCACCGCGACGGCTACATCGTGCGGCGCGCGGGGTCGGGCAGTTACGTGTCCGATACCGTGGGCGCCGAACTGCGCGGGGCTGCAGGACGCCGCATCAAGCTGGCCGACGACAAGCGAGAGGCGGCGACGCCCGGCGCGGGCCTGAGCCGCCGGGGCAGGATGATCTTCGACAGCGGCGGCGTGACGGATCAGCAGGCGGTCCGGGCGTTTGCCACGGGGCTGCCCGAGACCCGGACGTTTCCAACCGACATCTGGGAACGCTTGCAGCGCCAGGCAATGAAGGAATACCGCGGCCAGGTGTTGCTGCATGGTGACCCGCAAGGCGCCGCGCCGCTACGCAAGGCGATCGCGTCCTATCTGAACCTGGAGCGGGGCGCCAACGTGTCGGCGGACCAGATTCTGGTGCTGAGCAGCACGCGGCAAGCCTTGTTCCTGTGTGCGCAATTGCTGGTGGATGCCGGCAAGCCGATCCTGTTGGAGAACCCGGGCTACTTCGGCGCGAAGAAGGCCTTCGAATCGGCCGAGGCCAGGATCGTGCCCATCGACGTCGACGAGCAGGGCATCCGCACGGACCTGCTGCGCGCGGACCGCAGCGGCGCCAACTGCGTCTACGTGACGCCCTCGCATCAATACCCCACAGGGGCGACATTGTCGCTGGCGCGCCGGCTCGAGCTGACCCGCTGGGCGGCAGAGAACGGCAAGTGGATCATCGAAGACGATTACGACAGCGAGTTCCACTACGAAGGCTTGCCGACGGCCTGCGTGCAGGGCCTGGACAAGTATCAGCGCACGCTGTACATCGGCACTTTCAGCAAGACGCTCTATCCAGGCCTGCGAATGGGGTACATGGCGCTGCCCCCTGAGCTGGTCAGCGCCTTTGCCTACGCGCGCAGCATCCTGGACGGGCATACGCCGCAGATCCTGCAGCTGACCCTGGCCCGGTTCATGGAAGACGGGCATTACAACGCCCATATCCGCGCCATGCGCAAGCTGTACGCATCGCGTCGCGACGCCATGCTGCAAGCGCTGGACAAGCATATGGACGGCATTGCGACGGCGTTGCGGCCGGAAGGCGGGTTGCAGATCCCGTGCCTGCTTGCCCGCGGCTGGTCCGAGGAAAAGACCATCCGGCAGGCGGCAGGCGCCGGCCTGCTGTTGCCGGGGCTAAGTCGCCTGTATGCCGGCACGGACAAGCGGCAAGGTTGGATCCTGGGATATTCGTCGTTGACCGCGCACGAGATCGATACCGCCATGCGGCGCTTGTCGGCCGCGCTCAGGAAGCGGTAGGCGAGGCTACGGCTTGGCCGGGGTGGCCGAGTTGGCCGGGCTGGCGATCAGCGCGCGGCTGCCGCCGTGCATCAGCAGGTGCGCTGTCAGGCCGGCGACAAGCCCCCAGAAGGCGCCGCCCACGCCCAGCAGCGTGACGTTGGCGGCCGTGGCCAGGAAGGTGATCAGCGCGGTTTCCCGGGTGCGGGCGTCGGCCATGGCGTTGGCCAGGCTGCCGCCGATGGCGCCCAACAGGGCAAGCCCGGCCAGCGTGGTGATAAAGGCCTTGGGCAACACCATGAACAATGTGGCCAGGGTCACGCCGAAGGTGCCCACCAGGATGTAGAACGCGCCGCAGGCCAGCCCCGCGATGTAGCGCTTGCGCGCATCCGGGTGCGCGTCCGGTCCCGTGCAGATGGCTGCGGTGATGGCCGCCACGTTGAAGGCGTGGGCGCCGAACGGGGCCATGATCAGCGAACCCAAGCCGGTCACCGTCAGGATGGGATTCGCGCTGGTTTTGAACCCGTCGTTGCGCAGCACCAGCATGCCGGGCATGTATTGGCCCGTCAGGGTGATGATGAATAGAGGCAGTGCGACGCCCAGCAGCGCCTGCACTGAAAAGCGGGGCATTTCGAAGACGGGTGCGGCCAGGCGCAGGTGGATGGCCGAGAAGTCGATCCGATGTTGCGCGATCAACATCGCCACGCCGATCACGAGGATGCCGACCACCGCAAAGCGCGAGGTATAGCGCTTGAGCAGCGCGTACGAGATAACCAGCACGCTGACCAGCAGCGGATCGACGCTGGCCCCGCCGAATGCGTTGACGCCGAACTGCAGCAGGATCCCGGCCAGCAGGCCGGCCGCGATGCCGCCGGGGATCATGCGCACCAGTTTTTCAAACGCGCCGGACAGGCCCAGCAGAATGAAGCCCAACGCCGAGATCACGTAGGCGCCGATCACTTCGCCATAGGGCGTGAACGGCATCACGGTGGCCAGGAAGGCCACGCCCGGCGTCGACCAGGCCGTGATGATGGGTTCCTTGTAGCGAAAGCTGAGCAGGGCCCCGGTGACGCCGACGCCGATGGATACGGCCCACACCCAGGACGCCGTCTGGGCGGGCGTCAGCCGGGCCAGTTCCGCCGCCTGGAACACCAGCACGAAGGTCCCGCCGTAGTTCACCAGTACCGAGATCAGGGCGGCGACGGTGGGCGAAAAGAAGTCGGCGGGTCGAAGGCGAGCCGGCGATGTCGTCATGAATCACTCCAGATTGCGAAAGGGGCCGCAAGGCGCGCGGCCGGAACAAGGCGCAAAGTGTAGGAGTGATGTGGACTGGCATTTCATGCCACATCGGGATGCTTCAACAGACCGCTTTTGGCGCTATGCCTGCACCTTCGCAGGTTGATAGAAGCAATAGCCGCTATTGCGCAGCGTCTTGACCGGCAGCGTCTGTCCGCTGACGTCTTCCACGCGACGCCGCAACCGGCGCATTTGCGTATCCAGGCGGCGCTGGTCGTAGTCCAGGTAATCGAAGCCCAGTGCTTCGATGATTTGCCGGCGGCTGATGTTTTCGCCGGGTTGGCTCATCAGGCAGCGCAACACCAACAGGTCTTGCTGCGACAGCGGCACGGCCGACGCGCCGGGAATGAGCAGCCGGCGAGGCCCCACTTCCAGGGTCCAGTTGGACGCTGCCGGTTGGACCGGGGGCGGCGGGAGCCGCTGCAGGCCCAGGCGGCGCTCCAGGGCGGCCAGCACCGCGGCCAGTTCATCCAGGTCGCAGCCTTTGCCCAGGTAGTGGTCGGCCCCGAGTCCCAGTCCTGAAATCCGGTCTGCGCTGGTCTGGCGCGCGCTGAACACCACGATGCCGACCTGCTGGCCTTCCTGTCGCAGGCGTTGGATCAGGTCCAGGCCACAGCCGTCGGGCAAGCCGATGTCGATCACCGCCAGGCGATGGCGGCCGGCGTCGAAATGCCGGTCGAACTCTTGCAGGCTGGACACGCAGCTGGGCGCGTAGCCAAGCTCTTCCAGAAACTCGCCCAGCTCTTGGCGCAAGACGGGTTCGTCTTCCAGCAGGATGACCTCAGGCATGGGACGCGCCTGCGTGGGAACCGCTGGAGGGGTGGTGTAATCTGCGTGGCTGCACGGGATTGCGACTCGATGAAACGGAAATATTACCCCACGGTGTGGGCGGGATTGATGCTGTTGGCGCTGGCGTTGGCCGCCGCATTGGCGGGCGCCGGGCAGGCGCGCGCAGAGCCGCTGCATCTGAACGCGCAGTCGGGGCTGGCGGACGCCGCGGGGCATCTGCAGCGCCTGGACGACCCCGCCGGTACGTTGACGGTAGACGAAGCGGCCGATGCTCCGGGATGGGCCGATCTGCCCGCCGGCCTGAGCGCGGGTTTCACCCCGTCCACCGTCTGGCTGCACCTACCGGTGCAGGTAGATGATCTGGCGCGCGGGGGCTGGATGCTGCGGCTGAGCAACGCGCTGCTGGACGATGTGCGCCTGTACGTCCACCAGGATGGCGACTGGAGGCCGTTGGGGTACAGCGGCGAAGATGTGCGGCGGCGCGATTGGCCGGTGGACTATCGCACCCCGGTGATTCAATTTGATCCGCCCACGCCGGGGTCCTATGTGATTCTGGCGCGGCTGCAAAGCAAGAATGCCCTGGCGACGCGCCTGGAAGTCTGGCAGCGGTTGGCGTTCGATAACCAGTCGCGGCGCGAAGGCCTGCTGTTCGGGCTGTATTTCGGCTTTTATCTGCTGCTGATCTGCGTGCACGCCGTATTCTGGTGGGCCACGCGGGCACCCATGAGCGGCTTGTTCCTGGCCTACATCGGCAATTGCGTGTTCAACGAAGTGATGTCGCTGGGGCTGGTGCAGCAGTTGACGGGCTTGCCGGTGGGCTGGAGCGACCGGATGCTCGGGGTGGGCATTGCAGTGAGCTTGCCGGTGGCGTTGCGGATCGCCTTTGCCCAGCTGAATCTGGGTGCGCTGTATCCGCGTGCGGTGCGCTGGCTGGAGCGGCTGTTCTGGGGTATCGCTGCCGTGTGCTCGGCGCTGGTGGTGTCGGGACACTACGGGTGGGGCATGCAACCGGTTCAGTTGCTGGCCTTGGCGCTGATCGTGGGGTTTACGACGCTGGCCGCCTATCTGTTGAAAAAGGGCTGGCGTCCGGCGCGCTTTTTCGCACTGGCCTTCGGGGTGTTCTATATCGGCGTGCTGATTGCCTTCTTGCGCAATCTGGGCGTGCTGCCGGTCAACGTGTTCACGGAATACGTCTCTACGCTGGGCACGATGCTGCACATGCTGCTGCTTAGCCTGATCATCGTGGGACGCTATGAACGCCAGCGCCGCGACATGGAGCACCAGCAGGCCAATCTGGCGGCCGACATGGCGCGCCAGCACAGCCATCGGCTGGAGCAGGAAGTGGCGCTGCGCACCGCCGAAATGCAGGGCGAGATCCAGCGTCGGGTCGAACTTGAGGATGAACTGCGCGCCTCGCTGGAACAGGAACGCCGCGTGTTCGCCGAGCAACGCGAATTCGTGGCGATGGTGTCCCATGAATTCCGTACGCCGCTTGCCATCATCACCACGTCGGCGCAGCAACTGGGCCGCAATCTGGCCGCGCCCGTCGAGAAAAGCCTGGCGCGCTGCGGCAATATCCGCGATGCGGCCATGCGCCTCTTGGCGCTGGTCGACGAATACCTGACTCATGACCGCATGCGCGAACCCAGCGCCGAATTGCGCCTGACGCAATGCGACCTGCTGGCGCTGCTGGCGGATCTGGACCGCGAGTTTCCTGCGGGCCGCATCCAGTGCGTCTACGGCGCGGGCGATCACCTCTTGCTGTGCGACGCGGGCATGCTGCGCATCGCGTTGCGCAACTTGCTGGCCAACGCGGACCGGCATTGCGCGCCGGGCAGGGCGGTTCGGGTGACGCTGCGCGAAGAGGGCGACTGCTTGCATATCGACGTGGCCAACTCCGGCGACCGCATTGCGCCCGCCGAGCAGGAGCGCCTGTTCCAGAAGTACTACCGAGGCCCGAACGCCTTGCGTCATCCAGGCGCCGGCCTGGGGCTGTACCTGGTCAGGACGATCGCCGAGCGCCTGGGCGGCTCGGTGTTCCTGAAGAGCGCAGGCGGGGCTGAGCCTGTGTGTTTCTGCCTGAGCCTGCCGCGCCGGCTGAAAGGCGCCACCAATCTTGTCGACACCCGACAATCTGTTGCATAAAAGCATCGATATGTTTCTGTCCTGACCGGCGTCGGAAGGGTTAACTGCGTCTAATTGCCCGCTACGTCGGGCTTTTATGGCCCGTTACAGGCCAAGTCGTCGGCTATTTTTGACTTGCTTAGATTTGCTCAGATTTAAAAACGCAATCATCGGTATATTTCAGCAGCGAAATTTACAAATTGTGACGCTGTCCGATTCAGGAATATCCGATGAAAAAGCCTTCCCTTAACCACATCTTCCGCCTGGTCTGGAATGACGCCCTGGGCGTGTATGTGCCGGTTGCCGAACACGCCAGCGCGCGTCGCAAGCGCAGCAGCGGGTCTGCCGTGGCGTTGTCCGCGGCAATGTTGCTGTCCGGGCCGGCATGGGCCGCGGATCTGCCCACCGGGGGGAACGTCGTGGCGGGGGCGGGGTCGATCAGCCAGAACGGCACGGCGATGACCATCAACCAGCAGACGGGCAAGATGGCCGTGGACTGGCAGAGCTTTTCCATCGGCAAGGGCAACAGCGTCACGTTCAAGCAGCCTGGACGGGATTCGGTCGCGCTGAACCGGGTGCTGGGGCCCGACGTGTCGGTGATCCAGGGCGCGCTGAATGCCAATGGCCAGGTGTTCCTGGTCAACCCGAATGGCGTGGTGTTCACGCCGACGGCGCAGGTGAACGTGGGCGGCATCGTCGCCAGTACGCTCAACATCAGCACCCAGGATTTCCTGGCGGGCAACTACAGGTTTGAAGGCGCCAGCAGCAACGCCATCATCAACCAGGGCAACATCACGGCGGCCCCGGGTGGCAGCATCGCGCTGATCGCGGCCAAGATCACCAACATCGGCAACCTGGCCGCTGACAAGGGCAACGTCCTTCTGGGCGCCGGCAGCCGCGTCAAGCTGGACCTGGGCGGCCCCGTCAAGATCGAAGTGGAACAAGGCGCGATCGATGCGCTGATCGAACAAGGCGGCGCCATCCGCGCCGACGGCGGCATGGTCTACCTGACGGCCAAGGCCGCGGGCGACTTGGCCAGCACTGTCATCAACCACACCGGCATCACGCAAGCCAAGACGCTGGCCACCGGCGAGAACGGCAAGATCGTGCTGCTGGGCGACATGGTCAATGACCGCATTGCCGTGGCCGGCAAGCTTGACGCCAGCGCGCCTGACGGCGGCAAGGGCGGCTTCGTGGAAACGTCGGCGGCGAAGGTGACGGTGGCGGCAGGCGCGGTGATCACCACCAAGGCGGTCAGCGGCCAGCATGGTTCGTGGCTGATCGATCCGACGGACTTCACGGTCAGCGCGGGCACCAATGGTCAGACCGACAGCGGCATCGGCGCCGATACGCTGGCGGCCAACCTGAACAACGGCAACGTTGAGTTGCAGACGGTCGCCTCAGGCGCCCAAGCGGGCAACATCAACGTGAATGCCGGCGTAACGTGGAGCGCGGATACCAAGCTGACGCTTAGCGCTCACGGCAACATTTTGCTCAATGCGCCGATTACTGCGACGGGCACAAATGCGGGCCTGGCGCTGAACCACGGCGGCTATAAGCAGGACGGCAGCGTTGCGGCAGGCACGGACTACCGCGTGAATTCGCCCGTCACGCTAAGCGGGGCGAATTCTACCTTTGCCGTGAACGGAAATGCGTACACGCTCATTCGTAGCGTGGCGCAATTGAGCACGGTCAACGACGTCCTGACGGGCCGCTATGCGCTGGCGCAGGATCTGGATGCGGCAGGCCAGACGTTCTCGCAATCGTTGATCGGGACGAGTTCGGAGTTTCGCGGCGCATTCGACGGTCTTGGGCATACCATTTCCAATCTGAAAGGCATCCAAAGCTATTCGGGCCTATTCGCCTTCGTTGAAGCCACCGGCGATATCCGCAATCTGGGAATTGTGAACACCGATGTGGCAGGCTTCACCTATGCAGGTGGGTTGGTCGGATACAACCGCGGGAAGCTGGATAACGTCTACGTTACCGGCAAGGTGACTGGCGGAGACAATGGCCTAGGCAGCGGCGGACTGGTCGGGGTCAACTTTGGGACCATTTCCAACGCCTATTCCTCGGGAACGCTCGAAGCATCGCAATTTCCTATGCCGACGGGACAGCGGGGCGGCTTGGTGGGCGTTAATTATGGCGCCATCACTAATTCGTACAGCACGATGTTGGTGAAAGAACCCATGTTCCCGGTTATGCAAAGCGGCGCACTGGTGGGCGCCAACTACGGCACGATTACGGGTAGTTTCGCCGCCAGCACGGATGCGGCGGGCACTTTCTACACCGGCGCGTCGATGACCAAGCTGGTCGGCGGATCGCAGGGCGTGATCAGCCCGACGAGCGGCATGAAAACCTATCAACAGCTGACGCAGCTGGCGACGTTCAAGGACGCAGGCTGGGATATTGACGCGGCAGGGGGCACGGGCGCAACCTGGCGCATCTACGAAGGCAAGGGCGGCCCGCTGTTGCGCGGCTTGCTCAAGCAGGTCACGGTCAGCCTGGCCGACAAAGTCTACGACGGCCGTGTAAGTGGGGGCGTCGGCTATGTGGCGTCGCAGCCGGGCGCGCAGCTGGACGGTAGCCTTAACTACACCACCAACTCGAAGAACGCGGGCGTCTACCGTCTGGCCGATGGGACGCTGACCGTCGATGGCGGCCTGTATTCGAATCAGCAAGGCTACGACATCGTCTATGCCGACGGCCTGGCTTTGAACGTTCTGAAAAAGGGCGTATCGGTAGGCTTCACCGCCAGCGACAAGACGTATGACGGCACGCAGCACGCCGACGTCAACGGCATGGTCGGGGCCGACATGATTGCGGGCGACATTCTTGGCGTCGGCGGCACGGGCAGCTTCTCCGACAAGAACGCGGGCGCGGGCAAGACCGTGAACATCGGCGGGGTTGCACTGTCAGGCTTCGACGCCGACAACTATTTCATCACCACGGGTTCCACCGCGACGGCCACTGCCTCGATTACGCCCCGCGAAGTCACGGGGTCGGTGACGTTAAGCGACAAGGTCTACGACGGCAATACCGTCGTCTCGGCCAATGGATCCTTGACAGGCTTGCTCGCGACGGACAGCTACAGCTTTTATCTCCAGTTCGTCGACAAGAACGTGGGAACGAACAAGCAGGTCCGCTTCGTGCTCAGCGGCCTGGATGCCAACAACTACGTTGTGGGTGCCGGCCTGAATCTGTTGACGGCCAGCATCACGCCCAAGGCATTGACCGCCGCCTTGACCGCCAGCAACAAGATCTATGACGGATCGACCAGCGCCGCGGTATCTGGTGGCCTGACCGGCGTCCTCGTCGGCGACCAAGTGTCGCTGGCGAGCAGCGGGAACTTCCTGGACAAGAACGTCGGTATCGGCAAGAGCGTGCTGCTTGCCGGCTCGTTGACGGGTCTGGATGCGCTGAACTACACGCTGGCTTTCAATGCGGTGACCACCGCCACGATCTCGCCCAAGGCCTTGACCGGCGCGATCACCGCCGCGGGTAAGACCTATGACGGCACGCGTGATGCCGTGACGTCGGGCCAACTGACGGGCGTCGTCCAGGGCGACGCCGTCGCGCTGGACAGTTCGGGCCTGTTCGCCGACAAGAATGCGGGCGTGGGCAAATCCGTGGCGGTGAACGGTTTGCTGTCGGGCGCCGATGCGGCCAACTATACGTTGTCGTTCAATGCCGCCACGGTAGCCACCATCACGCCCAAGGCCTTGACCGGTGCGATCACGGCCGCAGGCAAGACCTATGACGGCACGTTGACTGCCAGCACGGACGGGACGCTGGCCGGCAAGCTTGCGGGCGACTCGGTAAGCCTGTCGACAACCGGCGTCTTCGCGGACAAGAACGCGGGCGTGGGCAAGCAGGTGAACGTTACCGGCGTCTTGACGGGCGTCGACGCGCAGAACTACACGGTTGCCTACAACCCCACGGCCTTCGCCGACATCGCAGTCCGTCAGTTGACGGGGGCGCTGGGCGCGCTGGACAAGGTGTATGACGGCACTTCGCTGGCTTCGGTCACGGGCGTGAACAGCCTGAATGTCGTGTCGGGCGACCTGTTGAATGTCAGCGGCAGCTTTGGTGACAAGAACGTGGCCAACGGCAAGGCCGTGACGTACGTGCTTGGCGGGGTGGATGCCGGCAACTACGCACTGGGCGGCGGCGTGTCCCAGGGTACGGCCAGCATTTCCCGCAAGACCATCACTGGCGCGATTTCCGCGTCGGGCAAGGTCTATGACGGCGGCGTGCTCGCTACCACCAGCGGCGGCCTCAGCGGCGTTGTCGTGGGCGATTCGGTGGCCTTGAACAGCTCGGGTTCGTTCTTGGACAAGAACGTCGGCAACGGCAAGACGGTGAACGTCTCCGGATCGCTGAACGGCCTGGACGCAAGCAACTACACGCTGGTGGCCAACTCCACCGCCACGGCCAACATCACGCCCAAGGCGATCACCGGCGCGCTGACGGCCGCCGGCAAGGTGTATGACGGGTCGCGCGATGCCGCCACCACCGGCACGCTGAACGGTGTGGTGCAGGGCGATAACGTCGCCGTCAATGCCACGGGCCTGTTTGGCGACAAGAACGTCGGCAACGGCAAGCTGGTGGCGGTGAACGGTGTCCTGACTGGGGTCGATGCGGGCAATTACCTGCTGAGCACCAACGCCACGACGCTGGCCGACATCACGCCCAAAGCCTTGACGGGTGCCATCACGGCTGCCGGCAAGACGTATGACGGCACGACCGCCGCCGCGACGTCCGGCACGCTGAACGGCGTGGTCGTGGGCGATGCGGTCGCGCTGTCGACCACCGGCGCCTTCGCCGATAAGAATGCTGGCGTGGGCAAGCGCGTTGATGTCAACGGCACGTTGACCGGCGTTGATGCCGGCAACTATACGGTTGCCTCCAACGCGACTACCGCCGCCACCATCACGCCGAAGGCGATCACCGGCGCCATCACGGCCACGGGCAAGACGTATGACGGCACGAATGCCGCCAGCACGTCGGGCAGCCTGGCCGGCCAGATTCTGACCGATGCCGTGGCGCTGTCGACCACGGGCGCATTCACGGACAAGAATGTCGGCAACGGCAAGACCGTGAACGTCGGCGGATCGCTGACGGGCCTGGACGCGGGCAACTACATCCTTGCCGCCAATGCGACTACCACGGCCAACATCACGCCCAAGGCGATCACCGGCGCGCTGACGGCCGCCGGCAAGGTGTATGACGGGTCGCGCGATGCCGCCGCCACCGGCACGCTGAACGGCGTGGTGCAGGGCGACAACGTTGCCGTCAATGCCACGGGCCTGTTTGGCGACAAGAACGTCGGCAACGGCAAGCTGGTGGCGGTGAACGGTGTCCTGACTGGGGTCGATGCGAGCAATTACCTGCTGAGCACCAACGCCACGACGCAGGCCAACATCACGCCCAAAGCCTTGACGGGCGCCATCACGGCTGCCGGCAAGACCTATGACGGCACCACTGCTGCCGACACGTCGGGTTCGCTCAACGGCGTGGTGCAGGGCGACACGGTTGCGCTGTCGACGACCGGCGCCTTCGCCGACAAGAATGCCGCCATCGGCAAGCTGGTCAATGTCAGCGGTTCGTTGACGGGCGCCGACGCCGGCAACTACACGGTCAGCGCCAATGGAACGACGGTCGCCACCATTACGCCGAAGACGATCACCGGCGCCATCACGGCCGCGGGCAAGGTCTACGATGGTTCCGTCTTGGCCAGCACCTCGGGAAGCTTGGCGGGTCAGATCCTGGGCGATGTCGTTGGCCTGTCGACCGCGGGTTCGTTCTCGGACAAGAACGTCGGCAATGGCAAGACGGTGAACGTCGGCGGATCGCTGACGGGCCTGGACGCTGGCAACTACATCCTTGCCGCCAATACGACCACCACGGCCAACATCACGCCCAAGGCGATCACGGGAGCGCTGACCGCCGCCGGCAAGGTGTATGACGGGTCGCGCGATGCCGCCACCACCGGCACGCTGAACGGCGTGGTGCAGGGCGACAACGTCGCCGTCAATGCCACGGGCCTGTTCGGCGACAAGAACGTCGGCAACGGCAAGCTGGTGGCGGTGAACGGTGTCCTGACTGGAGGCGATGCGGGCAACTACCTGCTGAGCACCAACGCCACGACGCTGGCCAACATCACGCCCAAAGCCTTGACGGGCGCCATCACGGCAGCCGGCAAGACCTATGACGGCACCACGGCCGCCGGCACGTCGGGTTCGCTCAACGGCGTGGTCCAGGGCGACACGGTTGCGCTGTCGACGACCGGCGCCTTCGCCGACAAGAATGCCGCCATCGGCAAGCTGGTCAATGTCAGCGGTTCGCTGACGGGCGCGGACGCCGGCAACTACACGGTCAGCGCCAACGGCACGACCACGGCGACGATCGCGGCACGCCAGTTGAACGGCGCGCTGGGTGCGCTGGACAAGGTCTACGACGGCAACACCGTGGCAACGGTCACCGGCGCGGATGCCATTGCCGGCATCATCGCGGGCGATTCGCTGGGGGTCGCGGGCAGCTTCGCCGATAAGAACGCGGGCGAAGGCAAGACGGTCGCCTTTGGCTTGACTGGCGGCGACGCAGGCAACTATGTGTTGAACGCCGCCGATGCGCGTGCCGCCATCGCGCGTCGCGTGCTGGGTGTCGACGGCACCACGGTTGCCGGCAAGGTCTACGACGGGAGCACCGCCGCCCAGGCATCCGCAGGATCGTTGACCAACCTGGTCGAAGGTGAATCGCTGGGCGTGGGAACCACGGCCACGTTCGACACCGCCAACGCCGGCAACCGCAACGCCAACGTGCGTTACGCCTTGGCCGACGGCGACAACGGCTTGGCCAGCAACTATGTGCTGGCCGACACGCAGCACCAGGCTGTCATCGATCGCCGCGCCATCACGGTCGCGGCCGACGACAAGACCAAGCGTGCGGGCGATGTGGACCCGGCGCTGACGTGGCGCGTCACGCAGGGCAACCTGGTCGGCAATGACACGCTGGCCGGCCTGTTGAACCGCGCGGCGGGCGAGACGGCCGGCAACTACGTGATTGGCGCCGGCGGCCTGTCCAACAGCAACTACCTGGTTGCCGCGCAGGACGGCACGCTGGTCATCAGCAATGCCGTGCAGCCCGATAGCCGTCGCGAGGCGGCGCTGTCGGCAGCGCAATGGCTGCAGGCCGCAGTGGGGACCGCCAACACGACGCCACCGACCCTGCCGGGGGAACTGAACTTCGTGCCGGTCGATTCCGGCAACCCAGGCCAGACCGGCAACGCGAAGCCGGTGCCGAACGCGGGGCAGGGCGCGCGCAGCATGCAGGGTCCCGCTCAGGTCCTGGTGATCGACGGCGGTATCCGCCTGCCGGAGGGCGTTGTCCAGGGCGGTATCTGATCCCGGCCCTGATACGGCGAACTCCACGACTTATCCGCTTGCCGGCTGCCCATTGCCCTACGGGGGCGTGGGCAGCCGCTCCGAACACCCGATTCTCACAAGATCATGACGCAAGTTTCATTTTTCGCACGTCCGCACTATCTGATCCTGGCGCTTGCCGCGTGGCTGCCTGCGGCGGCTTCCGCCCAGCAGATCCCCAATGCGGGCCGCATCCTTCAGGAGCAGGCGACCGAGCCGCAGCCGCCAGCGCCGTCGCCCGAGTTGAATCTGAGCAGCCCCGTTCCCGGCACCGTTGCGCCGGGCGGGCCGCAAGCCAGCGTGACCCGTATCGATCTGACGGGCAACCAGGCTTTCTCAAACGGCCAATTGCTGGCGCGGTTGGGCGACTACCAGGGCAAGTCCTACGACCTGGCCGGCATGCAAGAATTGGCCAATCAACTCACCCGCTATTACCGCGATGCCGGCTATCCGTTCGCACGCGTCTACCTGCCGGCGCAGGGCCTGGAAAGCGGCGTGCTGCGCCTGCAAGTCGTCGAAGGTCGTTATGGCGAGGTCAAGACCGAAGGCGATGCCGCCCTGGCCGCGCGAGCCCAGTCCTACCTGAATCCGCTGAAACCCGGCGACATCATCGAAAGCGCTTCGCTGGAGCGCGCGGCGCTGCTGTTGTCAGACCTGCCCGGCGTGACCGTCAGCCCGATCATCCGCCCGGGCCAGCAACTGGGCACGGGTGACCTGGCAGTACAGGTGGAGCGCGGCGATCGCGTGAACGGCAGCGTCGGCCTGGACAATCAGGGCAACCGTTATACGGGCCAGTACCGCGCCAATGCGGCCTTGTCGATCAACAGCCCCTTCATGCTGGGCGACCAGATCACGCTGCGCGCGCAGCGCACCAGCGAAGACCTGAACTACGGCGACGTGGGATACAGCGCGCCGCTGGGCAGTTCGGGCCTGCGCGGCCGCGTGGGCTACGGCTATACCGGCTATGAGCTGGGCAAGGAATTCAGCGACCTGGACGCGCATGGCAGCGCCAAGGTCGCCAGCGTGGGCCTGAGCTATCCGCTGATCCGTTCGCAAAGCCGCAATCTGACCATTGGCATCGATTTCATGCACAAGAAGTTGCGCGACGACTATCGCGCCGCCGAGATCGAGCAGAACAAGTTCAGCAACAGCGTGCCCATCGCCGCGCAATTCGACGTGCGCGACAGCCTGGGCGGCGGCGGGCTGACGTACGGCGCACTGAGCTGGACGCCGGGCACCTTGAAACTGGACGGCAACCTTGCCACTGCCGATAGCCTGAGCGCGAATTCGGCAGGCCATTACAGCAAGCTGAATCTTGACATCGCCCGCCTGCAATCCGTGTCGTCGCGCTGGAGCCTGTTCGGCCGATTCAGCGGCCAGTGGACCAACGACAACCTGGATTCGTCCGAAGACTTCGGCCTGGGCGGCCCGGCCGGCGTGCGCGCCTACCCCGTGGGCGAAGGCTACGGCGACCGCGGCTGGCTGGCCCAGCTGGAAGTCCGCTATGCGGCGGGCGCCGTCACCCCGTTCGCGTTCTACGATGCGGGCCGAGTCGAAATTTCCTCCCACCCCTGGCAGGCCGGCGAGAATTTCCGCCGAATCGCCGGGGCTGGCGTCGGCGCCCGCGTTGCCGTGGGCGGCTGGCGTGGCGAAGCCACGGTGGCCTGGCGCACCGACGGCGGTGCGCCGCAGTCCGATAGCCAGGATCACAAACCCTTGTTCTGGGTAAGCGCGCAGTACTTGTTCTAAGCCAGCGCGCCGGCTTGGGCCCCCGCCTTCTTCCGGAGGCAGGGGCTTTTTTTTGCGCTGCGACATCGCGTAAGGGAATATTCAGCCAACACGGCTCTTGTTACGCATTCGCGGGCTATCGGTGTAATACCCGGTTCTCGGGCTTGGGGGTTTTCCATAAACTACCGGACCGTCCCCGTATCGCCTCCCGATAACGACACCATAACGAGAACGCCATGCGACAGTTTCTTCCCACCCTGGGCGCCGCCCTGCTCTTGTCGCTGGGCACGCACGCCGCGTTGGCCCAGCAAGCGACTGCCGCCGCGCCTGCGGCGGCCACCACCGCCGTGCCCCGGGACCCTTTCTTCTGGCTGGGGGAAATCAACAAAGCCACCGCCGTCATCAACACAGACGAAGGTCTGCTGGACAAATCCATCGCGCCGCGCCTGGCGGCCGGTGTGGCCAAGGTGATCAGCGACGGCAACCAGCCGGGCGCGAAACGGCCGGCCAGCGTGATCACCTTTGAACCCCTGCTGATCAAGGCGGCGGGCGAAGACGTGACATTGCTGCATGCGGGCCGGTCCAGCCAGGACATGCACGCGACCTACCGCAGCGCGATCCTGCGCGACAAGCTGCTGGACTTGGCCGATCAGTTGAACAAGACGTCCACCACGCTCGTCGAGCTGGCCGGCAAGCACGCCGGCACCATCGTGCCGAACTACACCAATGGCGTCGCCGCGCAGCCCAACAGCTACGGGCACTATCTGCTGGGCCAGGCCGCGGGCCTTGCGCGCGACGCGCAACGTATCCGCGAGGCCTACGTCCGCATCGACCGTTCTCCCATGGGCACGACGGTGCTGAACGGCACCAGCTGGCCGCTGGACCGCAAGCGCATGGCGCAATACCTGGGTTTCGAGGCGCTGGTCGACAATGCCTATGACGCTTCGCAGATCTCGTCCATGGACCAGCCGGTGGAAGTGGCGTCGATCGTGACCAGCATTGCGCTTCGCACCGGCAACTTCGTCGAAGACGTCATGACGCAGTATGCGCAGTCGCGGCCGTGGATCCTGCTGGAAGAGGGCGGCGGCAACACCTACGTGTCCAGCGCCATGCCGCAAAAGCGCAACCCCGGCCTGCTGAACGACACCCGCAGCGACGCGTCGACTGCGCTGACGCTGGCGATGGGCCCGGCGATCCAGACGCACAACATCACGCCGGGCATGAGCGACCCGAAGGACGTGAAGCAGAATTCCGCCATGGTCGACAGCGGCATCTCGGCGCTCAAGCGCTGGGACCGCGTGCTCAAAGCCATGGTTATCAGCCCCGAGCGCGCGTTGGAAGAGTTGAACAGCGACTGGACTGCGTCGCAGGAACTGGCTGATGTGCTGATGCGCAAGTACAAGCTGCCGTTCCGTGACGGCCACCACTTCGCCTCCGAGGTGGTGACCTACGCCAAGACCCACAATATCAAGCCGCTGGACTTCCCCTACGAGCAGGCCCGCCGCATCTATGCGGACGCCATGAAGGATTCGAAGTACGGCAACGAGCTGCCGATGAGCGAGGCTGAATTCCGTTCGACGCTGGACCCGGTGGCCATCGTGAAGAATCGCGCCACCAGCGGCGGCCCCCAGCCGGCGGAAATGGACCGCATGCTGAAAGAGGCGCGCGACCAACTGGCGTCGCAGGGCAAGTGGATCAAGGAACGCCGCGAACACATCGACAAGTCGCTGGCTGACTTGGACAAGACGTTCGATACGCTGGCGGCCAGTGCACCGAAAGGGAAGTAAGCGCGCGCGGACGCCGTCAGCCGACAGCGTCCAGCACGCAGCCGCGCAGCCACCGATGGGCGGCGTCGCCGTCCATGCGCGGATGCCACAGCATCGACACGGTGAACGCCGGCATCGTGAAGGGCAGCGGAAAGGTGTGCATGCCTGCGCGCAGGCTGCCGGTGTGCCGTTCGGGAACGGTGGCGATCAGGTCGGACCCGCGCGCCAGGGCGATCGCCGTCGAGAATCCGCCGGCGATCGCGGCGATTGCGCGTTCGCGCCCGTGCGTGGCCAGCGCATCGTCCACCGGCCCTTTGTCCAGGTTGCGGCGAGAGACGAGGATGTGGCGCGCCGACGCATAGCGGGCAAGCGTGACCTTGCCTTGGCTGAGCGGGTGGGCCACGCGCATGACGCCCACGAAGCGGTCCTGGAACAGCGCCCGCGTGCGCAGTTCGGGGCTGGCCGCGTCGCCGACGATGCCGGTTTCCAGATCCACCGTGCCTTCGCGCAGCGGCGCGCTGTCCTTGTCGGTCTTTTGCACGAAGCGTAGCCGTACGCTGGGTGCATCGGCGCTGGCGCGGGCCAGCAGGGCCGGTCCAAAATTTTCGGCAAAGCCGTCGCTGGTGCGCAGCGTGAAGGTGCGGGCCAGCTGCGCCAGGTCAAGCTGCGCAGCCGGGCGCAGCACCGCTTCCACATCTTGCACCAGCACGCGGACGCGGTCGCGCAACGCCAGCGCGCGCGGGGTGGGCACCAGGCCGCGGCCGGCGCGCACCAGCAAGGGGTCGCCGGTCGTTTCGCGCAGCCGGGCCAGCGCCCGGCTCATGGCGGACGGACTTAGGTGCAAGCGGCGGGCGGCGCGCGCGACGCTGCCTTCGGCCAGCAGGACGTCCAGGGTGGTCAAGAGGTTGAGGTCGGGGGGCGCCATGCTGCAAACGTAGCACGGTTGGCGCGGCCTGGCCCGTTTTGATAGCGCGTCTGGTGCAGGTATTCAGTGCAAATGCTGCGCCTTCCGCCAGGTCAGCGCAACGCCTAGGATGGCTGCATGGCGTCACGTCGGCGTCTTGACATCCTTGCAGGCGAGCCATGCGCACCTCCGTTCCGTCAATCTCCCCCTCCCGTCCCTCTGTGGCCCTGTTGGCCTGTCTATCGATGTCGATGCTGCTGCCCGCCTTGGGCACCAGCATCGCCAACGTCGCGCTGCCGGCGTTGGCGCAGGCCTTTGACGCGTCCTTCCAGGCGGTGCAATGGATTGTGCTGGCGTATCTGCTTGCGATCACCACGTTGATCGTCAGCGTGGGCCGGCTAGGCGATCTGGCCGGCCGCCGGCGGCTGATGCTGGCGGGGATTGGTTTGTTCACGGCAGGGTCGGCACTGTGCGGTGCCGCGCCCTGGCTGGGGGGATTGATCGCCGCGCGTAGCGTGCAAGGGCTGGGCGCGGCGATCATGATGGCGTTGACGCTGGCGTTCGCCAGCGAGGCCGCGCCGAAAGAAAAGGCCGGCAGCGTGATGGGCCTGATGGGGACGATGTCGGCCATTGGCACGGCGCTGGGGCCCGCGCTGGGCGGCTTGCTGATCGCCGGGCCGGGCTGGCCGTCGATCTTCCTGATCAATCTGCCGTTGGGCGGGCTGGCGTTCGGGTTGGCGTGGTTTCACCTTCCGCCGGATTCGCCGCCGTCGGCAACGCCACGTGCGCGCTTCGATTCGCTGGGGTCGCTGCTGTTGGCCGCGGGCATTGCCGCGTATGCGCTGGCGATGACCCGGGCGGGAAGCGGCTTTGGCTGGATGAGCGGCGTGTTGCTGACCATCGCCGTGACATTAGGCGCGGCATTTGTGCGGCTGCAGGCCCGTTCGGCATCGCCGCTGATCGGGCTGGCGCTGTTTCGCCGGCCGGTGCTGAGCGCGGCCGTGGCGGCGAACGGCCTGGTCTCCACCGTCATGATGACCACGCTGGTTGTCGGACCGTTCTACCTGGCTGGCGGGTTGGGGTTGGATGCCGCGCAGGTGGGGCTTGCGATGTCTTGCGGCCCGGTTGTGGCCGCGCTGGTGGGCGTGCCGGCGGGCCGGGGCGTGGACCGCTACGGCGCGCAGCGCGTCATGGGGGCCGGGTTGATCGCCATGGCGGCCGGGGCGACCGGTATGGCGCTGGCGCCCGCGGCGTTCGGCGCGATCGGCTACGTGGCGCCGTTGGTGGTGATCACGGCTGGCTACGCCCTGTTCCAGGCCGCGAACAGCAGCGCCGTCATGGCCGAAGCCGGCGCCTCGCAGCGTGGCGCGCTCTCGGGTCTGCTGAACTTGTCGCGTAATCTGGGATTCATAACCGGGGCGTCGCTGATGGGGGCGGTATTCGCCTGGGCGTCGGGAGCGGGCGACTTGCGGGTTGCGCCACCCGCCGCGCTGGCGGCGGGCATGCGCTGGACCTATGGCCTGGCGGCGGTGTTGCTCTTGCTGGCGTTGGCGATCGCTGCGGCAGGGCGGACGCGAAGCGGGCCCGCGACGGCCTGACCGGGTGCCCGCCTTGGGCGGTGACGCCCATCGCCCGCTACTCTGCCTTCAGGCCCGCCTGGACGATCAATGGCTGCCATTTCAGCCGTTCGCTGCGCGAGAACGCGGTCAGTTCCGCTGGCGTGCCGCCGCCGGGTTCATGACCCAGTTCCAACAGGCGCTGGCGCACCTCGGGACGCGCCAGGATCTGCGTGAGTTCGGCGTTCAGCCGCTGTATGACGGCGGGTGGCGTGCCCTTGGGCGCGTACAGACCATTCCACGCGATGACCTGAAATCCGGGCAAGCCCTGCTCGGCGACGGATTTCACGCCCGGCAGCAACGCGGATTCCTTCAACGAGGTCACGGCTAGCGCGCGAAGCTTGCCGCTGGTGATGAACGAGCGGGCGGCGCTGACGGTATCGATGCCGATCTGCACTTGTCCGCCCATCAAGTCGGTGGTGGCGGTGGCCGACCCCTTGTAAGGAATACCGCGCAGGCTGTTGACGCCTTGTTGCTTGAGCAGTTCGAAGACGAGCCGCGCCGTGGTGCTGGGCATGCCGACGTTGATGCTGTCGGTTTTCGCCTTTTTCGGGTCCCGCAGGTCGGCCAGGTTGGCGTACGGAGACCCTGGCGGCGTCAGCAGCACCATGGGGAATGCACTGACCAGCATGACGGGTTCGAAGTCGCGGTCTGGGTCGAAGGCCGTGGAGGAATACATGTATTGGTTCAGCACGTGCGTGCCGTTGGTGCCCATCAACAGCGTGTAGCCGTCGGGCGCCGCGCGCGCGGCTTCCGAGGCGCCGATGTTGCCGCCCGCCCCGGGGCGGTTTTCCACGATGAAGGGCTGCCCAAGGGCCCGGGCCAGATACTCGGCCAGATAGCGGCCGGCCACATCGGTGCCCTGGCCGGCTTGATAGGGGACGATCAGTTTGACGGGTTTGGAGGGATAGGCGTCGGCCGCCGCGGCGGGTTGCGTGAACAGCAGGGATGCCGCTAGCGCGGCCATCAGGCGTATGGTCTTCATGGTGGTCTCCTGGATTTTCTTATTGGGTAGCGGTCGGTGTGGCTACGGCGTCGAAGGAGGCCACCGCGGCAAGACGCCTTGTTCCCGTAGCGCCGCGATATGGGTGTCGTCGAGGCCGGCCTCCCGGAGGACCTCGTCGGTGTGCTGCGCATAGGACGGGGGAAGCCGGCGCACGCGCACGGGCGCGTCGGACAGCCGCGTGGCGGCGCCGATGCCGTGGTAACCGTCGCGGTCGATGCGCATGCCGCGATGCATCGCATGCGCCTGTTCGAAGGCTTCGGGCACGCTGTGGACCGGCCCCGTCGGCACGCCCAGCCGCATCAGGTCGCGGCAGACGGCATCGCGCATTCGGGTGGATAGCGCGGTTTCAATGGCGGTCCGCAGGGCGTCGCGGTGCTCAAGCCGCTGGCGGTTGGTCGCGAAGCGTGCGTCTTCCAACAACGGTGTCAGGCCGGTGTACTCGCAGAACTTGCGGAATTGGCGGTCGTTCACGACGCCCAGGAAGATCTCGCCGTCGCGGCAGGCGAAGCGGTCGTACGGCGCGATGTTGGGGTGCGCGCTGCCCAGCAGCCCCGGCGCGCGTTGCGTGTGCATCCAGTTGGCGGCGTGTGGCACCAGCAGGCTGAGCGCGGTGTCGAACAGCGTGGCTTCCACACGCTGGCCCCGCCCGGTGCGCCCGCGGTGGTACAGCGCCAGCAGAATGCCCGCTTGTGCGGTGTAACCCGTGAGGTGGTCGACGATGGGAATGCCGATGCGGGTGGGGCCGCTGGCCGGGTCGCCGTTCACGCTCATCAGGCCGCACATGGCCTGCAGGATGGCGTCGTAGCCGGGCAGGCCACCCAAGGGGCCCTCTGCGCCGAACCCCGAGATGGCGCAGTAGATCAGTTGCGGAAAGCGCGGCCTGAGGTCCGCCTCGAAGTCCAGACCCCACTTGGCCATTGTGCCCGGGATGAAGTTCTCGACCAGGATGTCGGCATCTTCAAGCAGCCGCAACAGCACGTCCCGGCCCGCGGCCAGGGAGAGGTCCAGCCCGATCGCGCGCTTGCCCCGGTTGACGGCGGTGTAATAGGCCGCGTCGCCCTCCGGGTTCACGGGCGGACCGAGCGTGCGGGTCTCGTCGCCAGCGGGCGGCTCGACTTTGATCACGTCCGCGCCCTGGTCGGCCAGCATCTGCGTACACAGTGGCCCCGCCAGCACCCTGGACAGATCGATGACCCGGACGCCCGCCAGCGCGCCGGCGGCGCGGGCGTGGGGAGCATCCGGGGCATGTGCAGCATGCTCCGATGAACCAGACATCATTGACCTCGACTTGGTCGTGTCCGACGCGTTATCCGCGGGTGGGCAATTCAACCAGGCCAGAACCCAGTACGGACAGCTCGTCGTCCTGGTTGCGGGCTTCTTGCTCGATCTCCACCAGATGGCGGCCGTCTTCGACGTACTTGCGCGTGACGCGGCCCTTGAAGAACAGCATGTCGCCCTCGGGGTTGTGGCGGCGGATCTTGCAGGTGGACTTGCGCAAGAAGCCCGCGTCGCCCATCCAATTGGTCAGGTGGTGCGTCAGCCACGAGTTGCGCTCGGGGCCGTAGTCATACGCGCCCGGCGCACCAACTTCCAGCGCGAATTCTTCTTCCCAGTGCACGCGTTCGGGCACATCGGGGATGCCGAAGCGGTTGGTGATGCCGACGCCGGGATGGGCATCGATCAATTGCCATGCCAGCTTGTTGGCGCGGATATACAGGCCGCCCCAGCCTTGCGCATAGGCGATGAAGCCCGTCACTGTCATCGGGCCCTTGAACATCACGGGTAGTTCCTCGCCTTCCTTCACGTCTTCCCAATAGCGGGGCGTGGCGCCGCGCACCGCTTCCTGCGCGTACAGCTTGTAGGCTTCCTTGATTTCCTCGGGGCTGTAGCGGCGGGGTTCGCGGGCGCGCACTTCCTTGTACTTGCTGCCCTGTTCGCGGGCATGGTCGCGTTCCGTGCGGAAGCACCAACTGTCAGCTTCGGCAACCTTGTCGCCGTCCTGGTTGAAGAAGTCCACGTGATAGATCTGCTGCACCGCGCGGCCCGCGAAGCGGGTTTGATGCTCGATCAGGTTCTTCAGATGCGCTTCGGTCGAGATGACGTCGTTGCGCTTGACGGCCTTGTGCCAGGTCCAATCTGCGCCCGACCACATGGCGTGCACGCCCGGCAAGCCGCCTACGTAACCCGACACGATGCGGCTGGTCGAAAACAGGAAACTTGGCAGCGCGATAATGCCGCCGTGCTGCGTCTTGGCGGCATACTCGGGGTCGCACCACAGGGGGTTGTCGTCACCGATGCCGTGGGCGTAGTGGCGGATGTTGTCGCGCGTGGCCTCGTAGCACCACGGTTCGGCGGTGACGCCGATCTTGACGCCGATCCGCGCGCGGAGTTCGTCCAGGCCGCGTTCGGTGATGGTCGGGAAGCTTCTTTCGGTCTTGGTCTTGGTCAGCATGATGTCTCCTGGGGGGGATGGGTCAGACGTGCGCGGCGGGCGCGGCGTTTACGGTTGAGGCCTGGGTGGCCGCAAGCTCTTGCTCGCGCAGCTTGCGGCGATGGATCTTTCCTGCAGGTGTCTTGGGTAGTTCGGGCACGAACACCACCTGGCGCGGATACTCGTGCTGTGCCAGTTGGCTGCGCACGGTGTTCTGGATCTCTTCGATGAAGGCGTCGTCGCCCGGCCTGGCCGATACCACGAAGGCTTTGACGACCTGGCCGCGCAACGCGTCAGGTACGCCGATGGCGGCGGCCTCGGTCACGTCGCGGTGCTTCAGGATGGCGTCTTCGATCTCGACGGCGCTCATGGTCCAGCCGGCCGAGATGATGACGTCGTCGGCGCGGCCGCCGTGCCAGAAGTACCCGTCTTCGTCCACGCGCCCCAGGTCTTTAGTGGCGACCCAGGCGTCGCGCCGCCAGAGTTTGAGTTCGCCCGTCACGCCGGGCGGGCAGGGCGCGCCGTTGGCGTCCTGCACTTCGACGCGCAGGCCGGGCACGGGCTTGCCCAGCGAACCGGGCTTGACCGTGAAGTCTGAGGCACCGGGATAGTTCACCAGGCAGACCCCGATTTCCGTGGTGCCGTACATGCTGCAGACCGGCCGCCCGAACGTGGCTTGCACGAAGGCGGACGTCTCACTGTCGATGGGTTCTCCGGTGAACGACACCTTTTCCAACTGGTAGCGGTACTGCTTTGCCACGCCCGAGTTGCGCATCATGCGGTAGTGCGTGGCGGCAGCCGAGATGTTGTTGAAACCGTGATCCTGCAGGGCTTGCAGCAAACGTTCGGCATTGAACTTGCCGGCGTAGGCGCCGATCGTGACGCCAAGGGCAAGCGGGGCCAGCGTGCCGTGCCACAGGCCGTGGCCCCAGGCGGGGGATGACGGGCACATGAAGCGGTCGCCCGGGCGCACGCCGGTGCCGTACAGGGCGGCCATCATCAAGGTGACCAGCGCGCGGTGGGTGTGCTTGACCGCGTCCGGCAGCTCGCGAGTGGTGCCCGACGTGTATTGGAAGATGGCCAGGTCGTCAGCCTGCGTTCGGCACTCGTATCGCGGGGGGAAAGCGTCCAGCGCGCCGATGAAATCAGCGTCCGCGATGACGACGCGCATGTCGTCGCACCCGCCGACCAGCGGGGCTTTCTCGGCATTGGTCACCATCAGGCGGGGCTTGCAGTCCTGCACACGCAGCCGGATGCCGTCGGGGCCGAACAGCGTGAAGAGCGGCACCGCGATCGCGCCCAGCTTCATCGCTCCGAACATCGCCACGTAAAAGGCCAACGACGGCTCCAGCATCACGGCGACCCGGTCGCCGGGCTGGACGCCCTGGGCGGCCAGGTAGTGCGCGAAGCGCGACGAGGCATCGGATATCTGCTGGAAGCCATAGGACTCGCCGCCGCCGGCCGCGCGCACCAGGATGACCGCTGGCTCGTCTTTGCCGGCATGGCGGTCGATGCACTCGTGGGCGATGTTCATCTGCCCGCGGTCGCCGTCGAACAACTCCCAAAGCTTATCCGGGGTGCAGAGCGCTTGGGCGTCCGCGTAAGAAGTGGCCTGTGTCAGCGTCGTCATGTCGTCGTGCCTGTGAGGGGTCCGCAATCTGTTGAAGCGATAATGCGCGCCGATTTTAAAATTGTCAATTACGTCCATTGATTGTATATAGACAATTAAATGGTGGAAAATCAGGGCGGCATCGACGGCGCGAAGGCCCGTGCGCAAGGTATGCTTGCCGCAGTAAAAACGGAGAGTCAGATGAGTCAGTCCAGTTCCCAGGAACCTTCCGCGACAGCGGGGCCGCGTGTCCGTCCGGTGCCGGCCGTCACGCGTTCGATCGCCATCCTGCGCTTGCTGGGCCGTGGCGGCGCGCCGATGACCTTGAAGGCGATTTCGCAGGAATTGGAGATGGTGACCAGCACCTGCCTGCACATTCTTCGGGTATTGGTGGAGGAGGGGCTGGTGAAGGTGGATACCGGCACCAAGCGTTACAGCCTGGGCGTGGGCATGCTGACGCTGGCGCGCAGCGTGATCGAAAGCAGTCCTTTCCCGACGTTGGTGCAGCCCGTGTTGGACAAGCTGTCCAGCGCGGCCAATGTCACGGCGATTGGCGTGGAAGTGGCAGGCGGCGACCACATGGTGGTGCTGGCCTTGTCGCGTTCCACGGCGCCTTTCCGCTTGCATGTGGATGTGGGTAGCCGCTTTCCCGCGCTGATCAGCGCGACGGGCCGGTTGGTGGCCGCGTTCTCGGACCTGACGGACAAGGAGCTGGAACGCCGCTTCAAGGCGCTGCGCTGGGATCAGGCGCCCGAATTCGCAGCGTGGAAAGCCGACGTGGATGCGGTCCGCCGGGACGGCTACAGCATGGACCGGAACAACTACATCAATGGCGTTGTCGTGATCGCCGTGCCGGTGCTGAATGGCCAGAACCGCATGACGCATTCGCTGGTCGCCGCAGGGTTGGCCGAACAGCTTGACGATGTCCGCGCCCACGCCTTGGCCAAGGATCTGCAGGCCGAAGCGCAGACGCTGTCGCAACTGCTGTCCGCGCGGAGCTGAATCGATGCGCGCGGCACCCACGATTGAATCGTTGATTGCCGAGGGCTGGCGGCAAAAGTCGCTGCAAGGCTTCGCCGGCCTGATCGGGCCTTTGTGGGCGCGCAAGGAAGGCGACGGGTGGGCCTATGGCCTGTTGGCGGGTGCTGCGCATCTGAACCCCGCCGGCGTGGTGCATGGCGGATTGCTGACGGCATTGCTGGACCACGGTTTAAGCGCCATCGCGTGGGAGGCCATGGCGCGCCGCGCTTGCGTGACGGTGCAATTGGACACGCACTTTCTGATGGCGGCGCGCGCAGGCCAGTTTCTGGAGGTGCGCGGGCGCGTGCTGCGGGCGACCTCCTGCCTGGTGTTCATGGAAGGGGACGTGGGCGTCGCCGGAGCGGCCGTGGCGACGGGCGTCGCCGTGCTGAAAGTGATCGGACCGCCGGCGGACGGCGGGCAATCCTCCCCTTCCACGTAATCGACTCGTCTGTCTGGCGGACTCGAGGTCTGCCTGCGGCTACACCATTGACTGCCCGTTTTGTTTCGCCGTGCGGACGTCTTTCCACAGCGTGACGCACAAGAGTGCGAGGATGGCGGCGGATATCGCCGGCCAGATCAGAAAATAAGCGGTCAACCACATATCGCACTCCTGGTGTTGATAGTCATGGATCAGCGCGCGGCGCTGTCGGCGGCAAGTCGGTCGGACGGCGCGTCTTGCGCCACCGCGTGCTGCTCGCGGTGGAACGAGGTGACGCGGTCCGCCAGCATGTTGAAATCGAACCGTTCGCGGTTGCGCAGGCTCAGGGCCACGCAGACCGTGGCGCTGGCGCCATAGGCCGTCAGCGAGGCCAGCAGCACGATATAGTCGCGCAGGCTGCCGATGAAGACGGGCAGCATGACGGCGACGCCGATCGCGCCCACCGTGATGGCGACGGTGCGGCCCAGAAAGCCGAACGCCATCAGACTTAGCACCACGCCACCGCCGATGGCCGCGCAGATCTCGAAGAAGATGGCGACGACACCCGTGATGGGCAGCAGCTCGAAGCGCGCAATCGAGAACAGCACGACGGCGCTCAGCACCGAGCAGACGAAGGCGCGGTTGTTCACGCGGTCCCAGTAGAAGCTGGCGATGACCGGGAAGACGATGGCGCCCCACAGCGCGCCCACGAACACCAGCATGACCAGGATGTCCAGGCGCAGGCTCGCGAAGACCACGCCGATCATCGTGGCGATGATCATGGTGGCGCGGCCCCACCACAGCATGCGCTGCGGATCCGGGCGTCCATGCGCCAGGTTCTTGGCGTAGACGTCGGTCATGACGATGGCGGACAGCGCCGCCAGGTCGGAGTCGGCGGTGGACGACAGCGAACCCACGACCAGCAGGAAGAAGAGCGCGATGCCGAACGGCGGCAAGTAGGTGGACGCCATCTGCGGAATGATGTTGTTCATGTCGCCGTTGGCCGGTTCCAGCCCGACGAACAGCGCCAGCAGGCCCAGCATGCCCAGCCCGATCACCACCGCGCCGTAGCCGACCGTGGCGGTCAGAAAGGTGGGCTTTATCAGGTCTTCGCGCACTGCGAACAGGCGCTGCGCGATGGTTTGGTTGCCGATGGCGTACGCCAGCACGGCGACGAAGTACGGCGCGCCTTGCTCAAGGATGGCCTTGGTGGAATAGAAGTCGGCCTGCTCGCTGTTCAAGCGCCACATGTTGGCTTGCAGCATGTCCGGCCCGCCGGCGTTGAAGAAGATCAGCGGAATGATGATGACCGCGGCGATGATCATCGCGGCCAATTGCGCGAAGTCGGTCATGACCGACGTGCGGAAGCCCGACCACAGGGTGTAGGACAGCACGCCCAGCCCGGCAATCAGCACGCCCTGGATGAAGGTGAGCGGGCTAAGGATCGAGACCAGCGCGCCGGCAGCCGTGAAATTGACCATCAGGCTGATGCAGCTGCCCACGATGTTCGACACCGCCATGATCATCTGGCTGGAGGTGCCGTGGCGCGCGTGGATGACTTCGGCCAGCGTGTGGGCTTTGGGCGCCAGTTGCCTGAAGCGTTTGCCGAAGGGGTAGATGAAGAGAATCATGAGGGCGCCCCAGAAGCCGTAGTGCAGCGGACCGGACAAGCCGTACTTGTAGCCGGAGGTGGCGCTGGCGTAGAAGGAGGCGGCCCAGATCCAGGTGGCGATCATGCTGGCGGTCGACAGGCCAAAGCCGACCGCGTTGTTCGACACCATGAAGCCGTCGACGTTCTCGTTTTTTTCGCCGATGAATAGCGACATCAGGAACGTTGCGCCGTAGAAGCCGGCCAGCAACAGGATGGCGGTGGTCGCCGATAACTGGAAGAACACTGTCTCTTGCATCTTAGGGGTCCTTACTCCTCGACAGCCTTGTCTCGGCCAGACGGCCGGGGCTGCGTGAGTGCCGTTTCCGCGGGGTGCGATGGGCGGCAAGCCTTCCCATGGCGCAGGCGAAACACCGATGGACCGCGGGCTTTTCGTTTTTGTTTCGAGCGCGCGGTCGCGTGCCTGCCCCGCCGGGCAAGGGGTGGCGCCCGGGTCGGACAAACACAAGACACACCGTATTGGTGCCTTGCTGCGGCATAGGGCCGGGGCGTCGCGGACACGGATGTCGTTGACGCGGAGGCGGCTCAGTGCGATGAGCAATGGTCCTGCTGGGTAAGCAGGTTTTTGTTCCGCAACCGCTGGCTTTCGGCCGGGCGGCTGGGTGGTGGTGTTTCGGCGCTGGCGCCGGGCCGCTGTGCGCGGCCATGTGACGGGTGCCCTCGATGACGGAGCATCGGCGGGGTCCGGTGATGAATTACAACATCTGTTAAGTATAGGGGTAGACGGGGGCAGCGTCTACCCTTGATGCCATAAAAACCGGGGTAAAAATGTAAATTGCGAGCCTTTGCTCGCGGCTCTCCCTTGGCGGAATCCGGCTTAGAATCCTTCTTTCGGCACGTGGATGCGGCCTTCCATCAGCACGCGCGCGCTACGGCTCATGATGGCTTTGGTGACCTTCCATTCGCCGTCCACCCGCTGCGCCTGGGCGCCCACGCGCAGTGTGCCGGAGGGGTGGCCGAAGTTGACGTTGTCGCGCTCGGTGCCGCCCGCGGCCAGGTTCACCAGCGTGCCGGGAACGGCTGCCGCGGTGCCAATGGCGACGGAAGCCGTGCCCATCATCGCGTGGTGCAGCTTGCCCATGGACAGCGCGCGCACCAGCACGTCGATGTCACCCGCGCCGATCTGTTTGCCGCTGGAGGACACATAGGCCTTGGGGCGCGCCACGAAGGCGACCTTGGGCGTGTGCTGGCGGCTGCCGGCGTCTTCGATCTTGGCGATCAGGCCCATGCGCAGGGCGCCGTACGCGCGGATGGTCTCGAAGCGGGCCAGCGCGGCGGCGTCGCCATTGATATCGTCCTGCAGTTCCGTGCCGGTGTAGCCCAGGGCTTCGGCGTCCAGGAAGATGGTCGGGATGCCCGAATTGATCATCGTGGCCTTGAACGTGCCCACGCCGGGGACTTCCAGGTCGTCGATCAGGTTGCCGGTAGGGAACATCGAACCGCCGTCGCCTTCTTCGGCGGGGTCCATGAATTCCAGCCGCAGTTCGGCGGCGGGAAAGGTCACGCCGTCCAGCTCGAAGTCACCGGTTTCCTGCACCGCGCCGCCTGTCATCGGCACGTGGGCGATGATGGTCTTCTTGATATTGGCCTGCCAGATGCGCACGACGGCGATGCCGTCGGCGGGTACGCGGGCCGGGTCGACCAGGCCGTTGGTGATGGCGAACGGGCCGACGGCGGCGGACAGGTTGCCGCAGTTGCCGCTCCAGTCCACGAAGGGCTGGTCGATGGAGACCTGGCCGAACAGGTAGTCCACGTCATGCTCTGGCCGGGTGCTCTTGCCGACGATGACGGTCTTGCTGGTGCTGGATGTGGCGGCGCCCATGCCGTCGATCTGCTTGCCGTAGGGGTCCGGGCTGCCGATCACGCGCATCAGCAGCGCGTCGCGCGCCGCGCCGGGCACGCGCGCGGATTCGGGCAGGTCATCCAGCTTGAAGAACACGCCTTTGCTGGTGCCGCCGCGCATGTAGGTCGCGGCGATCTTGGTTTGGGGTGCATGGGCCATGGGGTCGTCCTGATGTCTCGGTGCAATGTCGTCGGGCGGGGCGGCGGACGCATCGGCGCCCGCCGCCCGATGGGGTCAGCCGGCCTTTTTGGTGGTGGCGGATTCGGCTTCCAGGAAGTCTTGGGCAAAGCGCTGCAGCACGCCGCCGGCTTCGTAGATGGACACTTCTTCCGCCGTGTCCAGCCGGCAGGTGACAGGTACCTGCACGGTCTCGCCGCTGCGGCGGTGGATCACCAGCGTCAGGTCGGCGCGCGGCTTGCGTTCGCCGATGACGTCGTAGCTTTCGGTGCCGTCCAGGGCCAGCGTCTTGCGGTTCACGCCGGGCTTGAATTCCAGTGGCAGCACGCCCATGCCGATCAGGTTGGTGCGGTGGATGCGTTCGAAGCCTTCGGCCACGATGGCTTCCACGCCGGCCAGGCGCACGCCCTTGGCGGCCCAGTCGCGCGACGAGCCCTGGCCGTAGTCGGCGCCGGCCACGATGATCAGCGGCTGCTTGCGGTCCATATAGGTTTCGATGGCTTCCCACATGCGCATGACCTGGCCTTCGGGTTCCACGCGCGCCAGCGAGCCTTGCTTCACGGTGCCGTCGTTGTTCGTCACCATCTCGTTATAGAGCTTGGGGTTGGCGAAGGTGGCGCGTTGCGCGGTGAGGTGGTCGCCGCGGTGGGTCGCGTACGAGTTGAAGTCTTCTTCTGGCAGGCCCATCTTGTCCAGGTATTCGCCGGCTGCGCTGTCCAGCATGATGGCATTGGACGGCGACAGGTGGTCGGTGGTGATGTTGTCGCCCAGCACGGCCAGCGGCAGCATGCCGCGCAGCGTGCGAACGCCTGCCAGCGCGCCTTCCCAGTACGGCGGGCGGCGGATGTAGGTGCTTTGCGGGCGCCACGCGTACAGCGGGCTGACGCCCGCCTTGCGGTCGTCCTGGATGCCGAACATGGGCGCGTAGACCTTGCGGAACTGCTCGGGCTTGACGGATGCCTTGACCACGGCGTCGATTTCTTCGTCGGTGGGCCAGATGTCCTTCAGGCGGATCTCGCGGCCGTCGCCGCCGGTGCCCAGCACATCGCGTTCGATATCGAAGCGGATCGTGCCGGCGATGGCGTAGGCCACGACCAGCGGGGGGGAGGCCAGAAACGCCTGCTTGGCGTAGGGGTGGATGCGGCCGTCGAAGTTGCGGTTGCCCGACAGCACGGCGGTCGCATAGAGGTCGCGGTCGATGATTTCTTGCTGGATCACGGGGTCCAGCGCGCCCGACATGCCGTTGCACGTGGTACAGGCGAACGCGACGACGCCGAAGCCCAGCTTTTCCAGGTCTTCCGTCAGGCCGGCTTCGTCCAGGTACAGCTGCACGGCCTTGGATCCCGGCGCCAGCGAGCTCTTCACCCAGGGCTTGCGCGACAGGCCGGCGCGGTTGGCGTTGCGCGCCAGCAGGCCGGCGGCGATCACGTTGCGCGGGTTGCTGGTGTTGGTGCAGCTGGTGATGGCCGCGATGATGACGGCGCCGTCGGGCATCCGGCCCGGTTCGTTTTCCACCACGCCCGCGATGCCGCGCGCAGCCAGGTCGGATACCGGTAGGCGGCGGTGCGGGTTGGATGGGCCGGCCAGCGTGCGCACCACGGTGGACAGGTCAAAGCGCAGCACGCGTTCGTATTCGGCGGTCTTCAAGCTGTCGGACCACAGGCCGGCGGTCTTGGCGTAGGTTTCCACCAGCGCGATCTGTTCGTCTTCGCGGCCGGTCAGGCGCAGGTAATCGATGGTCTGCTGGTCAATCGAGAACATCGCGGCGGTGGCGCCGTACTCGGGGGCCATGTTCGAAATGGTGGCGCGGTCGCCCAGCGTCAGGCTGGCGGCGCCTTCGCCGTAGAACTCCAGATAGGCGCCCACGACCTTTTCGCGGCGCAGGAATTCGGTCAGCGTCAGCACCACGTCGGTGGCGGTGATGCCCGGTTGGGCGCGGCCGGTGAGTTCGACCCCGATGATGTCGGGCAAGCGCATCCAGGACGCGCGGCCCAGCATCACGTTTTCGGCTTCCAGTCCGCCCACGCCGATGGCGATGACGCCCAGCGCATCCACGTGCGGGGTGTGGCTGTCGGTGCCGACGAGCGTATCGGGGAAGGCCACGCCGTCTTGCGTGTAGATCACCGGGGACATCCGCTCCAGGTTGATCTGGTGCATGATGCCGTTGCCCGGGGGCACGACTTCGATGTTGCGGAAGGCCTGCTTGGTCCAGTCGATGAAGTGGAAGCGGTCTTCGTTGCGGCGGTCTTCCACCGCGCGGTTCTTGGCGAAGGCTTCGGGGTCGTTGCCGTCGAATTCCACGGCCAGGGAGTGGTCGACGATCAGTTGCACCGGCACGACCGGGTTCACCTTGGCCGGGTCGCCGCCCATGTCGGCGATAGCGTCGCGCAGGCCGGCCAGATCGACCAGCGCCGTCTGGCCCAGAATGTCATGACAGACCACGCGTGCCGGAAACCACGGAAAGTCCAGGTCGCGGCGGCGTTCGATCAGTTGCTTGAGCGCGTCGGTCAGCATGGCCGGGTCGCAGCGGCGAACCAGGTTTTCGGCCAGCACGCGGGACGTGTAGGGCAGACCGGCGTAGGCGCCGGGGGCAATGGCTTCGACGGCGGCGCGCGCATCGAAATAGTCCAGGCGGGTGCCGGGCAGGGTCTTTCTGTACGAGTGGTTCATCATGCCTCCGTGCGCCGCAGGTTGCTCTGGGCGATCTGTTGTTCGATGTTGATACGGGATGCGCGGATGTGCCGGCGCATCAGGATTTCGGCCAGCTCGCCGTCGCGGTCGGCGATGGCGTCAAGAATGCGGTGGTGTTCGGCGTAGGCCTGCCGCGGGCGGTTGGGCGTGGTCGAATACTGGATGCGGTACATGCGCGCCAGCTGGTAGAGCTCGTCGCAGAGCATGCGGAACAGCATCTGGTTGCCGCTGCCCTTGACGATGCGGTAGTGGAAGTCGTAATCGCCTTCCTGCTGGTAGTAGCCCAGGCCGGCCTGGAAGGCGGCGTCGCGTTCGTGGGCTTCCAGCACGCCGCGCAGTTCGGCGATTTCGGCGGGCGGCATGCGTTCGGCGGCCAGCCGGCAGGCCATGCCTTCCAGTGATTCCCGGATCTCGTAGAGTTCGGACAGCTCTTGCTGCGACAGCGACACGACGCGGGCGCCGGCGTGCGGCACGCGCACCAGTAGCTTCTGGCCTTCCAGCCGGTGCAGGGCCTCGCGCAGGGGGCCCCGGCTGACGCCGTGCTGGCGCGCCAGTTCGGGCTCGGAAATCTTGCTGCCCGGGGCGATCTCGCCTTTGACGATGGCGGCCTGGATCTTCTTGAAGATGTGATCCGACAACGTTTCGCCATCGCCCGGCGGGGTGCCCGGCAGCGTCAGCACTTTGCTCATGGTGTCAACAATCTGTCCGGATTAAGCAGAAATATTCGGAATAAGGCGTCTTGGAACGCCAGATTGTCAACAATTTACCTTGGGTGACCGCTTGGCGCAAGCGACGGATACCGCTTGCGCCAACGGGGGCTTGGGCGTGGGCTACCGCTTGTGGTGCACCTCCTGCACGCCATAGACCTGTACCGGCAGCCCGACTTGCCGCGCCTTCAATTGCAGGGACAGGTATTGGGAATAGTGCCGAGACTGGTGCAGGTTGCCGCCGTGGAACCATAGCCCTTCCTGCTGCGTGGGCTTCCACATGTTGCGCTGTTCGCCCTCCCAGGGGCCGGGATCCTTGGTGGTGTCCGAGCCCAAACCCCAGCATTTGCCCACTTTGTCGGCGACCTCCGGGCTGATCAGGTCGGCGGCCCAGCCGTTCATCGAGCCGTAACCGGTGGCGTAGACCACCAGATCGGCCGGCAGCGTGACGCCGTTCTTCAACACGACGGCCTCGCGCGCCAGGTGGCTGACGTCGGTGCCGGACTGCAGCTTGATGCTGCCGTCGATGATCAGGTCGCAAGCCCCCACGTCGATGTAATAGCCCGATCCTCGACGCAGGTATTTCATGAAGAGGCCCGAGCCGTCGTCGCCCCAGTCCAGCATGAAGCCCGCCTTCTCCAGCTTGCCGTAGAACTCGGCGTCGCGTTCGCGCATCTGGTCGTAAAGCGGGATCTGGAACTGCGCCATGATCTTGTAGGGCAGGGACGCGAAGGTCAGGTCCGCCTTGCGCGTCGTCATGCCGTTGGCCAGCGCCTGTTCGGAATACAGCCCGCCCAGGCCGATGTCCATCAGCGTGTCCGACCGGACGATGTGGGTGGACGAGCGCTGCACCATCGTGACGTTGGCGCCGCCTTCCCATAGCGCCGCGCAGATGTCGTGGGCCGAATTGTTGGCGCCAATCACCACCACGTTCTTGCCTCGGTACGCGTCAGGCCCCGGGTGTTGCGAAGAATGCTGCTGCTCGCCCTGGAATTCGTCCTGGCCCGGAAAGCGCGGGATGTTCGGTTTGCCCGACATGCCGGTGGCCAGCACCAGTTGCTTGGGCCGCAGTACCACGGGCTTGCCGTCGCGCAGCACGGTGACTTCCCATTCCTTTTTCTGTTCGTCGTAGCGTGCCGACTGGCAGACGCTGGAGGTCCAGTAGTTCAGCTCCATCACCTTCGTGTACATCTCCAGCCAGTCGCCGACCTTGTCCTTGGGCGCGAAGACGGGCCAGTTTTCGGGGAAGGGGATGTAGGGCAGGTGGTCGTACCAGACCGGGTCGTGCAGGCACAGGGACTTGTAGCGCTTTCTCCAGCTGTCGCCGGCGCGCTCGTTCTTTTCAATGATGATCGTGGGCACGTCCAACTGGCGCAGCCGCGCGCCCAGGGCAATGCCGCCTTGCCCGCCGCCGATGATCAGCACGTAGGGCTGGGTCTGGTAGCCCAGTTCGGCTGCTTCTTGTTCGCGCTTTTCCAGCCAGGTCTGGCGATCGCGGTGGTGGCCGTGTTCGGCGCCCTTGGGGCGGCGTGTACCGCTGGGTTCTTCATGCCCCTTCAGTTCGGACATGGTGGTCAGCAGCGTCCAGATCTTGCCGTCTTTCACGCGGATGTGGCCATAGCCGCGTGCCAGGTTCGTGTCGATATGCAGCCAGGCTTGCAGCAGTCCCCCCTCGTCGGACACGGCCTCACGTTCGTCGCGGGTGAATCGTACCGGCTCCACTTGTGACAGCTGTTGCGTCAGCATCTCGCGGATCTGGTCGCGGCCTTCCAGCGTGCGCAGGTTCCAGCTGAAAAGCACCAGGTCGCGCCAATAGCATTCGTCCTGGAACAGGCCGGCAACGGCATCAATCTCCTTGTTGCCCAACGCGGTGTTCAGGCGGGCGAGCACCGCGTCCAGAGCGGCATCGGCGGGGTCTGTCTGCATGTCTTGTCTCCTTGCCCGGGGCGGGCGTCGTGGTCATGGCGGATGGCTCCGTCCATTGACGCCCTGGCCTGTGCCGGCCGGTGAGCGTCAAGACTGCACATGCAAATGCCGTGCCAGCTTGCGACAGGCCGTGGCGACGGGGCGCGCGCCAAACGGCGATGCGCTGGACTGTCGCAACGCGCCACACCTGTTGCAGCACGGTGTGGCGCCAGGCGCCGAGTTTGCGCCTAACGCGTGAGCCCGTAGCGCCGCATCTGGCGGTGGACGGTAGAGCGGTCCACACCCAGCTGGCGCGCTGCTGCCGACACATTGCCGCCGCAGCGGGCCAGCGTCGCGCGCAGCGCGGCTTCTTCCGCGCTGAGCGCCGGGCCGGCCGGGGCAAAGGTGTCCGGCAGATCTTGCGGCGTGATGACGCCGTCTTCGCACAAGGCGGCGGCGACCGCGATGACGTTGGCCAGCTCGCGGATATTGCCCGGCCAGGCATGCGCCTTCAGCGCTAGCAGCGCCGCAGGCGATAGCACCGGTGCACCGGATTCGTCCTGGTGGCGCGCCAGCATGCGGGCGATCAGCCAGTCCAGGTCCTGCCGTTCGCGCAGCGGCGGCACGGTCAGCGTGGCGGCGTTGATGCGGTAATACAGGTCTTCGCGGAACCGGCCCTCGCGCACCAGCGCGCCCAGGTCGCGATGCGACGCGGACACCAGTGTCAGCCGCACGGCACGCGGCGCGTTGGCGCCGATGGGCGTGACCTCGGACTCCGCCAGCACGCGCAGCAAGCGGCTTTGCAGCGTCAACGGCATGTCGCCGATTTCATCCAGGAACAGCGTGCCGCCGTCAGATTCCTCGATCAGGCCCTTGCGGCCCTTGGGGGCAGCGCCGGTGTAGGCGCCCGGCAGATAGCCGAACAGTTCGCTTTCGATCAGGGATTCGGGAATGGCCGCGCAGTTCACCGCGACAAAGCTGCCCGGGCGGCGGCTGTCTTCGTGGATGGCGCGGGCCAGGTATTCCTTGCCCACGCCGGTTTCACCTTGCAGCAGGATGGGCAGGCCTTGGCGCGCGAGTTTGGCGGCGCGTCCTTGCAGCGCTGCCATCTTGGCGTCGCCACCGTCCAGCCCGCGCAGCGCGGACGGCGTGGCGCGCACGGCGACCGTGGCGCCGCGCAGGTGGCGGTTGGGTTCGATGGCGTGCGCGAACAGCGCATTGCCATCGCGGGCGACGATCAGGCGGTCTTGCGGCGCGTGGCCGCGTGTGTAGTGCGGCAGGTCGTCCAGCTGCACCTCAAAGAAGCGGGTCACGGGCTGGCCGATCAGACCGGCCGGGCTGCGCCAATCCAGCCCGGCCGCGCGCGCCAGCAACTTGGCGCCGGAGTGCGTCATCCCCAGAATGCGGCCGGCGCCGTCCAGCGAGATCGCCGCTTCCGGGTCCACGTCCAGAAACTCGGGTGACCGCGCAAAGCGCAGTACCCATTCATTGCGCGTGCGCGCCATCAGGTTGGCCAATTCGATGCGGCGCGTGGTGCTGTTGACCAGGTGCAGCGCCAGATTCTGGCTGGTTTTCAGGCTGGGGGAACTGAGCAGGGAAATATCCAGCACGGCGGCCAATTCGCCATCGGCGTTGTAGATGGGGGCGGCGGTGCAGGATAGCGGTGTGTGCGTGTTGTCGAAGTGGTCGGTCTGGTGGATGGTCAGCGCTTCGCCGGTTTCCAGGCAGGCGCCCACGGCGCAGGTGCCGGCGCGCGGTTCGGACCATTCGGACCCCAGGTACAGGCCCGCTTTGCGCAGCTTGTCGGTCTGTAAGGGGTCACCCAGAAATTCCACGGTGACGCCCTGGCGGTCGGCCAGCAGCAGCACGTAATTCTGGCCCGCGACCTGGCGGAAAAGATGGTCCAGCCCGCTGCGGGCAATGTTGATCAGCGCTTCGGATTGCTGGCGGTGTTCGCGCAGCCGTCCGTCCGGCACGATGTAGGCCTCGCACGCCTGGGCCGGATCCAGCTGGTATTGGTCCAGGCAGCGCAGCCAGCTGCGCACCACATGCGCGTCGCGCTGCGTGGGGCGTCCGCGGCCTACCTGTTCGATCTCGCGGATATGGGCGGAATGCAGGGATTCCTGACTAGGCATGTCGTCTCCATGGTGCGCCCGATCTATGCCGGATCAGCTAGGCAGCATGCACAGAGACGGGCCCGCTTGTAAATGGTGGTTATCCAGCGGTCTCGCTGTCTATCGAACGCAGCGCTTTGGGAATCCGATAACGCTTGCCGTCAAAGCGCAGCGTGTGGCGCGTCTTGCCCTGGCTGACGGTTTTTTCTTCGCAGCCGCCTTGCTGCACCGCGGCACGGCTGGACGAGTGCGAGTCGGTGGCGATCAAGTCGCGGTAGCCCTTGGCTTGCGCCGTGCCTATCGCCAGGCTGATCGCGCGTTCCGTGAATTTTCCCGCGCATTGGGTGTCCCATTGGCCGGACGAGTGGTTGACGATCAGGCCGTCGAGCACCAGGCGCAATGCGTCGTCTTCCACGGTGAAGAGCCGCAAGCTGGTTTCGTCCATGGGGTTGGCGCGCGAGGCGCCTTCGCGTTCGATGCGGATACCAAACGCACGGCGGTCGGCGGTGACGTCATAGCGCGCCGTATCGAACGACAGGCTGGCGATGCGCAGGGCATCGTCCGACATCAGATTAACCAGCGTGCGGCGCTGCCGCACTTGCAGCGTCTGGCGGTCCAGCACCAGCACTTCCAGATCGCCGACGTGGCCGTTTTCGGGGTCTGGCGTGGCTTGCATCAACGGCACCGCCACGAGCAGCATGTCTGGGTTGGCCGGCCAGGCCTTGCACGCTACCGCGAAGGGCGCGCCGACGTCCGCGTCAGACAGCGTCACGATGGCGTGGCCTTGCTTTAAGCGGATGCGGCCTTCGCGGTCGGGCTTGTCCTGGTTTTGATACACGCTGCGCACGATGTCGGCCGCCTCGGGGCAAGGGCCGCTTGCGGCGTGCGCCACGCCACCCGTCAACAGGGCGGACAAGGTCAGGGCGCCGGTCAAGAAGGATAGGGGGCGGGACATCGTAGGCGGGCAGGGACGAAGAAGACCGAATTCTAATCACGCCACCTGCCGGCGTTGCGCCCCTTTCGCTACCGGCCGCTACAGATCGCTACAAGTCCACCCGCACCTTGCCTGCCTTTACCAGTCCGGCCACGTCGCGGATTTCGGACAGCAACGCCTGTTGCAACTGCTGGGGCGTGCCGCCGGTCGGCTGGAAGCCCTGTTCGGCCAGCTTGGCGTGGACGGCGTCGGTTTGCAGTGCGCGGTTGATACCTTGGTTCAGCGCGGCGATCGTCGCCTCCGGTGTGCCGGCAGCGCAATACGTGCCGAAACGAATCTGCGCGTCAAAACCCGCGTAACCGCTTTCGGCGACGGTGGGAATGTCGGGATACTTGGGCAGGCGTTCGGGGCTGGTCACCGCCAGCACACGCAGGCGCCCGCTTTTCAGATAGGGCTCGACCGCAGCCACCGTCGCCACGACGAGCTGGATCTGGCCGCCCAGAAGATCCGTCATCATTGGACCCGTGCCCCGATACGGGACGTGCAGCATGTCGATGCCGCAGGCGGCTTGCAGCAGCTCGGTGGCCAGATGCTGCGGCGTGGCGTTGCCCGGCGATCCGAACGTCAGCCCCTTGGGTTCCCGTTTGGCCTGGGCTACCAGTTCCGCCATCGTCTTGGCCGGCAGGCTGCTATTGATGGCCACCATATAGGGCGAGCGTGCGATCGGGCAGACGGGCGCGAGCTGCTTGAGCACGTCTTCAGGCGGGCGCGCGTAATAGCGCACGGACGGCACCAGCCCCGCGAACAGCAGCACACTGCCGTCCTTGGCGCCGTTGGCGGTGTAGTCCGCACCCAGCATGCCGCTGGCGCCGGGCTTGTTTTCGACCACGACGGACCGGTCCAACGCGCTTTCCAGCGTGGCGGCAATGACGCGCCCCAGCACGTCGGTGCCGCCGCCCGGCGGGAACGGCACGATCACGCGCAGGGGCGCTTCGCGCGCCGCCGCATGGCGCGTCAGCGATAAGGCAGCGGGCGCCGCTGCGGCCATGGCCAGGTGTTTCAGTACGGTTCTGCGATGCATGGGTTTGTCTCCCTCTCCGTCCCCTTTCGGGGCGTTGGCCGATCGTCTCTGTCAGGCGGACGATTCAGCGGTTGTCGGCAGTAAAAAGGCTTGCAGCGCCGCAGCCACCACGGCCGGAGCTTCCACCGGCAGCATATGCCGTTGGCCCTCCACGACGCGCGCACGGCCGTTGGGCAGCGCGCGTGCCAGGCCGCGCGTCATGCGGGCGGTGGACCCGACGTCTTCCCCACCGGTCATGGCCAGCGCCGGGCAAGCGATATCGGGCGCGGCCTGCGCCAGGATCGGGTCGCCCTGCGCGAACAGCCGGTATGCCGCCAGGAAATTCGCGCGGTCGTTGCGCACCAGACGCTGGCCGATGGCCGCCACGCGCTCGGGGCGCGCGGCCTGGAAGCCGGGCGTGAACCAGCGCTGCAGCGAGACCGCGGCGGCGGCTTCCACATCCTGGGTCGCGGCGGCGGCCAGACGGGCCGTCACGGCGCGGACTTCCTCCGGCGTGCGCTGGAATACCGTGCTCAGCAACACCAGCCGGGTCACGCGGTGCGGCCGGGTGGCCGCATAGGCCCCCGCAATCAAGCCGCCCATGGAATAGCCCAGCACGTTGGCGCGCTGCCAACCGGCTTGATCCAGTTCAGCGTCCAACTGCGCGACGAAGTCCTGCACCTGAGCCTCGCCCGAGATGCCGGGAGCCCCGCCATGGCCCAGCAGGTCGTAGCACAGCACATCGAAATCCGGTTCCAGCAACGGAACAAGATCATCCCAAAGCGTGTGGTCCAGCCCGACGCCGTGCAGCAATACCAGCGGTTCGCCCCGGCCGGAACGGCGGCGCGGCTCGCTCATTTCGATTGCGCCTCTTGCGCCAGTTCCTGCAGGTCGGAATAGCGGTTGCCAATGCGGTGATGCGGCCGGCCGGAGGTGGCCGCGCCCAGCGCAATCACGATCTCGTCCGGGGCCGGGGCGTCGTTGATGTTGGTCTGCACGGTCAGGTAGTGCGACCGCAGGCCTTCGTCTTGCTTGTGCATCAGCGGCACCGAAATCACGCAGCCCGGTCCGCCGCGCGTGTTCGTGAAGCTGAGGTAGCTGGTGCCGCCCACGGCGTTGCGGTAGGCGTTGCCGAAGCGCAGCGTGTGGATCAGCGCCGAGGCATGCTCGACTTCGCCAGCGGTGCCGACCACGGCAGCCTTGCCGTAGGCTTCGATCTGGTCGGCCGAACCTGCCTGGCGCAGGATCTCTTGCACCAGCAACTCGCCCAGCGGCGGCGCGGCTTCCAGGATCTGTGGGCGCAGGTCTTCCTGGAAGGGCAGGCCGGCCCACGGATTGCGGATCACGGCGGCCGCCACGATCATGATCAGCGGCCGCTCGGCCGCCTTGCCGCCTTCAATGCAGGTCTTCTCGACGTAACTGACGATTTTTCGCACTTGCAAAGCCATTCCATTGCTCCCATGCATACGTGATGAACGATGGGTGCATTGTTGAAGCGGGCATGGAATTTTGACAATCCAAATTAACGTAAGTTAATTTCGGAAAATCTGAATTTGATTGGCCAGCCGTCATGCCCCAGCCCCTGAAGATCCAACACTTGCGCCAGTTCCTGCTGGCCGCTGATCACGGCAGCTTTCGCCTGGCGGCCGAGGGCACGCACCGTTCGCAGGCGGCGGTGTCGGCGGCCATGCAGGATCTGGAGCGGCAACTGGGCGCGCCGCTGTTCGAAGCCGGCAAGCGCGCGCAGTTGACCCCGCTGGGCCATGCCGTGGCACCCTTGCTGCGCGAATTGCTGGCCACGCACGACCGCGTGCTGAATGCCGCGCGCCAATTGGGGATGGGCCATACCGGCCCGGTGTCGCTGGCGGTGATGCCGTCGCTGGCGGATGAGTGGCTGCCAAAGCTCCTGGAACGCTACGCGCGCAGCCACCCGGATATCCGTATCCGCGCCGTGGACGAATCGTCGCAGGATGTGCACCGGTTGGTGCTCACGGGCGAAGTGCAGGTGGGGGTGGCGGGGCAGGTGCCGCGCACGGCGGAGGTCGCGTTCACGCCCGTTGCGCGCGACGCCTTCGGGCTGGTTTGCCGCAAGGGGCATCCTTTGGCGCGCCGGCGGGGGGGCGTGCCCTGGTCGGCGCTGGACGCGGAACGGCTGATCGGAAACGCCACGTTCGACACCTTGAAGAACCGACAGTTGGGTGGGGGCATCGACGACCCTGCGATGGTGGTCTCCAACCGTGCGTCGCTGCTTGCCAGCGTGGTCAGCGGGCTGGGGGTGACGGTGTTGCCCGTGCTGGCGCGGCCGTCCGTGGGGTCAGGCCTGGCCTTTGTGCCGTTGGCCGAACCGACGGTGGAACGCATCGTCGGCGTGCTGACGCGCAAGGAGGAAACCCTGCTGCCGTCGGTAGCGGCCATGCACGCGCTGGCGCTGCAGTCGCTTGCGCAGTTCACGCGCCGCAAGGGCGCCGTGCTGGTCTAGCCGGGGTCTAGCCGAGGTCTAGCCGCTCCGCGCCTTGCACCTACACGCCGCAGGCCACCATCATGAATTGCCGGAAGGCGTCGGCTGGCTTAGCCAGCGCCGAGCGCGGATGCCACAGCAGCCCCGCTTCCATGGGCGGCACGGCGTCGGTGATCGGCACGGCTTCAATCTTGCGGCCTTCCAGCGACCAGGGGCGGTAGACCATGTCCGACAGCATGGTGACGCCGAACCCATGCGCGACCAGCCCCCGCAGCGCTTCCATGGACCGGGTGCGCAGGGCGATATCGGGCCGCAGGCCGTGGGTGCGCCAGTAGTTCAGGGTGGATCGTTCGCCTTCGTCCACCTCCAGCAGGATGTAGGGGTAGCGGGCGATGTCGGCCAACGACGGCGCGGCGACAGACAGCAACGGATGGCCGGATGCCGTCCACAGCTGCCGCCGCGACCGCACCAGCACCTGATGGCCGAAGCGCTCGCGCTTTTCCACGTTGGACAGCAACGCCACGCCCAGTTCCACGTCGCCATTGGCCACTGCCGCTTCGATCTCCGGGCGGTCCAGGTCCACCAAGTCCAGCACCACCTCGGGGTAGCGCCGGCGAAAGCGCGCCAGCAGGTCGGGCAGGAAGTACCCCAGCACTGTGTACGACGCCGCGATCCGCACCGTGCCGCGTAGCGCATAGCGCTGAAAACCGGGTTCGCGGATGGCGTCGTCCAGCGCGTCCAGGATGTCTTGGGTGCGTCGATGGAAGTTGTGGCCTTCCGGCGTCAGCGTGACGCCGTGCGGGTGGCGGTCGAACAGGCGCACGCCCAATTGCGATTCCAGGGCCAGCACGGCATTGGTGACGGCCGATTGCGAGACATGCTCGTCGGCTGCCGCCATGGAAAACCGGCCCGTGCGGGCGGCCGCCGCGAAATAGCGCAACTGCCGCAAGGTGACGTCGTTAGCCATCTGTTTTTCGAATACCTGCTACCTGAAACTATGAATATACGATAACGAACGGCGTTCCTACACTGCGGAAAATACTCAAATCCGCATCCGGCAGGAGACAAACGCGTGAACGCCCCTCTACCCCCCGGCGTGGCCGATACCCATGGCCTGACGCTCGACGACAAGTACACCCAGGCCACCGGCCGCATCTATCTCAGCGGCACCCAGGCGCTTGTGCGCTTGCCGCTGTTGCAGAAGCTGCGCGACCAGCAGGCGGGCCTGAACACCGCCGGCTACATCTCGGGCTATCGGGGGTCGCCGTTGGGCGGCCTGGACCAGGCGCTGTGGAAGGCCAAGAAGCACCTGAAGTCGCACGACGTGGTGTTTCAGCCCGGCGTGAACGAAGACCTGGCCGCAACCGCCGTCTGGGGCTCGCAGCAACTGAACCTGTTCCCGGGTGCCACGCGCGATGGCGTGTTCGGCATGTGGTATGGCAAGGGGCCGGGCGTGGACCGCTCGGTGGATGTGCTCAAGCATGCCAACTCCGCGGGTTCCTCCGCCCACGGCGGCGTGCTGATGCTGGCGGGCGATGACCACGCCGCGAAATCCTCGTCCGTGGCCCACCAGTCCGAACACGTGCTGATTGCAAGCGGCATTCCGGTGCTGTACCCGTCCAATGTCCAGGAATACCTGGACTACGGGCTGCACGGCTGGGCCATGAGCCGCTACACCGGGTTGTGGGTGGCGATGAAATGTGTGACGGATGTCGTGGAGTCCAGCGCCTCGGTCGACGTGGATCCCGCGCGCGTGCAGATTGTGTTGCCCGAGGACGCGCTGCCCGAAGGCGGGCTGAACATCCGCTGGCCGGATTCGCCGTTGGCGCAAGAGGCGCGGCTGTTGGACCACAAGTGGTATGCCGCGCTGGCCTATATACGGGCGAACAAGCTCAACCGCGTCGTACTGGATTCGCCCCGCGCGAACTTCGGCATCATGACGGCGGGCAAGGCTTATCTGGATGTGCGCCAGGCGCTGAACGACCTTGGGCTGGACGAGGCCGCTTGTGCCGAAGCCGGTATCCGCGTGATGAAGGTGGGCTGTATCTGGCCGCTGGATGCGCACGGCGCGCGCGAATTTGCCACGGGCCTGAAAGAGATCCTGGTCGTCGAGGAAAAGCGCCAGATCCTGGAATACGCGCTGAAGGAAGAACTCTACAACTGGCGCGACGATGTGCGTCCGCGCGTGTATGGCAAGTTCGATGAACGCGAGCATGGCGGCGGCGAATGGTCCACGCCGCGCGGCAGCTGGCTGCTGCCGGCGCGCTACGAACTGTCGCCCGCGCTGATCGCGCGCGCCATCGCCGCGCGGCTGGACAAGGCCGACCTGTCCGATGAACTGCGCGCCCGCATCGCCGCCCGCCTGGCCGTGATCGACGCCAAGGAACGCGAGGCCGCACGCCCCACGCTGGTGGAAGAACGCAAGCCCTGGTTCTGTTCGGGTTGCCCCCACAATACCTCCACCCGCGTGCCGGAAGGATCGCGCGCGGTGGCCGGTATCGGCTGCCATTACATGGCCATGTGGATGAACCGCGATACCGACACCTTCAGCCAGATGGGCGGCGAGGGCGTGGCGTGGCTGGGGCAGAAGGACTTCACCCGCGAACGCCACATCTTTGCCAATCTGGGCGACGGCACCTATTTCCATTCCGGCCTGCTGGCGATCCGCGCGGCGGTCGCGGCGCGCGCATCGATCACCTACAAGATCCTCTACAACGACGCCGTCGCCATGACGGGCGGGCAACCGGTGGACGGCGTGCTGACGGTGCCGCAGATTGCGGCGCAGATGCAGGCCGAAGGGGTCGTGAAAACCGTGGTGGTCACCGACGAACCCGATAAGTACACCGGGGCGGCGGCGCTGCCCGGCGCGATCGACGTGCATCACCGCAAGTCGCTGGACGATGTGCAGCGCGCCCTGCGCGACATCGAAGGCACCACGGTGCTGATCTACGACCAGACCTGCGCGACCGAGAAGCGGCGTCGCCGCAAGCGCGGCGACTACCCCGATCCGCTGCGCCGCGCCTTCATCAACGACGCCGTGTGCGAAGGTTGCGGCGATTGCTCGGTCAAGTCCAACTGCCTGTCGGTTGAACCGCTGGACACGCCGTTGGGCACCAAGCGCCGCATCAATCAGTCGTCATGCAACAAGGACTTTTCCTGCGTGGAAGGATTCTGCCCCAGCTTCGTCACGGCCGAAGGCGCCGTGCTGCGCAAGCCGGCACGGTCGGGCGCGGACGAATCGCCATTACCTGAGGCGCCGTTGCCTGCGCCCGCGTTCATCGCCGGGGGCGCCGCGTATCGCGTCGTGATCGCGGGCGTGGGCGGCACCGGCGTCGTGACGATCGGCGCCTTGCTGGGGGCGGCCGCCCATATTGAAGGCAAGGGCGTCACCGTGCTGGACATGGCGGGCCTGGCGCAAAAGGGCGGCGCGGTGCTCAGCCATGTGCAACTGGCCAACCGGCCGGAAGACCTGCACGCCACCCGCGTGGCGCTGGGCGAGGCCGACCTGGTCATCGGCTGCGACGCGCTGGTGTCGGCGTCGCCCGAGGTGCTGTCGCGGTTGCGGCCGGACCACGGCCGCGCAGTGGTGAACAGCGCGGCGGCCCCGACGGCGGCATTCCTGTCGCAACCGGCCTGGCGCTTTCCCGGCGCGCAGGCGGAAGCGGCGGTCTCCGTAAGCACCGGCGGCAATTGCGACTTTCTGGACGCGGGGCCGCTGGCCGAGGCCTTGCTGGGCGACACGATCTACGCCAATCCGCTGCTTCTTGGCTACGCATGGCAAAAGGGCGGCCTGCCGCTCGGCCGCGACAGCTTGCGCCGCGCCATCGAGATCAATGGCGTCTCCGTGGACAAGAACCTGGCCGCGTTTGAACTGGGCCGGCAGGCCGCGCACCGCGGCGTGGAGGCGCTGCGTCCAAAGAAGGCCAGGCACGTGGTGGCGTTGCCCGAATCGCTGGACGGCTTGATCCAGCGGCTGGCGGCGCACGTCGGCGCGTACCAGGACGCGGCCTACGCGGCGCGTTTCCGCGCGGCGGTGGACGCGGTGCGTGCGCGGGAATCCGCCATGCCCGAAGGGCAGCGATACGAGGTGACGCGCGCCGTGGCAAGCAACTTGGCCAAGTTGATGACCTATAAGGACGAATACGAGGTGGCGCGCCTGTATACCGACCCCGCGTTCAAGGCCAAGCTGCAAGCGCAGTTTGAAGGCGAGCCCGGGCGCGACTACCGCGTGCGCTACTACCTGGCGCCACCGGCCTTCGCGCGCCGCGACGCACAGGGCCGCTTGCAGAAGCGCGCGTTCGGGGCGTGGATGGGCGTGGCGTTCCGCATGCTGGCGCCGATGAAGCGGGTGCGCGGCACGTGGCTGGACCTGTTCGGCAAGACCGCCGAACGCCGCATGGAACGCCAGCTGGCCGCCGACTTCCTGGCGCTGGCGGCCGAGTTTTCGCAAACGCTAAACGCCGATAACCGGGAGGCCGCGTTGGAACTGGCCAATCTGCCGGACACTATCCGCGGGTATGGTCACGTCAAGGAGAAAAGCGTGGATCAGGCGCGGGCACGCCAGGACGGGCTGCTGCAACGCTACCGTCACCCGCAAAAGGATTCGCTGGCAGCGTAGAAGAGCAGGGCGGGGGACGGACGCTGCCTTGCGTCTAGGGGTTCCCCCCAGTTCGGGCGCCGTGAAACCCAGCTTAATGAAAGCTTAATTGGCAGTCCTTCGGCGCTGCGTCAGAGTGCGCAACAGAGTCAACGGCCACCAGACGCCGTCTCGGCCGGCGAGCTTATCCGTCCGGCAGTCAGCCCCGCACAGCAGACCCCTATCGAAAGAAATCCGGGACACACCGGGTTGCTTGCTATCGGCCGCCGCCATCAGGCGTCGGCTCCCCCTGTTGGTCCGAGGAGACAACAATGAGCAAGAGCTGGAAGTCGTTTTTGGGTGCAGTGGGCGCGGTGGCGGTGATGGCAGCGGGTGGCGCGCATGCCGCCGATGCGCCGCCGGACATCAAGCTGATGCAGCTTTCGGTCGGCAAGATCGAGCTGGACAAGGGCTTCATGACCGCGATGGTGGACGTGGGCACCAAGATCAAGATCCCGGTGCCGGCCTATGTAATCCAGCACCCGCGCGGGCTGGTGCTGTTCGATACCGGCATGAACCAGGCCACCGCCGACGGCAACTGCGCCAATTATTGGGGGCAGGGCCTGTGCGGCGCCTTCAATTCAATCCAGGGGCGCGACGACGTCGTGGACCGCCAGTTGAAGGCCGCCGGCTTTGACGTCAGCGACGTGAAGTACGTCGTCTACTCGCACTTCCACCTGGACCACGCCGGCAATATCAAGATGTTCCCCAAGGCCAGGCACGTCGTGCAGAAGGCCGAATTGCGCGCCGCCTGGTGGCCCGAAAAGTTCCAGCGCGCCGCCTATGTGATGAAAGATTTCGACACCACGCGCGACTACGATTTCATCCAGGTGGAAGGCGACTTCGACCTGTTCGGCGACGGCACCATCGTGCTGCTGGACACCAAGGGGCACACGCAAGGCCACCAGTCCCTGCAGGTGAAACTGAAGAATACGGGCACGGTGCTGCTGGCGGCGGATGCCATCTATACGGGCGAGAACGAAGCAGGCGTGATTCCCGGCATCACCTGGAACACCGCGGCATCCATGCAGGCCATCGACCGCCTGAAACAGATCCGCGATGCGCGCCAGGGCCAGCTCTGGTACAGCCACGACGCGGAGCAGCACGCGCAGAACGCCAAGACGAAAGTCTTCGACTGACGGCCCGCGCGATGCAGCCCGCAGTTGCCTTGCACGAGGTCTGCAAGTCGTTCGGGCCCCGCCAGGTCCTGCATTCGCTGAGCCTGTCGGTCAGGCCCGGCGAAATCGTGGGACTGCTGGGACCCAACGGCAGCGGCAAGACCACGACCTTGCGCTTGATGGCGGGATTCCATGCGCCGGACAGCGGCCGCATCACGATCTGCGGGCGCGAGCCGGCGCCGGGGCGCGGTAACGCCGATATCGGCTATCTGCCGGAACGCGCCCCGCTGTACGACACGCTGACGGTGACGCAATACCTGGAGTTCGGTGCCGGGGTCAAGGTGGCAGGCGGGGCGGGAGCACGCCGCCAGGCCATCGAACGCGCGATCGACGGCTTCGACCTGCAAGGCGTGGCGCGCACCGTGATCGGCCGTCTCTCCAAAGGCCAGCGCCAGCGCGTGGGCCTGGCGCAAGCGGTGCTGAACGACCCGCCGGTTCTGCTGCTGGACGAGGCCACCAATGGCCTCGACCCGGTGCAGATCGTCGAGGCGCGCGCCATGATCCGCCGTTGCGCCGAGGGTCGCGCCGTCGTGTTCAGCAGCCATTTGATGCAGGAGGTGGAGGCCCTGTGCACGCGGATCGCCATCCTGCGCCAAGGCAGGCTGGTGGAGGACGCGGCGCTGGGTCAAGCGCAGTCGGCCCTGCAATTGCAACTGGCGTTGCCGGCGGCGCGCCACGCGGCGCTGCATGCGGCGCTGTCGGCTTGTCCGGCGGTGCGCGGCGTGGATGCCGTGGCATTGGACGGAATACTGAGCAAGTGGCGAGTCAGTTGGGACGCGGAGGCGGGCGCAGCGACTTGCGACGCCATCTTGCGCATTGCGCTGGCGCACGCGGAACTGCGTGCCGTGCTGTCCCTGCACGACGCGGTGGAAACCCGACTGCTAGCCGCGCTGGCGCCCAATGATCCCTTGATGCGGAGGCGGGCATGAAAGGCTTTGGCGCTTTATACCGAAAGGAACTGCGCACCGACTTCGGGTCGCCCGTGGCGCTGGTGGTGGTGGCGGTTTTCTGGGCGTTGTCCGGTTACTTGTTCAGCTTCAACCTGTTCTTCGTCAGCACCGGCCAGATGGTCACAGCGTTTCATAACATGACGATCCTGCTGATCCTGGTGATGCCGCTGGTCAGCATGCGGGCGTTTGCGGAAGAGGCGCGGCAGGGAACGTTGGAGCTGCTGCTGACCTTGCCGCTATCGGATGCGGCGCTGGTAGCCGCCAAGTACGCGGCAGGGCTGACCGTGCTGGCGCTGATGCTGGCGGGCACGACGGCCGCCGTATTGCCGCTGGCCTGGTACGGGCAACCGGACTACGGGCCGATCCTGGGCGGCTACATCGGCGTGTTCCTGTACGGGGCGCTGTTCCTGGCGATCGGCATCGCGGTGTCCAGCGCGTGCACCAACCAGATCGTCGCGGCCAGCGCCACGTGGGGCATCCTGGTGCTGCTGTGGTTCATCGATTACCCCGCCGCGCTTGACGCGTTTCCGGCGCTGTCACCGTTCTTTCAGGCCTTGTCGCTGTCGGCGCAGCATGTGGATTTCATTCGCGGCGTGTTGCCCGGGCCGGCAACCTTGACCTTGGCCAGCGTTGCCGTGCTGGCGCTGATGATCGCGGCCGTCAATCTGAAGCGCTGGAGGCTGCGATGATGCCGCGTGCGCAATGGCGCCGCGCGGGCAAACGCCTGTCGCTGTGGCTGCCGGTGTTGGCCGTGGCCGCGCTGCTGCTGGCGCTGAACCTGTGGGCGTCCCGTAACCTGGGGCGCGTGGATCTGACCGCGCAGCGGCTGTATAGCCTGGCGCCCGAAAGCATCGAGGTGGCCCGGCAGATCAAGCAGCCCGTGACGGTGACGTGGTTCTACGACCTGCGCAACAAAAGCATGGTCGACGCGCTGGAACTGCTGCGCCAGTACGAGCATGCCAATCCGCTGATCCGGGTGCGCGGGGTGGACCCGGCGCTACGGCCGGCCGAGGCGCGCGAAGCGGGCATCCAGTTCGCGGGCAGCGCCGTGCTGGCCGCCGACCGCCGCAAGTTGACGATCAACGGCGGCACGGAGACCGACTTCACCAACGCGTTGATCCGCATCAGCCAGCGAGGCGCGCAAACGGTCTGCTTCACGCAGGGGCACCGCGAAGCCATGCTGGACAGCCTGACGTCGCTGGATGACCTGGAAGACCACGGCGACGATGAAAACCTGGTGGCCCGCGTCGAAGTCCACGAACAGCACGGCATGGCGATGGCCCGCAACGCCCTGCAAACGTTGGGGTTTGCCACGCGCGGCGTGAACGCCGGCAGCCTGGCGCAAACGCTGCCCGCCTGCGCGGTCGTCGTGGCGGCCGGGCCGCGCACGCCGT
>NZ_JABBJN010000029.1 GCF_012928505.1 Achromobacter sp. Bel | reverse complement strand
CCCCGACGCCCGGCGCCCCGCCGTCCGCCTGGGCCTGAGCCTGATTCAGGGCATGCGGGAAGACGCCGCCCGGCGCATCGAGGACGCGCGCGCGCAGTCCCCCTTCGCCGACACCGGCGACCTGGCCCGGCGCGCCGCGCTCAACCGCCATGACCTGAACGCGCTGGCTGCGGGCGATGCGTTGCGCACCCTGGCGGGCCATCGGCGCCAAGCCAGTTGGGAAGCCGCCGCCAGCGTGCAAAGCCGCGACTTGCTGCGCGACGCCGCTATCGAGGAAACCCAGGCTCCACAATTGCAGGCGCCGTCGGAAAGCCAGACGGTCGCGGCCGATTACCGCAGCGTGGGGCTGACCCTGCATAGCCACCCGGTGGCGCTGCTGCGCGACCAATTGGCGGCCCGCAATTTCCAGCCGGCCGAGGTCCTGAACCGCTACCCCGACAAGCGCGTGGCGCGCGCCTGCGGCATCGTCACCGTGCGCCAGCGGCCGCAAACCTCCAAGGGCGTGATTTTCGTGACACTGGAAGACGAGACCGGCCCTGTCAACGTGGTCGTGCGGCCGGAACTGATCGAACGCCAGCGCCGCGAACTGCTGGGCGCCAAGCTGCTGGGCGTCTATGGCGCCTGGCAAAGCGTGGACGGCGTGCGCCACCTGATCGCACAGCGGCTGGTGGACTTGTCCGACCTGCTGGGCGGGCTGGCCACGCATAGCCGCAACTTCCATTGACGGGCCGCAGGCGGCCGCATGCGGTTCACCGGCCGAACAGGATGCCGTCATCCAGCGCCCGCGCCATCGCCTGATATCCCGCATCGCCGGGATGCAGGTGGTCCCCCGAATCGTAGGCCGGCAACAGGCGCGCGGGGTGTGCCGGGTCACGCAGCACGGCGTCCATGTCCACCACCGCGTCGAACACGCCGCTGTCGCGGATCCACTGATTCACCTCGCGCCGCACCGCATCCTTGGCCAGGCTGTAATGGCCGGCAAGCGGCGTGCCGTGCAACGACCCTTCATAGGGCGCGAGGGTGGCCCCCACGATGCGCACGTGGCGGGCACGGGCTGCCTCGGCCAATTGCCGGTAACCCTCCACCAGCCGGGCCGCGGTCATGGGCGCATCGCCGGGCGCGAAGCCGCTGTCCGGCCAGCCGATATCGTTGATGCCCATCAGCACCACCACCGTCCGCACGCCGGGTTGCGCCAACACATCCGCCTCGAAGCGCGCCATCGCATTCGCGCCCATCTTGTCGCCCCACACCCGGGCGCCGGAAATGCCTGCATTGACGACGCCCACGCCCTGCGGCGCCAGCCGGCGCGCCAGGACATCGGGCCAACGCCGGTTGGCGCCGGGTGTTGACCCGTTGCCGTCGGTCAACGAATCCCCGAACGCCACCACGACCGGCGTGTCGGCCGCGCTTTCCACCCACACCCCGGCCAGGAAAGCACGCCCCTGCAATACGGCGGCGCCTGGCAGATCCGGCGCGCCGGTGGCATCGCCCGGCGCAAGTGCCGCATTTTGCTGGGCGCCCCAATGGAACGTCGCGACGGGAGTCGCCTGCGGAAAATAGGTACTGACGGCCAGCTCGCTCAACGCGGCCACGGGCAGGTCCACCGGGTCGCTGACCACCTGGGCGCCGGCCGCGACCGTCACGCCTGGCTGGCCGCCGAAGCGCAACGCCCGATCCGACGCCCGGTCAATGGCCGCCCCCGCCCCCGCCCCCGCCTTCGCCACGCGGGCGGCGCCGACCACCAATGGCTGCGTGCCGTAACGGTTGGACAGCACCACGCGCAGGCGCTTGCCGCCCAGGCTGATCTTGACGGTCTCGCGCAGCGTCTGGTCCGCCACTTGCGCCGGCATGCCGGTAGGCAGGACGAACGATGCCTCCCATAACGGTTGCGGGCTGGCGGACCATGAACTGACCCAGGCAGCGTGCGGCGCCGGCGCCCCCGCCTGCGTGGCGGACGGCATCCAGACAAGGCCGGCAGCCGCCAGGCTGGCGGCGCGGAAAAAAGCATGAGGGTTCATGGCGGACTTCATGGGATCTCCTGGAGAGGGGAAGCGGTTGGCACCGCGATGCCGCCACGATAGGTTCTTCCCATTGGCACGGGTAGACCTCTACAATGCATACCACTTCTTCCAAAATGGAATACCACGCCGATGGATACCTTGCGCGCCATGCGGGCCTTCGTCCGCGCCGTGGAACTGGGCACCTTGTCCGCCGCCGCCCGCGAACAGGGGTTGACGCAGCCCGCGCTCAGCAAGATCGTCGCGGCGCTCGAGAAAGACCTGAACGTGCGCCTGCTGGAACGCAGCACAACGCGCGTCGTACCCACAGAACAAGGCAAACGCTTCTACGAACGCGCCAACCGCGTGCTGGAGGAATACGCCGAAGCCGTGGCCGACGCGCGCGGCCAGACCGAGCAACCCGCCGGTTTCCTGCGCGTGAACGCCCCCGTCGCGCTAGGGCAGTTCCGGCTGAATGCGCTGATCCGGGATTTCCTGGACGCCTATCCTGACATCCAGGTCGAATTGATCCTGAACGACCGTTTCGTCGACCTGGTGGAAGAAGGCGTGGACGTGGCCCTGCGCCTGGGCGGCGACCTGCCGCCCAACGCCGTTGCCCGCAAAGTTGCCCTGTCGCCGCGCCTTCTGGTCGCGGCGCCGTCCTACCTGGCCCGTCATGGAAAGCCTCGCACGCCGGACGACCTGGCCGCCCACGATTACGTCCGATTCGCATGGCTGCCGGCCGGCGACACCCTGGAGCTGCACCAGGGCACCGCGCGCGCCAGTGTCCAAACCCAGGGGCGGTACCGCGTCAACAACGCCCTGGCCATCCGTGAAACGCTGGCGGCGGGAGCCGGGGTGGGCCTGTGCCCCGCCTGGTTGGTTCAGGACCTGGTGGCCGACGGGCAATTGCTGCGCGTCTTGCCCAAATGGAACGGCCCGCCCCAGGAAGCTTTCCTGATCTACCCCTCGCGCCGCTACCAGGCATTGCGCGCCCGCCTGCTGATCCAGTTCCTGGCCGACCGGCTGCCCATGCTGCCCGGCATGCAAGCGCCCCACGGCTCCTGATCACAGGTCGCCCCGGCTGGTCTATCATGGCTTTTTTGTCGCGTAGTTGTAAGGAGCTTTACATGATCCGCAAGCTGATCCCTTTCCTTCTGGTTGCCAGCCTGAGCGCATGCGCCAACACCGGGACGTCGTCCTCGTCCAGCAGCGCGCCGGCAGCCTCCAGCTCCTCCAGCGCGTCAAGCTCATCGGGGTCGTCCGGTGGCGCCACCTACGGCGGATCCTCGTATGGATCGTCGTCAAACATTCCCGGCGCCACCAGCGGCAAGACGTGCGATGCCGGCGCCCTGCAATCGCAGATCGGCCAGAAAGCCACCCAATCGGTCATGGAAGACCTGCGCACGCGCAGCGGCAGCTCGACCGCGCGCATCCTGCGCCCCGGCCAGCTTGTCACCATGGAATACAACGCGACCCGCCTGAACCTGATCGTGGACGACAAGGACGTCATGACGGCGATCCGCTGCGGTTAAGCCCGCCTTGGGGCCGGCGCCCGCCGGCCTGCCGCCTACGCTTCCCGCCGCATTGCGGCCGGCGGCACATGGGGCAGGAACGCCCCCGCCACCTCAAACGCGCATTCTTCGCGCGCGATATCGATCACCCGCGACACGATCGGGTTGACGATATTCTTCTTATGCACGGCGTAATAATTGATCGTGGGCAGATCCGGCCGCACCTTCAACTGGCATAGCGCGCCGCGCTCGACCAGCGGCGCGAAATACGCGCCGGGCAAATAACTGATGCCCAGCCCCAGCATCGTCAACTGCGCCATCATTCCCAGGCTGTTGCAGGTCAGCACGCGCTTGACGGGCAAGCCTTGCTCCGCGAACCACGCGTCGTACAGATGCGACAAGGCCGAATTCGTGGGCTGCGATATCACCGGATACGGCGCCAGATCCTGCGGCGTCAGGCGGGCCGCGAAATCGATGTCCAGCGCGGGACTGGCCATCCACACATTGGTGACGGCGCCCAGATGGGTGCAATCGTACTGATAGCTCCAGAACGGCCCCGGCATGATGGCCAGGTCTATCTGGTCTTGCTCCAGCCTTTCGTACAGCGTGATGCCGCCGTCGATCTCGGGCATCAACTGCACGCGCGGATAGCGCTGGCTGATCTGGTTGATCAGCCGCGCCAGCCAGGTCATGCCCACCAGTTCGGTCACGCCCAGCCGCAGCACGCCTTCGAAACTGGCCGGGTCGGCCATGTTCTGCACGATGCGGCTGTTCAGGTCCAGCATTTCGCGCGCCAATTCGAACAGCTTGCGGCCCTGCGGCGTCATCGCGAGCTTCTTGGCGCGCCGCTCGAACAGCGGCGACCCGGCGAAGGCTTCAAGTTCGCCCACCCGCTTGGCCACCGCCGACTGCGTCGTGTGCAGTTTGCGGGACGACGCGCTGAAGCTGCCCAATTCGGAGCTCCAGTAGAAAGCCTCTAGCTGTTTAAGGGTGTACATCGCGGCAGTCGATCCGAAACGCATGGGAACCCCCAACCTTACCATCGCCGCCCTGCCGCCCGCCGCAGCCTCAGCCGCGCGGATGCAGGATGTCGGCCAGGAAGCGCTGCGCGCGCGGATGGGACGGCGCGCTGAAGAAGCGCTCGGGCGTATCCATTTCCAGGATCTCGCCGCCATCCATGAAAACGACCCGGTCGCAGACGTCCCGCGCGAACCCCATTTCGTGGGTCACGCACACCATCGTCATGCCGTCCTTGGCCAGGCCCTTCATCACCTGCAGCACCTCGCCCACCATCTCGGGGTCCAGCGCGCTGGTCGGCTCGTCGAACAGCATCACCGGCGGTTGCAGGGCCAGCGCCCGGGCGATCGCCACCCGCTGCTGCTGCCCGCCCGACAAGGCGCCCGGATAGGCGTCGATCTTGTGCTCCAGGCCCACGCGTTCCAGCAGGCCTTTCGCCAGCTCCACGGATTCCTTGCGGGACTGCTTGCGGATGTTCACAGGCGCGAAGATCACGTTTTCCAGCACGCTCATGTGCGGGAACAGGTTGAACTGCTGGAACACAAAGCCAATCTTCTGGCGCAGCGCGTTCAGGTTGGCGCCCTTGGCGTAGATGTCCGCGCCGTCGATCAGGATGCGGCCTTTCTCGATGGGTTCCAGGCGGTTGATCGTGCGGATCATGGTGGACTTGCCGGACCCCGACGGCCCGCACACCACCAGCACTTCGCCGCGCGCCACCGACAGGTCCACGTCCTTCAGCACGTGATGCGCGCCGTACCACTTGTTCACTTTTTCAAGATTGATCATGTTTTGTCCTTGCTTTAAGCCATGGCGCGCGAGCGGCGGATACGCAGGTCCAGCCAGCTCAAACCGCGGCTCAGGCTGAAGCACACCAGGAAATAGATGATGGCCAGGATGCCGAACACCTGCAACGGCTGGGTCAGCACCAGGTTGTTGACCTGGTTGGCCGCGAAGGTCAGTTCGTTGACGCTGATGACATAGCCCAGCGACGTCTCCTTGATGGTCGACACGAACTGGCTGGTCATGCTGGGCAGCACGTTAAAGAGCGCCTGCGGCAAGACCACTTTGCGCATCGTCGTCCAGTAGCCCACGCCCAGCGAGCGCGACGCCTCGATCTGGCCGCGCGGCACCGCCTCGATGCCCGAACGGATCACTTCCGACAGGTACGCGCTTTCATAGACCACCAACGCGAAGATCAACGTCCAGAAACCGCTGACGACCTGGCCGGTCAGTTTCGGCACCACGAAGTAGGCCCAAAAGATCAGCATCAGGAGCGGCATGCCGCGCACCACGTTGACCAGCGCCTTGCTGGCCACGCGCAGCCAGCCGAACGGGCTGACCCGGGCCAGCGCGACCAACAACGCCAGCGGCATCGACATCGCCAGGCCAAGCGCCGCCAGGATCAGCGTGAGGACCAGTCCGCCCAGCGGGCCGTTGGGGTATTGGCCGACCAGCAGCGTGGGCCAGTATTGCAAGAGCAGATCAAGCACCGTGGCCTCCGCGATTCAGACGATAACGGGCATAGATGCGCGATCCGATCGCCATGATCAGGAACGATCCCAGCAGGTACATGATCGTCGCCGCGCCGAAGGTGGCGAAGGTGCGGTAGGTCTCGTTTTCGATCTCGCGGGCCTGGTAGGTCAGTTCCATCACGCCGATCGCCATGGCCACGCTGGTGTTCTTGAACAGCAGCAGCGCGCGGCCCACCAGCGGCGGAATCGAGATGCGCACTGCCTGCGGCACGATCACGAAGCGCATGCATTGCAGATAGCTGGCGCCCAGCGCACGGGCCGCCTCGAACTGCGTGCCGGGAATGGCGCGCAGCCCGCTGCGGATGTCTTCCGCGATGTAGGCGGCCGACCCCAGCGCCAGCGCGATCGCCGCCAGCGACATCTCGGCGTTGTGCTCGTACAGCCACATGCGAAAGCCCTCGGGCAGCAGTTCAGGCATGCCGAAATACCAGAACAGCACCTGCACCAGCAGCGGCACGTTGCGGTGGTATTCCACGTAGGCGTCGACCACCCAGCGGCACGGCGCCAGGTTGGTGGCGCGCACTACGACCAGCGTCACCGCGATCGTGAAGGCCATCACCCAGGCAACCAGAAACAGCTGCACGGTGACCACCATGCCGCTGGCCAGCAGCTGGTATTGGGAAGCGTCAAGTAGGCTCATAAAGCAATCAATCTCCTGCTATCGCGCGGCCCACGCCAAACGTCACGGGTTCCGGCCGCCCACCTGGGGGGATGCCGGAAACCGTGACGGAGACATGCGGGCCGCGCTGGGGTCAGCGGTCTTTCAGCCGGCGATGGGACCGATCTTGAAGCCGCGTTCCAGCTTGTACGGCGTTTCGGGGCCGAACCACTTGTCGAACAACTTGGCGGCAGCACCCGAGCTTTCCGCTTCGTCCAGCGCCTGGTTCACCGTCTGCAGGAAACGCGGTTCCGACTTGCGCACGCCCAAGCCCCAGGGTTCGTCGAACACCGACTTGGCGATCACGCTGACGGGCGCGGTCGGCGGGCTTTGCAGCACCAGGCGCGCCAGCACCAGTTCCGAGGCGAACTGCGCGTCCACCTTCTTCTGCTGCAAGGCCAGATAGGTGGCCGAGCTGTCGCCGTAGCCGATGACCTGCGACTTGTTCAGGATGCGTTTGATCTCACGCTCTGAACTGGACCCCTTGGTGGCGCCGATACGGCGGCCGTTCAGCGCTTCCACCGAATCCAGCCCCGACCCCTTGCGCACCAGCAGCTTTTGCGGGCTGACGTAGTACGCGTGGCTGAAAGCGATCTGCTCGGCGCGATCAGGCGAATAGCCCAGATTCGCCGCCAGGATGTCCACGCGGCCTTCGTTCAGCTCCGGCACGCGCGCCGCCACCGACAGCAGCTTGTAGCTGATCTTCACGCCCAGCTTGTCGGCGACAAGCTTGCACACGTCGACGTCGTAGCCCACCAGTTGGCGCGTGGCGCCGTCCTGGAAGCTGAACGGCTGCGAGGTGCCGAGCGTGCCGCAGACGAGTTCGCCGCGCGCCTTGATGTCATCGACCTGATCAGCCTGGGCGGCGGCGCCCAGCGCCAAGGTGGCCAGGCCCAGGCAGGCTGCGAAGAGAGTGTGGCGTTTCATGGTTGATTCCCCTTGTATGGTTGTATGGTGAACTGACTGCTTATCCCGGCCTCAGGCCAGCTTGGCGCAAGCTTCCCGGATAGCCGAGCAGCCCTGCTTGATATCGTCCATCGAAGCCGCGAACGACAACCTGAACGTGCCCGGCGCGCCATAGGCATGGCCGTCGATCACGGCAACGCCCGCTTCACGCAGCAGATAGTGCGTCAGGTCGGTATCGGTCGCGATCAGGTCGCCCGCCGGCGTCTTCTTGCCCAACAGGCCCGAGCAGTCCGGAAACACATAGAACGCGCCCTGCGGCACGACGATGTCCAGGCCCGGCGTGCCGGACAATTCGGCGATTGCCAGGTCGCGGCGTTCGCGGAACACGCGGGCAAACTCGGCCACGCAGTCCTGCGGACCCGACAAGGCCTCCAGCGCTGCCGCCTGACTCACGGACGATGCGCCCGATGTGCTTTGCGATTGCAGGATCGCCATCGCCTTGATGAGTTCATCGGGACCTGCGCCGTAGCCGATGCGCCAGCCCGTCATGGCATAAGCCTTGGACACGCCATTGACCACCAGCGTGCGGGCGGCCAGTTCCGGCGCGACCTGCAACGGATGCACCGTCGGTTCGCCGGTGAAGTTCAAGCGGGCGTAGATGTCGTCGGTCATCAGCCAGACGTGCGGATGGCGCTTGAGCACCTCCGCCAAGCCGCGCAGCTCGTCCGCGCTATAGACCGAACCCGTCGGGTTGCTGGGCGCGTTCATCATCAGCCACTTGGTACGCGGCGTGATGGCGCGCTCCAGCGCTTCGGGCGTCACCTTGTAATCCGTGGCGGGCGAGGTCTGTACCGCGACCGGCGTGCCGCCGTTGACCAGCACCATGTCCGGGTACGACACCCAGAACGGCGCGGGGATCAGCACCTCGTCGCCCTCGTTCAGCGTGGCGGCCAGGCCATTGAAGATCACCTGCTTGGCGCCCGTGCTGACAATGATGCGCCCTGCCGGATAGTCAACGCCGGTGGCTTCCAGCAAATGCTGGGCGGCAGCGCGGCGCAGCGCCACGGTGCCCTGGGCCGGCGGGTACTTGGTCTCGCCCCGGTTCATCGCCGCGGTGGCCGCCAGGCGGATATGTTCCGGCGTCGAGAAATCCGGCTCCCCGATCGTCAGATCGATAATGCGGCGCCCCTGCTCGCGCAGTTCCGCAATGATGGCCCGCGCCGCCACGCTGGGCGACAGCTTGATGCGCTTGATACGGTCGGCGACGATGCCGGTGGTTTGCGGGGTTTGGCTCATTTCGCGGCTCCCGTCTTCTCGGCCAGGGTCTTTTCCAGCCAGGGCTTGGTATAGGTGCCGGCGCGCAGTTTCTCCTTCGCCACCGCCTCGTCGGCTTCCTTCTTCTGCGCCAAAGCCAACACGGCCGCGGCATGCTGGGCGGGAATCACCACCACGCCATCGGCATCGCCCACCACCACGTCACCCGGGTTGACCACCTGGCCGCCCACCGACACCGGCACATTGATTTCGCCCGGACCATCCTTGTACGGTCCCTTGTGCGACACGGCCCGCGCATAGCAACCGAACTCGCCCTGCGCGAACACATCCAGGTCGCGCACCGCGCCGTCGATCACAAAACCTGCGATCCCGCGCGACTGCGCATCCATCATCATCAGCTCGCCCACCAGCGCATTGCTGATATCGCCCGCGCCGTCGACGACGATCACGTCGCCCGCGCCACCCAGCGAAATCGCCTTGTGGATCATCAGGTTATCGCCCGGGCGGGTCTTGACGGTGAGCGCCAAGCCCACCGTGCGCTGGTTGCAGGCATGCAGCGGACGCAGCCCGCTGACGCCGTACAGGCGGTTCATGCAGTCGCTGATCTGGGCCGAGCCGATGGCGGCGAAGCCGGCCAGCACGTCGGCGGCGACGGCCGGGCCGGAACGGGGAAGAATGCGGTATCCGATGGGATTCATGAGGAAGTCTGTGTAAATGCGTGAACGGCGTTAAGCGAACACGCATTACAAGGCCCCAGGGGGGGTTCCTCAAAACGATATAAATTCCCGATGATTCAGGAATTTTATTCGTACATTTTAGATTTAAGGGTTATCCCTTATTCGTGCTTGGGCACTGCCATTGACGCTGCGCCCCCGCCCGCCCACTGTCGGGAGGAGAGCATCGTACGTTGAACCGGTCGACGATCAGCCGGCAAGCAAGGCGACAAGGCACAGGGCTGCAACACGGGGGATTCAACAGCCACCGTGCGCGGTGATATCAGCCATAATCAATTCAACCTGACCCCGCGTGACAGCAGGAGTTCAGTTTTCGCTCCCACATCAACCGGTAGCGGGTAGGCCGTAGCGTACTCAGTGCGGAGTATCTCAATGATGACACCGGAAACGCCAGACGACGACTTGGCACGGACCCGCAGCCACGGGCCACGCGCACTGCCCCAGGGCTATCGGGCGGGATTGATTACGGCCATCACGGTATTGCTGGGCTTTTCGCTGGGTTTCCTGCGCTACTGGGGCTTGGACGCGCCGGGCGATTGGAGCGCGCTGTCCGTGCTGCCAGGCGTGTCCTTGTTGCTCGCCAGCCTGCTGCAGATAATTGCGCTTTACCGCGCCTTGCGTTTGGAGGATGAGGCCGAGGATGAATACCGGAAAACCGTGCGATGGTTCATCGGGTCGGCGATGCTGCTGTTGCTGGGTCTGACAGCGGCGTTGTGGGAGGCGGCGTGAATTGCTCGCACCCGGATCGTCAAGGTAGTAGCGAAAGAAATGACTAGCTGAGGAGGCTGATCATGAATGAAAAAGATCTGCTACTGGGGCCTGTGTTGTCGTTCCGTGGTATCGGAAAAGGTGACGTCTGGAAAGTAAGCGCGCTGGTGGGCCTCAAGGCGGGCGCCGTCACGCCTGCACTGGAGGTCGACGGCAAGGCTTGCGCCGCGCCAAAGGAGCTGTTGGCCATCAACGGCGAACGCTATCTGCGCTACGACCTGTCCTGCAAGGTCTTGAAGAACGAGCGCACCGTAAGTTACGGTATTTCAGGGGGATTGACGTGGCGGATGACGGTACCCGGCAAGGATTTCGCGCCGCGCATGGCCTATGTGTCGTGCAATGGGTTTTCGGACCCGGCCGTGATGCGAAAGCTCATCCGGACGTCGGACGCGGTGTGGGAAGACCTGCTCTACAGCCACGACCGCGAACTGCGAAAAGAACAGGGTGCAGGCGAAACCAAGCTGCTGGACAAAGAGCAGTTGTGGCATGAGAAGCGCATCCATGACAAGGGCCTGCAGCGCTTTCATCTCATGCTCATGGGAGGCGACCAGATCTACTTCGACTCGATCTGGGAAGACGTTAAGGCGCTGCGCCGGTGGGTGGCCTTGCCTCGGCAGGCGCAATTGGAGTTCAAGGTCACCAAGGCGCTGGACCGCGAGATCGAGGCCTACTACTTCGGACTGTACAAGCAACGCTGGCTGCCCAGCGAGCGCAAGCCCTGGTCGTCGCCAACGGCCACGCTAGATGCGAGCGCGGCGATGGCGTCGATGCCGACCGTCATGATGTGGGACGACCACGACATCTTCGACGGCTGGGGTTCGTACAGCTGCGAGATGCAGAACAGCCCACTCTTTCAGACGATGTTCCGCCACGCCCGACGCGCCTTCTGGGTGTTTCAGATGCAGCATGCGCTGGACGACCTGCCCCAACAGGAAGACACGACGCCCGCGGGTTTTTCCCGACAAGACCCGCTGCTCAAGCCCATCGTGTGGAGTCAGGTACTCGCCAAGGATGCGTTGGCGCTGCCCCTGCTGGACGGCCAGCCGGGATTCACTTTCGCGTACGCCATCGGGCCGATGGCCATCATGGCGGCCGATCTGCGCACGGAACGCTCGCGGACGCAGGTGATGGGCTCGGACACGTGGGGCCAAATCAAGCATTGGACCGACAGCCTGGAATCCGGCAACGCGGGCGCACAACCCAAGAGTGCTTGCCAGCATCTTCTGCTCATGTCCTCGGTGCCCGTAGTGCACCCCAAACTGCCCCTGGCCGAGTTGCTGATGGACAAGTTCGGGCAAGACCACGTCACGGACAGCAATGCCGACGACTTGAAGGACCACTGGTCCCACGACGACCACGAAGGTGAGCGCAAACGCCTCCTGGAAGTGTTTTCCCAATTGGCGCGCGACAAGAAGATCCGTGTGTCCCTAGTGTCGGGCGACGTGCACGTTGCAGTCTGGGGCACGGCCTACCGCAAGGACCTGCCTGCAACAGAGACGTGGTCCCAGATCCACCAGTTCACGTCGTCCGCCGTGGTTCATCCTTCGCTCATGGGTGTGATGGAGCGGCTGTTTCTCTCCTGGTTGAACAACAATGCCAAGCAAGCTCAAAACATCGACGTGCAGTACGTTGCGGAAGTGATGCCTTTCCCTGGGCACGACAAACATGTCATGGCAGCGCGCAACTGGCTGGCCCTGGAGTTGGACATGGGCTCGGCCGAGGGGTGCAAGTTATGGGCAACTTGGCGATGCGAAACCGAAGTCAGCTTTTCGAATCACCTGCTCGCAGTCGCAGCCGTTACATGATTTTCAAGTTGATCCGGCAAGGGAACTCGCCACAGGCATAAGGGGTGCTCACGTTCCCCTCCGAAAAAGCGTTGTAGTCCGACACCTTTTTTCTTGTAGTCCGACACCTTTTTTGGCGCGAATAAGGGTTATCCCATATTCGCGCTCCCATCCGGTATTCCGCCTTAATCGTCGCCCGCGCTGCCCCCGTTGCGGGCTTCCGACAGCGCGATCGTCAGGTGCATCACCTTCTTCTTCAATTGGTCGCGCTCGTCCGTCAAACGCGCCAGCACGCCGCGCAGCCGCGCCACTTCCGCGGGAAGGTCGGCGATGCTTTCAATCGGCACCTCGGGCGGGGCTTCGCGGGGCGGCGGCGCCTTGGCCTGGCGCACTTCGCGCGCGGCCTGCTGCAGTTCTTTCTTGCCGCCAGCCACGGCCGCCGCCTGGCGCTCGGGCGGCAATGACGCCACCGCAGCCGCGGCGTTGATCGAAATCGCGCCCGATTTCACCGCGCGCACCAGTTCCGGGGCGGCGTCTTTCTGGATCTTCTCGATCTGGCCCAGCGTATTGCTGCTGATGCGCGCCGCACGCGCCAGCGCTTGGCGGCTGGGCACGGGCGGCGTCCAGGAGATGTTCGGGGGCAGTCGCGGCGCGCCGTCGGCACCCGACGCAGCGGCGCCCGAAGCATCCTCGTCCCAAGGCGGCGAACCGTCGGACGATGCGGTGTCAGCCGACCCGGCCTCGGGCGGCGCACTGCCTTCGGGAGGCGTGCGCGCCAGCAGAATCTCTTTCTTGCGCAACGCCAGCACGCCCCGCTGGAAGTCCGACACGCTGCGCCGGCCCAGATGGTTTTCGATCATCCACAGATGCACGTCTTCGATCGACTTGAACGTGGTGTTCTGGCGGGTCTGGAATTCGATGCCGTGCTTCTGACAGATGGCGTAGCGGTTGTGCCCGTCCACCAGCAGGTCGCCCCACAGCACCAGCGCGTCGCGGCAGCCCTCGGCCAGCAGGCTGCGTTCCAGCGCCTCGTGCTCGTCTTCGGTCAAGGGGTCAATATAGGCGCGCAGGCCCTCGTCAATCCTGATATCCATGATGTCCAAAAAGGTTACTCGCCCGGCGTTTCCACCGGCGACCCGCTATGCCAGCCCTTGGCCGCGCAGCAGGTCCTGAATGGCCGCCAGCCGCGCCACCGGGTCGGTCAGGCCCAGCAGCCGGGCCTTGTCGTCCGGCGGCAGCGGCAGCAGCTCGCACCAGCGGTCCGCCACCCAGCCGCAGTCGTCCAGCCGATACGGCGGCGCCAGCGGCATCCGGTCGGCCGGCACGCCGTCCTGCTGCCATTGCGCCACCAGCCGGCCCAGTGCATCAGCGCTGGTCTGCATGGCCCCCGGCACGGGTGTGGGCGGGTCGTCGGCGATGGGCTCGGTGGTGCCCATCCAAAGGCCGTATTTTGCCACCTCGCTGGAAAGCAGCCGGAAACGGCTGGTGCCGATGCACCGCACCTGCAGCAACGCCGGCATCGGCGCGTCCCATGCGGCGATGCGCGCCATCGTGCCCACCGGTGCAAGGGTCTCGACGCCTTCCGGCGAACGGACCTCGCTGCCCGCCAGCAATCCCACCACGCCAAACTCGCTGCCGTCCGCGATGCAGCGGCGGATCATATCCAGATAACGCACCTCGAAAATCCGCAGGTGCAGCACGCCGGCGGGAAACAGCGCGTTGGATAGGGGGAACAGCGGGATCAGCGCCATGGCTGTCTCCTAATTGACCTCGAAAGCGGCGTCCACCGGCACCTGCATGGCGGTCACCATCGCGTTGGTTTGCGCCGCCATGCCGATCACCGACAGCAGTTCAGCATGCTGGCCGCCGGTCATGCCCTTGGCCTTGGCCGCCGCCGTGTGCGAATGCACACAATACGAGCATCCGTTGGCCGTAGACACGGCGATGTAGATCATTTCACGCACCAGCGGCGACAGTTCGCCTTCCGCCATCATCACCTGCTTCAATTGCGCCCAGACGCGCTGCAACTGCGCCGGATCGTTGGCCAGCGCGCGCCAGAAATTGTTCACGAAATCGGATTTCCGGGTGGCGCGGATGTCTTCGAATACCGCCCACGCCTCGGGGCTTTCGCGGACCTCGTCGTCCGACAGCAATTTGACCGTGCTCATGCGCAGGTTCCTTTAGAGTGATCAGGGGTCAGAATCTGGATTTCACACATTGCGGCCATCGTAGGGAATGCGCGTCAACGCATTGATGTCCACGGTTTCCAGGCATCGCACGTTCACCGCCGCGGTCTCTTCACCCTTGGGGCTGGCCCCGAAACCAAACGGCGCGCAACCACAATGGGCGCAAAAATGGTGCGCAATCACGTGCTTGTTGAATTTGTACGTCGACAGGCTTTGCGTGGGCGACGTGATGCGCAACTGCGCGCGCGGCACGAACCACAACAAATAGCCTTTGCGGCTACAGTGCGTACAGTTGCACTCCAGAACCTGCGACACATCGCCATCGACTTCAAATCGGATCTGTCCACAGTGGCAGCTACCTTGTTGCATGGCCGGGCTCCTCTCAGTATCACGGGTCTGGCCTTCCATCATAGATCGGCAACGGCTGCCCCGGCACCTGCCCCGCCCAACCAGGAAGACATCATGCCCCAACTCTCCGCCTACCTCAGCTTCGACGGCAACTGCGCCGACGCCCTGCATTTCTACGAGCGCGTGCTGGGCGGCCGGATCGAAGCCATGATCCGCTACGCCGACGCCCCGCCCGACGCGTCCATGCCCACCCTGTCGGCCGAAGACGCCGAACGCATCATGTACGCGCGGCTGGCGCTGGACGAGCAGACCCTGATGGGCAGCGACGCCACCGCCGGGCATCCCTATCCCGGCAAGAAAGGCATGGCGTTGTCGCTGGCCTACCCCACTGTCTCGGACGCGCAACGGGTGTTCGAGCAATTGTCCGATGGCGGCAATGTGACCATGCCGTTGCAAAAGACGTTCTGGGCCGAGGCGTATGGGGCGCTGGTGGACCGGTTCGGGACGCGCTGGATGGTCAGCGGCGGCCGGCTGACCCATTAAGGCCGGGAGCGTCCGAGCGTCACCCAACGTGGCGTCCGCGCGACGCCGGGCGACCCTTTTGAATCATTGACATTGCACCGCTTGCGCCTTGCAGTAATCTGGCAGCGCCCCCCCCTACCGGACGCGCCCGCCATGAACTTCCTTGCCAGCGCCACGCTGCTACGCCGCCGAGACGGCCACGAAGCCCGCGTCACTTATGTGGAACTGTTCTTCGACCTGGTCTACGTCTTTGCCGTGACGCAGCTGTCGCACAGCCTGCTGCACGACCTGACGCTGATGGGCGCGGTGCATACGCTGGTACTGTGGTTCGCGGTCTGGCTGGGGTGGCAGTACACGTGCTGGGTCACCAACTGGTTCGATCCCGACGCCATCCCCATGCGGATCATGCTGTTCGCGGTGATGCTGGTGGGCCTGATCGCGGCCGCGGTCTTGCCCGGAGCCTTTGGCGACAACGGCCTGATCTTTGCCGTCTGCTATGCAATGCTGCAGGTCGGGCGCACCGTGTTCATCGTGCTGCATCTGGGGCCGAACCATCCCCTGGCGGACAATTTCCGGCGCATGCTGGGCTGGCTCTGTATTTCCGCCGTGCTGTGGATCGCGGGCGGCCTGGCCTCGGGCGAGGCGCGGCTGGCACTGTGGATCCTGGCCGTGGCGTGCGAGTACATCTCGCCGATGTTCGGCTTCCGCCTGCCCGGCATGGGGCGCTCTTACACCAGCGACTGGACGATCGAAGGCGGCCATTTGGCGGAACGGTGCCAGTTGTTCGTGATCGTGGCGCTGGGCGAAACCCTGCTGATCACCGGCGCCACGCTGGGCGAACACCCGCACTGGGACGCCCCCACGCTGATCGCGCTGCTGGTGGCCTTCCTGGGCACCGCGGCGATGTGGTGGGTGTATTTCGACACCAGCAGCAAGGACGGCAGCGAAGCCATCGTGCATTCCTCGGATCCCGGCCGCATCGGCGCGTATTTCCACTACGTGCACGTGATCCTGATTGCCGGCGTGATCGTGTCGGCGGTGGCCAATGAACTCGTCATCCTGCATCCCGACGGCCGCATCGCCACCCCGGCGGCAGCGGCGCTGATCGGCGGCCCCGCGCTCTACCTGCTGGGCAACGGCATCTACAAGACGGTGGTATACGCCCGCTTCCCGCTGTCGCATGTGATTGGCCTCGTGCTGCTGGCCGTGCTGGCGCCCGTGTCTTACGTGACCGACAACCTGATGGTGGGCGGCCTGACCACGCTGATCATGATGGGGGTGGCCGTCTGGGAGAGCGTGTCCCGGCGCCGCGCGGCGCACGCCACGCGGTAAGCCTGGCCCGACATCAGCGGCGCCGCTTGCCGAACACGGACTTCGGCGCGCGGCCATGGAAGCGCGTGAACGCGGCACTGAAATTGGCGGGATGCCGGTAGCCCACGCGATACGCGGCCTGCGCCACCTGGCAACCGGTTTCCAACAGTTCCCACGCCCGGCGCATCCGTAGTTCCGTCAGCAGCCGGTGCGGACTGGTCCCATAGAGCTTGCGGAACCCCTCCTTCAACTTGAATTCGTTCAAGCCCGTGGCCAGGCACAGGTACTGCACGGTCAGGTCACGGTCGGGCGTGTACCTGTGGCTGGGCCTGCCGCTGGTGCTGCGCCACCACGGCTGGTCCGGCACGGCCATCGGCTTGTTCCAGCTGGCCAGCCTGCCCACCGTATTCAAGTTCCTCTTCGCCCTGCCCCTGGACCGCCCCGCACGGCCGCGTGGCAACTATCGCGTCTGGGCGGTCGGCCTGTTGTCGGCGTATGCGGCGGTGCTGTGCGCGTTGGGGTGGCGCGACTTGCTGGACGACGGGCGCGTGCTGTTCGCCTTGGCCGCGGCCGCAGCCCTGGCCGGCACATGGGCCGACGTGCCGGTCAACGCGCTGGCGATCCGGGTCCTGCCCGCGACCAGCCGCGCCTGGGCAGGCGGCATCCGGTCCATGGCGCTGTGCCTGGGCGCCATCGCCGGCGGCGGTTCAGCCTGATGATGTCGCATGCCCGTCCCGGCTTGCAGGCGCTGGACTACGGCATCCAGTCCAGCGTGTTTTCGCTGACGCGCATCCTGCTGCCGCTGGCGGCCGGCGTGCTGATGGATACGGCGGGTCAGGCCTGGATGCTGACCGCGCTGGGCGTTGCGGCGGCGGGGGTGTGGGTGTTGGCGTGGCGTACGGCGCGGACGTTGCGCTGGTAGTGGAATGCCGAGAAAACGCACGCTGGTGCGGAGCAGCAAAGGGACATCGTGGCGGCTGGCACGGAGCGACGTAAAATGTCAGGTCTCCTGCCTCCATATGCTTCCCTTATGAACCTTGAACGACTGCGTCGGGAATTTCCCGACTTCGACATAACCACCCTGCCGCCCCTGCCCGAAGGGTATTTCGACGCGTCGAGCTACATCGATGCAGCGCCTTCTTTCGAGAACAAGGAGCGCGGTTTGAAAGTGTATATCGACTACGCCAACTATGCCGACCGCGAATCCGGCAGGAGCCAGCGCTTCTGCGTTTCGCGCTACGACGAGGAAGCCGGCGACTACGAGGACGTCGCCCTGTCGACTAATGATTGGGCCGAAGTCACGCGCTTCTTGACGGCCTGAACGCCTGGCCAGGGGCGATCGGCGGCTTCGATGCCAAACGACCGTTCCTGGCCGCGAGCCGCCACCGTCGAGCGGCAGCTTTCGACGCTGAGCGGCCGATCACTCTCCGCGAGCGAACAGGCAAAACTCACGGAATTCAAGAAGGAATTTCGTAGCCTCAGGATGCACATCCGGGCCATTTACGATTTCCCGTATGGACTCCGTTGTCTCCTTCATCAGTGGCAAGCGAAGAAATAGACCACTATTAAAATTTGAACTGACTGTAGCGAGAACCCGTCGCATATCTTCCAGCATGTCGTCACCCCGATGTGACGCATGAACGAGCGCTATAGGTTTTTGAACAATCTGCTCCCCCGAAATGAGCCAATCTATTGCATTTTTGAGGCCGCCGGGAATGGAACGCACATATTCGGGGCTGGAAATCAACAGTCCTTCTGCTGCTTGCACTTTCTGGACAAACGCACGCACGCTCTCAGGAGTCAGATCTCCTTCCAAGTCCGGTGAAAAGACCGGAAATTCCGCAATCTGATGAAAGACTTCAATCTCTAAATCAGGGGGAGCTATGTGTTGCAAAGCCGTGAGCAAAGCGGTGTTGGTAGATGCAACTCTTGCACTACCGGAGATAGCTAATAATTTCATCCGATAACTATACTGGACACCATTCCTAGCCACGAACGCATCCGCTACTGACGGTACGGAGCATGGTGTGAGGCTACAAATACAGGATGGACATCGGGCTTCGTCGACGTGTGTGGGTACGGGGAAATTCGTGAACTGCCCACATTATTTCCGGACAAAAGAGTGGCGGCTGGGTGGCTCGACGGTTGGGTCTACCCCTGCTGCAAAGGGGGGGCGGAAGCCTCGGGCCGTGCCATGCCGGTTAATGACTACGTAGGGATTGAGATGGCTGCAGAAAGCGACTGGACTGTTTTTCCCGGCAAGGGGCTGGGGCAACTCAAATTCGGCATGTCCGCGGCGCAGGTGAATGCGCTGTCCGGCACGTACGGCGCCGTTACCGGGCGTGGCAATAATAGAGTCTCGGATGATCTCCTGCGTGACACGCTGGAGAAGTTCGGCGACGCGATGAGCGACGAGGAAAAGCAGGCGTTCATCAGCGTCTATACGCAAAGCGGCCCTTCCGCTGACAGCGTGACCGAAACGCGCGGTAATCCGGGCCTCATACTGGGATACCAGGCGGAGCGCCTGGCCGAAATCATGCCGGCTCAGAATCAGCGTCCGCTATTTCTTGATGGCAAGGACATACTGTCGCTTGGCGCGCTGGAGGCGTTGGCGTTGCTGGAACGCTTGAACGGCGGCCCCGGGCGCTACGCCGCCACAGAGGCGGCCTTCGACAATCTTGCCATGTCGGTGGAGGGCTTCTGCATCGCCGATCCGATTACCGGCGTGCGCATGCTGGATGAGGCCGATGAGCGTTTCGCGGGGCGCACCGTGACCTTGCGGGCCGAGCCCTACCTGCCTGAAGGCGAGATGGACCGGTTCGTCCTCCATTCGGTCTGCTGATGGTGGTGATCGGCGACAACCCCCTCGTCCTCGGAGATCGGGTGTCAGGCTACGGTTTCGCCACCAAAATCGTAGCCTGACACGACTTTTCGGACAGGCCATGTACGGGGTCATCGGCCGCTGCACTCGCCACCGTGCAATTCCGGCCTCGTCGTTTCGCCTCGTAGAGCAAGTCGTCTGCTCGCTTCATCGCGCTGGCGACAGGTTCTCCCGCTTGTACAAGGGTCACCCCCATACTGGCCGTGAAACACGAGTTGGGTGCGTGCGGGGCCCAGCGCTGCGCGAAGAAATTCGTACGGATCTGCTCGGCGGTTGCGGCGGCGGCCTCCAGATTTTCCGCGGGCAGCAGCAATAGGAACTCTTCCCCTCCCAGCCGGGCAGCGCAAATGTGGCCGTCTGCTTCTGACCGGAGCAAAGCGCCAAAGCGCGCGAGCACCCTGTCGCCAAACGCGTGGCCGAAGACATCATTAATGCGTTTGAAATTGTCGATATCGGCCATGATCAGCGCGGTCGGCACTGCCGCATCCGGAAAGGGGCGCCTGGAAACGGAGGCCAGCAGGCTATCGAGACCCCGCCGGTTCAGCAGCCCGGTCAAGGCGTCGGTGTGGGCTTGGTGACGGTATCTCTCGATGGCGTCGTAGCTTGTCGCCATGAAGACTGCGAAGGTCAGGACAATGCTCCCAAGTAGCCCCGTGTACTGGATCAAAGTCCCCCAGACGGAAGTGCGCCATTCCCCCAGTGGGAGATAAGGTGTCGGAGCGGCAAGGTACAAGATGCATTGACCCGTCAAGACCAGGGCGATAAAGAGGAATGCGGCGGCAAGCACCTTGTCCGACGTCGTAACGACCTGCCTTGAAAAGGAGAACGTGGTCCGCCAGATCACGAGCGCGCAACAGGCCTGAACGAAGAACGTTTCCAGCTTTACGCTGGCAAACAGCACGATTGAGACGATTACCATTGCCGTGGAGGCCAGCAGGATCGCAACATCAATGTAAGGAGGCGGCTGCCTGCGGCGACGGCTCTGAAGTGCGCGACAAGCCAACATGACGCCGCCCAGAATGAAAGCGTCCTCGACGACTTGTTTATACGGGGAAAGCTCGCTGGCCTGTACGAGCATGAAGGCATAGCCAGTGCCCAGGGAACCCAGGGCGCCGGCCCACCTGAGCGTGTCGAAGCCAAGGAAACGCGCGCCGCCAAGTCCGATGGCGCACAACAGGATAGCCGCGGGCACAGACCATTCGAGCAGGGTTACAGGCATAGATGGGTGAGTACGTGGAAAAGGTCGGACGAGAGCGCAGAGCCATCAGGGCGATAGCCCTTCCCCCCGGCGCTTGGTCCTGTGTCCGCCGCCAGCCTGTAAACCGCGTATGTGTTGGAAAAGATTACAGTGTGTCGCAACTGTCAGAACTTGCACGTCAAAGATTGTTAAGCGATTCAGGCCAGGTGGTGATCGCGCCCGTAGCGCGCGATGCGGGCCGCGGACTTCCGCCGCTCGGCCAGCTGGACGCCGGGCGCCCCCATCCCCCGGACAGAGTCAAATAAATTGGAATAAATATTCACAATTAGTTATTTATATATCAAAATTAGCATTGCGCCGTCTCTCGCGCGCCCCTCTGCCGAAGGATCAGCCAATGCGTACCGCAGACCGTTTGCTGGAAGACTCGTATCGCCGGACCGACCGTGCGATGTTGCCGTTGCTCTGGATGTTATTTGTCGTCAGCCTGTGCATGGCGCCGCAGTATGGCCGGTGGGCCGCCGCTGCCACGGTCGGCGCAATGGCGGCTGGCCTGCCCACGCTCCTGATCCTCTGGCGCCCCGGCAAACTCTGCACGCGCTTGGCCATCGCGTGCGCACTGATGGTCTTTGCGGGGCTACACATCCACCTCATGTCGGGCATGACCGAAATCCACTTCGGCATCTTCGTAATGCTCTCTTTGCTACTGGCATATCGGGACTGGCGCACCATTCTGTGCGCGGCCCTGGTTATCGCGGTGCATCACCTGTCCTTCAATTTTTTACAGCAGTGGGGATATGGTGCGTTCTGTTTTACGGAGCCCAGCATGGGCATGGTGCTTTTGCATGCAGCCTATGTGGTAGTGCAGGCTGTGGCGTTGGGTTGGCTGGCCTGGAGGATGGAGCGCGCAGCAGTCGCCGCCGAAGAACTGGCGCGGCTTAGCGCACACATCGGACGGGAGCCAGGGATCTTCGACCTGCGATTCGGCGGCTTGGACATGGAAAGCGGCGTCGGCCGCACTTTCCAGACCACCATGGACGCGGTGCATCGGACCATGAGTGAAGTTCAAGCGACGGCGACGACGTTGTCGGCGGCTGCTCGCGACATGATGCAGGACAACCTTGAGCTGGAGGAGCGCTCACGCACCCAGTCCGATTCGCTGGAGCAGACCGTGGCGTCGATGCGCGACTTGGCAGCCAATGTCCAAGGCAACGCTGCCCATGCCCTGCAGGCCCAGCAACTGACGGGGCAGGCACGCCAGATTGTCGGCTCGGGAAGCACGGCAGTCGCTGGCGTGGCGACCGCGATGGGAGAAATCCAGCAGGAAGCGCAAAGGATCTCTGAAATCATCGGTGTGATTGACAGTATCGCGTTTCAGACCAACATCCTGGCCTTGAACGCAGCGGTGGAGGCGGCCCGCGCGGGTGAAAGCGGCAAGGGTTTTGCGGTGGTTGCTTCCGAAGTACGCGCGCTGGCCCAACGCAGCGCCGGTGCGGCACGCGAGATTCGAGGCCTTATCCAGGATTCATTGGAGAAGACCAACAATGGATTCCGTCAGGCTGACGAGGCCGCAAGCATGATCCGTGAAGTCGTTTCCAGTATTGACGAGGTCGCCTGTATCGTCGGCCAAATTGGCGATGCCGGCCGCGTTCAAAGCACGGATATCGAGGAAGTGAATCGGGTGGTGGCCAAGATGGACGAACTCACTCGGCAAACCGCGGAACTTGTCGCGAAGGCCGCAAACGCCTCCACGGCATTGCAAGCGCAGGCCGCCCAATTGCTGGGGGCCGTCGGGGTGTTCCGCTTGCAAGGTTGTCGGCCGGCCGATGAGCCCGTGGCGTCACGGAGAATCGCGCCATTTCGTCCTGTCACGCCGGAACTGGCGAGTGCCTGAGCTGCGCCCCGATCCGAACACCAAACCCGTTTCCGCCCCGATGCCGCCGTTCGAGTTTGCATCACACCTGATGAGGCACATCCCGCGCACGTCATTCAGTACGGTACAGGCTGCCGAAGCCCCCCTCTTGCGCTGGCGTGCTGTCGCGACAGCCTGGCATTGGCAGGCCCTGCCCCCAGCCTGCGGTCAAGACCTGCACGTCACGCACGGGATCGGACGCCTTGGCCCGCTCGTTGCGCAGGCGACAGGCTTCAGGATCGGTGGCGAATAGCCCACGAGCGAAGACCCGCCCTTGCTCCGCCAGCTTTGCAGTTTTGGGGCTGCGGATCTCCGTGAACGCCCGAAAGGTCTCATCCAGGTTGCCGCTTGCGCCATCCAGGCACCGGACCAAATGCCAGGCATCCTCCAACGCCTGGCAAGCCCCTTGTCCCGACGTCGGCAACGGCGCGTGCGCGGCATCCCCAACCAGCAGGACATTCGCCCGATTCCAGGTATGCAGCGGCTCCAGGTCATGCACCGCAATCAACCGGACGGCATTTGCGGGCGTTGCACGAATAATTTGCGCGACCGGTTCGGGCCATCCCGCGAACAGATCTTCGACCTCCTTGCGTATATCCGCAGTCGGTATGGCTTCAGATAGGGGCCGAGCCTGGGCGGCAGCCCAATACACCAGTTGGGGTCGAATCGCGACGCAACCAAAGCGCTCGCCCGCCCCCCAGAAATCCTGAATCGAAATATCGTCCACCAGCGCATGCTGCCCCTGCGCTACGCCAATCCAGTTCACGAAGCCCTGATAGACAGGTGTGTTGTCACCCGCGACGAACTTGCGAGCCACGGAATCCATGCGGCCGTCAGCGCCAATGAGCAGATCCGGGCGGATGTTTGCACCATTCTCGAAATGGGCCACTGCCCTGCCATGGGCATCCAGCTCGATACCCGCCGCCCGGTGTCCGAACTCCACCGGTATCCCGGCCCGGACGACATGATCCAGTACCACCGCCTGCAAGTCCCGGCGTAGCACCGTGTAGGTCGGGTATCCCATCGTCCGGTCCAGCAAGGCAATATCGAGGCCTCCCAATGCATTGCCCACCGCATCCTGGCGGTGCATTGCCAGCGGTCGACCGCCAATGGCGTCGATGTCTTGCAACAGCCCCAGTTCTTCCAGCACAAAGCTGGCATTAGGCCAAAGCGTCACGCCGGCCCCCATCGTTGCCGGCTCCCTCCGGCGCTCATAGACCCGAGGGTGGTAACCCTGCTTGCGCAAAGCCAATGCCACGCTCAGGCCCGCGATGCCGCCGCCAAGTATTCCAATTTCCACGCTGAATCTCTCCTGTCCATACGGTGCTCGATGCGGGGCACACCGCCTCGCATCGAACAAGATGGCATCTTAGATTTCGCCACACCAGAGAACTACCATGCAAAAATGGGACACTTTCATACCTCAAGCGGGATAATCAATGCGCGATGCACTCGATCTGAATACCGTTCGCGTCTATACCGCCGTGGTTGATGAGCAGAGCTTTGCCGGCGCATCGCGCCTTTTGGCTATCCCCTCATCCAACGTCAGCCGCCACGTTGCGGCACTGGAACGAAAACTCGGCACACGCCTGCTGGAACGAAGCACCCGCCATCTGCGTATGACGGAAGCCGGTCGACTGCTCTACGAACGCGCCAAGCCCTTGCTTGACGCGCTGCTCTCCACGCAGGAAGAGCTTGGGGCGGTACAGCGCGAACTGCGTGGTCCTTTGAAAATGTGCATGCCCGGCGAAGCGCCACGGCTGCTGGCTCCCATCCTCGCCGAATTCTGTAGCCTCCATCCAGGCATCGAACTGGAATGCGATACCCGGATGACCGGACTGGAAGCGCTTCGAGAGGACGTTGACCTTTCTATCGTCTTCCACCGGGGCCATCAGGAGGACAGTGCCTTCATCACCCGCGAACTCGCCACACTGCCCAGCATCGTGGTTGCTGCGCCCTCCTTGCTGGCCAGGACCGGCATGCCGCGCCACGTTCGCGAGCTGAAATCTCTGCCCTGTATCACTACCCTCAGTGCGCTGAAGGGCCAGCCCTGGCAGTTTCAGGACGCCGCAGGCGAAATCGTCAAGGTGCCGGTACGCAGCCGCTACCGGGTCAACAGCGGAGAGTTGGCCGTGGCAGGCGCACGCCAAGGCATCGGCTTCGCGATTGTGGCGGCCTATCCCTGCCAGGAAGATCTTGCTACGGGCCGATTGCACGAGGTGCCACTGGACCTGTGCCCCGCCCCCCTGCAATTGCTGGGGGCATACAGCCATCGCCATTCCGTGACGGCGCGCGTTCGCGCGCTGCTGGAATTGATACAGGTACGGTTGGCTGAATCGGCATGCCCTCCCGTGGCTCCCAGACCGCGTGGGACGGTCTAGGATCGAAGTCGATCGGCAAAGCAACAGCGCTTGCCAGGAAGATGCCATTCGTAGTGGCGCCGGCGCGGGCGGGTGGCGCGTTCGTTCTGTCGCACCTGTAACGGACGGACAAAGGCCCCGGCTGCTAAGATCGGCGCACGCAAAAGTTCGGGCGTCCGCGCCTCATTCCGCAGAATGACAAGACTTCTTTTTGCCCTCCCGACTTGGGCCCTCCGGACCGCCTTGTTACCAAGGCCGCAAGCGCACCTCTCCTGCTGGACTGTGCCCGGGTTCAAACCGCGTCCCGGCGCGGCGGCGCGCGTGAAGGTGCAGTAATTGTTGGCCGGGCGCGGTTCCGCGATGCGGCGGTCGCTGTGTGCCGTGGCGCTGGCGGGCGCCGTCGTGCAGGCGCCTCTTGCGGCCGCCATGGCGCGCCAAGAGGTCGAAGCCACGATCGCGGCCGCCATGACCCAGATCGTGGACCGGTACGTCGATCCGCTCGACTCTCGCACACTGGTGGTGCACGGCCTGCGCGAGCTCAAGGCACTGCCCGGCGCCGACGAACCCTCACACCAGGCAGCGATTGAACGGGCCGTCCTGGTCGGCCACCAGACCCAGGGCATCACCCCGCAGACCCGCCTCCTGGCCGACGAGGTCCTGCGTTTTGCCGACGGCGCGTCGCGCCAGACGGCACTGAGCGCGACCCTGCGCGGCATGATGGCGGGTCTGGACGCCCATAGCCGTGTGGCCACCCGCGCCGAATTGGCACCACCGCCAGCGTCGGTGGGCCTCGAACTGTCGATCCGGGACGGCGCCCTGACGGTCGTGCGCCCTCTGCCCGGCAGCCCCGGCGAACGGGCGGGTATCCAGATCGGCGACATCGTGACCCAAGTGGACGGTCGTGCCACCGCGGGGCTACCGCTGCCCGAAGCGGTCGCGTTGCTGCGCGGCACGCCTGGCACTCGCACCACGCTCACGCTACAGCGGCCGGGCACGGCGGATACGATCATGGTGCAGCCCGTGCGCGGGCCGGTGCAGGCGCCACCCACGGTGCGTTGGGAGCGGGACGGCGCGGTCGCGGTGATCCGGATTTCCGCCTTCGACAGCAAAACCGGTGGCCAACTGCGCGACGCGCTCGACGCAGTGTCCGCGCGCGCCGTCGCGCCACTGGCGGGCTTGGTGCTGGACCTGCGCGGCAACGTCGGCGGATTGCTCGACGTGGCCGAACACGTCGCGGGCCTGATATTGCCCGAAGGATCCGCGATCGGCAGCCTGGGCGGCCGCACCCCGGCCGATTCCCGGTCCCTGCGTGCCCGAGACCCTCTCGTGCCACATGACGTGCCGGTGGTGGTGCTCGTCAATCACCGTACCGGTGCTGGCGCGGAGATCGTGGCCGCCGCCCTCCAGGACCACGGGCGGGCCTTGCTGATCGGCACGAAGACCATGGGCGCGGGCACGATCCAGACCGTGCTGCCACTGCCCGCCAACCAAGGCGCGCTGGTGATTACCACCGCTCGCGTGCACCGCGCTAACGGCGCCCGGCTGGACGAGGGGATATCGCCCGACATGCTGCTCGACAATGCCAGTCGGCAGATCACGGTGCGCGCCGATCTTGCGGCCGACTTCAACAGCACCCTGGCACAACGGGTGCGCATGACAGTGGCAAGCGCGCCAGCCGGCGCCGACGTGGCCTTGCTGGCGGCGCTGGCCGCCCTGACCGCCGTGCCTGGCGATTAGGGCTGGCGCACGCCTCGACCTAGATGGAAGGAGCGATTCGATGAATACCGAGCAGATTCCACCAGACTATGTGCCGCTTGCCGTGCAGGGCCTGCCTACGCTCTATGGGCAGCAAAATGGCTGGCGCGTATGGCTGACGGCGTTGCCGCTTCCCGCCACGTCGCGATTGCGCGGCGTCGACTCCCTCGCGGCATCCAAGGGCTACGCCCGCGATGATCGCATCGCGGAACCTGGCGAGGTCATCGCCTTGTTCGAGAACGACGATGGCAGCGGCGAACGGCCGGAGCCGATGATGATCGCGGCGGCCCAATGGTTGTTGGCCCACGACGCGGCGTTCTACCGGGCGGTGATGGACGCCATGTTGGCGGATTTGCCACGCCTGCGTGCCGAGCAGGAGAGCATCGTGTTAAGCGATGACGCCTTCCGGTTGCCTCGGCACTGGGACGAGGACACCGTGCGAAAGCGGGTCCGTCTGAACAGCATTACGCTTCACCCCGTGGACGGCGCGCCCTATATCGGCCTGGACTTCAGCTGTGCATGGGATGTGGAGCACGGCTATGGATTGATGATGGCCGGGATCGAAGTCGTGGAATCTGGAGGTGCCGACGCCGGCACGTTGTCATGGATTGCGGCGCGCCACGCAAAGTCCCGAGGGCCAGGATAATAGCGCCCCGCCTGTGGTTCACGCTTCAGGCGCGGCGCAATGCCAAGCGTCCTGCCGCATTGCCTGTGGCAAGCATTTTTCAGGAGAGGGTATGGCTTTGAGTTCATCGGTTCGTTCAATCGCCAGCATGGCTGAAAGGCTCAGCCGGCGGCGGCGACACCCTGGTCGCGCGACGCGCTTTCAGGCCGCGCTGCTGTTGTTGGCGTTGTGCAGCGGACCGATGGTGGTTCGGGCGCAAGACAGCCAGGACGATCGATTCAAGCAGGGCTATGCGGACTACATTGCCGGCGACTACAGCAATGCGCGGGAAAGGTGGCGCCCTTTGGCCGAGGCGGGCCATGCCAAGGCCCAGTATGGCTTAGGCCTCATGTACGCGAATGCACAGGGCGGAGAAAAAGACGACGCGCTCGCAGTATCGTGGCTGCGCCGCGCCGCCGAGCAGGATGAAGCTGGCGCGCAGTTCAATCTGGGCGTCATGTATGCCAACGGCCGCGGCGTGCCGCAGGATGACGCGCTCGCCGCGCAATGGTGCGAGAAGGCCGCCGTCCAAGGCAATGCCGAAGCGCAAACCATGCTTGGCCAGATGTACGCTCGCGGCCACGGGGTGGCGCGCCGCGATGACCTGGCGTTGCAGTGGTGGCACAAGGCTGCCGCGCAGGGCCATGCCGAAGCGCAGTACCAACTGGGCGACTATTTTTTCGACGGCCCGTCCGCGCAGCGCGACGGTGCCCAGGCCATGCACTGGTTCGCCCTCGCGGCGGCTCAAGGCCATGCGGAGGCGCAGAACAACCTGGGCGCCATCTACGCGGGCGGACTCGCCACGGCGCCGAATCCCGGTAAGGCCGTCGAGTGGTTCAGCCGGGCCGCCGAACAGGGCCTGGCCAAGGCGCAGAACAATCTCGGCGCGATGTATTTCACCGGCACCGGGGTTCCCCAGGACGATGCCCTCGCCGTGCAGTGGTGGCGCAAGGCCGCCGACCAGGGGAACGCCGCCGCGCAGGACCGCATGGGCGGGGCGTATCTTTCCGGCCGCGGCGTGCCCCAGGATGATTCACAAGCGGCGCAGTGGCTGCGCAAGGCCTCGGATCAGGGCCATGCGTCGGCCCAGGACACGCTGGGCACGCTGTATCAACAAGGACGAGGCGTGCCGAAGGACGAGTCGCAAGCCGTGCAGTGGTTCCGCCGGGCGGCCGATCAAGGGCTTGAGACGGCGCAGTACAACCTGGCGCAGCAATATGACTTCGGGCGCGGCGTGCCGCGCGATCTTGCGTCGGCCCGGGAGTGGTACACGAAGGCCGCCGATCAGGGCTACCCACGGGCACAGTTCAATCTTGCGGTCATGTATGCCAATGGCGACGACGTCGCGCAGGACGATGCAAAGGCCGTGCGCCTGATGCGCCAGGCGGCCACGCAGGGCCACCGTTTGGCAACGTTCAGCCTGGGGGTCATGTATGCCGAAGGACGCGGCGCGCCGCGTAACCTGGCGACCGCCTTCGCATTGATCAGCGTCGTCCCCTCGCCGGACGAGGAGATGATGCAGTATCGCGACAGGCTCGCCGCTGACATGGCACCCTCCCAGCGTGAGCATGCGATGCAACTTGCCAATGAGTTGCTCACCGCCGGGGTCAGCGAAGAGACGCTACGACGCGCGGATAGCCAGTGACTTTGACGCGGCGCTGATTGCATCGAATTTTTGGCGTACGTCATGTGGCCGGGCGGTGCCGCGAGCGACCTGCGCCAGATCGCCAAGCAGCAACTCGGAATCATCGACAGTTAGCGCAAGCGATGCTTGCTCAGGTAATGCAACACGGCAGCAACCACTGCCTCCGGTTGCTCTGGCAGCAACGCATGCGCGGCATTGGGAATGGTGATGTCGGTCACGCGTTCCCCCAGCCGATCGCTCAATACACGCGCGAAACGTTGCGGCGCGATCACATCGTATTGCGCCTGCAAGTTCAGGATGGGGGCCACCCCGCCCGCGAAGAAATCGTCCACCGGTGTACGCTTTTGCGCGAGCGTCTGCATGGTCAACAACCGTGTGTTCCATCCGGTCAGCCATACGCTGGCGTCATTGCCCGGTGCAAAAAATACTTCTTGCAGGCTTCTGAGACGTACGTCCGTGGGAAGCGAAGTGTCTCCGCAACGTTCAATCACCGCCCGCGTTTCATGGCTGATCGGCAGTCCCTCAAAGCCCTCGGGCACCTTTCCTGCGGAGCCTGCCAACAACAGCAGCGCACGCACCAAGTCCGGGCGGTCAGAGGCTAGCGTTCTGGCGATCCAGTTCCCATGCGCGTGGCCCAGGATGAACGCAGGGCCGGCCTTCTGGCTTTCCACGACCGCAGCAATATCCTCCGCCCAATCGTGCAAAGTCTTGTCTTCCAGCGGGCCCACGCTGCGGCCATTTCCGCGAGGTTCGGGACGCAGCACTCGATAGCCCGACGCGGCCAAGGGGGTTGATATGTCTTCCATATCTATCGCGCCACGGCCGAGCGACGGGAGCATGACAAGCAAGTCGCCCTGCCCCTGCGCATACACCTCCAGACACACGCCATTCTCACGCTCGACAAAAAATGAGCTTGTTGCGCAGGCGTCAGAATTATCTGCTTTCGTTGCTCGTTCCATGCGAGACTGCTGAACAACCGATTCCATTCGCTCTCCTGATTGCATCTAAGGTTTCCACTTCGAAAGTGAGCCCAAACTCTGCACTCTAGGCGTTTGCCAGGCATCCATCCAATATGGAATTCGGCTAACAGTTATCGGAACACTGACTAATGGACATTCGCCAGCTTCGTTACTTCGTTACCGTCGCGGAAGAACTGAATTTCAGCCGTGCGGCGACAAAGCTGCATATGTCGCAACCCCCGCTGTCTCAGCAGATAAAGGCGCTGGAAGAAGAGATGGGGGTGGTGCTCTTCCTGCGCACGCGGCGCGAAGTGAAATTGACGGATGCAGGGAAGGTCTTCCTGCGCGAAAGCCGATCGGTGCTTGCCCATCTGCAAGCCGCGGTCGACACCACGCTCAAAACGGCAAAAGGCGACATCGGTGAACTGCGGCTGGGTATGGCGACATCGGCCGTGTTTCACGTGATGCCAAAGATACTGGAGCGGCTACAGGCCCAGTTTCCGCAGGTGACTGTGGCGGTCACCGATATGGGGTCCAGAGACCAGATTCGGGCGGTGCTTCAGGACAAGATCGATATCGGCATCATTCACGAACAGCCCCACATCGAAGAGCTGGCTGCGCTGCCGATATTCACCGAGCCGTTCAGCCTGGCCATTCCTTCCAGCCACGCCTTCGCCACCCGTGCGGACATACCCTTGGGCGAAATGCGCGATCAGGCATTCGTGGCGTTTTCGCGCGAGTATGCACCCGCGCTCTTCGACAGCTTCATCGCCGCTTGCGCCGAGGCGGGCTTCAGCCCCAAGATCGCGCACACGGCGCGGCACGCGTTGACGATTTTCCAAATGGTCAGCCTGGGACTGGGCATTGCGTTCGTGCCCAGCTCATTCGCGCAAAGCGCCGTACCGGGCGTGGTCTACCGCAAGCTTGACCAGGTGCAGCAACGCGTCCGCATCTGCGCCATCTGGAACCCCAAGAACCCCTCGAATGTTGTTGCCAACGTGGTCCGAGGCATTCTTGAGCCCCCTATCGCCTGAGCGCGCCGCTGCTACGCCACATGACGAGCCGGTCGCGCCGGTTCCGCCACGTCGTGGATCGTGGCGTTGGCCAGCAACTCGCGGATGGGCGTCTCGCCCAGCGTGTTGAACGATCCGCGCAATCTCGCCGCACCGTTCGCGCCCAACAATGGCGTCAGAAGGGTATCGGCCTTGGCCTGTATCGCCTCGCCACGCGACGCGTTGGCCGCTGACCCGGACGGATTCAACACCGCGTGGCGCTTCCACTCGCCATCCGGGCGCTGCACCTCGACCCAACCGCAAAAGTTGCGCGGGTAAAGCGCGTCCAGGTCCTCGTCGTGGACCAGCTCCAGCTGCCGGGCAAGCGTGACGACATCCTCCGACTGCATCCTGCCCGCTTCAAACTGTTCGGGCAGCACCGCGCCGTCCAGCAGCGCCACCGCCACGCTGTATCGGCCGCTCATCTGTGCATTCAGCGCACTGCCCGGCAGATAGTCGTAACCACACTGCACCCGAACCACGTCGGGCATGCCCACCCGCACGCGGCCGCCCGGCGTCCAGTGGGGCCGCAGCGCGATCGCGGCGTCCACATGCGCGTGCATGCTGCCGCAGCACGCATACGGTTTGAAATTGGTCTCTGGAGCATGCCAACGCGCGCCCAGGCGAGCGGTCAGCGCCGATTCGTCCGGATCTGCCGAAAATGCGCGCAGCCATCCCCCGTCTTCCGCCTCGAACAGCTGAGTGGGGCCACTCAAGCCCAGGTTCGCCAGTTCCGCCGCCATCACGCCGGCATGCGCCGCGCGCCCCGGATGAAAGCGCTTGGAAGACGCGCCGTCCGCCGTAAATGCAAACAGCCCGCCCGACTGCGTCCCTGCCAAGCCCAAGGCCCAACTGGTACGCTCCGCGTCCAACCCCAGCATCACGGAAGCTGCCGCCGCCGCGCCCAAGGGACCGCACACGGCGGTCAGATGCCAACCGTGCAGCCGCGCCAGCGCAGGCTTAAGCGCCAGCGAACTTCGGATGATGAGCTCGTAACCCGCAGCCAGTGCGGTCTCGACACGTTCGGGCGTGGCATCCAGGCTTTCGGCCAGCGCAAACACCGTTGGCACCACCACCGCGCCCAGATGCACCTTGGCGTTGTGGAAGTCATCCAACTCGAACGCATGGGCGGCCGCGCCGTTCACCATGGCGGCGTCCGACGCGCGCAAGCGTCCCGTGGACTCTCCCCAAATTCGCGACGGTCCCTGCAAGCTGGAGCCGGGCGCCAGCGCCCACGACCGGATGGCCTGCGTCCAAGGCTGCGCGCCGCCTGCCATGGCGCACGCGAACGTATCCATGGCCAGCAAGCGCAAGGCACGGCGCACGTCCTCTGGCACGTCATCGCGCCGCAGACCGGAAATCCATTGCGCAAGCGTTTTCGTGGTGGTCGTCATCACGGCTTCTCCTTAAAACGCCACGCGAATGTTTGCGTCCGCGACTATGCCTTTCACCTTCTCGATGTCCTTGCGGATCACCTCTGCAAACGCGGCCGGTGTCGACGGCACGGTGACAAAAGACAGTTCCTGGAATCGCGCTTGCAAGGCGGCATTGCTTTTCACCGCCTCGACTTCCTGCGCCAACCGCTGCACGACGGGCTCGGGCATGCCAGCCGGCCCCCACACGCCGTACCACGACAACAGTTCGAAGCCGGGCAAACCGCTTTCCACAACGGTGGGCACATCCGGCATTTGCGGCAGGCGCGCTGCGCTGGTCACTGCCAGCGGACGCAGCTTGCCGGATTTGACATGCGGATAGACGCCGGGCATGGGCGACACGGCGGCGGACACGTGGCCGCCCATCACGTCCGTCAGCTGCGGCGCCGCGCCCTTGTAGGAGATGATGTCCATGTCCAGCTTCAGCCCGTGTTTGATGAGTTCTTCAGCCAGGTGGCCCGATGTGCCGTAGCCAGACGTCGCCCAGGTGTATTTGTTCTTCCCGCCTTTAACCAGCGCCGAGAACTCACGCAGGTCCTTGGCGGGAATGCCGGGATGCGTCACCACCAGCAAGGGCACGTATCCGACTTGCGAGATGGCGGTGAAATCCTTCTCTGCGTCATAGGTGGCGCGCCCCATCACCAAGGGCATCTCCACTTGGCTCGACGCGTTGAACAGCAAGGTATAGCCATCCGGCGCGGAGCGCGCGACATATTCAGAGCCGATCAATCCCGACGCGCCTGCGCGGTTCTCGACAATGATGTTCTGGCCCAGCCGGGCCTGCAATTGTTCGGCCACCAGGCGCGCCATCGTATCGATAGATCCGCCTGGGGTATACGGCACCACCAGGGTGATCGCCTTCTGCTTCGGATACGCTGTATCGGCCCACGCCGTAATGGGAAGCGCGGCGGCGCCAGATGCGATCAGCGCGGCCAACGGCAGGCTTGCGCGCAGGAACGCGCGTCGTTGATTGGACTTCATGGTGTCTCCAGCCAGGGATGTCGAGTTCATCCGCAGCGCACGCCGCGCTTTCAGGGTTGCGCGTGCCGGCTGCGAATGGCGCGGACGTTCTGTCGCGTCCGTGCAAGCACTCTATCTTTGCGGCCTCGAGACGGTCCAATATCGATTTCGACCAACAGTTATATGTCTGACTACGCCATGTTGCGCAGGTCGGCGCGCTGATCGATGTGCCAAAGATCCGCCAGCTTTTCCTTTGCCGCCGCTGCACCCAGGCACGGGGTTGCAAGCTCGATGAACTTTGACTCAAGCTGGGCGTCGCTGAGCGGATCTTCCGGATCGCCCTTCCGGTTCGCCTGGAAGTGCGTCCGCCGTTGTCCAGAGGTGAATTCAATCTCGATCCGAGCGGAACGATTCGCGGGAAATGCGGCGTCGATATCGGGATCCGCATGCACATCGATACGGTCGATGAGCGCGCCCAGCACGGGGTCGTGGACACGCTCGTCGTCATAGGCGTTCAGGCGGACGCTGCCATGAAGCAAGGCGTGCGCCACCACGTAGCGCAGGCTGAAGCGTGCTTCGTTGGAGCTTGCCGGCTTGCCATAGCAAGCGATGTCCAACGCGGGACGATAGGTGTAGACATGGATTCGGCTGGCGTCCCCGAGGTTGAAGCCTGCGCCCTCGCGCAGCGCAAGCGCGGCATCGATGGCCGCGAATGTATGGCCGCAACCCACATGATTCTTGAACGTCAGCCGGGTAATGTGAAAGTCCTTGCCCAAGGTGTCACCCACGCCATCCCAGGAGGGGCCATCGCTCATGGATTGCCCCAGCCCCCCTTTTCCGTCCAGCATGTCCCAAGCCCCCGTCAGCCCACGCCGTGCCGCCTTGGCGGCAAGCACGCCGGCTTCGGCCGCCCGCGCGGCATGCAGGGGTTTGGACATGGAGTCGCTGCGAAAGGCTTGCTGCAAGCCGGCCGCAAAGGTGGCGGCGGTGCCAAGGCCATGGGCAAATTGCGCCTGATTCAGGCCATAGGCGGAACCTGCCGCAGCCACCGCCCCGAACGTGCCCACCGTGCCGGTGCTATGCCAATACTGATAATGCGCGCGGCCCAGCACCACGCCGATGCGGGTGGACACTTCGTAGCCCGTCACGATGGCCCTCAACAGCCGCGCCCCGCACAGGCCTTGTTCCTGACAGGCGGCTAGCGCCGCGGCGATGGTTGCGGCCCCCGGGTGGTACATCGCGTCCCGATAGCTGTCGTCCAGCTCGGCGGCATGCGCGGCCGCCCCGTTGATCAGGGCGGCCGAGCGCGCCGTCGCCTGCCCCCCCGCCACCAGATCGGCCGCGTCGCAGGCGGGTTCGTCCAGCAGCAACGAACGCAGTATTCCCACTGCGGGGTCAGACGCGCCGGGATAAGCCGCGGCATACCAATCGACAAGCGCGCGCTTGGCGTGCCGGCTGACCTCTGCGGACAGGGGTTCTTGTTGGATCTTGTCGGCAAATGCGCTCAAAAGTTCGATGGCATGCATGCGGCAGCTTCCACGTGATGTTCGGTTTTCTCAGGGGCGTCTGGCTGGATAGCCAGGCCATGACGAGTCTAGGGTCGACCTCGAGGCCACCGCAACGCGCCAATTCCACATAATGGAATTAGGCGCAAATCGCCGCGCAAGGCTCAGGCGCTAGCGCTTGCCGCCCAACAGGTTCAGCACATGAGGCAAGAGCGGCAAGGTATTGGCGGGATTCCATACTGCCGAGTACTCCGCCTCGACCAGCAGGCCATCGATATCCTTAAACACCACGCCCGGGACGCCAGCGCGCGCAAATGACCGTGGCACAAGCGATACCCCGCGTCCCATGGCGACCAAGCTCACCACCGACACGAGGTGTTTGGCGTAATGCATGATCCTGGGGCTGAACCCGGCCTCCATGCAGGCGGCGATCGTCAGGTCATGGAAGCTTGGCCCGCTGTGCCGGGGAATTGCGACGAAGGCATCTTGCGCCAACGCTTCCAGCTTGACGCGCCGATGTCGCGCCAACCGGTGCCCTTCGTCCAGCGCGATCACCAGGTCGACGCGTCCCACCGGTATCGACTTCATGTCACCCACGCCCTGAGAAACCTGGGCAAAGCCGATGTCGATGCGGTCCTGCTCCAGCGCCTGAAGCTGCTCCGACGACCCCATTTCTTCCCATACGCTTTCCAGGCCGGGCAGATCGCGTTCCAGCCCCAGCACCACTTCCCGGATATCCATGAACAGCACCGCCGCCACAAATCCAATGCGCAGGCGCCCCGCATCGCCACGCTCGGCACGCTGCACCGTGCGGATGGAGAGTTCCGTCTGCGCCAACAGTCTGCGGGCTTCCTGGACCAGTGCCGTGCCGGCCACCGTCAGTTTGACGCTGCGTTTGTTGCGGTCAAAAAGGGTGACGCCCAGCCGTTCTTCCAACTGCTGGATGGCCTTGGTCAACGGCGGCTGGGAAATGAAAAGACGCGCGGCGGCGCGCCCGTAGTGGAGCTCTTCAGCAAGCGCAAGAAACATACGCATCGACTTCAAATCCATGGCGCGGGACGTCACAAATGGGAAAGCGTGAATGGGATCATCAAATTCAGTAATTCCAAAGAAGAATTACTGACATCCGAAAAACATATTGGACGGCTATTACACAGAATAAGCAGAATCGCTCCCTAGAACAATATTCATATCGGAGACTTTCATGCGCAGCCCTTATTTTCGATGGTTTGCCGCAATGGGTGCTTGCGTGCTGGCCGCGGCCAGCGGCGTGGCGCAAGCCGACTATCCCGAACGCCCCATCCGCCTGATCGTGACGTTCGTGCCGGGCGGCGGCGCCGACCTGTTGGCGCGATATCTGGGCCAGGCCCTGACGGCGGAAATGAAGCAGACCGTCGTCGTGGAAAATCGGCCGGGTGCGGGCGGCATGATCGGCGTCGAAACGGGCCGTAACGCGCCCGCGGACGGCTACACCCTGACGCTGATTTCCTCCAGCTACACGGTCAACCCCAGCCTTTACCGGATGTCGTTCGACCCGGTCGCGGACATCACGCCCATCGTGCAGGTGTCGCGCGGCCCCTTGTTGGTGGTGGCCAGCCCCGGCTTCGCTCCCAATACCGTGCCCGAGCTGATCGACTACGCCAAGAAGCATCCAGGCGCCATCAACTACGCGTCTTCGGGCCAAGGTAGCGTCATTCATCTGGCCAATGAAATGTTCAACCGCAAGGCGGGCGTCGAGATGACGCACATCCCTTACAAGGGCGGCGGCAACGCACAGAATGATCTGATGGCCGGCCAGGTCCAACTCTATTTCGCGGCCACCGCCAGCGCGCTTCCGCACGTGGCGTCCGGCAAGATGAAGGCGCTGGCCGTCACCACCGCAACCCGCATCGCCGCATTACCCAATGTGCCGACGATTGCCGAATCTGGTCTGCCTGGCTACGACGCCACGCTCTGGTACGGCTTGATCGGCCCCAAGAACCTGCCCGCCCCCATCGTTGAAAAACTCAATGCCGCCGTCAATCGCGCGTTGCTGACCCCGGAAGCCCGGGAAAAGCTGTTGGCCGATGGCGCCGAGCCGGCCGGCGGCACGTCCGCCGAATTCACCACCACGATCCGCAACGAGATTTCCCAATGGGGCAAGGTGGTTCAGGACCTGGGCATCAAGCCCGAATAATTCAGGAGCAAGGATGGCACGCGTCAGCCCCCCGCAAGTTCAGGACATGTCCGCCGAACAGAAGCGTATTTACGACCTTATCGCCTCCGGCCCGCGCGGCCGCGTGCGCGGCCCGTTGGCGGTATGGCTGCACCGGCCATCCATGGCAGCACCCGCCCAGGCGCTGGGCCAGTTCTGCCGCTACGACAGTTCCCTGTCGCCCCGCCAATCCGAATTCGGCATTCTCGTGCTCGCGCGCTGGTGGGGTTCGGAATTCGAATGGTGGGCGCATAAGCCCATCGCGCTCAAGGCGGGCGTGTCCGAAGCGGTGATCGATGCGTTGCGCGATGGCAAGCCCATTCCGTTTGCAGAAGCCGATGAAGCCCTGATCCACGAGTTCTTGACGCAGCTGCACGAGACACGCCGCGTGTCTGACGACGTCTACGCACGCGCCGAAGCCATGTTTGGCCAGCACGGCGTCATCGACCTGGTGGCGCTGGCCGGCTACTACACCCTGATTTCAATGACGCTGAATGTCTTTCAGATAGACCCCCCCGAGGGCGAGCCACACGAGCTGAAAGCCGCCGACAGCGCCAACCCTTAACACTGCATGTCATCAACAGATAGAGCGAAGATCATGAGCAAGAGGCTGGAAGGAAAAGTTGCGATCGTCACCGGCGCGGGCTGCGTCGGCCCGGGTTGGGGGAACGGACGCGCCGTCGCGGTGCGCTTCGCGCAGGAAGGCGCCAAGGTTTTCGCAGTGGACAAAAACGCGGATGCCATGGCCGAAACGCTGCTGCGAGCCAAGGACGCAGGCGGAGACATCACCGCCTGGACGGGCGACGCGACGGTCAGCGCCGACGTCCAGGCCATGGTGCAGGCTTGCGTCGAACGCTATGGCCGCGTCGACATCCTGGTCAACAACGTCGGGGGTTCTCGCCGCGGCGGGCCGGTGGACCTGTCCGAAGCGGACTGGGACGCGCAATTGGACTTCAACCTGAAGAGCGTGTTCCTGGCCTGCAAACACGTCATCCCCGTCATGCAACGCCATGGCGGCGGCGCCATCGTGAACACCGCGTCCACCTCCGGCATACGCTGGACTGGCGCGGCGCAGGTCGGCTACGCCTCGGCCAAGGCCGGCATCATCCAGCTGTCTCGCGTCGTCGCCGTGGAATATGCCAAGCACAACATCCGCGTGAATACGGTAGTGCCCGGGCAGATGCACACCCCCATGGTCGAAGCTCGGCTGGCCGGGCAACGCGCAGGCGGCAACGTGGATGCCCTGCTGGCCGAACGCCAGGCCCGCATTCCCCTGGGCTTCATGGGAGACGGCACAGACACCGCGAACGCGGCGCTGTTCCTGGCATCCGACGAAGCCCGGTTCGTTACCGGAACCGAGATCATCGTCGACGGCGGCATGAGCGTGCGCTGCGACTGACATCGCCCATTGAAAAGAGAGAGGCGCACAAAGCGCCTCCCAGGAGACATCATGAATGAAACGACGCAGTGCTTCTCGTCCCAGCGCAGGCGCATCTTGAACACACTGGCCGGCGCAGCGCTGTTGGCGTGTGGCGGCGCCCCCGCGCTGGCGGGCGCGTTTCCCCAAAAGCCGATCCGACTGATCGTCGCGTTTTCGCCGGGCGGACCGACGGACGTGCTGGCGCGGCTGGTCGCCAAGCGCCTGGGCGATGGACTGGGCCAGCAGGTCGTGGTCGAGAACAAGCCTGGCGCAGGCGGGAACATCGCCGCCGAAATGGTCGCGAACGCGCCCGCCGATGGCTACACCTTGCTCTACAACAGTTCGTCCATTGCGATATCGCCGGCATTGTTCGCCAACGACAAGCTCGATCCGGGGAAGATCTTCACCCCCGTCGCCTCAGTGGCGAACGTACCCTTGGTGCTGATCGTCAACCCCCAAGTCTCCGCCAACACGGCTGTTGAATTCGTCACGCTGCTCAAGGAAAAGCCCGGCAAGTTGAACATGGGTTCGTCCGGCAACGGCACCATCGATCATCTGACCAGCATTCTTTTCGCCCGCCAGACCGCCACCGACTTCGCGCATGTGCCCTACAAGGGCAATGCCGCGGCGCTTCCCGACCTGCTGTCGGGCCGCATTGAATTCATGCTGTCCGGCAGCCTGAATGCATTCCTGCCCTATGTGAAGGAAGGCAAATTGAAAGCGCTGGCCGTCACGACAGCAAAGCGCGTGTCGGTACTGCCGGAAGTTCCGACCCTGGCCGAGACCGTCGCCCCCGGCTTCGATTCCGGCACGTGGCAAGGCATTGTTGGCCCCGCTGGTATGCCCACCGATGTAACGGCCAAGCTGAACCAGGCCGTCAACGACGCCATCAAAGACCCCTCCCTCAAGGCCAGCCTGGACGCGCAGGGCGCCGAAGCCACACCCGGCACGCCTGCCCAGTATGGCGACTTGATCAAGTCGGAATACCGGCGCTGGAGCGCCATCATCAAAGAAACCGGCGCCACCTCAAACTGAATCGAGCCCACCCATGCCCCTGGCCCGTGAACGCTGGGATTGCCATACGCATATCTTTGGCCCCTGGAACGAATATCCGCTTGCCGAGCGCCCCACCTATGTACCCGACGCAGCCCCCTTCCAGGCACTGCAAGCCTTGCATGCCGAATACAGCATCCTGCGTGGGGTCATCGTCCAGGCCACGCCTTATGGCGATGACCACCGCGCTTTGCTGGCGGCGCTGTCAGCCAGCAAAGGCGCATATCGCGGCATCGCCGTCATCACGGAAAGCACGCCCGAGGAAAGCCTGACCCACATGCACCAGCACGGTGTGCGTGGCATTCGCCTGGGGATGATGAAGCATCTGGCCGGCAAGCCGGATGTCTCGCGTATGGGCGAACTGCTGACACGCATCAAGCCTTATGGCTGGCACGCGTTGGTGCATGCAGAGATGGCCGATGTGCTCGCTACCGTGCCCGCCCTGCTTCGGTATGACGTACCGCTCATCATCGACCACATGGCGCGTGCGCCCGTCGCACGCCCGCAGGAATGGCAGCCGCTGCTGGAACTGCTGCATCACCCCAGCCTCTGGATCAAGGTCTCGGGGGCTGACCGCGTGACGGATGGCGCGAACGGTTTCCAGGCCGCGCTGCCGCTGATGTCGGCGCTGATCCAGGGCGCGCCCGGCCGGGCCATCTGGGGCAGTGATTGGCCGCACGTCAACATCCGCTATCCCCAGCCGCGCTTGCCCGACCTGCTTGCCCTGCTGCGGCGCGCCTGCGGCGAAGACCCGGCCGCGCTGGATGCCGTGCTGCACGACAACCCCCGCCGGCTCTACGGCTAAGTCCATCCATCCCTTCTTGTGGAGGCCCTATGTGGGAACCCTCTCAACGCTACCCCGACCCCGCCATTCGAACGCTGGCGCCCCGATTTGAGAAATACCACCTGCTGTCCACCGCGGTGGAACGCCTGGCAACGGGCTGCCGCTGGGCCGAAGGCCCCGTATGGTTCGGAGATGGCCGATACCTGCTGTGGAGCGATGTGCCCAACGACCGCATCCTGCGCTGGGATGAGATCAGTAACTCGGTCCACGCCTACCGCACGCCCTCCAACCATGCCAACGGCAATACGCGCGACCGACAAGGCCGGCTGATCACCTGTGAACACCGTACCCGCCGCGTGACCCGCACCGAGCACGACGGACGCATCACCGTGCTGGCCGACAGCCACGCGGGCCGGCCGCTCAATTCACCGAATGATGTCGTGGTCAAGTCGGATGGTTCCATCTGGTTCACCGACCCGCCCTTCGGCATCGTCGGCCACTATCAAGGGGAACCTGCCCGCCAGCAACTGCCGGCAAACATCTATCGCATCGACGGTGCTTCGGGAGATCTCACCGTTGTTGCCGAGGGGGTGAACGGTCCTAATGGGCTGGCGTTCTCGCCCGATGAAAAGCTGCTGTACGTCATCGAGTCGCGCGCGCGCCCGCGCAACATCCTCGTGTTCCAGGTTCAAGACGACGGCGTCACGCTGTCGCGGCCGGATGTGCTGTTGAACGCCGGTTCCGGAACGCCCGATGGCTTTCGCGTCGATGTCGACGGCAACCTTTGGTGCGGTTGGGGAATGGGCACCGAAGAACTCGACGGCGTGCGGATCTTCTCGCCCGACGGCGAAGCCATCGGACATATCGCCCTGCCCGAACGCTGCGCAAACCTGTGCTTTGGCGGCACGCACCGCAATCGCCTGTTCATGGCGTCATGCACATCCATTTACTCGCTATACGTCAACACCCAAGGAGCATCCGGCGGTTGAATCGCTGGCTTCCAGGAGACCACACACCATGAAAAACAGCATCCTCAGCACCATTCTGGGCAGTGCCTTGGCGACCGCATTCGCGTTTGCCAGCGTCAGCATCGCCGCGCAACCTACGCGCCTGGTCGTCGCGTTCCCCCCGGGCGGTCCCGCCGACTCCTTGGCGCGCATTCTTGCCAAGGAACTTGAAACCGAACTCAAGACGACCGTCATCGTTGAAAACAAGCCGGGCGCCAACGGCGCCATCGCCGCCAACTATGTGATGCGCAGCCCCGCGGACGGCAGCGTACTGTTCCTGAGTTCGGCGGGCGCTATCGCCATCAACCCGTCTCTGTATGCGAGCCTGTCCTACAAGCCTACGGAAGACTTCACGCCGATTGCGCTGGTGGTGCACACGCCCGAAGTCCTGGTGGTGTCTCCCAAGACCCCTATCAAGACCGCCTCGGACTACGTCGCCGCTGCGGCCAAACGCAGTGAACCCGCCACCCTGGCCTCGTCGGGCGTGGGCAGCATGCCGCACATGACCATCGAGCTATTCAAGAACCAGACGAAGGTCGACTTCCTGCACGTGGCCTACAAGGGCGCCGCACCGGCCATCGCCGACACCATCGGCGGTCACGTTGAGGCATTTTTTGGGGATGTGTCGGGCCTGATGCCGTTTATCAATGACGGACAGCTCGTAGCGCTGGGCGTCGCGGCGCCCGCACGCTTGAAGTCCTTGCCCAACGTGCCCACGCTGGCAGAGCAAGGCATTCCGAACGTAGAAGCGAGCAACTGGTATGGCGTGTTCGCGCCGAAGGGCGTGTCGGCCGAGGTCGTGACCACGCTGAACGAAGCCGTACGCAACAGCCTGAAGGCCAACGCCCTGATCGCCAATCTGGCCAGCCTGGGCGTGGAACCCAGCCCCTCGTCGCCCGAAGCATTCCGCGATCTGGTGCAAAAAGACACCGCCAAATGGGCGGCGGTCATCAAGGCGGGTAACGTCAAGGCCGAATAAGGCCATCCCGCAAGACCACGTGCAGCGCGCCCCAACTGGGGCGCGTTTTTTTGCCTTTCAGTGATATCGCCGGCGTTCAAGGGTTGTCGGTGATTCCCGCATCCTTGATGATCTTGCTCCACCGGCTCTCTTCCTGCTTCACGTATTCGCCAAGTGCGGCGGGCGTCCCCACGCTGGCAACCAGGCCCTCCAGTTCCAACGCCGCCTTGAAGTCAGGCTTGCCCGACACCCTTTTGATGGCCGCGTTCAACTGATCGATGACGGCAGTGGGCGTGCCTCGCGGGACAAACACGCCATACCAGCTGTCTACGAAGTATCCCGGCTCACCCGATTCGGCAACGGTGGGCACGCCCGGATACGACGGCGAACGGTCCTTCGTGGTGACAGCCAGCGCGCGCAGCTGACCGTTCTTTATTTGTCCGCTGACGCTGGCAGACGTCGAGAAGATCATGTCGATCTGCCCACCCATAAGGTCGTTGATCCCCGGGCCCGCGCCCTTGTAAGGCACGTGCAGAATATCCACCTTGCCGAGGCTCTTGAAGAGCTCGCCCGCCAGGTGCGCGGACGTGCCATTCCCGTACGAGCCAAAGGTCAGTTTCCCCGGGTTGGCGCGCGCATAGTTCAGAATTTCCTGAACGCTCTTGAACTTGGACTTCGGCGACACGACCAGCACATTGGGGGACTTCCCGATCAGCGCCACGGGCGCGAACGCCTCGTCGGTATCGTAGGGCAGCTTCTTGTGAATGGCCGGGTTCACCGCGTGAGCGAAGGTCGACATCAACAAGGTGTAGCCATCCGGCGGACTCTTGGCCACGTTCTCGGTGCCGATGATGGTGCTTCCGCCGGGGCGATTCTCCACCACCACCGATTGGCCTAATTCATCGGAGAGCCCTTTAGCCAACTGACGCGCAACAATGTCAGTGCCGCCCCCGGGCGTGAATGGCACCACGATGCGTAACGGCCGTTCCGGGAAGGCGGCCCATGCCTGGGGCGCTGCCAGCACACCCATCATCACCCAAGCAGCGCCCAGCGCCTTGACCCGTCGCGTCGCGATCTGGCTAGTTTTCATGCGTTGTCTCCTGATATTTCTTGCGCCAGTCTGATTGCGGCGCATGAGAAAAGTGTAGGAGCGGCAAACCTGCTTGCCACCCCTTCAATTCCACCTGATGGAACTAGCTCGACGCCTCTTGCAAGATGGCGATGCCGTCGGCCGCGCATACCCCTTGGCCTAACGGTTTGACGAACAGCGGATTGATCTCGGCTTCGAGCAATTGGCCTTGCAATGCGCCTGCCATGCGAGAGAAGGCCAGCACGGCCTCGATCAGGGCCGGCACGTCGGCGCGTTCCCGTCCCCGGTATCCGTCAAGCAACGGCCACGTCTTCAGGCGCCGCAGGGCGGCCTCGACTTCGTCGGCCGTCAGCGCCGCGCCGTCTTCCGGCAACAGCAGCAGCGTCGTATCCCGGATCAGTTCGGCCACCACTCCGCCCATGCCCAGCAAAATGGCGGTGCCCAAGGAGTCCTTGTGCAAGCCCACAATCACCTCTGCCGCGCCAGAGACCATTTTCTGAACCAGGTACGCCTCGGGTTCACGGCCGGTATGGCGCTTCACGTCCGCCGCCATTTGCCGCAACCGCCGCGCCATGTCTTGCGGCGCGACGTTGACGGCAACCCCACCCACCTCGCTCTTGTGCGTGATCTCGCTGGACAAGAGCTTCAAGACCACGCGCGGCCCCAGTTGCCGGGCGGCCTCGACCGCTTCGGCTTCCGAGCGCACCGTTATCTCTCTGACGCCAGGCACGCCAAAGCGGGCAAACAACGCCTTGGCCTGCGCTTCATCCAATGAACCCTTTTCCTCGCACACCACCGGGGTCGGCGTCACGGTGCGCGGACGACCCGCAACGTGCGCGCCGCGTGCTTGCACCCGCCACATTGCCGACAAGGCGGCGCTGACGCTCTCTGGCGCATGGAATGCCGGAATGCCGTAGCGGCTGAGCACCTCCGCCGCTTTCGGAGCATGCGGGCTGATATAGGCCATCAAGGGTTTGTCGCTTAGCGCAAGCGAATCCCGGAGCGCACCGGCCATCAGCTCGGGCTGCGCCACCGCCGACGAACCGACAATCACGACCAGGGCGTCGTAGTCGTCGCTTTCCAGCACGATACGGATGGCGCTGCGCAGCAGATCCGGCTGCAACCCCGCCAGCGTCACATCAATGGGGTTTCGGTCCAGCGCCGCGTGATCACCGGTCTGCAAGGCACGCAACGCTGCGCCCGTGCGTGCGTCCGGCGCGGGCAGCGTGAAGCCGGCCACGCCCAGGCAATCCGCCACCAGCGTACCGGCGCCTCCCGTTGACGTCAGAATCGCCACCCGCCGGCCGCCCAGCTTGCGCTCATTGGCCAGCGCGGCCGGAATATCGAGCAGATCCGAGAACGTTTGCGCACGAATGATGCCCACCTCTTCGAACAAGGCGTCATACATGCCGTCGGCGCCCGCCAAGGCCCCGGTGTGCGACGCCGCCGCTTGCGCGCCGGACTCCGATCGCCCGATCTTGAAAGCAACGATCGGCTTGCCGGCGCGGGCCGCCTTACGAGCGGCCGCCATAAAAGTCTTGGGATTGCGGATACTTTCCACGTACAGCGCGATCACGCGGGTGGCCGGGTCGTCCGCCAGCGCATCAACAAAGTCGGCCAGGTCCAGGTCTACCTCGTTACTCGTCGAGATCAGCTTGGAAAATCCAATCCCCCGCGCGGCAGCGCGCGACAGAAGCGCGCCCAGGATGCCGCCGCTTTGCGACACCAGACCAATGGCGCCGCTGTGCAGCAGGTCCACCTCCAGCGCGCCGCTGGCGGACAGGATGATGCGGTCGGTCAGATTGACCAGCCCGATCGTGTTCGGTCCAAGAATGCGCATGCTGCCCGCCGCTTCGCGCAACTCGCGCTGACGGCGGGCGCCGTCCTCGCCCGTTTCCGAGTAGCCGCTGGCCAGCACAATCGCGGCCCCCGTCCCGATGGCGGCAAGATCCCGGATGGCTTGTTGCGTGCGCTCGGCGCCCAGCAGCACGATCGCCACGTCCGGCGCCTCCGGCAAGGACCGCACGTCGGGATAGCAACGCAGGCCATCAATCTCGGAAGCCTTGGGGTTGATGGGATAGATACGACCCTGAAACCCGTGCTTGCGCAGATAGCCCACCGGCCGGCCGGACGTCTTGGCCGGGTCCTCCGACGCGCCCACGACGGCCACGCTTTGGGGTTGCAGCAGTCTGGACAAGCCACTCATTTTGCGTCTCCCTTGGCCGCGGCCATCTTGGCCAGGAACGCCGTCACTGACTCGCGATGCTCCGTGCTGGTGTAGCAAATGCCCTGCGCCTGGCTACCCATGGCAAAGATCTGGTCCGCGGTCAGCTCGGAACTCTGATCCAGGATCGATTTGCTAAGCGCAAGCGCGGTCGCCGACCCTTGCGCCAATTCCGCCGCCCACGCCTGCGCCGCCTTCAGTTCGTCGCCAGCCGGCGCCAGGCGGTCGGCGATGCCCAGCGTGAACGCTTCGTCAGCCGCGACCTTGCGGCCGGAATAAATCAAATCCTTGGCGCGCGCCAGCCCTACCCGCCTGGGTAAAAAGTACATGCCGCCTCCGTCCGGAATCAGGCCGCGAGCGATGTAACTCCAGGTGAACGACGCGCTTTCAGACGCAACAATGAAGTCGCAGCTCAGCGCGGTGTCCGCCCCCAGCCCAGCCGCCGCGCCATTCACGGCCGCAATCGTCGGCTTGGGCATGCGATACAGCAGGCTGACCGCATGGTGCACCCGCTGCTGGCGCGACCAGCCGTTGAAAGCCACCTCGCCTGCCGGCGCATCCATGCGGCGCTGCATGCCGGAGATGTCGCCACCCGCGCAGAACCCTTTTCCTGCGCCGGTCAGGACCAGTGCCTTGACGGCGCGATCCTGAGCAACGGACTCCAGCGCATGGATCAGCTCGGCGCGCATCGGGTCGCTGATTGCGTTGCGCTTCTCCGGCCGGTTCAACGTCAGCGTCGCCACGCCACGATCCGATTGAAGTTTGATGAATTCGTAGTCCGCCATCTCTAAGCTCCCTGATATCGAAAGGCCAGCAGTTCCTGTTGCAGGATTTTTCTTCGCTAGCTCTGACGACACAGTAGGCGGTACAGTCGCTGAAAACACTTCCCTATTTCCACAGAATGGAATTGCATGGCTGCTCCCGCCAAGCCCGAACCCGTCGCTCAAACCCGTCACCGTTTCGATGGCGTCAGCCAGAACCGATCCCTGGAACGCGGTCTGGAAATACTGCGCGCGTTTCGCCCCGGCACCGATTTGTTGGGCAATGGCGAACTGGCGGAACGCACCGGACTATCTGCGGCGACAGTCAGCCGGCTGACGCAAACCCTGGTGACCAGTGGCTTTCTGGAACACGACCGGGCAGCACGCGCCTACCGGCTTGCCGTACCAGTGCTGAGCCTGGGGCACGCCATGCGCGCCGCCTCGCCCGTGCTGAAGGCGGCCACCCCGCTGATGCAGGAGCTCTCCACCAAGCTCAAGGTCAATGTCGGCCTGGCCGCGCCCGATCGCGCCGAGATGATCTACCTGGAATCCATCCGGTACAACCGTAAACCGTCTTTACGCACCATCGTGGGGGGCCAGCGCGTGCCCATCGAACTGACATCGCTGGGACGCGCCTATCTGGCCACATTGGACGCGGCCGTTCGCGATACGCTGATACGCAGCATCAAGCGAGGCTACCGTAGCGCAACCTGGAAGCCCGTCGGCGCCGGCATCGATGCCGCGATCGCGCAAGTCCACGCCGATGACTACTGCATCGCGTCCTGGCAGCCTGGGGTGGTTGCGATGTCAACGCCTCTGAGATGGCCGGGCGGGCGGACGCTGGCGCTGAATTTGAGTCTGACGACCGACGAGCCATGCGCGCGGATGGCGCAACGATATGTTGGAGAGCTGTTGGCGCTGAAGGATCGTATTGCCCATGAATTAGCGCTTTCTGATCCAGGCACTTTGTGATCGGGAAGGCAGCACTGTTTGCGCCTCATTCACCAAGATCCTGGATCGACGCAACATCGCGTCGAGCGGTCGGATGGAATCGGAGGCCGGCGTCCTCGTAGGTCCGCTACAGGCCAATCGCTGCCGTCAGGCGTCGGCGAGCTGTTTCAGGACGGCCGCCACAATGGCTTCCGGTCGATCTTCCTGCACAAGATGGCCTGCATTCCTGATTGGGACACAGGGGCTGTCCGAAATCAGAGAAGCCAGAGTTTCACCGGTCTTGTACGGAATCCAGTTGTCGTTCTCCCCCCCACAAGACCTTTACCGGGCAGTCCATAATGCGATATCTATCCTGAAGCACATCTGTGTACTTCTGATCCATCTGCGCAATCTGCCGATAAAAGGCGGGCTGGCCGATCGGGCCCAACCAGGGCCTGCTATAGACATCGAGCGCTTCATCAGAGAGAGGATTATGCGCTGCCGTCTGCAAATAGGCTTTCAGGAGCGCGCGATGCATGTAATCGGGCATTCCCGAAAAGGCGTGCTCGTGCCTGCGGACGTGTTGGATCAAGGGCGATCCCCAAGGAGCCAGGGCAACGGCGTCAAATATCGTCAGCGAGGCGTAGCGTAGCCCGTCCAGGTAATACGCGCGTAAAGCGGTAGCACCGCCGAAATCGTGCGCCAACACATCAGGGCGCTCAAGGCCCCACTCATTGAACAATGCTGAAAGCACCGTGTTTTGCACGCCGAGTGAGACATCCTGATCTTCTCGCATTTCGGATTGTCCATAGCCCACCAAGTCGAAGAAGTAGACGGTTCTGCGATCGACAAGCTGCGGCACGATCCTGCGCCATACCTGTGACGAAAATGGCGTTCCATGGATGGCGACGAGAGGTGGCCCGTTGCCACATTTCCCCCATCTGACGGCGCTTCCTTCGATCATCGACGTATTGGATAAATCCAGCACAGGCGCCCCTCATATAGTCAGTTAGCTAACTGACGATATACTAGATGGATGAACCGCTCAATGCAAATTAAGGCCATGGCCAGCGAAGTCCGTATGTCTGTGTTGCGGCATTTAGCCGACGCGAAAAAACACTTCGGACATCAGTGGTCAGCAGACCCCGAGGAATTCGGGGTCTGCATGACTTTGATCGCCGAGGCAATGGACATATCGCAGCCGACTGTAAGCAGGCATCTGGATATCCTGAAGCAGGCAGGATTCATCACCGTTCGCAAGCATCAGAAATGGTCATACTGCAAAAGGAATGAAGCGGTGATCCAAGACTACCTGGCATGGTTGCAACAACAATTGTCGACTCCAGCATAGGTCCATTTCGGGCCGGAGACGGGCATCTGCAAGGGCCCCTCTCCGGGCCAGGAACCGTCATTCGGCGCGGATGAGATAGCGCGTCAGCGCGCCGGGCGCGTGCCCAAGGCCGTGAGCACGCCCAAACCGATGAATGATGTTCCCGCGAGCCGGTTACCCCAGCGGCCGCCCCATGCAGCCCGTCTCAGGCGTGGAGCGACAAGACTTGCCATCAGCACGTAGATGACGTCGGTGCAGCAAGCGATACCCACGAAAACACCCCCGAGCGCAACGGTCTGCATCAGCGGGTTGCCGTGAGCGTCCATGAACTGGGGCAGGAAGGCGGCGAAGAACAAGGTGGTTTTGGGGTTCAACAGCGCGACCATGAAGCCGTCTCGAAAGACACGCCACGAGGGCTGCGCCAGCACCTGCGGCGTTGCGTCCGCGCCTGGCAACGTCGTCCTCCACATCCGGATACCCAGATAGACGAGGTAGGCGGCGCCGGCCCACTTCACGGCGGTGAAAGCGGCTGATGACACGGCGAACAAGGCGGCCAGCCCCAGCGCGGCTCCCAATGCATTAGAGAAATTGCCAAGCGCGACGCCCAGTACCGATGCAAGACCGGATGCGCGACCCTGCGCCAAAGTACGGGCCACGATGTAGACGACGGCGGGTCCGGGGGTGATAGCCAACACCAGGCTGGCGCCAACAAAAGCCAGGAGCAAAGGCATGTCGGGAAGCATATGAACTCCAAATATTGAGGTGGCAAGTATCGCTGGACCCCTTCAATTTACAAGGAACCCCCCAAGCATTGGTGAATTTCTTGTCCCAGTGATTGCCGGTATTTCGATCTTGTCCTCTAACTATTTCGATCGTAAAGTGTGGACGGCATCGTCGCTACAAGGTCCACACGCGGGCCTTTTTGTACAGGGGTAACCGGCCCTTATCTGGCTTATTTACCTGACCAATAGATGCACCCAGATTTTTTGGGCAAAATGCCAGTCTGATGACATCGTTCCCGCCACCCGCGGCACGGCAAGCTTGTCGGGCCTCCCTCAGGACTCCGCTATGACCCAACTGCAAATCAACGGCCAGACCAAGGAAGTCAACGTTCCGGACGACATGCCGATCCTATGGGTCCTGCGCGACGAGCTGGGCATGACCGGCACCAAGTTCGGTTGCGGCATGGCGATGTGCGGCGCCTGTACGGTCCATGTGGACGGCACGGCCATCCGATCCTGTCTCACGCCGGTTTCCGTGGCAACGGGCCGGCAGATATCGACCATTGAAGGCATGGAGGGGGACCTTGTCGGCCGGGCAGTGCAGGACGCCTGGCTTACCAACAATGTCGCGCAATGCGGCTACTGCCAGGCGGGCCAAATCATGACGGCGGTGAGCCTTCTCAAGGTCACGCCACGGCCCACCGAACAAGAGATCGCGGACGCAATGAGCGGCAACATCTGCCGCTGCGGCACGTACCCGCGCATCCTGGCGGCCATCCAGCAGGCCGCGGCCCGCCTCGCCCAAGGAGGCACGCAATGAACGCCGACGTTCAACGCTCGCGCCGCACCTTCCTCCAGGGCAGCTTGGGTGCGCTGACGCTGGCCGTCACCGCAAAGGGATGGATCACGACAGCGGTGGCCGCCAACGCCGCCGCTCAGAAATACGGCGCCGACGGCATGCCCGGGGGTACCGTGGATGACCCGCTCGTCTTCGTCAGCATCGCCGCCGATGGCGCCGTCACCATCGTGGCGCACCGCGCCGAAATGGGCACGGGCGTGCGCACCAGCCTACCCATGGTAGTGGCCGACGAAATGGAAGCGCGCTGGGAGCGCGTGACCGTCATCCAGGCACCCGCGGACGAAGCGCGCTACGGCAACCAGAACGTGGACGGTTCGCGCAGCATGCGCCACTTTCTGCTGCCGATGCGGCGCGTGGGCGCGGCGGCCCGCCAGATGCTCGAAGCCGCTGCCGCGGCGCGTTGGGCGGTGCCCCTTGGCGAGGTCAAGGCCGATCAGCACGAAGTGCTGCATCTGCCAACGGGGCGGCGCCTGCCCTATGGCGACCTGGCGGCAGCCGCGGCCCGGCAGCCCGTGCCGGCGGGCGACGCCCTCAAGCTCAAGGCCAGGTCCGAGTTCCGCTACATCGGCAAGGAACAGGTTCGCCTTGTCGACCTTGAAGCCATCGGCAAAGGCCAGGCGACCTATGGCATGGACATGCGCCTGCCCGGCATGGTCTATGCAGTCGTGGCGCGCCCCCCCGTCGTGGGCGGCAAGCTGCGGCGCGTGGACAGCACCAAGGCGCTCGCCGTGCCCGGCGTGCTGAAGGTCGTCGAGATTCCCGCCATGCAAGGCGCGCCGGCGTTCCAGCCGCTAGGGGGCGTGGCCGTCGTCGCGCGTAACACCTGGGCCGCCCGCCAGGGGCGCGATGCGCTCCAGATCGAATGGGATGATGGCCCGAACGGCAGCTATGACTCCGTCGCGTACCACCAGACGCTGCAGGCCGCGGCGCGCGCGCCCGGCAAGACGATACGCAACCAGGGCGACGCCGCAAATGCCTGGGCCAAGGCGCCAGAAGCCGAACGCCTGGCCGCGGAATACTACGTGCCGCACCTGGCCCACGCGTCGATGGAGCCGCCCGCCGCCACCGTGCAGATCCAGGGCGGCCACGCCGAGGTCTGGACGTCCATTCAGAATCCGGTCGCGGCCCGCGACGCCGTGGCGGCCCGCCTTAAACTGGATCCCGCCAACGTCAAGGTCAACGTGCTGCTGCTGGGCGGCGGATTCGGCCGCAAGTCCAAACCCGACTTCGTGGACGAAGCCGCCATCGTCGCCAGCGCCATGCCCGCCGGCACGCCGGTCAAGCTGGTCTGGACGCGCGAGGACGACATCCATCACGACTATTTGCACACTGTGTCGGTGGAGCGCCTGGAAGCCGTCATGGATGCGCAAGGACAGGTCCAGTCCTGGCTACACCGCAGCGCCGCCCCCACCATTGCCTCGCTGTTCGAGGAAGGCGCAAAGGGCCAGCAGATGTTCGAGTCCGCAATGTCGGCGATCAACATGCCCTACCGCATTCCGAATGTGCGCGTGGAAACCGCCGAAGTTGAAGCCCATGCCCGCATCGGATGGTTCCGGTCCGTCGCCAACATTCCCCATGCCTTCGCGGCCCAGTGCTTCATCGACGAGCTGGCGCACCGCGCGGGCAAGGATCCGCAGGCATTTGCGCTGGACCTCATCGGCCCGGCCCGCCAGATCGACCCCGGCACGCTGGCCGACACGTGGAACTACACCGAATCGCCCGAACGCTACCCCTACGACACCGGCCGCCTGCGCGGCGTGATCGAGGCTGCCTGCAAGGGCGCCGGCTGGGGCCGCACCCTGCCCAAGGGGCACGGCCTGGGGCTGGCCTTCTGCTACAGCTTCATGAGCTACACGGCCACCGTGGTCGAGGTGGCGGTGGACGACAAGGGCGAGGTCCGCGTCGTGGCCGTGGACATGGCCATGGACTGCGGCCCGCAGATCAACCCCGAGCGCATCCGCGCGCAAATGGAAGGCGGCGCCATAATGGGACTGAGCCTGGCGCTGATCAGCGAAATCACATTCGAAAAAGGCCGGGTCAAGCAAAGCAATTTCCACGACTACGAGGTGCTGCGCCACAACGCCTCGCCGCGCGTGATCCGCACGCACCTGGTCAACGACGACCACGCGCTGCCGCCGGGTGGCGTGGGTGAACCGCCGGTGCCGCCCGTGGCGCCCGCCCTGTGCAATGCGATCTTCGCCGCGACGGGCAAGCGCATTCGCACCCTTCCCGTCCGCAAGATCGCCTGAGCCGAGGATCGCTGCAGCGGTTGCACTCGCCAGCGGGGCTGCACATCGATACGCGAGGGGCCGCTCTTGGCCCGAAACGGCCGTACGCGCTGCCTCAGCCCCCCGGCCGATGCTGCGCCAGCACCTCGTGCAACGATTGCGCCGCGCGCTGCAGCACCGGCACCGCCCGCAGCAGGTCATCGAGCATGACGCGCGCGGTCGGCGCATGGCAGGCCACCGCCGCCACCACCCTGTCCTCGGCATCCTTGACCGGCACCGCCACCGCGCTCATGCCGCGGACGAATTCCTCGTTGTCGATGCCAATGCCGCGCGCCGCCAGCCGTTCCAGTTCCTCTTCCAGCTGTGCCAGATCGGTCAAGGTACGCGGCGTGTTGCGCGTCAGCGGCAGGCGGGCCAGCACGCGGCCGCGCTCCAATCGGTTCATGGATGCCAGGAACAGTTTGCCGCTGGCCGTGCAGTGCATCGGCACATGGCTGCCCACTGCGAAGAACAGCCGCAACGGCTCGGTGGTTTCCACGCGTTCCATATAGATCACGCGGTCGCCGTCCGGTGCGGTCAGGTTGCAGGTTTCGCCCAGCGTGCCGGCCAATTGCGCCAGCACGGCGCGGCACGCCCGCGTGAACGCCGAGGCGCGCAAGGTGGACAACGCCAGCGACGTCGCTTGGGGTCCCGGCACAAACCCATGTTCGGTTGGCGTCGCGGCGACGAAGCCGGCGCGCTGCATGGCGGCCAATAAGCGCATCAGCGTCGTCTTTGGCATGTCCAGCCGCTGGGCCAACTGCGCCAGCGTGGGCGGATGCTGAGCCCGCGCCAGATGCTCCAGGACCACCAGGGCGCGCAGCGACCGCGCGGACTCCTGCTGCACGGCGGGCGTGTCGGCCGATGCGCCGGCAGGTGCCTGCACCGATGCTGCACTGCGATTTTGAAACCGAAGTTGCATGTTCCGTTCCATTTTGCCGTCCCCGCGCGTGTTGTGCTTTGCGCGACGCGCCCGCTTCCTAGAATCGCCACAGATCCCCAACTGAACGCCGCGTCTCTGGCCGCAGCCGGGATCGCCCCAGTATATAAGTGCGCCCCGCCGCAGCAAGCAGGGAAAACGCGCCGTCCTGCCGATGTGGCGCAGGCGGACGACAACAGGGAGACAAGGCAATATGTCCGACACCGTGGATGTCATCGTGGTTGGCGCCGGCTCGGCCGGATGCGTGATGGCCAACCGGCTGAGCGCCGACGGCGCGCTGTCCGTCTGTCTGCTGGAAGCGGGCCCCAGGGACCGCTATCCGTGGATACACATTCCCATCGGGTACGGCAAGACGATGTTCCATAAGGGGGTGAACTGGGGTTACTACACCGATCCCGATCCCAACATGCTGGGCCGGCGCATCTACTGGCCGCGGGGCCGCACCTTGGGAGGCTCCAGCGCCATCAACGGGCTGATCTACATTCGGGGCCAGCGGCAGGATTACGATGCCTGGGCCCGCGCCGGCAATCCCGGCTGGGGCTGGGACGACTGCCTGCCCGCCTTCCGCAAGCTGGAAAACAACGACCTGGGCGCAGGGCCGACCCGGGGCGTGGACGGCCCCTTGAACGCCACCTCCATCAAGACGCCCCATCCGCTGGTTGAAGCCATGATCGCGGCGGCCGGCGCGCAAGCGGTGCCGCACGTCCAGGACTTCAACACGGGTGACCAGGAAGGCGTCGGCTACTACCAGTTGACCACGCGTAACGGCCGGCGCTGTTCGACGGCAGTGGCCTATCTGCGCCCGGCCGAAGGGCGCCCTAACCTGCGCGTGGAAACCGGCGCCCACACGATGGCCATCCTGTTCGAAGGCAGCCGCGCCTGCGGCGTGCGGTATCGGCAAGACGGCCAGGTCCGCAACCTGCGGGCAAGGCGCGAAGTCGTGCTGTGCGCGGGCGCGCTACAGTCACCGCAGTTGCTGCAATTGTCCGGCGTCGGGCCGGCCGCGCTGCTGCGGCAATTCGGCATCGGCGTGGTGCGGGATCTGCCGGGCGTGGGCGAAAACCTGCAAGACCATCTACAGATAAGGCTGATCTACGAAACGACGCAGCCCATCACCACCAACGACCAGCTGCGCACGCTGGCGGGCCGGGCCCGCATGGGGCTGCAATGGCTGCTGTTTCGCAGCGGGCCGCTGGCGGTCGGCATCAACCAGGGGGGCCTGTTCTGCCGGGTGGACCCGGCCAGCCGCACGCCCGACACCCAGTTCCATTTCGCGACGCTGTCGGCGGACCTGGCCGGCGGCAAGGTGCATCCCTTCTCAGGATGCACGTATTCGGTCTGCCAGTTGCGCCCGTCTTCGCGCGGCCAGGTCCGGTTGCGCAGCGCGGACCCGTTCGAGGCGCCGTCCATGCAGCCCAATTACCTGTCCACCGAGCTGGACCGGCGCATGACGGTTGCGGCCGTCAAGTACGCGCGCCGGTTGGCCGCGACCGAACCCCTGGCCGGGCTGATGAAGCGGGAGTTCCGCCCGGGGCCCGATGTGCGCACGGATGACGAGATCCTGCACTTCTGCCGGGAGTACGGCGCCACTATCTTCCACCCTTCCGGCACGGCCAAGATGGGGCCGCGCAGCGACCCGATGGCCGTGGTGGACGAACGCTTGCGCGTGCATGGCGTGGCCGGTCTGCGGGTGGTGGATTGCTCCATCATGCCGACCCTGGTGTCCGGCAATACCAACGCGCCCGTCGTGATGCTGGCCGAACGCGCGGCCGGCTTCATGCTGGAGGATATGAAGGAAACGCGGCGGCAGGCCGAACGGGTCGCCGCGTAACGCGTAAGAAACCCCGCAGGAAAGCATGGCGAGCGGCAACGCAGAGTGCCCCGCCCCCCCATCAAAGGAGACTGGAATGGCCAAGCAAAATGAAGCCGCGGTACGCCGTGTCGTCACCGCGTCGCTGATCGGCGCCACGATCGAGTGGTACGACTTTTTCCTCTACGGCGTCGTGGCGGGCATCGTGTTCAACAAGCTGTACTTTCCCACGGGCGACCCGCTGGTCTCGACCATGTTGGCCTACACCACGTTCGCGGTGGGCTTCGTGACGCGGCCGCTGGGTGGCCTGATCTTCGGCCATTTCGGCGACCGCATCGGCCGCAAAAGCATGCTGGTGATGACGTTGATGATCATGGGCGTGTCCACGTTCCTGATCGGCCTGGTGCCCACCTACGACAGCATCGGCGTCTGGGCGCCCATCCTGTTGCTGCTGCTGCGCGTGTTCCAGGGCATCGGCCTGGGCGGCGAATGGGGCGGCGCGGTGCTGATGGCTTATGAATACGCGCCGCCGGGCAAAAAGGGCTTCTACGCGTCGCTGCCGCAGATCGGGCTGGCGATCGGCCTGTGCCTGGCGTCTGGCACCGTGGCACTGCTGTCCACCCTGCTGACGGACGCGCAGTTCATGGCCTGGGGCTGGCGCATCGCCTTCCTGGCGTCTGCGGCCATGGTGTTGGTGGGCATGTACATCCGGCTGAACATCAAGGAAACGCCCGAGTTCACCGCCGTCAAGGAAAGCAACGCCGAAAGCCGCATCCCGTTTTTCGACATGCTCAAGCGCTACCCCGGCAACGTCTTCAAGGGCATGGGCGCCCGCTATATCGACGGCGTGTTCTTCAATGTATTCGGCGTGTTCTCGATCTCGTACCTGACGCAGACGGTGCAGATCACGCGGACCGAGGCGCTGACCGGCGTGATGGCGGCAGCCCTGGTGATGTGCTTCTTCATCCCGTTCTTCGGCCGTCTGTCCGACCGCATCGGCCGCGCGCGCGTCTATTTCTGGGGATCGCTCATCACCGCCGCGGCGTCCTTCCCGGGCTTCTGGCTGATGCTGAACAGCGAGGGCAGCGTGATGCTGATCTGGCTGGCCATCATCATCCCCTTCGGCATCTTCTACGCGGCCATCTATGGCCCCGAGGCCGCCCTGTTCTGCGAGCTCTTCGACGCCAAGGTGCGCTACACCGGCATCTCATTCGTCTATCAGTTCTCGGGCATCTTCGCGTCCGGTATCACGCCCATCATCGCCACCGCCCTACTCAAGACCGGTGGCGGCCAGCCTTGGCTGATCTGCCTGTACGTGCTCTTTGCCGGGGGGGTGTCGGCGCTGTGCGCATGGCTGATCGGACGCGGCCGGCCGGCGGAGGAACCCGCCAGCCAACCTGCCAGCCAAACGGCGCCACCGCTGGCCCGCACCGGCTTGCGCAAGGCCTGAGCGCGGCGCGGCGCCGAAGGATCAGGCGCGGCCGCCGCCTCAGGCGCGCGGCGGCCGCGCGAACCAGGCCTCGGCCAGCTTTACGAACGCGCTGGCGCCTATCGGCAACAGCGCGTCGTTGAAGTCATAGCTGGTGTTGTGGACCAGGCACGGCCCCTCGCCGTGGCCAATTTCGCGATGGCCGCCTTCGCCGTTGCCGATGAAGCAATAGCTGCCGGGCACCGCTTCCAGCATGAAGGAAAAGTCTTCCGCCGCCATGATGGGCGTCTGCGCCAGCAGCCGCTCGACGCCGACCACCTGGGCCAGCGCGTCGCGCATGAAGGCCGTCTCGGCCTCGTGGTTGATCGTCGACGGATAGTGGCGCGTGAAGACGAATTCGCATTCGGCGCCGAACATGGCCGCCACGTGATGCGCCACCTCGCCCATGCGCCGCTCGATCAGGTCCAGCGTTTCGGCCGTGTAAGCGCGCACCGTGCCGCCCAGTTCGCAGGTGTCGGGGATGACGTTGACGGCCTCGCCCGCCCGCAACGTGGTCACGGAGATGACGGCCGTCTCCAGCGGCTTCTTGTTGCGGCTGATGATGGTCTGGAACGCTTCGATCATCTGGCCCGCCGCCGGTATGGGATCGACGGCCAGGTGCGGCATGGCCGCATGGCCGCCCTTGCCGCGTATCGTCACGTGGAATTCGCTGTTGGACGCCAGCACGGGGCCGGGCGACGACGCGAAACAGCCCTCCGGGATGCCGGGCATGTTGTGCATGCCGAACACGGCCTCCATCGGAAATCGCTCGAACAGGCCGTCGCGCATCATCTCGCGCGCGCCGCCGCCGCGCTCTTCGGCCGGCTGGAAAATCAGGTAGACGGTGCCGTCGAAATTACGATGGCGCGCCAGATACTGGGCCGCGCCCAGCAACATGGCGGTGTGGCCGTCGTGGCCGCAGGCGTGCATCACGCCCGCGTGCTTGCTGGCATGCGCGAACTGGTTCGCCTCCTGCATCGGCAATGCGTCCATGTCGGCGCGCAACCCCAGCGTGCGCGCCGAGGTGCCGTTGCGGATCACGCCCACCAGCCCGGTCTTGCCGAAGCCGCGGTGCAACTCAATGCCCCAGCCCTCCAGCAGCTCGGCTACCCGTTGCGCGGTGCGGTTTTCCTCGAACGCCAGTTCAGGGTGGGCGTGGATGTCGCGCCGGATGTCCCGGATGGCGGGGGCGTGTTCAACAATCTCTTCAATCAGGTTCATGGCTACCGGTGCCGGCGCCCCGTAGGGCGCCGTTGATTCCAGGGTTGGAGGGAAAGGAGGAGGATCAATCGGGCTTGATGCCCAGCTTGCGCAGCACAGGGCCCGTGGCCTCGCGCTCGTCGGCAACCCGTCGGGCGAAGGCGCTGGCCTCCAGATGGTACGGCAGCGAACCGTGGTTGGCGTACATCTGGCGCATGGCGCCGTCCTGCTGCGCGCGGCCGATCTCGGCGTTCAGGCGTTGGACGATGGGCTCGGGCGTGCCGGCGCGCGCCGCCACCCCCAGCCACACTGCGCCTTCGAAGCCGCGGAAGTCCTGCTGCGCCAACGTCGGCGCGCGGCCGAAGGCGGCGTCGGGCACGGCATCGCTGATGGCCAACGCGCGCAAGCGCCCTTCCTTGACCATGGGTTCGACCAGCGCAGTGCCGGCGAAGTACATCTGCGTGTCGCCGGCCAGCACCGAATTCAGCGCGCCGGTGCCCGTCTTGAATGGCACGTGCATGATGTCGACGCCGGCCTGTTCGCGCAGCATTTCGAACAGCACGTGCGGCGGACTGCCGTTGCCCGAGGACGCATAGTTCAGCCGGCCCGGCTGCTGGCGGGCCAGCGCGAACAATTGCGCCAGCGACTGCGCCGGCACCTTGTCGTTGACCGTCAGCGCCATGGGGATGACCGCCAAGGGGCTGACCGGCACGACGTCGCGGACCGGGTCATACGTCAGCGCGGGAAAAATATAGGGATTCCAGACGAGGTGGGCGTTCGTGACCAAGGCCAGCGTATACCCGTCGGGCGGCGCTGACTTAAGCTGCTGCATCGCCAACAGGCCGCCGGCGCCGGGCTTGTTTTCGACGACGACGGGCTGGCCGAAAGCGTGGTGCAGCCGCTCGGCCAGCGGCCGCGCGAACAGGTCAGGCAAGCTACCCGGGCCCCCGTTGACCACGATGGTCATCGGCCGGGCGGGCCAGTCCGCTGCCTGGGCCGGCACGCCCGCCGCCAGCACGGCGCAAGCCGCCAGACCGCGCCAGGCTCGCCGTAGCCAGGAGCGCAAGACCCCGCCCTCGCGGGCCGACGGCATCTTCCCGGCGCGCGGGGACGCCGCGCGGGATAGGCGCCGGCACGGCCGGCTGTCGCATGGACGTATCACTGCTTGTCTCCTCGTGCGCCTGCCGCCGGCGTAACGCCAGGGAATGGCAGCCGGCTACCTGGCGGCGCTTTTTTTCTACGATAAGCAGCATAAATCTCGACGTCAATACATTTTATCGAGATTTTTTAAAATAGAGCTAAATCACCCCTCCCCGATGCCGTCCGGCACCGCGTCAACCGGCTGCGCGCCTGCCGCAGGCCGCGCGCCCGGCCATCCGCCGCCCAGCGCCTTGAACAAAGTCGCCAGCGCGATCTGGCGCTGGGTGCTGACCTCGATGTAGCTCAACTGGTCGGTGAACGCGCTGCGCTGGGCGTCCAGGTAGCGAAGGTGGCTGTCCACGCCGCCGCGGTAGCGGGCTTCGGACAGACGCATGGCCTCCTGGCTGGACTCGGCCAGCGCGCGCCGCGATGCCTCTTCGCGCCGCAGCGTATCGGTGGCGGCCAGCGCGTCGGCCACTTCCTTGAACGCCGTCTGGATGGTCTTTTCGTACGCCGCCACCGCGATGTCCTTGCGCACGTGGGACAGGTCCAGATTGGCGGTGTTGCGGCCGCCCGCGAAGATCGGCAGCGTGATCTGCGGCGTGAATGACCAGGCGCGCTGGCCCCCGTCGAACAGGTTGGACAGGTCGGCACTGGAAGAGCCAAACAGGCCGGTCAGCGAAATGCTGGGGAAAAACGCCGCGCGGGCCGCGCCGATGCTGGCGTTGCGGGCCTGCAGCTGATGTTCGGCGGCCAAGATGTCGGGCCGGCGCTCCAGCAGTTCGGAGGGCGCGCCCGCCGCGATCTCTTGCAGCAGCACGGGCGACGTCGCCAATTGCTGCGGCAGGTAGGGGCCCAGGTCGTTCACGCCCACCAGCAAGGCCAGCGCATTGCCGGCCTGGCGCACATCGCGGTCCATGCGTTCCAGTTCCGCCCTCGCCTGCTCGGTCAAGCCCAGCGCTTCCTGGTAGTCCAGCGCCGTGGCCGCGCCGGCCTGACGCCGCTTGGACGTCAGCGCCAGCGACGATTCGCGGCTGGCCAGCGTCTGGCGCGTGACCAGCAGGCGGCGCTGCGCGCTGTCGCGGGTCAGATACGCCTGGATCACCTCGGCGACCAGGCTGATTCGGGTGCTGTGAGCGGTTTCCTCGGTAGCCAGGTATTCCTGCAGCGCGGCGTCCGACAGGCTGCGCACGCGTCCGAACAGGTCGATCTCGAAGGAGGTCAGCCCGATCCCGGCTTGATAGGTGCTTTGCACGCCGGCGCTGCCGGTGCTGCTCAAGTCGCCCGGCACCCGCTGGCGCGTGCCCGTGCCTTGGGCGTTGATGCCCGGCAGGCGGTCCGCGCGTTCGATCCGGTACTGCGCCCGCGCCGCTTCGATGTTCAGCACGGCCTGGCGCAGGTCCCGATTGTTTTCAAGCGCCAGCGCCACTAGCTGGCGCAAGGGCGCATCGGTCACGAACGACTGCCAATCCAGCGTGGCCGCCGCCGACGGCGCGGCGGGCGCGGCCGCTTGATTGAACTGCGACGGATATTGCGCGGGGATCGGCGCGTCGGGCCGCTGGTGCACGGGCGCCAGCGAGCATCCCGCCAGTACGGCGCTCAAGGCCAGGGCGCCAAGGCGCAAAGGGAAAGAGGTTTGCATCATGAGTCCTATTCCTCGGCCGTGCGGGGGGCCGGCAAGGCGTCGGATGCCGGCTTGGCGCGTTTCTTCGACACCAGAGACAGCACCCACACGAAAAAGATGGGCACGAAGATCACGCCCAGCAACGTGGCGGTCAGCATGCCGCCGATCACGCCCACGCCCAGCGCGCGCTGGCTGGCCGCGCCCGCGCCGCTGGCCAACGCCAAGGGCACCACGCCCAGGATGAACGCCAGCGACGTCATCACGATGGGGCGGAAACGCAGCTTGGCGGCCTGGATGGCGGAATCCATCAGCGAATGGCCTTGCTCGCGCAGGCTCTTGGCGAATTCCACGATCAGGATCGCGTTCTTGGCGGACAGGCCGATGATGGTGATCAGGCCAACCTTGAAGTACACGTCGTTCGACATGCCCAGCACCGTCACGGCCAGGACCGATCCCAGCGCGCCGATCGGCACGATCAGCATGACCGACGCGGGAATGGCCCAGCTTTCGTACAAGGCGACCATCAGCAGGAACACGACCAGGAAGGCCAGCGCGAACAGCATCGGCGCCTGCGCCCCCGCGAACCGCTCCTGGTAGGACAGGCCCGTCCATTCATAGCCGATGCCGTTGGGCAGCTCCGACACAATGCGCTCGATTTCAGCCATCGCTTCGCCGGTGCTGCGCCCGGGCATGGCGTCGCCCGCGATCTTGAACGCCGGATAGCCGTTGTAGCGCGATATCTGCACCGGCCCGGTCTCCCAGTCGGTCTGCACGAAGGCGCTTAGCGGCACCATCCCGCCCGACTTGTTGCGCACGTTCAGCATCAGGATGCTTTCCGGCGTCATACGGTCGCGCACGTCCGCCTGCACCACTACGCGCTGCAAGCGCCCGGCGTTGGCAAAGTCGTTGATCGTGGCGGACCCGTAGGCCGACGAGATCGCCGTGCTGATCGTGTCGAACCCGATGCCCAACGCTTCCGCCTTCTGGCGGTCGATGTCCAGGCGCAATTGCGGCGCGTCGGCCAGGCCTTCCATCATGGCGTAGGCGATCACCGGCGAACTGTTGGCGCGGGCCAGCAACTGGTTGCGCGCGTCCGTCAGGGCTGCGCGCCCCAGGCCGCCGCGGTCCTGCAGACGCAGCGCGAAGCCGCCGGAGTTGCCCAGGCCGTCGATGGGCGGCGGATTGACCGCCATGACCGTGCCGTCGTCGATGGCGGCAAAGCGCGCGTTCACGCTATCGGCGACGTCGGTGGCCGCCTGGCCCTTGCCGCGTTCGGACCAGTCTTTCAGCGTCGGAAACGCGATGCCCGCATTCTGGCCCGTTCCCGAAAAGCTGAAGCCCATCACGGTAAAGGCGTCGCCCATGGCGTCCAGGGACATCAGATGCTGCTCGACGTCGGCCACGACCTTGTCGGTGCGGGTATGGGTGGCGCCCGGCGGCAGCTGCATGTCGACAATGACATAGCCCTGGTCTTCCGGCGGCACGAAGGATTCCGGCACGCGCACGTACAGCACGCCCAGCACCGCGACGATCGCCACGTAGATCACCATGTAGCGTCCGGTGCGCTTGACCAGCCGCGAATTCAGCGCTTCAAAGCGCGCGGTCAGGTGGTTGAAGCGACGGTTGAACCAGCCGAAAAATCCCTTCTTTTCATCATGGTGACCCTTGGGGATGGGCTTGAGAAACGTGGCGCACAGCGCCGGCGTGAAGGTCAGCGCCAGGAAGCCCGAGAACAGGATCGACACCGCCAACGACAGCGAGAACTGCTGATAGATGACACCGACCGAACCGCTCATGAAGGCCAGCGGCAGGAACACGGCGGACAGCACCAGCGTGATGCCGATGATGGCGCCCGACACCTGCTCCATCGCCTTGACCGTGGCTTCGCGCGGCGGCAGGCCTTCTTCGGCCATGATGCGTTCCACGTTTTCGACCACCACGATGGCGTCGTCCACCAGGATGCCGATGGCCAGCACCATGCCGAACATGGTCATCATGTTCACCGAGAAGCCCAGCACGGACATCACGGCGAAGGTGCCCAACAAGCACACCGGCACCACGATCGTCGGGATCAGCGTATAGCGGATGTTCTGCAGGAACAGGAACATCACCAGGAAGACCAGCACCATCGCCTCAAGCAGCGTGTGCACCACCTTTTCGATCGCCACGCTGACGAAACGCGACGTATCGAACGGCACCGAAAACGCGACGTCTTCGGGGAACGACGCGGACAACTCCTGCAGGCGCGCCTTCACGGCCTTGACCGTATCGATCGCATTGGCGCCCGGCGCCAGCTGCACCGCCGCGCCAACCGACTTCTTGCCGTTCAGGCGCGTTTCGAAATCGTAGCTCTGGCGGCCCACTTCCAGGCGCGCCACATCTGACAAATGCACGGACGAGCCGTCGTCATTGGCGCGCAGCACGATCCGGCCGAATTCATCCGGCGAATCCAGCATGCCTTTCACGGCCAGCGTGGCCGTCAGCTCCTGTTCGGGCGAACCGGGGCGGCTGCCGAAGCTGCCGGCCGGCACCTGCACGTTCTGCGCCGCGATGGCCGCGTTGACATCGGCCACCGACAGGCCCAGGCCCAGCAGCTTCTGCGGGTCGATCCACACGCGCATGGCCGCTTCGGCGCCGAAGAACTGCACCTTGCCCACGCCGTCCACACGGCGGATTTCGTTATTGATGTTGCGCGCTGCGTAGTCGGACAGGCCCACCACGTCCTTGTGCGCGTCGTCGCCCTTGTAGGTCAGCGCGTAGATCATCAGGAAGTTGGAGCTGGCCTGCTCGACTTGCAGGCCCTGCTGCGTCACTGCCGACGGCAAGCGGGCTTCGGCCTTCTTGATGCGGTTCTGCACGTCGACCTGGGCCAGGTCGGGGTCCGTGCCGGGTTCGAACGTAACGGTGATTTCGGCGCTGCCGCTGGAGCTGCTGGACGACTCGTAGTACAGCATGTGCTTGACGCCGTTCAGCTCTTCTTCGATGACGCTTGTCACCGAATCGACCAGCACCGACGCGGATGCGCCCGGGTACACGGCGGCGATGGTCACCTGGGGCGGCGCCACCACCGGAAACTGCGACACCGGCAGCGACGGGATCGCCAGCAGGCCGGCGAGCGAAATAAAGATGGCCACCACCCACGCGAAATTGGGGCGGCCAATGAAAAACTTGGACATGATCTATCCTTGGGAAGGCATGCGGGGCGCGGACGGCCGGTCAGTTCGCGACAGGGACCGAGGCCTCGTCAGCGGCCGCGACCTTGGGCTGCACCAGGGGGGTCACGCTGACTTTCTGGCCAGGCACGGCGGCGTTGACGCCGCCCACGATCACGCGGTCGCCCGCGCTCAGGCCTTCGACGATGTGCCAGTCGCCGCCGCGCATCGTGCCGGTTTGCACCAGGCGGGACTCCACGACCTCGTCCTTGCCCACCACCATCACCTGCGGCTTGCCATCGGTGCTGCGCAGCACGGCGCGCTGCGGCACCAGAATGGCTTCGGGGTCCACCCCTTGCCGCGTCCGCACGCGCACGTACATGCCTGGCAGCAGCAGCACGTCGGGGTTGGCGAATTCGCCGCGCACGGACACCTGCCCCGTGGTCCGGTCCACCGCAATGTCCGAGAACAGCAGGCGCCCATTGCGCTTCTGGTCGGTGCCGTCGATGGTGAGGGAAATGTCGGCGCCCTCGCCCTGCCCCAGGCTGCCGTCCTGCAGCGCGGCGCGCATGTGCAGCATGTCCGCCACGGGCTGGGTGAAGTCCACGTAGATCGGGTCCAGTTGCTGGATCTTCGCCATGACCGTGGCCTCGTTCTGGCCCACCAGTGCGCCCTCGGTGACCTGGGCGCGGCCGATGCGGCCCGAAATCGGCGCCTTGACCGTGGCGTAGTCCAGGTTCAATTGCGCGGTTTCCACGTCGGCCTGCGCCGAGCGGCGCGCGGCCTGGGCGCTCTTGAGCGTGGTGGTGGCGGTGTCGAAGTCCTGCTGGCTCACCGCTTCTATCTTCACCAGCGGCGTATAGCGCTTGACGATGGCTTGGGCGTCCGACACGGCGGCATCCGCCTTGGCCAGTTCGCCCTGGGCGCGCGACAACGCCGCCTTGAAGGGCGCCGGATCAATGCGGAACAGCACATCGCCCGCCTTCACGTCGGCGCCTTCCTCGAAATTGCGGCTGAGCACGATGCCCGCCACGCGCGCGCGCACTTCCGCCACCCGCATGGGTTCCACCCGCCCCGGCAACGCGCTGGTCAGCGCGTAGCGTTCGGGTTGCACCGCCAGCACCTGAACGGCCCGGGGTTCGGACGCCTGCGAATGCGCATCCTGATCGGCCCCGCAACCTGCCAAAACGATCGACATCACCAACGCCGTCAGGGGCCATTGCCACCTGGTTTGATTCTTCAACATTTGCAATCCCCGCCTGCGGCGTCCTGAATTCAACAAGTCGCTGATGCTACTCGATTGCTTAATTTGAATCAATAACGATTCATTTGGTTCTGTGAAGTTTATTGAACGCAGCTTCACAAGTTTTTACTTGCCAACTTCCCCAAAGTTTGTACAAAGTGAATCACGCATGATTCAATAGCGTCTGATCAAGTTCTATGACAGAAACGGGGGCAGAGCATGTCTGACGAGGCGGGGCACGAGAAACTTCTGGTGGCGTTGGCGATGGCAATGGTCGACCAGCCCAGGGGCACCCTGCAGGAACTGGCCAAAGCCGTGGGGGTGAGCAAAGCGACGCTATACCGCTTCTGTCAGACGCGGGACCAACTGGTCTTGCGACTCACGACCCATAGCGCCCACGTCATGAAGAAGGCACTGGCGGACTCGCATCTGGATACGGCGCCGCCGCAAGAGGCGCTACGCAACCTGATCCATCAGAATCTGGCGCATAAGGAATTGACGGCTTTCCTGATGTACAACTGGAAGCCTGACAACGAACAGCAGCCCGACATCATGAACAGTTGGTCGGGGTATCAGGAATCGCTGGACGCGTTCTTCCTGCGCGGGCAGCGCGAAGGCGCCTTCCGCGTGGACATGACGGCGGCGGCGCTGACGGAAATGTTGTTCGGCGTGCTGACCAGCATGGTGGATGCCGAACGCCGCGGACGCGTCGCCCGGCTGGGCATTGCGTCCGTGGTCGAGCAGATGATGCTGCACGGCATCGCTGCCGAACCGATCCGCGCCCCAGCCTGAGGCGCTTTCCCGGGATACCTTTATGCAGCGGCTACCGGCCGCCCGTAGAACGGGTAGTTCGGGTCGTTGTAGCCGTGCGCCGACGCATGGCCGGGCGTCACCCAGCCATCCACGACGGCTTCGTCTTCCGCCGTGATCTTCACATCCAGCGCCGCATAGTAGTCATCCATCTGCGCCAGCGTGCGCGGACCGGCGATCACGCTCGTGATGACGGGGTTGGCCAGCACCCAGGCCGTGGCAAAGTGGCCCGCCTGCACGCCGCGCGCCGCGCTGTGCTGAACCAGCTGCTGCGCGATCTGCAGGGACTCTTCACGGAATTCGGTGGCCAGGATGCGGCGGTCGCCACGCCCGGCACGGGTGTCGGCCGCTGGCGCCTGACCGGGCAGGTACTTGCCCGTGAGGACGCCCCGCGCGATGGGGCTGTACGGCACCACGCCCAGTCCGTAATGCTTACAGGCGGGCAGGATTTCCACTTCCGGACCGCGATTGAGCATGTTGTAGTACGGCTGGCATACGACCGGTTGCGGTACGCCCAGCTTTTCGGCGAGGCGCATGACCTCGGCAATGCGCCACCCGCGGAAGTTCGACAAGCCGAAGCTGCGCAGCTTGCCCGCGCGGATCAGGTCGCCCAGCGCCCACAACGCCTCTTCGAGGTTTTCCTCGTGGTAGTCGCGGTGCAGGTACAGGATGTCCATGAAATCCGTGCCCAGGCGCGAGAGGCTTTGCTCCACCCCGCGCGTCAGCCACTGGCGCGAATAATGGGCCTGGTTCGGGCCCTTGCCCACCGGGTTGCCGATCTTGCTGGCCAGCACCCAGTCGTGGCGCTGCCCTTGCAGCAGCTTGCCCACCACTTCTTCCGAACGGCCTTCGTTGTAGACGTCGGCCGTATCGATGAAATTCAAGCCATGGTCGCGCGCCGACGCGACAATGCGCGCCGCCTCGTCATCAGGCGTCTGTTCTCCGAACATCATGGTGCCCAGGCATAGCGGCGACACGCGCAGATTGCTGGTTCCCAGTCGGCGGTAGTTCATGGCTTCGTTCCTTGGTCGGTAAGAGGTCAGAATGTTACGCCTGTGGCGCGTCCACCGCTGCAAGGATCTTGCCGAACAGTGCGTCCGCATGGGCGGAATTCAGCCAGCGCACGATCACCACCATCTTGCGCTCGGGCTCCACCCAGGTAAACGAACTGCCCGCACCCACGCCGAAGAAGCTGCTGGCCGGCACGCTGGGGAATACGCGGCCTTCGTGGTTCAGCCAGATCAGGTAGCCGTAATACGGCGCGATGGCGCAGGGCGTGCGCATCGCTTGAATCCATTCCCGCGATAGGATCTGTTTGCCATTGGCCTGGCCGTCGTTCAGCAGCATCTGGCCGATCAGCGCCTGGTCGCGCGCGCTGATGGACATGCCGCCGCCCCAGTGGGATCCGCCCGGTACCGACGGCATGCGCTGGCCATCGATCTCGACCCAGGCGGTGTCGTAGCCCACCCATTGCCAGTCTTCGCTGGCGCCGATGGGCCGGGTGACGGCTTCGCGGAACACGTCCGGCAGCGGCTTGCGGAACAAGTGCAGCAGCGCATAGGACAGCTGGTTGATGCGCACGTCGTTGTATTCCCAGTACGTGCCGGGGCGCTGCAAGGGGCGCGCGTCGCCCTTCTTGCCATCGGGCGGCACGCCGAACGTGACGGCGCGATAGCGGTCCGCCTGGTCCGACACGCCGAAACGCTCGCCTTCCCATTCGCTCGTCTGCTGCAACAGGTGACGCCAGGTGATGTCGGCGTTCTGGCCTTCGTCGAAACCAATTCCCGGCACCCGCTTGCCGACGGGCTCGTCCACATCGGGCAGCAGGCCGCGGTCGTGCGCCACGCCCGCCAGGATCGCCAGATACAGCTTGGCCACGCTGAAGGTCAGATCAGCGCGCTCGGGCTCGCCCCAGGACGCGACGGTCTTGCCGTCGACCACGACCACGCCCGATACCGGGCCGCGATCGTGGATCGGCCCCAGCAGGCGGTTCCAGGGCGGCGGATCATTCAGGTGCACGCCGAAGTTGCCCTTGACGCTGCGGTCCCAGGTGGATTCGTGGTCATTGGCGAATTGGATCGCCTGCTGCATAAGCGTGTTCATCGTTTCCCTCGTTATTGTGGTGTGTCAGGCCGTGGCGCCTTCAGGCGTGCGGGCCAGGAATTCCATCGCGGCCTGCATGCCGCCGGCGCGATGCGGCACGCCAGCGGCCGCCAGGCCCATCTCGACCCCGGCGAGCGTGCCGCACAAGGTCAGGTCGTTGAAGTGGCCCAGATGGCCGATGCGGAAGACGCGGTCAGTCAACTTGCCCAGGCCCTGGCCCAGCGACATGTCGAAGCGGTCCAGGATGATCTTGCGCAACGCGTCCGCGCCATGGCCATCGGGCATCAGCACAGCGGTCAACGCCGGGCTGTGCGCGGACGGCTCCAGGCTCAGCAATTCCAGCCCCCACCCTGCCACGGCCAGACGCGTGGCGCGCGCATGGCGTTCGTGCCGCGCGAACACGCGCGGCAGGCCTTCGGCTTGCAGCATGGCCAGGGCTTCGTGCAGCCCATACAGCAGGTTGGTCGACGGCGTGTAAGGGAAATAGCCGTTGGCGTTGGCGGCGAGCATGTCGCGCCAGTCCCAGTATGCGCGAGGCAGGCGAGCGGTGTCGGCAGCTGCCAGCGCCCGTGCGCTGACGGCATTGAACGCCAGTCCCGGCGGCAGCATCAGGCCCTTTTGCGATCCAGCCACTGTCACGTCCACGCCCCATTCGTCGTGGCGGTAGTCGATCGACCCCAGCGAGGAAATCGTGTCCACCATCAGCAGCGCGGGATGCGCCACGCGGTCGATGGCGGCGCGCACGGCGGCGATGTCGCTGGTGACGCCGGTCGAGGTTTCGTTATGCACGACGCACACCGCCTTGATGCGGTGCTGCGTGTCTTCGGCAAGGCGCGCGCCGATCACGGCGGCGTCCACGGGGTGGCGCCAGTCGCCTTCCACGTAGTCCACCTCAAGCCCCAGGCGCCCCGCCAGCTTCTTCCACAGGCTGGCGAAGTGGCCCGTTTCCACCATCAGCACCCGATCGCCAGCCGACAGCGTATTGACCAGCGCCGCTTCCCACGCGCCGGTGCCCGACGACGGAAAAATGACCACGGGGGATTGCGTCTGGAAGACCTGCTTGACGCCCGCCAACACGGCCAGCCCCAGCGCGCCGAACGCCGGCCCGCGGTGGTCGATGGTGGGCTGGTCAATGGCCCGCAGCACGCGATCAGGCACATTCGTCGGCCCCGGAATCTGCAGGAAATGCCGGCCGGACGGATGGGAGTTCAGGGTAAGCATGCGTAGCCCCAGAGTGGAATTTTTTGTATACCAACGAAAGACGCGCGACGGACGAACGATGTTTGCCGCGCAGGCGGACTTGCGGCATGCGCCACTCTATCCCATTGTTTTTACATCGATAACCTAGGGTATACACCCATGATTGTTCCGCTTGCGGCAGGTTTATAGTCTAGAAAAATATGGGGAAAAGTTGGTATACAAATGAGCAGCAATCCTAGCCTGATGCCGAATCTGGCCGGGCCGGCGCATGCTGGCCCCAAGGGTTCCGACGCGACGCCCGCCGCCGTGGCGCAGCCCCCGGCGTCCCGCGCCGCCGGCAACGGGCGCACGCTGCCCGGCGCGGTGGCAGGCCAACTTCGCGAACGCATCATCCAGGGCGAATTCCCGCCCGGTTCCCGCCTGAACGAACGCGCACTGTGCGACCTGCTCGGGGTGTCCCGCACCCCGATGCGCGAAGCGTTCCGCGTGCTGGCCGCCGAAGGGCTGGTCCAGATCGAACCGAATCGCGGCGCGCAGGTGGTGGCGCTGTCGGAAGCGAACATCCGCGAAGCCTTCGAAGTGATCGGCGGACTGGAGGCCATGTCCTGCCGGTTGGCCTGCGAACGGGCGACGGATGTCGAGATCGCGGAAATTCGCGCGCTGACCTACGAAATGATGGCCAGCCACGCCCGCCACGACCTGCTCACCTACTTCCGCACCAACCGCGACATCCACGAACGTATCAGCCTGGCCTCGCACAACAGCCTGCTCAAGCAGCTGTACGACGCCCAGAACGCGCGCGTCCAGAACCTGCGCTTCGTGTCGAACGAAAACCGCCAGAAATGGGATCTGGCGATGCGGGAACACATCGAGATGGCCGACGCCCTAGACGCGCGCGACGCGGACCGGCTGGCGGGCATCATGCGGCAGCACTTGCAGCGCAAGTGCGAGGCCGCGCTAAAGACGTTGAACGCAGGGCAGGCCCCCGCGACCGCGCCGTCGTCCGATTCCGGTTGAAGCCCTTCCCGGCGCACGGACGACAACGATAAGAACCAGGGTGGCGCGGCCCGGAGCGAGATGATGGATACGCAGTACATGTAGTGCCTTCCAGAGGAGCCTTCACCATGGCTGATTGTCGCTTCACACCTGTCTCACCCGCCTTGCCCTCCCGCCGCACCCCTGCCCTGCACGCGCTTGCCGCCGCCCTGCTGGCCTGCGCCACGCTTGCCTCCCAGCCCGCGCTGGCCGGCAAGAAGGACGACACCCTGCGTATGGCCTACGACCAGGCGCCGGAAAGCGTGGACCCGTATTTCAATAACGTGCGGATCGGCGTCATCATCGCCGCCAACGTCTGGGACACGCTGCTGTACCGCGACCCCGTCACCAACGAATACAAGGGCCAACTGGCCAAAAGTTGGAAGCAGGTCGACGACAAGACCATGGAATTCGAACTGCGCGAAGGCGTGAAATTCCATAACGGCGAGGAGTTCGACGCGGACTCGGTCGTGTACACGCTGAACTACGTGGCCGACCCGAAGAACAAGGCCGTCACGCAGCAGAACGTGGCCTGGATCGACAAGGTCGAGAAGATCGACAAGTACAAGGTGCGCCTGACCACCAAGGAGCCCTTCCCCGGCGCCAAGGAATACCTGTCCACCACCGCCGCCATCCACCCGGCCAAGTACTACCAGGAGGTCGGCCCCAAGGGCATGAACGCCAAGCCGGTCGGCTCGGGCCCCTACAAGGTCACCGACTACCAGCCCGGCAAGTCCATCACGCTGGAACGCAACGCCGACTACTTCAAGGACTCGCCCAAGGCGCAGCCCAAGATCGGCAAGGTAGTCATCCGCTTCATCCCCGACCGCCAGACCCAGATGGCCGAAGTGATCTCGGGCGGCGAAGACCTGATCATGAGCGTGCCCAAGGATCAGGCCGAACAGCTGGGCCAGATGCCCAACCTGCAAATGGTCACGGGCAACACCATGCGCATCGTGTTCATGCAGATGAACATCCAGGATGGCACGCCGGCGCCCCAGCTCAAGGACGAACGCGTACGCAAAGCGATCATCCACGCGATCGACCGCGACGCCATGCTGAAGAACATCGTGGGCGAAGGCGGCGGGCTGATCAACACCATCTGCACGCCGTCGCAAGTGGGCTGCACGCAGGACGGCGCACCCACCTACAAGTACGACCCGGCGCTGGCCAAGAAGCTGCTGGCCGACGCCGGCTATGCCAATGGCTTTGACATCGACATCGTGGCGTACCGCGAACGCAACCAGACCGAAGCCATCATCAACTACCTGCAGGCGGTGGGCATCCGCGCCAAGCTGAATTACCTGCAATACGCCGCCATGCGCGACATGATCCGCGCCAATAAGGCATCGCTGACGCACCAGACCTGGGGCTCCAACCTGGTCAACGACGTCTCGGCCTCCACGCCGGTGTACTTCGCCTTCGGCAACGACGACGTCACGCGCGACGCGCAGGTGCGCGACTTGCTCAACAAGGGCGACCACACGATCGACCCCGCCCCGCGCAAGGCCGCCTACAAAGAAGCGCTGGACCTGATCGCGCAGAAGGCCTATGCGGTACCGCTGTGGACGCTGCCCGCCTACTACGTCGCCACCAAGGACGTGAACTTCAAGCCTTATTCGGACGAGCTCGTGCGCTTCTGGGACATGAGCTGGAAGTGACGCGGGGTTGCGCCGGGCGGGCCCAGCGCCGGCCCGGCGCGGTGAAACGATAGAGGAAGTCCTATGCTTTATTTCACGATCAGGCGCCTGGGCCTGGCGGCGCTGGTGGCGCTGACCGTTTCGATCCTGGCGTTCCTGCTGCTGCACCTGTCCGGCGACCCGGCCCTGGCCCTGGCGGGCGAAGGCGCGCGCCAGGCGGACATCGACATGATCCGCAAGACCTACGGGCTGGACCGGCCGCTGGCGGTGCAGTACGCCGACTGGCTCTGGCACATCCTGCAAGGCGATTTCGGCATGTCGGTGTATTTCAAGACTGAGGCCGGCCCGCTGATCCTGTCCAAGCTCAAGACGACCTTGCTGCTGGGCATGGGCGCGCTCGGGTTCGCGCTGCTGATTTCCATTCCGCTGGGCGTGCTGGCCGCGCTCTATAAAGGTAGCCTGATCGACCGCATCTGCCTGGCCATCGCGGTGCTGGGCCAGGCGCTGCCCAACTTCTTCTTCGCGCTGATCCTGATCATGCTGTTCTCGATTTCGCTGCGTATCCTGCCCGTGTCGGGCAGCGGCACCTGGCAGCATTTCGTGATGCCGGCCATCGCCCTGGGCTATTACGTGGCGCCCGCCTTCATGCGGCTGATCCGCGCCGGCATGATCGAAGTGCTGGGCGCGGACTACATCCGCACCGCGCGCGCCAAGGGGCTGCCTGCGCGCAAGATCATCTTCAAGCATGCGCTGCGCAACGCCATCGTGCCGGTCGTGGCACTGGCCGCGGTGCAACTGGGGTACCTGCTGGGGGGTTCCGTCGTCATCGAAACCATCTACGCGCTGGACGGGCTGGGCTACCTGGCCTATCAGAGCATCACGTACAAGGACTATCCCGTCATGCAGCTGATCGTGCTGCTGCTGTCCGTGCTGTACGTGCTGCTGACGCTGGCCGCCGATATCGCCAACGCGTGGCTGGATCCGCGCATCCGGGTGTCCTGACATGAACACGCCTATCCTCACCCCCGCCGCGCCCGGCGCCCCCGCGCCGGCCCCGCTGGAACTGTCCGCCTCCGCCCTGCGCTGGCGCCGTCTGCGCCGCAATAAGGCCCTGCTGGCCGGCGGTGGCATCCTGCTCATCATCGTGCTGATCGCGCTGCTGGCGCCCTGGATCTCTCCGCACGACCCCTACTTCCAGGACCTGGCCTACCGCACCGCGCCGCCCGTCTGGTATGAGAAAGGCACCTGGCTGCATCCGCTGGGCACCGACCAGCTGGGCCGCGACTATATGTCCCGCCTGTTCTATGGCGCGCGCATTTCGCTATTGATCGGCATCAGCGTCGCGCTGATATCCGGGCTGATCGGCACCGCCATGGGCATGGCCGCGGGCTATTTCGGCGGCAAGGTCGACATGGCGGTGTCATTCCTGATCACGACCCGGCTGTCGATGCCCGTCATCCTGGTGGCGCTGGCCACCGTGGCCATCGTCGGCGGCTCGCTGTGGGTGGTGATCCTGGTGCTGGGCCTGCTCAAGTGGGACCGCTACGCCGTCGTCATGCGCAGCGCCACGCAGCAGGTGCGGTCGCTGGAATACGTGGCCGCGGCGCAAGCCGCAGGCGCGTCGACTTGGCGCATCGTCTGGGGCGAGGTCCTGCCCAACGTGGTGCCGCAGCTGATCGTGATCGCCACGCTGGAAGCCGCCAGCGCCATCCTGCTGGAGGCGTCGCTGTCGTTCCTGGGCCTGGGCGTGCAGCCGCCGTTGCCGTCCTGGGGCCTGATGATCTCCGAGGCCAAGGCCTACATGTTCTTCTCGTTCTGGCTGATCGCCATCCCGGGCTCGGCGCTCGCGCTGCTGATTTTCGCGATCAACCTGGCCGGCGACGGGCTGCACCAACTGCTGACGCCTGAGGAGAGGGCCTGACCATGACGACCCAGGAAATCGTGTTGGACGTGCAAGGGCTGACCGTCGACATCGCCACGCCGCGCGGGCCGTTGCATGCGGTGCGCGACGTGTCCTTCCAAGTCCGGCGCGGCGAAACGCTGTGCCTGGTGGGCGAATCGGGCTGTGGCAAGTCGATGACGTCGCTGGCCATCATGGGCTTGCTGCCCAAGGCGGCCACGCGCAGCACGCGCCGGCTGTCGGTGCTGGGAGAAGACCTGTCCGCCGCGCGCGGCCGCCGCATCAACGCGCTGCGCGGCAGCAAGATGGCGATGATCTTCCAGGAACCGATGACGGCATTGAACCCCGCCTACGCCATCGGCGAACAGCTCACCGAGCACTACATCCACCACCGCCATGCCACGAAGCAGCAGGCGCGCGACCGCGCCGTCGAGCTGCTGGAGAAAGTCGGCATCGCGTCCGCCGGTCAGCGGCTAACGCAGTACCCGCACCAGTTGTCGGGCGGCCTGCGCCAGCGCGTGATGATCGCCATGGCGCTGATGTGCGGCCCTGAACTGCTCATTGCCGACGAACCCAGCACCGCGCTGGACGTCACCATCCAGGCGCAGATCCTGCGCCTGCTGGCCGACCTGCAGGCCGAACTGGGCATCGCCATGGTGCTGATCACCCATGACCTGGGCGTGGTGGCGCGCATCGCGCGGCAGGTCGCCGTGATGTATGCGGGCCAGATCGTCGAAGAAGGCCCGGTCGAGAGCATCTTCGCCACGCCGCGCCATCCCTACACGCAGGGGCTGCTGGGCTGTATCCCCGTGCCCGGCCGCACACCGCCCGGCGAATCGCTGGGCACGATCCCCGGCGTCGTGCCGTCGCTGGTGGGCGATCTGCGCGGCTGCGCCTTCGCCGACCGCTGCCGCTACGCGCAACCCCAATGCCGCGACACGATCCCCGTCTACGGCCACCCGCCCGAACAGCAATGGCGCTGCATCCGCCAAGAGGAAGGAGTCCCGGCATGAGCGCGCTCTTGCAAGCCGAAGCCGTCAGCCGGCAGTTTTCGATCCGCGCGGGCATGTTCAAGCCGCGCAGCACGCTGCATGCCGTCAACGGCGTGGATCTGGCGGTCGAGCGTGGCGCGGTGCTGGGCATCGTGGGCGAATCGGGCTGCGGCAAATCCACGCTGGCGCGCATGCTGCTGGGCCTCACGCCCCCGACCGACGGCGCCATCAAATTGGACGGCCAGGATATCCGGCAAATGGACCGCCGCGCGCTGGCGCGCCGGGTGCAGCCGATTTTTCAGGACCCGTACTCGTCCTTGAACCCGCGCCGGTCCATCGCGTCCATCGTGTCGCTGCCGCTGGAAGTGCACGGCATCGCCAACCCCAAGCTGCACAAGGCGATCGAGATGCTGGAGCGGGTCGGCCTGCCGCCGCGCCTGGCGCACAACACACCGGGGCAATTGTCCGGCGGCCAGCGGCAACGCGTGGCCATCGCCCGCGCGCTGGTCATGCACCCCGAGATCGTCATCTGCGACGAGCCCACCTCGGCGCTGGACGTCTCGGTGCAGGCGCAGATCATGAACCTGCTGATGGACCTGCGGCGCGAGTTCAACCTGACCTATGTCTTCATCAGCCACAACCTGGCGGTGGTGGAACACATTGCCACCCACGTTGCGGTGATGTACCTGGGCCGCGTCGTGGAGTCCTCGCCCACGGCACAACTGTTCCATGACCCGCGCCATCCCTACACGCAGGCGTTGCTGGCGTCGGTGCTGACGCCGGAGCCCGGGCTTGGCATTCCCGACATGGGACTGGGGTTGTCGTTTCCCGACCCGTTGCATCCGCCGCCGGGCTGCCCCTTCCATCCGCGCTGCCAACACGCCATGGCGCAATGCAAGACCGAGCGCCCGGCGCTGGCGCTGCGCGACGAATCCGTGGTGGCCTGCCACTTGTACCCAACCTCTTCCTCTCATCCCGACGGAGCCCGACCATCATGACCCGTGAGCAAGCCATCGCCCAAGCGGAACACTGTTTTGATTCGGGCGCCTTCCGCGCGCTGCTGGCGCGCCGGCTGGCGCTTCCGACGGAAAGCCAGAACCCGGAGCGCGCCGCCGTGCTGGCCGACTACCTGGAATCCGAGATCCGTCCGGCGTTCGAAGCCCTGGGATTCACGTGCCGCACGCTGACCCACCCCAAGGCGCTGGCGCCCTTCCTGTATGCCGAGCGCATCGAAGACCCCGCCCTGCCCACCGTGCTGGGCTATGGGCATGGCGACGTCATCCGCGGGCTGGAAAAAGAATGGAAGGACGGCCTGTCGCCCTGGGCATTGACCGAAGCCGAAGGCCGCTGGTACGGCCGCGGCATCGCCGACAACAAGGGCCAGCACACCATCAATATGGAGGCCTTGCGGCTGGTGCTGGAAACGCGCGGCAAGCTCGGCTTCAACGCCAAGTACCTGATTGAAATGGGCGAAGAGACCGGCTCGATGGGCCTGCGCGAATTGTGCGCCGAGCATCGCGACCTGCTGGCCGCCGACCTGCTGATCGCGTCCGACGGCCCGCGCCTGGCCGCCAAACGCCCGACCATCTTCCTGGGTGCCCGCGGCAGCCTGAACTTCGACCTGAGCATCGAGGCGCGCGCAGGCGGCCACCATTCCGGCAACTGGGGCGGGCTGATCTCCAACCCCGGCATCCAATTGGCGCACGCCATCGCCACGATCGTCTCGCCCACCGGGCAGATCCGCATCCCGGAATGGGTGCCGGCCGAATTGCCGGCCGCGGTGCGCCGCGCGCTGGCCGATTGCCAGGTGGACGGCGGCGCGGACGGCCCGGAAATCGAACCGGAATGGGGCGAACCCGGCCTGTCGCCCGCTGAACGGGTATTCGGCTGGTGTTCCTTCGAAGTCCTGGCCTACAAGACGGGCAACCCCGAAACGCCCGTCAACGCCATCCCGCCTCGTGCGTGGGCTCGTTGCCAACTGCGCTTCGTGGTCGGTGTGAACCCCGACGACCTGATCCCGGCGCTGCGCCGGCACCTGGATCGCCAGGGTTTCCCGATGGTCAAGATCGCGCTCACGCGCGAATCCATGTTCTGCGCGACCCGCATCGATCCCGACGACGCCTGGGTGCAATGGGCGGTGGATTCGCTGGAACGCACGTCCGGCGAAAAGACCGCCTTGCTGCCCAACCTGGGCGGGTCGCTGCCCAACGACATTTTCACGGATGTGCTGGGCCTGCGCACGATCTGGGTACCGCATTCGTACCCCGGCTGCTCGCAGCACGCCCCCAATGAACACCTGCCGCCGGAACTGCTGCGCCAGGCGCTGGGGTTGATGACCGGGCTGTACTGGGACCTGGGCGCGGGCGGCACGCCCGCCGTGGCACGTTAAGGCCGTTCCGGCTCCCGCAAGAAATCGATGAAGCGCCGGACCTTGGCGCTGACATGGCGGGTGTCCGGATAGACCGCGAACACCTGTTGGGGCGGCAGCGAGTACGACGGCAGCACCCGCCGCACGGCGCCCCGCGCCAAGGGTTCTTCCAGCAGCCAATCCGGCAACGCGGCCACGCCGCACCCCGCTTCGGCAAACGCCAGCAGCGCCGACGCCGTGTCCGCATGCGCGACAGGCGCGACGCGTAGCGCGTGCTCTCGCCCCTTGCCATCGGTCAGGCGCCACTGGGCGCTGCGCCCCGGACGGTTGGCCAACCAGGGCATGGCCGCCAGGGCCTCGGGCGTGCGCGGCGCGCCGTGCTCCGCCAGCAATGCCGGGCTGGCAACAAGCAGAAGTTTGAATTGACCGATCGGCGTCGCGCGATAGCTGGAGTCCGCCAGCGTCCCCACACGGATCGCCAGATCCAGCCGGTCCCCGATCAGGTCGGCGTGCGCGGAACTGGCCTGGTAACTGACCCGCAACGCAGGATGCCGCCGCGCGAAAGCCGCCAGGGCCGGCGCCACGATACGGTTACCGTAATCCACGGTGGCGGTCACGCGCAGGCTGCCGGACAGGGTGGTCTGCCCCGACCGCGCCTGATCCACGGCCGCGTCGGCATCGCGCAGCAGGTGCGCGCACGCCGCATGGAAGCCTTCGCCGGCCTCGGTCAGCGCCAGCCGTCGGGTGCTGCGGGTCAACAGCGCCACCCCCAGCTCTTGCTCCAGCAGCTTGACGTTGAAGCTGACGACGGCTTTGGTCGTGCCCAGCGTGTCGGCAGCCGCCGTGAACGAGCCGGCTTCAACGACCGCGACGAACATCCCCAGACGATTCAGGTTGATCACGGGACGACTCCATTGTCAAAAAAATACGAACAGTATATCGATGCGTTCGGTCTTTTTTTGGAACGTCGGCCTGCCTAGAATGGCGCTCCTTATTGTCTTTGAAGCCCCCCATGACGGACCTGCCTACCTCTTGCCTGCGCCTGACGCTGGACGCCCACGCCCTGATTGAACAATGGATCGGCCAGCCCGACGCGCCGGACCCCGTCCTGGCTGACCTGTTGTCGCGCTTTGCGCCTGGCTTCACGATGATCACCACCGACGGCCAACGCCTGGCCGGGAATGCGCTGCCCGCCTTGTTCGCCAGCCTGCGCGGCGCGCGGACGGACCTGAAGATCGACATCGACGAGATGGCGGTGCGGCATGCGGACGGGGTCTCGGTGCTGCTGAGCTACCGCGAACGGCACACCTGGCGCACCGGCGCGACCCAGCGGCGCGCCACCGTCCTGTTCACGGCCGGCGCCGATGGCCAGCCGCAGTGGGCACATCTGCACGAAACCTGGGCGTGAGCGGACCGGGGCGGACAGGGAGGCCGCCGGCAAGCTCGTGGCGGCTTCTGACGCGCGGGTCGAGTCGCCCCGGCAGCCCGTCGCAAGCGTCAAAAAAAAAGCCTCCGGCTAGGAGGCTTGGCGTGGCGGTTGCCGGCCGGGGCGGCGATCCGGATCGGGCTCCCGTATGCCGTCCAGCAGCAGGTCAGTGATGAATTCCGCCAACGCCTGCTGCTGCGCGGCGTCCGGCAGTTGGCGCGTGAAGCGTTCAATGATGCCCATCAGCGACTGCGCGAACCAGTCGGCCGGAATCGCCTCCCGGAACAGCCCCGCCTGCTGCTCGGCGCGAACGTTGTCGGCGATCATCGCCACCAGTTCATCCTTCAGCGCTTCAGCCGCGGCCACCTGGAAAAAGCCGATGCGGGTCAGGTTGGGATCTTCCTGCAAGATGGCAAGCAGGCCGCGGACGCCACGGCAGATTCGGTCCGACATTTGCGTGCCGTCCAGGTCGGCAGGCAAACGCGCCAGGGTGATGGCCTGCCGCAAGCGCTGCGCGAACATGCCGACCAGTTCGTCGTAGGCCGCTTGCTTGCTTGAGAAGTATTGATAAAAGACAGGTTGAGTCACGCCGGCGCGCGCGACGATGTCGCTGATCCGCGTTTGCTGGAATCCACGCTCGGCGAACTCCGCCGCGGCGACCTGCAGAAGCTGTAACCGAGTGCGTTCACCTTTCGTGAGCCGCTTGTCTTGCAATAAAGAAGAGGGTCGTGCCGTAATCATCGCGAGAAAGTACTACCGTTCATGGCTTTTCGCCACTACTTCAAAAGGACCGCTCCCCACCCGATGTCGGCTTCGTTACGCTTATTGCAGTTTGTACTGCCCACCGCGCTTGCCGCCACCCTTAGCGCTTGCGTGCCTTATCCCGTTTATAAGACGCTGCAACCGTCGGCGCGCGCCACCGTACAGGACCCGCAATCACAACCGCTGGCGGATGCGCGTGTCGTCCTCATTTCCAGCTCCTATCCCTATGGCAGAGAGCGTTCGCGCCAAGAAACCCAGACAGCGGCCAACGGTATTGCGCGCTTCGTCTCGCAATCGGAATGGCGCGTCGAATCGATGATGCTGCACGGATCCGAATCGTATTTCTGGAACTGGTGCGTCGAGAAGCAGGGTTACGAGACTTACGAAACCCTGCACACCGTAGCGTCGCGATTTGACGACAATCTTGTGCTGCGGCTGCAACCGGGTCTGTCGCGCTCCTGCGACAAACCCTGAAGTCAGTTGAAATACCCGTAGCTTTTGCAACAACCTTTGGTGCTCGCGCAGCAGTAAAGTGACGCTATCGCCTTGGGCCCTTGCAATGGGCCGGTTTCAGGCGAATCAGGAGCAAGATCATGAAACGGTTTACAGCCCGGATGGTAGTCGTGGCGCTGGCGCTCGCCGTGGCAAGCGCCCCCGTGATGGCGGGCGGACGCGGTGGCTGGGGCGGTGGCGGTTACGGCGGCGGTGGCTATCACGGCGGCTATAACAACGGCTATCACGGTGGCGGTGGCTACCACCACCATGGCGGCGGCAGCAGCTCGGCCGGTTGGTGGGTGGGCGGCGCGTTCGCCCTGGCGGCCGTCGGCTTGCTGCTGGCGGCGGATTCCGGTCCGACCTACGCGCAGACCGGCATTTACGCCTCGCCCGGGGTGGCCTATACCAGCCCGCCCGTGTACGCCGCGCCGGTGTACGAAGCGCCCCCGGTCTATGCCGCGCCGCCTGTCGCCTATGCGCAGCCGCAGCCGCAGTATGCGCCGGTGCAGTACGACGCCGCGCCGAAGGTCAATCAGGCGCAGGCGAACGCCACCACCGATTGCCAGCGCTGGGCCATGAACCAAAGCGGCTACGACCCGGCCACCATCTCGCAATGGACCACGCAAGTCATGGTGGATTCCTACAACCATGCCCTGGATTCCTGCATGACCAGCCGCGGCTACCGCGCCAACTGACGCCGCAACCCCGGATATTCCCCATTGCCCCGACGCGCCGACCTGCACACACTGCATGCCGGCGCGCCGCATTTGATGGCCGCCAGAACGCGCGGCCGCCCAATGCGGCGCCGGGCATCAAGGGGAAGCCATGCTCGACTTCAAACGGTTCGCCGGCCTTTGCGCATTCAGCGCGATCTGCGCCGCCTCGTTCGCCGTCCACGCCCAAACCGACGCCAAGTCGCAAGCGCTGACCATCGTGGTGCCGTATGGCGCGGGCGGCATCGTCGACAACACCGCGCGCGCCTTTGCGCAAAAGCTTGCCGCCGAACTCGGCCGGCCTGTCGTCGTTGAAAACCGCGGCGGCGCGGGCGGCATGATCGGCATGAACGCGGTGGCCCGCGCCCACGACGAGAGCACGTTGGGCTTTACCGCCGTCAGCCCGGTGACCCTGTCGCCTCACGTAATGAAGACGCTGTATGACCCGTTAAAGGACCTGGCGCCGGTGGCCGCCGTCATGTATTCGCCGGTGTACCTGGTGGGCGGCCCGAAGTTCACGGGCAAGGATTTCAAGGACATGCTGGTCCAGGCCAAGGCGGACCCTGACGGGCTGTCACTGGCGACGGCCGGCGTCGGGTCGCTGGGACATCTGATGCTGGAGCAGATCAACGGTCAGGCCAAGGTGCGCATCACGCACGTGCCGTACAAGGGCATGGCCCAGATGGTGCCCGATGCCCTGGGCGGCCAGTTCACCCTGATGCTGGTCAACGCGTCGGCTCCCGTCAACACGCTGATCGATGAAGGCAAGCTCAAACTGCTGGCGGTGGGGTCGCCGGCCCGCTTGCCTGGACGGCCCGACGCGCCGACTTTCGCGGAACTGGGCTATCCGATGGCCAACATGACATCCACCTTCGGCTTCTTCGCGCCCGGCACCTCCAGCACCGAATTCCGCCAACGCATGAACACCGTGATCAACAAGGTGGCCGCCCTGCCCGACATCAGCAAACCGCTGACCGACGCGTTGAACATCATGTCGCCCGGCAGTGTCGAGCAGTTCGCCGAACAGGTACGGCGGGAATACGCCGACAACGGCAAGATCGTCAAGGCGGCGAACATCCGCAGCGAATGACCGCCCCAGGCGCCGGGCGGGTTCAGCGCCGCCAGCCGCGCCAGGCGCAGAGCAGCCCGGCAGCCAGCAGCAGGCCCGCCGGCACCACCCAGACGAAGCCGGACGACGTGTAGACCACCTGGTCGACGGGATCGTAGTAGCGGCCCAGTTCGTTGAAATCCCACTTCCAGTAGAACGCGTACCAGGCATAGAAGAAGAAGGCGGACAACGGCAGGAGCAGCGCCGCGGCGATACGTGCCGGCCACCGGCGGACTCGCGCCCCCGGAACGGACCGGGCGGAACGCGGGCCGGCACGCCAGGCGAATGCCGCAGCCGCCAACAGCGCCAACATCAATGCGCCTGCGCTAATCCACATGCCGCGCCTCGCATTCCACCAGACAGGCCTCGGCCTCGGCCCATTGCTTTTCACTGAAGACCCGCAAGCCCGCGCGGGTCAGCAATTCCGCCGTCACCCCCACGCCCGGCTGACGGCGGCCCACGAAATGGCCGTCATACACATAGCCGCTGCCGCAGGACGGGCTTCCTTCCTTCAGCACCGCCACGCGGATGCCGCGTTCCCGCGCAGCCGCCAACGCCGCCTGCGCGCCGTGCACGAACGGAAGCGTGACGTCCTCGCCCGTCACCGCCACGACCCGCGCCCCCGCGTCCAGCACGGCGGCGGCAAGCCTGCCGGGTTCGATCTCCGCGGGCGGCCGGGGGATGGGCATGCCGCCCGCCACTTCCGGACAGACCGGCACGACGCGGCCTTCAGCCAGCCACCGCGCCAACACGGCGTCGCCATTGGGCACGCCGCGCCCATCGTAGCGCACGGGGTTGCCCAACAGACAGGAACTGATCAGTACGTATTGCATGGAGAATCCGGCGGGCAGGACGCCAAAGGCGGGCCGCAGGATGCGGCACAGGTTCAAAACGAGGCATCATAGACCACCGGGCCCGCGCACCTGCCCGGCGCCTGATGCCTGACCGCCTTGGCGCCGGCCGGGTTCCGTTCCGGCTTCTGCATCTGCTTCTGCCTCCCGCACCCAGGCGCGCAGCCCGGCATCCCGGACTTGCAGGATGTCGAACAGCCCCAGCGCGCGCAGCGCCGGCAGCGCGTCCCGGATATCCCGCCGGGCCGCCACGACGGCCTGCGGCGTGGCCGAAGCGTCCAGGCACACCCGCGCGTTCGCCAGAAAGGCGCCCACCGTGCCCTTGCGCACGGCAACGCCGTTGAAGTTTCCTTGATCCATGCCATCCGGCAAAACGTCCTGTGCTTGCATCTGTCGCTCCTGACTATGTGGGACACAAGCGCTACGATAGACGTCCCCGCCTGGCAATTCTGCGGCGTTTACGCCTATCGATACGGTATTTCGGCCATATGGACCCTTCGGCTTCCCCCCTGCCCTTGCTTGCGCCCGAACGCGCCCGGTCACAGCGCGGCCCCCGGTTGATCGCCATCCGCCGCGTGGACGGCGCACTGCGCGACACGGCCATGCATCGGCATGCGCGCGGGCAACTGCTGGGCGCCTATCAGGGGTTGTTGACCGTCTACGCGGGCGACTTGCAGTGGGTGGTGCCGTCGATGCATGCCGTCTGGATTCCGCCCGACCAACCGCACGGCCTGCGCTCCCATGGCCCATATGCTGGCTACAGCGCCTACCTGAGCGCGGCCGCCTGCGCCGGACTGCCGGCTTCGCCCAGCCTGCTACGGGCCTCCGCCTTGCTGGTGGCCGCCGTGGACCGCGCCGCGTCGTGGGAGGACGGCGCGCCCGACACGGCGCGGCGCCACATCGAGGCATTGATCCGGGAAGAAATCCGCACGTTGCCGCCAGCAGGCGCAGCACTGGTCCTGCCGCGCGACAGCCGGCTGCGGCGTCTGGCGTTGGCGCTATCGGACGAACCGTCCGACACGCGCCAGCTGGACGCCTGGGCCAAGACCATCGGCATGGCGCCGCGGACGCTGGCGCGCCGCTTCCTGGCGGAAACCGGCATGACGCTTGGCGCTTGGCGGCAGCAAGTCCGATTGATGCGGGCGCAGGAAATGTTGGCGGCAGGCGCGCCGGTCACGACCGTAGCGCTGGATCTGGGCTACGACAATGTCAGCGCGTTCATCGCCATGTTCAAACGCGAATTGGGTGTCACGCCGGGCCGCTATCGCAGCCCGGCGATCTGAACCGGCCGCGCCTCAGGATTCCGAGGCTGCCGTCTTGCGCGGCTGGCGCGCCCGGGTTGCAGTCTTGCTCGCCGTCTTGCTGGCCGTCTTGGCCGGCGCCTTGCCTGCCGTCTTGGCGGCCGGCTTGGCAACGGCATCGGAAGCCGTTTCAGCTTGGGGCGCAGGCGCCGCCACGGCCTTGGCCGGTTCGGCAGCCGCCGCGGCGGCCTGCGACGTACGGCCTGCCTCGCGTTCACCGGCCTTGCCCGCGGCCGTCTTGGTGGCGCTGCGGCTGCGGGTGGTGGCACGCTTGGCCGCCGGGGCGGCCGGGGCGGCCGGCGTCTCTTGAACCGCTCGGGCCGGCGCGCCGGAGAACGGGTCAGCCGCCTTGACCGGCACGTTGCTGGCGGGCTCGCGGCGGGTTTCCACGGCAGGTTCGACAAAGGTCCATTCGGCGATGTCCACCGCGGGCAGCGGCTGGCGCGCCTGGGGCAAGGGCGTGGGCATGGGTGGCAGCCGCGAGGCCTGGACAGGCTTGGGCGCCTGCGCGCGGGCCAGCGCATCCGCGCGCATGGCCTCCAGCTTGGCCGCTTCCTTCGCAAGTTCCTTGGCGGTTTCCTGGTCAGCTTCCGCCTGCTTTCGGGTTTCCGCCTGCTTGTTGGCTTCCGCGTGCCTGTCGACCTGAATCGAGGCCTCGGAGGGGGCCGCGGGCGGCGCAGTTACAGCGGCTTGCGCCGCGACGGGT
>NZ_JABBJN010000028.1 GCF_012928505.1 Achromobacter sp. Bel | reverse complement strand
GCGCATCGCCACCGCCGCCACGCAGGACATCGATATCTACCTGAAGTCCCTGGGCACCGTCACGGCCTACAACACGGTCACCGTGCGCAGCCGCGTCAGCGGCGAACTGGTGGACGTGGCCTTCCAGGAAGGCCAGCGGGTGAAGGCGGGCGACCTGCTGGCCCAGGTGGACCCCCGGGCCTTCCAGGTGGCGCTTGACCAGGCGCGCGGCACCCAGATGCAGAATCTGGCCCAGTTGGAGAACGCGCGGCGCGACCTGCAGCGTTATCAGGCCTTGTTCAAGCAGGATTCCATCGCCAAGCAGCAAGTCGACACGCAGGCCGCGCTGGTGCGCCAGTACGAGGGCACGGTCAAGAGCGACCAGGCCAACGTGGACAACGCCAAACTGCAACTGGACTACGCGCGCATCACGGCGCCCATCAGTGGCCGGTTGGGGCTGCGCCAGGTCGACCGCGGCAACCTCGTGTCCAGCGCTGACACCAACGGGCTGGTGGTAATCACCCAGACCCAGCCGATTTCGGTGGTGTTTACGCTGCCTGAAACCCAACTGCCGGAAGTGCGCGGCGAAATTGCCACCGGCAAGACGCTGACGGTCGATGCCTACGACCGCGCCGATACCCGCCGTATCGCTACCGGCGTGCTGGAGACGCTGGACAACCAGATCGACGTCACCACCGGCACCCTGAAGCTGAAGGCCAAATTCGACAATGCGGACGACGCGCTGTTTCCGAACCAGTTCGTCAACGTGCGCCTGCATGTGCTGACGCGCAAGGACGTGACCGCCATCCCCACCGCGGCGATCCAGCAAGGGTCGGCCGGCGCGTTCGTGTTCCTGGTGCAGGCGGACAATACGGTCGCGGTCCGTCAGGTAAAGCTGGGCGCCATCAACAACGGCATGGTGGCTGTGAACGAAGGCCTGCAGCCCGGCGACCGTGTCGTCACGGAAGGCACCGACCGCCTGCGCGCTGGCGCCAAGGTGGAGGTGGTGGGCGGCGCGGAGGTTATCCCCGCCACCCGTGATAAGACGCTTGGGGCGGGGGCGCCTGCCGGCACCACGCCCGCGTCGAAATAAGTCGAGGCCGCCGTGAGCCCGTCGCGCCTGTTCATCCTGCGCCCCGTCGCCACCACGTTGGCGATGGTGGCGATTTTGATCGCCGGGTTCATCGCCTACCGGATGCTGCCCGTGTCGGCGCTGCCCGAGGTGGACTACCCGACAATCCAGGTGGTGACGCTGTACCCGGGGGCCAGTCCGGACGTCATGACCTCGCTGGTCACGTCGCCGCTGGAACGGCAGTTCGGGCAGATGCCGGGCTTGAACCAGATGTCGTCCACCAGCTCGGGCGGCGCCTCGGTCATCACGATGCAGTTCAACCTGACGCTGCCCCTGGACGTGGCCGAGCAGCAGGTGCAGGCGGCCATCAACGCCGCGTCGAACCTGCTGCCCAGCGACCTGCCGGTGCCGCCGACCTACAACAAGGTGAACCCGGCCGACGCCGCCGTGTTGACGCTGGCGATCACGTCGCCCACCATGCCCCTGCCGCAAGTGCGCGACCTGGTGGATACGCGGGTGGCGCAGAAGCTGTCGCAGATCCCGGGCGTGGGCTTGGTAAGCGTGGCGGGCGGCCAGCGGCCGGCGGTGCGGGTGCAGGTGAACCCGCAGGCGCTGGCGGCCAACGGCCTGGCCTTGTCCGACCTGCGCACGGCGATCGTGGGCGCCAACGTCAACCAGCCCAAAGGCAACCTGGACGGGCCGCTGCGTTCCACCACGATCAACGCCAACGACCAGTTGAAGTCGCCCACCGACTACAACGACCTGATCATCGCCTACAAGAACAACGCGCCGCTGCGGCTGTCCGACGTGGCACGCGCGGTCGAAGGCGCCGAAGACACGCGGCAGGCCGCCTGGGCCGGCGACAAGCCCGCCATCCTGTTGAATATCCAGCGCCAGCCGGGCGCCAACGTGATCGACGTGGTCAACCGCATCCAGACGCTGCTGCCGCAGCTGCGGGCGGCCTTGCCTGCCACGCTGGACGTCAGCGTGGTGTCGGACCGCACGCAGACCATCCGCGATTCGGTTGACGACGTGAAGTTCGAAATGCTGCTGGCGGTGGGGCTGGTGGTCATGGTGACGTTCGTCTTCCTGCGCAGCCTGACGGCCACGCTGATCCCCAGCGTCGTGGTGCCGCTGTCCCTGGTGGGCACCTTCGGCATCATGTATCTGGCCGGATTTTCCATCAACAACCTGACCTTGATGGCGCTGACGATCGCCACCGGTTTCGTGGTGGACGACGCCATCGTCATGATCGAGAACATCGCCCGCCATATCGAAGAGGGTGAAAAGCCCTTGCAGGCGGCGTTGAAGGGCGCCTCGCAGATCGGCTTCACGCTGATCTCGCTGACGTTCTCGCTGATCGCGGTGCTGATCCCGCTGCTTTTCATGACGGAAGTCGTGGGGCGGCTGTTCCGGGAATTCGCGATCACGCTGGCCGTGTCCATCCTGATTTCACTGGTCGTGTCGCTGACCCTGACGCCGATGATGTGCGCGCGCCTCTTGCGCGCCGAATCGGAACAGAAGCACGGCCGTTTCCACACGGCGACCGGCAACTTCATCGACCGCGTCATCGCCGGCTACGACCGCATGCTGCAGGTGGTGCTGCGCCATCAGCCGCTGACGCTGCTGGTGGCGCTGGGCACGTTCGCGCTGACGGTGGTGCTGTACATGGTGGTGCCCAAGGGCTTCTTCCCGCAGCAAGACACCGGCCTGATCCAGGCTATCACCCAGGCGCCGCAATCCATCTCGTTTCCCGCGATGGCCGAGCGCCAGCAGGCGGCCGCGAAGCGGGTGCTGGAAGATCCCGACGTGCAGGCCGTGTCCTCGTTCATCGGGGTGGACGGCAGCAACGCCACGCTAAGCGCCGGGCGCATGCAGATCGCGCTGAAACCCCAGGCCGAACGTAGCGGGGACCTGCGCACGGTGATGGCGCGGCTGCAGGAATCCCTGGGCAAGCAGGACGGGCTGACCGTCTACATGCAGCCCGTGCAGGACCTGACCATCGAAGACCGGGTCAGCCGCACGCAATACCAGATGACGCTGTCCAACCCGGACCTGAAGGTGCTGAGCGAATGGACGCCCAAGCTGGTGGACCGCCTGCGCCAGGTGCCGGGGCTGAAGGACGTGACCGACGACTTGCAGGACGACGGCCTGCAGACCTGGGTCGAGATCGACCGCGACGCCGCGTCGCGGCTGGGCATCACCGCCGCCGTGATCGACGAGGCGCTGTACGACGCCTTCGGCCAGCGCCTGATCTCCACCATCTTCACCCAATCGAACCAGTACCGCGTGGTGTTGGAAGTGCAACCGCAGTTCCAGATGAACCCGTCCGCGCTGGGCCAGATCCACGTGCCGACCTCGACGGGCGCGCAAGTGCCGCTGTCGTCGGTGGCGCACATCTCTGAAGGCCGGACCGTCCTGGCCGTGAACCGGCTGGACCAGTTCCCGATGGTGACGGTGTCGTTCAACCTGGCGCCGGGTGCGTCGCTGTCCAATGCGGTCGAGGCCATCACCGCGGCCGAGGCCGAGATCGGCATGCCGGCCGGCGTGGAGACGCGCTTCCAGGGCGCGGCGCTGGCGTTCCAGAATTCGCTGACCAGCACCCTGTGGCTGATCCTGGCCGCGGTGGTCACCATGTATATCGTGCTGGGCGTGCTGTATGAGAGCTACATCCACCCCATCACGATCCTGTCCACGTTGCCGTCGGCCGGCGTGGGGGCGTTGCTGGCGCTGCTGATCAGCGGCACCGAACTCGACATGATCGGCATCATCGGGATCATCCTCTTGATCGGCATCGTGAAGAAGAACGCCATCATGATGATCGACTTTGCGCTGGATGCCGAACGCAAGCGGGGCTTGACGCCGCGCGCGGCGATCCACGAGGCCGCGCTGCTGCGCTTCCGCCCCATCCTGATGACGACCCTGGCGGCCTTGTTCGGCGCCTTGCCCCTGATGCTGTCGAGCGGCACGGGCGCTGAACTGCGCCAGCCGCTGGGCCTGGTGATGGTGGGCGGCCTGCTGTTGAGCCAGGTGCTGACGCTGTTCACCACGCCGGTCATCTACCTGATGTTCGACCGCATGTCGCGCCGCTGGCGCGGCGTGCGCGAACCGGCGGCCGGGGACGCGTCATGATCCTGTCGGCGCCCTTCATCGTCCGGCCGGTGGCGACCACGCTGCTGAGCCTGGCGGTTGTGCTGGCGGGGCTGCTGTCGTTCTTCCTGCTGCCGGTGGCGCCCCTGCCGCAGGTGGATATTCCGACGATCTCGGTGTCGGCCAGCTTGCCGGGCGCCAGTCCCGAGACCATGGCGTCCAGCGTGGCGACGCCGCTGGAACGTTCGCTGGGCAGCATCGCCGGCGTGACCGAGATGACCTCCAGCAGCTCGCAGGGCTCTACCCGCGTCACGTTGCAGTTCGACTTGTCGCGCGACATCAACGGCGCGGCGCGCGACGTGCAGGCCGCCATCAACGCCGCGCGTTCGCTGTTGCCCAGCGGCCTGCGCAGCAACCCCACGTATCACAAGTCCAATCCGTCGGACGCGCCCATCATGACGCTGGCGCTGACTTCCGACACGCTCAGCCAGGGCCAGCTGTACGACATCGCCTCGACGATCGTGGCGCAGAAGCTGGCGCAGGTGGACGGGGTGGGCGAAGTGACCGTGGGCGGCAGTTCCTTGCCGGCGGTGCGCGTCACCGTGCTGCCGGGCGCGCTGGCCAACCGGGGCGTGTCGCTGGACCAGTTGCGCGCCACGCTGGCCAACGCCAACGCCAATCGCCCCAAGGGCGTGCTGGAGAACGATCGCTACCACTGGCAGATCATGGTCAGCGACCAGTTGAGCCGAGCCGAGCAGTACCGGCCGCTGATCGTCGCGTGGAAGGACGGCGCGCCGGTGCGCGTGTCGGACGTGGCCAAGGTCGAGGATTCGGTCGAAGACCTGTACCAGACGGGCTTCTTCAATGATCGCAAGGCCATCCTGATGATCGTGCGCCGGCAGGCCGACGCCAACATCATCGAGGCCGTGGACGCCGTGCGCGCCCAACTGCCGGTGCTGCAGGCGCTGATGCCGGCGGACGTGAACATGACGGTGGCGCAGGACCGCACGCCCAGCATCCGGGCGTCGCTGCACGAGGCAGAACTGACCCTGATCATCGCCGTGGGCCTGGTGGTGCTGGTGGTGCTGCTGTTCCTGCGGCGCTGGCGCGCGGCCATCATCCCCAGCGTGGCCGTGCCCGTGTCGCTGATCGGCACGTTCTGCATCATGTACCTGTGCGGCTTCACGCTGAACACGATCTCGCTGATGGCGCTGATCGTGGCTACGGGGTTCGTCGTGGACGACGCGATCGTCGTGCTCGAGAACATCATGCGGCACGTCGAGAACGGGATGTCGCCAATGCGGGCCGCGTTGCGCGGGTCGCGCGAAGTGGGCTTCACCGTGCTGTCGATGAGCCTGTCGCTGGTGGCCGTTTTCATCCCCATCCTGCTGATGGGCGGCGTGGTCGGGCGCCTGTTCCGCGAATTCGCCGTGACCTTGTCGGCGGCGATCATGGTGTCGCTGATTGTGTCGCTGACCTTGACGCCGATGATGTGCGCGCGCCTGCTGCGCCACGAACCAAAGGAGCAGAAGCCGCCCGGAAGGCTGGCGCGCTGGTCTGAGCGCGGCTTCGAGTCCATGCTGGACGGCTACCGCCGGAGCCTGCGCTGGGCGCTGGCGCATGGCCGGCTGATGATGCTGGTCCTGGCGGTCGCGGTGGGCCTGAACATCTATCTGTACACCGCGGTGCCCAAAGGCTTTTTCCCACAGCAGGACACCGGGCAGCTGCTGGGCTTTTTCCGCGTGGACCAGGGCACCTCGTTCCAGGCGACGATTCCCAAGCTGGATGCGCTGCGCAAGGTGGTGCTGGCGGACCCTGCGGTGCAAAGCATGACGGGTTACGCGGGTGGGCGCGGTGGCAGCAACAGTAGCTTCATGCAGATCCAGTTGAAGCCCCTGGGCGAACGCGACGTGTCCGCCGATGTGGTCATCAACCGGCTGCGCGGCAAGCTGCAGAACATGCCGGGGGCGCGCATGTTCCTGGTGTCGCAGCAGGACATCCGGATCGGCGGCCGCCAAAGCCAGGGTTCGTACGACTACACGCTGATGTCGGGCGACCTGCAATTGCTGCGCACCTGGATGCCCAAGGTGCAACAGGCCATGGCGAAGATTCCCGAAATCACGGACGTGGATACCGACGTCGAGGACAAGGGCCGCCAGATCAACCTGGTGATCGACCGCGAGGCCGCCACGCGGCTGGGCGTCAGCATGTCTACCATTTCGACGGTGTTGAACAATTCGTTCAGCCAGCGTCAGGTATCGGTGATGTACGGGCCGCTGAACCAGTACCACGTGGTGCTGGGCCTGGAGCCCAAATTCGCCGAAGACATCGAATCGCTCAAGCAGGTCGAAGTGATCACCTCGACCGGCGCGCGCGTCCCGCTGCTGACCTTCGCGCGGCTGGAGAACGCCAACGCGCCGCTCAGCGTGCAGCATCAAGGGCTGTTCGTGGCGGACACCGTGTCCTTCAGCCTGGCGCCCGGCGTGTCGCTGGGGCAGGCCACCGCCGCCATCGACGCGGCCGTGGCCCGCATCGGCTTGCCGTCCGACCAGATCCAGGCGGGCTTCCAGGGCACGGCGGCCGCCTTGCAGCAGACGCTGGCGCAGCAGCCCTGGCTGATCCTGGCGGCGCTGGTCACGATGTATATCGTGCTGGGAATCCTGTATGAAAGCTTCGTGCATCCGCTGACGATCCTGTCGACGCTGCCGTCGGCGGGCCTGGGCGCGCTGCTGGCCTTGCTGCTGCTGCGCTACGACTTCACGCTGATCGCGCTGATCGGGGTGTTCCTGTTGATCGGCATCGTGAAGAAGAACGCCATCATGATGGTGGATTTCGCCCTGGACGCCGAGCGCAACCAGGGCATGGCGCCGCGCGACGCGATCTTCCAGGCCTGCCTGACGCGGTTCCGCCCGATCATGATGACGACGATGGCCGCCATTTTCGGCGCGCTGCCGCTGGTGATGGCCACCGGCGCCGGCGTCGAGATGCGCCAGCCGCTAGGCATTACCATCGTGGGCGGCCTGGTGCTCAGCCAGATCCTCACGCTGTACACCACGCCCGTGGTCTATCTTTATCTGGACCGCTTCCGTCTGTGGGCCGCGCGCGGGCGCGGTCCCCGGAAGGGCGCTCCTGCTTCCATAGAACAAACATGATCCGCATCAAGCCGCTTTCGAACGCCTTCCTTCCGCGCAGCACCGTCGTGCTGGCGCTGTGCGCACTGCTGGGCGCCTGCGCGGTCGGGCCCGATTACCAACGCCCCGAATTGGATGTGGGCGCATCCTATAAGGAAGGCCAGGGCAAGGATCAGGTCGAAGGCTGGAAGCCCGCCGAACCGCGCGACGTCGCGGACCGCGGCGAGTGGTGGCGGGTGTACGACGACGTGACGCTGAACGGGCTGGTGGATCGCCTGAACACCTCTAACCAAACCATCGCGCAGGCCGAGGCCAACTACCGCCAGGCGCTGGGTCTGGTGCGCGCCGCGCGGGCTGGCTTCTATCCGACGGTGGGTGCAAGCGCTGGCATGTCGCGCGCGGGCAGCGGCACCGGCACGAGCGGCTCGTCGTCGTCCTCGGGCAGCAACGTATCCAACCAGTACTCGGTGACCGGCAGCATCAGCTGGGAACTGGACGTGTGGGGCCGCGTGCGCCGCAGCACCGAATCGTCCGAGGCCAGCGCGGCGGCCAGCCTGGCCGACCTGGCGGCCACGCGGTTGAGCGCGCAGGCGGCGCTGGTGCAGACCTACCTGCAATTGCGTGTACTGGACGAGCAGAAGCGCTTGCTGGACGCCACCGTGGCCGCCTACGAGAAGTCGCTGCAATTGACGCAGAACCGCTATGAAGTCGGCGTTGCGGGCCAGGCCGACGTGGCCGTGGCGCGCACGCAGGTGGAAAGCACGCGCGCCCAATCGATTGACCTGGACTGGCAGCGGGGCCAATACGAGCACGCGATCGCCGTGCTGATGGGGCAAGCCCCGTCCAAGTTCGGGCTTGCGCCGGCGGTGTTCACACTGAAGTTGCCGCAGATTCCGGTGGGCCTGCCGTCCGAACTGCTGGAGCGCCGTCCCGACATCGCCGCGGCCGAGCGCCGCGCGGCGGCCGCCAATGCGCAGATCGGCGTGGCGCAAGCCGCATGGTTCCCGTCGTTGACGCTGTCTGCCGACGGGGGCTTCCGCAATGGCCAGTTCGCCGATCTGTTGACGGCGCCGGCGCGCTTCTGGTCCCTGGGGCCGGCCCTGGCGCTCACGATCTTCGACGGCGGCGCGCGCGCGGCGCAGGTCGAACAGGCCCGCGCGGCCTATGACTCGCAAGCGGCGGCGTATCGCCAGGCCGCGCTGGTGGGCCTGCGCGAAGTCGAGGACTACCTGATCCAGCTGCGCGTGATGGAGAACGAACAGGTCGTGCAGCGCCGTGCGCTGGAGTCCGCGCGCGAATCGCTGCGCCTGATCCAGAACCAGTACAAGGCCGGTCTGGTGGACTACCTGAGCGTGGCGGTCGTGGACGCCACGGCGCTCAACAGCGAGCGCAACGCGCTAAGCCTGCTGGGCACGCGCCTCGTGGCCAGCGTGAACCTGATCGTGGCCCTGGGCGGCGGTTGGGACGGCTCCTAGGGATAACGCCTAATCCGCTTCCCTTTCGTTGACAAGTTTTCGGCACGGGTTCTTAATGCGACAAAAGTGACCATGTGGTCACGTTTGTCGCGCAGTACCGACACCGAATTCCGTTTGATCCATCGAACACGCGTCATGCGAAGGGGAAAGAGGATGGGCTGGTCAACTCATTGGCGGACGGCCGCCAAGGCAGGGCGCTGGGCAGGCGTGGCGGCAGCCGCCACGCTGGCGTTGAGCGCGGCGGCATCCGCGCAGCAATGGCCAGCGCGGCCGATCACGCTGATCGTGCCGTTCCCGCCTGGCGGCACCACGGACCTCTTCGCGCGTACCATCGCCCAGCACATGCGGCCGGCGTTGGGGGAATCCATCGTGGTCGAGAACAAGCCGGGCGCGGCGGGCAACCTGGGCGTGGCCGCGGCCGCGCGCGCGCAGCCGGACGGGTACACCATCGTGCTGGGTTCCGTCGGCACGCAGACCGTGAACCAGTTCCTGTACGGCAACATCGGATTCGACCCCGCCACCGATTTGGTGCCGTTGGGCATGATCGCGTCCACGCCGAACGTCATGGCGGTCGCGTCCGGATCGCCTTGGCGCAATCTGGACGACGTGATGAAGGCGGTGAAGAAGGATCCGGGCAAGTACTCCTACGCGTCGCCGGGCATCGGTTCGTCCGTGCACCTGACGGGTGCGTATTTCGAGTCGCTGGCCGGGCTGCAGATGCTGCACGTGCCGTTCAAGGGTTCGTCGGCCGCGATACCCGCCGTGATCGGCGGCCAGGTCGACATCCTGATGGACAACCTGCCCAGTTCCATGGCGGCGTTGAAGCCGGGCGGCCGTTTGCGCGGCATCGCGGTGACGTCGGCCGAACGCAGTCCTGCCGCGCCGGACCTGCCCACGATGGCCGAGGCCGGCCTGCCCGGTTTTGAAGTCACCGCCTGGTCCGGACTGTATGCGCCGCGCGGCACGCCCGCGCCGGTGGTGGACAAGCTGATCGCGGCGATGAAGCAGGCGTTGAAATCGCCCGAGCTGCAGCAGTCGCTGGCGCAAGGCGGCGCCACGCCCGGCAATGTCTTCGGCCCCGATCTGGCCGCGTTTGAAGTGAAGGAACGCGGCAAGTGGGGCGCGCTGATCAAGAGCCGCGGCATCAAGGCAGACTGAACGCCAGGACGTCGCCCGCCCGCGCCTTACGCCAGCGCGAAGGCGGCGGCGTCCACGGCGGGCTTGCGACCCTGCATCAAGTCCGTCAGCATCCGCGCGCTGCCGGCGGCCAGCGTGAAGCCCAGGCCGCCGTGGCCGGTGTTCAACCATAGATTGCGATAGGGCGTGGCGCCGATCAGCGGCTTGCCGTCAGGCCGCGCGGGCCGCAAGCCAGCCCAAGGCTCGGGCGCGCCCGCCGGGTTCAGGTCTGGAAAGAACTGCGCGACATCGCGTTCCAGGCTGCGCACGCGCTGCGGATCGACGCCAGCGCCGCGCGCGCCGATGTCGACCATGCCCGCCACCCGCAACCGGCTGCCCAGCCGCGCATAGACCACCTTGCGCCGGATGTCACTGATGCTGGCGTTGGGGGCGACGCTGTCGGGCGTCAGCGCATAGGTCAGGCTATAGCCTTTTAGCGGGTAGATCCGCAGGCTCAGCCCCAGCGGCCGCGCCAGTGGCGGCGCGCCCATGCCGCTGGCCAGCACGTAATGGTCGGCGTCCAGTTCGCCCGCGGCCGTGGACACGCTGACGACACGCCCGCGTTCCGTGCGCAACGCGCGCACTCGCGTATTGAAATGGAAACGCACCGGGTCTGGCGCGGCGCGCAAGATGCGTTCGAGTTCCGTGCACAGCCGCTGGCAGTCGCCAGCGTCTTCGGTGGGGGTGTAGATCGCGCCCTGGATACTGGCCCCGATGCCGGCCAGCGCGGGCTCCATGTCCAGGCAGGCGCGGGTATCCATCACGCGCTGCTCGCAGCCCAAGTCGGCTTGGTAGTCGCGTTGCGCCAGCGCGTGGGCATAGGCGGCGGCGTCCTGGTAGACCAGCAGCTTTCCCGACGACGCGAAATCGAAATCGGGATTCTCCTGGCGGACGAGGTCATGCATGCACAGTCGGCTGTACAGGCCCAGGGATAGCAATTCGCGGGTGGTGGACCGACTTTTGGCGCGCGTGCAGGCGCGCAGGAAGGCGAGGCTCCAGCGCCACTGATCGGGGTCCAGGCGGGGGCGGAAGCGTAGCGGGGCATCCTGGGCCAGCAGCCACGAGGGCAGCTTGGGTAGAACGGCGGGGTCGGCCAGCGGCGCGACGAAGCTATAGCTCAGTTGCGCGCCATTGGCCATGCTGGTGGCTTGGCCGGGACCCGAGTCCGCGTCGATGACCGTGATGCGATGGCCGGCGCGATGCAGGAAATAGGCGGTAGTCATGCCGACCACGCCCGCGCCGATGACAACGATATGCATGATGCTCCGAGTCAGGCGGCCCAGGCGGGCGTTTCGAATCCAGGCGCCGCGCGGTCGTCGCCGCGCAGCAGGCGTCCGGGCCGGGCGCCGGTGGCGGCGCCGTTCTCTTCAACCAGTTGGCCGTTGACCAGCACCGCCTGGATGCCGGTGGAAGGCAGCGTGGGTTCGGCGAAGCTGGCCAGGTCGGCGACGGTGGCCGCATCGAAGACCACCACGTCGGCATAGCAACCCGGGCGCAGCACGCCGCGGTCCTTCAGGCCGAACTGCGCGGCCGTCAGGCTGGTCATGCGGCGCACGGCCTCTTCCAGGCCCAGTACCCGCATTTCCCGCACATAGCGGGCCAGCACGCGTGAAAACGCGCCCCACAGGCGGGGATGGGGGCGCTGGTCGTGCGGCAGGCCGTCCGACCCGATCATGACGCTGCCGTGGCCGATGACGCGCTTCACGTCGGCTTCGTCCATTGAAAAATAGATCGCGCCGCCGGGTGACAGCTCTTCGGCCAGGCGGGTGGGATCGCGGCCTTCGCGCGCGGCCAGTTCGCGCAGATCCACGCCCTGGATCTCGGGGCGCGTCTGCGACCAGGTGACGATGATCTTCTCGCCGGCGGCCACGCGGCGCGGCTCCAGGATGGTGGAGGACGCCGCATAGGGATAGACGTCCATGCCCAGCGGCTGCTCGGCGCGCATGCGGTCGTACAGCGCCAGCGTTTCGGCGGTGCGGCCGTGGTTGTGCTTGCCGGTAACCTTGTGGTGCGACAGGATGGCCGGCACGTCGGCCGCTCGGCCGATCAGGAAAGCTTCCTCCATCGCGTCGCAGACGTGGTCGGCCTCGTCGCGCAGGTGCGTGGTGTACAGGCCGCGCCAGGCGGACAGCGGCTCGGCCACGCCGATCACTTCTTCCGTGCTGGCGTGCATGGCGGTCGGGTAGTACAGGCCCGTGGACAGCCCCGCCGCGCCGGCGGCCATGGCCTGGTCCAGCGCATGCCGCATGGCCGCGATCTCTTTGTTGTCGGCCGGACGGTCAAGCCGGTCCATGGCGGACACGCGCAGGCTGGAATGGCCTACCAGCGCCAGGCTGTTGACGGCGGCGGGCGCGGCGTCCAGCGCGCTGGCGTAATCCTGCATGCGCGCGTAGAGCTCGCCCGTGTGCTTGGCCAGCAGGTTCAACGGGGGCGGCACCACGTCGCCCGGCGTGCGCACGGGCGCCAGGCTGATGCCGCAGTTGCCGGTGACGACGGTGGTGATGCCCTGGCTGACCTTGGGGCGCATCAGCGGCGTGCCCAGCAGCGCGCGGTCGTCGTGGGTATGGCAGTCGATGAAGCCCGGCGACACCACCTTGCCTGTCGCGTCGATGCGGCGCGATGCCCGCCATGCCGCACCGTCGCCGATGGCGGCAATGCGTTCACCGCGGATCGCGATATCTGCGTGGCGGGCGGGGCCGCCCAGGCCGTCGGCGATCTGGCCGCCGGTGATGATGATGTCGTAGTCCTGCTGGTCGGGGTGCGCGGGCATGAGGGTGAAGGGCTCAGGTTTCCGGATCGGCCGCCGGCGGTTTGCCGCGGCGCGCCTCCAGGTGGGCAAGGGATTCGGTATTCAAGGTGTCCGGGAAGCCATGGGCCACCAGGTGCTCCAGCGCGCCGTTGATCCGCTCCCAGCCTTCCGGCGTGCGCAAGGGCACGCCCAGGAAGTGGGATTCGGTCTTGGCGCGCAGCATCAGGTAGAGCACACCGGCCAGCATCACGCTGACCATCGCCGGCATGTCGGCTTCCGGCGCCAGGCCGTCGATGCGGTCGATGAAGCCGCGCGCGGCGCGCTCGCGCCGTTCGGCCAGCGGCGCGGATACCTCGTTGCGTTCGATGAGCTCCCAGCGGCGGACTTCACGCAGCGTTTCGTTGCCGGCCAGCGCGTCGATCTGCGCGCGCAGCATGGACAGCACGAGTTCGCCGGGTGTGCGCTGGCTGGATTCGCCTGCGGCCAGCAGCCCGGGGTTGCGGGTCCAGAAGTCCTGCTCCTGCATCCAGGCCAGCATCAGGCCGGGCATGCCGTCGAAATAGCGGTAGATGAGTTCCTTGCTGACGCCGGCGCGCTTGGCGATGGCGTTGATGCCGACGCCGCCCATTCCGGTTTCCAGGATCTGGGCTTCCAGCGCTTGCAGGATCTGCCTTTCGGTATTCTCGCGTCGCGACATAGGCCTATTCCTTCATGATGATGAGGGAGCGGGCGGGGTCCGGCACGCCGTACACCCGGCCGTCGGCCATGTCGGCGATGAGTTCGCTGACGGTGTGGCCGATATGCCTGCCATCTTGCCAGACTTCGCTGCCCAGGTAGACGGCGCTGGCCCGGCGCGGTGTTTGCGGCAGCGACGGGTCGGCCTGTTCGATAGCCAGGATGCGTCCTTGCGCATCCACGTGCACACGGTCGCGGGCCGCGGCGGTGATGGCGACGGGCGTGCCGAGGGTCAAGGTGCGATAGGGCGCGGATTCACCGGTCAAGGCATACCAGGCCAGGTCCGCCATCGCGTCGGCCAGCGGCGGGCAGGGGTGGATGGAGTTATGCAGCACGGCGACGCGGCACAGGCCGTTGTCGCGATGCGCGAGCCCTTGGTCGGGGCGGCGGTCGACGCGCCGCGTATTGCCCCAGGCAAGTTCGCCCGCCGCCGACAGCGCGATCAGGCCCGCGTCGATTTCCGGATGCGCCTGCAGCACCTGGCCAACGGCGTCGCCAGGCGGCGCGCCTGCGGCCATGAGGCCGAGCGCGGCCTGGTTCAGCGCGATGCCATCGGCGCCCGGGCGGTTGGGCAGCCGGTGCCCGGTCACCATTCCCACGCCGTCGGCGCCGGGCAGGAATTGCACCAGCGGCTCAGGACGGTCCGGGCCGCTTTCGATCAAGGCCGCGCGGGGCGCTTGCAACCAATCCGGCGGCAGGTCCAAGGCAGTGATGCCGCCGCGCTGGCAACTCCTGTGCCGTACGCGGCCTGCATCGTCCATGACGGCGAACACGGCGAAGCCGCCGATGGCGCCGTGGCCCATCGACTCGGCGGCCAGCGCCGCCGCCCGCACCGCCGCGCCCGCCTGCGGGCCGGATGCCGCGACGCCGATCGTCATGCGAGGCTCCTCTTGGCGTTCACCGGTACTAGTCCGTGTTGCTCGTCACGGGATCGACGATGTTCAGGTTGGTGATGAAGCGCTGGAACAGCATGGCCAGCGCCAGCGGGGGCAGGGCGGCCAGCATGCTGGCCGCGGCGAAGAGCCCCAGGTCGGCGCGGAACCCGGGCATCAGCGGAGACAGGCCCAGCAACGAGGCCGACAAGGTCTGCGCGGACGTGCCGCCTGTCAGCACGATGGCGAACAACAGGTCGTTCCAGCCCACCAGGAACGCGATGATGAAGGCCGCGGCGATGCCCGGCAGCGCCATGGGCAGCGTCACGTGGCGCAGCATCTGCCAGCGCGTGCAGCCGTCCATGCGCGCGGCGCGCTCGATTTCCACCGGCAGCGATGCGAAGTAGCCCATCAGTACCCAGGACAGCAGCGGGATCACCGCGGTCAGGTACACGATCCACAGGCCGAACAGACTGCCCGCCAGCCCGATGGCGGCGAAGAACACGTAGTACGGGATCAGCAGCGCAATGGGCGGCAAGGTGCGCGAGGCCAGCAGCACGTACAGCAGCGGCCCCTTGAAGGGGAATTCGAAGCGGCCCAGCACGTACCCCGCCAGCGTGGCGATGGCTGTGCCGACGGCAGCCGCAGGCAGTGCCACCAGCGCACTGTTCACGAAGCCCGTCATGATGGCCTTGGTCTGCCCGCCGAAGATCGAATCCGACGTCGACAGCCCCAGCACGCGCAGGTAGTTGTCGAACGTGAACCCGCCCGCGTTGTGCGCGACCCCCATGATGATGGCCGACTCGTCCATGAAGGACGCCTTCAGCGTCCAGTACAGCGGGAACAGGCACCAGAACGCGACGAGCGCCACGCCTGCGCCCACCAGCCAGGGGCGCCAGCCTTCGCCGGTGACTTTCGCGGCATCACTGCGCATGGGCGTCTCCCTGGGGGCGTTTCTTGCGGATCAGCATGAAGTAGGCCGTGGCCAGCAGCAGCGACAGCACCGTCAGCAGGAAGGCGGCGGCCGAGGCCAGGCCGTACTTCGAGAATTCGAAGTTGTAGCGGAAGATCAGCAGCGGCAGGATCTGCGTGGACGTGCCCGGCCCGCCGCGGGTCAGCGAGAACAGCAGGTCGAACTGCCGCACCGCTTCCACCGTCATCACGACCAGCACGATCAGCGTCGTGTGCTTCAAATGCGGCAGCGTGATGTGCCGAAAGCGCGACAGCGGACCAGCGCCGTCCACGCGTGCCGCCCGGTACAGGTCGCGCGGAATCGTCTGCAATGCCGCCAGGTAGAAGAAACTGCCCAGCGGCGCGATATGCCAGACGAACGCCAGCGCGACCCAGAACAGCGCCCAGTCGCTGGCCAGCCACACCGTGGCGGCGTTAGCCAGCCCCAGCGGCGCCAGCAACCCGGTCAGGGCGCCGAAGCTGGGGTTCAGCAGGAACGAGAACACGGTGGCGGTCACCACCTGCGACATCGCCCAGGGCAAGAGCGCCAGCCCGCGCACCAGGCCGCGCAACGGCATCTCTTCGTTCAACACCAGCGCGATGCCCAGCGCCGCGGCGAACGAACCCGCCACGCACATGGCGACAAAGCCCAGGCTGCGCCAGATCGCGTCGATGACGGCGGGATCGGACAGCACTTCGCCGTACAGATCGGCGCCCACGAATTCTTCGGTGCGCAGGATGGCGTTGGTATCGTGCAGGCTGAGCCAGAACGAATAGCCCAGCGGCACGCCGATGATCAGCGTGTTCAGCGCATACACCGCCACGATCACGGTCAGCGCGAAGCCCAGGTCGGACATTTCGCGGCCGCCCGGGCGCGCCGGCGCGGGACGGGTGGGCGACAGGCTGGCGGCGCTCATGATCGCGGCTCCTCGCCGCCATGCACGCGCAAGCCCTTCGCGTCGAACAGGTACAGGCGTGCCGCGGGCAGCGCCAGCGCGATGGGCGTGCCGACTTCGTAGCGGCGTTCGGGCGGCAGGCGCGCGCGCAGGCGCGGGCCGTCTTCCGCGCCGACCGCGACATCCACGAACTGGTCGGGGCCTACCGGTTCGACCGCCCAGACGCTGCCTTCCAGCAGCAAACCGTCGCCTGCCAGCGGCGCAGGCGCCATGGCTTCGGGGCGGATGCCCAGCGTGGCCTGGCTGCCTTCGGGCAAGGCGCGCGCGGCCGGGTGCAGGGCGGGCGGCAGCACATGGCGTCCCCCGGCGGTCTGCAGCGCGGGCGCGCCGTCGTGCGCATGCAGCGTGCCGCGCAGGAAGTTCATGCCCGGGTTGCCGATGAAGTCGGCGACTTCCATGTTGGCGGGCCGGCGGTAGATGGTGTCGGGGTCGGCGAACTGCAGCAGGTTGCCGCCCGACATCACCGCGATGCGGTCGGCCAGCGTCATCGCTTCGACCTGGTCGTGCGTGACGTAGATGAAGGTCGCTTGCAACGTGCGGTGCAGGCGCTTGAGTTCCACCCGCATGTCCGTGCGCAGCTTGGCGTCCAGGCTGGACAGCGGCTCGTCGAACAGGAACAGATCGGGGTTGCGCACCACCGCGCGGCCGATGGCCACGCGCTGGCGCTGGCCGCCCGACAACTGGTAGGGCTTGCGGTCCAGCATCGATTCCACGCGCAGCAGGCTGGCGGCGCGGTCCACGCGCGCGCGCACCTCGGCCGCCGGCATCTTCTGCATGCGCAACGGAAAGCCGATGTTCTCGCGCACGGTCATGTGCGGATACAGTGCGATGCTCTGGAACACCATGGCCACGTTGCGCCGGTGCGGCGGCACCTGGTCCACACGCCGGTCGGCGATGCGGATCTCGCCGCCCGTGGGGGTGTCCAGGCCGGCGATCATGTTCAGCGTGGTGGTCTTGCCGCAGCCGGAAGGCCCGAGCAGCACCACGAATTCGCCGTCGCGGATATCCAGATCCAGCGAGCGCACGGCCTGAAAGTGGGTATAGGCTTTCTGGATGCCTTGCAGGGATACGCTGGCCATATCAGCTCCGCTTCAGGATCTTGGCGTACTTCTTGTAGAGCGCGTCCCAGCGGGCGCGCAGCTCGGTGGCGACTTGCGACGGCGTCTTGGTGCCCTTGATCAGCATGTCCTGCGCGATCATCTCGTGCATGCCGGTATCCCATTCCTGGTACCAGGGCGCCTTCAGGATGTGGGCGGCGACGGCTTTCTCGCGGCCTTGGAACAGCCATTGGTAGACCTGTTCCGCTTGCGCCGGGTACATCCATTTCATGATGGCCGCCTTGCTTTCGGCGTCGCGGTACAGCTCGGGAAACGGCACTTCCAGATTGGCCTTGGCGATCCAGTTCTTGTGCGTGGTCAGCTGGCCGGCCTTGTCGCGGTAGCCAAAATACTTCACCAGTTCCCACAGCGCGGCCTGCTCGGCGTCCGTGCGCTTGCGGGTGGACATGCAAAGCAAGGCGTGGCCGACCAGCACGGTGTCGTGGGTGGCGCCCGGCACGACCGGGTTGTAGCTGGAATATTCCGCGATCCGGCTCTTGGCCGGGTCGTTGTAATTGAAGCTGTAGTAGTCGATGTTCAAGTGAAAGGCGTGCTGGCCTTTCATCCACGAACTGGAGGTCTCGGTGCCGGACCACGTCAATACGGCGCGCTGCACCAGTTCGTCGTCCCACCAGCGCTTCCAGTCCGTTAGCACTTTGACAAGCGGGGTGTCGCCGCCGAAGGTCGCGCGCAGGTCGTCGTCGACGAAGCGTTCGCCTTCGGCGAAGCACTGCGCGATCAGGGCCCAGGGCAGGCCGGTCCAGGCGTTGTACCAGGGCATCAGCATGGGGTGCTCGGACAAGCCCTTCTTCTTGATCTCGCGCGCCTGTTTCTCGACCGTGGCCCAGTCTTGCGGATAGTCCGCCGCGTTGGCGGTGCCGCCGAAGCCGGCTTCGCCCAGCATCTTCTCGTTGCGGAACAGCGCGAACGGCCCGCCGTTGTAGTACGTCAGGCCCAGATAGCGCCCGTCGGTGGCGCGCGCGTCGTCGACGATGCCGGGGAACATCTGCTTCTGGATATCGGCAAGTCCAGGCATGTCGTCGATCGCGCGGATCCAGCCCGCCGCGTACCAGCGCGACGCCTGGCCGCGTTGCGCGTAGAACATGTCCAGCGGCGCCTTGGCGGCCAGTTGGGTTTCCAGCACGGCGGCGTAGTCGCCGGGAATGGGCGACAGGTTCACGGGCACGCCACTCTCTTGCGAAAAGCGCGCCGCGCCTTGCTGCACGATTTCGCTGCCCCAGGGCCAGAAGGCGAAGGTCAGCGGCGAGGGCGCCTGGGCCAGGGCCTGGAGGGGCCAGCCGCCGGCCGCCAGGCCAGCCGCGCCGGCCAAGCCTGCGGCGCCGCGCAAGAAGTCGCGGCGGGCGGGGTCGGCCTGGCTTTCAAAGGGGGAACGCTTGAGCATGCTGGACTTCCTTGCGGTTGAGAAGACGACAAAGAGAGGGTGCAGCGAAGAGGGGGCGATTCGAGTGGCGCGTGGCGCCTGATGTGACCACGTGGTCACATCAGGCGTTCAAGATAGGGCTTCGGGACGATCGGCAGCAAGGGGGGAGTTTCCCTAGGGGCGGGAGCGGGAGCGAGAGCGCGGCGCGCGGGGAGGGGGAGGCGCGCGCTGCCGACGCCGGCGGCGCGCGGGCCGCCGGCGTTCCTGCGCAGAGAGGGTTACAGTCCGACCGCTTTCAGATCGGGGCGGCGGCGATGCCAGTCGGTCGCGGCCTGGAAGGCCATGCCGATCTTACCCAGCGCGCCTTCGGCATTGGGTTTGCCCAGCAATTGCACGCCCAGGGGCAGGCCGCCGGCGGTAAAGCCCGTGGGCAGGGCCAGCCCCGACGCGTTGACGTAGTTGCCGGCGCGGGTAAAGGCGGCCAGCGGCGTGGCCGCTTCGTCCACCTCGTTCAGCAGGCGTGCGCCAAAGGGCGCGCAGGGAGTGAGCACGGCGTCGATGTCGCGCATCCAGTCCAGCCAGGCCAGGCGCGCTTTTGCGTGCGCCTGCAGGGCGGCGATATAGTCGGCGGCGGACACGCCCTTGCCGGACAGCACGCGGGCGCGCACATACTGGCCGATCGGCTGGGCAGGGTCTTCGATGTAGCCGCGATGCATGGCGTAGGCTTCGGCGGCGATGATCTGGCCATTGCGCAGCATCATCTCGTGGAAGTCGAAGGGGAACGGCGTTTCAGCCACGTCCGCGCCCAGGTCGATCAGCACGCGGCGGGCATTGTCCAGGGCGGCCAGCGCGTCGGCGTCCGCGGCGATGGGGTGCTGCGACGGGGGCATCAACGCAATGCGGACGCCGCGCAGTGGTCGCGCGCCGGCATCGGGCTCGCGGTATTGGAAGGCAGGCAGGCCTTGCGTCAACGGGTCCTGCGCATCGGGGCCGGCCATCAGGGCGGTCAGCAGCATCGCGTCGCGCGTGTCGCGGGTCAGCGGGCCGATGGAGTCCAGCGTCGTCGACAGCGCCACCGCGCCATAAAGGCTGATCAGCCCGCGCGTGGTCTTCAAGCCCGTAATGCCGTTCAATGCGGCGGGAATCCGGACCGAGCCACCGGTGTCCGACCCGAGCGCGGCGGGCGCCAGGCCGGCGGCGACGGCCACGCCGGACCCGCTGGACGAGCCGCCGGGAATGCGCGGCGCTTGCAGGTCCCAGGGGTTGCGCGGCGTGCCCATGACGGGGTTCGTGCCCCAGCCGCCGAACGCGAATTCGACCATGTGGGTCTTGCCCAGCATCACCATGCCGGCGTTCAGCAAGCGCGTGACGGCCGTTGCCGTGACGCTGCTGCGGCGGCCACGCCAGGCCTCGGAGCCCGCGGTGGTGATCTGGCCTTCGATATCGCACAGGTCCTTGGCGGCCACCGGCACGCCGTCCAGCGGGCTGAGCAGGCCGTAGCCCGCGCGGCGGCGGGCGTCGGCGGCCTCGGCCAGGCGCAGCGCGCCCGTGTTGTCCACGCTGACATAGGCGCCCAGCGCCGGGTTGGCCTGGGCGATGCGGTCCAGGAAGTGCTGCGTCAATTCCACCGAGCTGTAGCGGCCTTGGGCCAGGCCGTCCGCCAGTTCGCTGAGCGTGGCAAATGCAATTTCAGACATGTTTTCCTCAGGTTGGGTGGCCGGCCTCGCGCGGGGTCGCACGCGGCCGGCCGAGCTGCGCGCGTCTAGCGTTTGGTCCAATCAGGAGCCGGGTAGACAGGCTTTGCCGTGGCCACGTCCGCCGGCCACACGGGCACCATGCCCTTGCCCGGCAGCAATTGCACCACCGGGAAGGGCATCAGCAACTGTTTGCCCGTATCGTCGATGGCATAGGGGCCTGCCATGACCGTGATCTTGCCGGACAGGTCCAGCGACGCCTGCTTGAGGGCCGCCGCGTCCGTGGTGCCAGCCTTCTTCACGACCTCTTCCGTGACCGCGCCCGCGCCGTAGGCCAGCGCCGTCTGGAAATCGGGCGGGAACTCGGCCTTGGGGAAGCGCTGATCGTAGGCGGCCGCGAACTGTTCGCGGCTCATGCCGGCGTTGACGTTCCAGTTGATCGCGGGGTGGTAGTTGGTATGGCTGTAGATGTAATTGGCATCCGCGCCGATGGCCTGGAACTGCGGCGTCGACGCATACACCATGAAGACGTATGGGAAGTTGATGTCCAGCTGCTTCATCTGGCGCGTCATGCTGATCAGGTCGCCCTCGTACGACGTCGGCACCAGCGCTTCGGCGCCTGCTGCGCGCGCCTTCTGCAAGATGGTGCTGAAGTCCTTCTGGCCCTTCGGGTATTTTTCGAACATCACCACCTGCATGCCATTCTTGGTCGCCTGTTCGCGGCCGCCTTCGGCCAGTCCCGCCGGGAACGGCTCGTCGGAATACAGCAGGGCCACTTTCTTCACGCCCTGGTTGGCCGCCAGTTCCATGTTGGCGCGCAGCATGGCGGACACCGGCATCTGGGTGCCCGACACCATGTTCTTGAATCCCTGCTTGTACAGGTCGTCGCTGGCGGCCGACCAGACCATCATGTACTTGCCCAGCCGCTCGGTGACGGTGGCGGCCGCGGCCGTCAGCGTGGAGCCGAACGGCGCAAACACCAGATCCACTTTTTCATCGACAATCAGGCGTTCGTAGACACGCGTGACCATCTGCTTGTCGCTGCGGTCGTCCAGCTTGACCAGTTCGACAGGGTATTTCTTGCCCTTCACCTCGATACCGCCACGGCGATTGACGTCTTCCACCCACAGTTCCACGCCCCGTACGCCGGATTGCGAGGCCAGGGCGAAGCTGCCGGTGGAAGAGACCGTCATGCCCACCCGGATCTTGTCCGAGGTTTGGGCGGCGCCGGTGGCGGGCGTCAGGGCGGCAATGGCCATGGCCAACGCCGGTAAGCGGAACAACCAGGATGTAGCGAACATGGGATGTCTCCAATCGTTATAGATTTGGGGGCCTCGCCCCGCCGCGAAGCAGGGACCCAGAACCCGGTATTGGGCAATAATTGCTCAATACGCGACAAAGCGTATAACAAATAGGCATGGAGCGCACGCCTTGAATAAACTGAATTACCGCCAGACCGAAATGTTGTGGGCCATCGTCATGGCCGGGTCGATCAGCGGCGCGGCCCGGTTGTTGAATATTTCGCAGCCGGCGGTCAGCCGGATGCTGGCCCAGACCGAAAAGAGCATGGGCGTGACGCTGTTCGAGCGGGTGCGCGGGCGGCTCCGCCCCACCTCGCAAGTGCATAGCCTGTTTGAGGAAATCGAAAAGACGCAGCGCATGATGCAGCGGGTCAATGACCTGGCCGATGCATTGTCTGAGCATGGGACGGGCGTGCTGCGCCTGGCCTCCATTCCCAGCCTGGCGCAATTCCTGGTGCCGCGCGCCGTGGCCCGTTTCCAGCAGCGCCATCCGGAGCTGCTGCTGCGGCTGAATACCTCGGTCCTGCCCAGCCTGATCTCGGATGTCCTGCAGGGCGAAGCTGAGCTGGGCCTTGTGGTCATGCAGGCGGATCACCCCTTCCTGACCTCCCAGCCCCTGCACGTGGGCCGCATGGTGGCGGCCATCCCCAAGGGGCATCCGCTGGCGGAGCGCCCGGTCGTCAGTCTGGCTGATCTTTCCCCGCATCCGCATATCGTGGTCGGCACCCGCATGCCCTTCGGCATGCTGGTGCTGGGCGCGTTCGAGCAGGCCGGGCTGCCGTGCCGCATGTGCGCCGACGTGCCCTGGAGCCAGCTTGCCTGCGCACTGGTCAATGCCGGCGTCGGCATCGCCATCGTGGATGAATTCACGGTCATGCAGAACACCATGCCGGACGTGGTGATCGTGCCGCTGCAAGAGCGCATTCCCCTGAATATCTCGGCCGTCTACGCCAGCAACCGGGAGCCGTCGCAGATCGCCTTGCGCTTCATTGACGAGCTGCGCGGGGTGTTGGCCGAGGCGTTTCCGGACGCGGATCAGGGTTAGTCCTTAACTTGCAGTTATGGTTTGAACTGTTCATAATCGCCTCCAAATAGAGCGGCCGCCCACCCCGAGGCAGCCCGGAGGAAGACATCATGAGCAGCAGTCCCGCCTTGGCGGCGGACGCGGCTTCGCATCGCGCGCAGGATCTGCGCGCCGTGCGGTTGCGCACCCGCATCGCAGTGACCCTCTTCGCCGCCCTGGCCGCCGGCCTGGCCGTGATCCCGATGGCGACCTCGAACATCTCGTTCGCGTTCTACCTGATGCTGTGGATCACCATGGCCAGCGCCATGAACATCTGCGTCGGGTTCACGGGCTACCTGCCGTTCGGCTATGTGGTGTTCTATGGCGTGGGCTCGTACGCCACCGGCATCTGCTACAAGATCATGGGTTGGCCCATCCTGCCGTCGCTATTGGCCGCGGGCGGCGTGGGCGTGGCGATCGCGCTGCTGCTGGCGCCCACGCTGCGCCTGCGCGGGGTGTACTTCGGCATCGTGAGCCTGGCGCTCGCCACCATCGTCAAGCTGGTGATTTCAGACCTGCCCCAGTCGTTCACCGGCGGCAGCATGGGCATCATCCTGTCCAGCGCCAACAATCCCACGCACAGCTACTACGCCATGCTGCTCGTCATGGGCGCGACGCTTGCCACCGTTACCTGGCTGTCGGTGTCGCGGCTGGGCCGGGCATTGAAGGCCATCCGCGACGACGACGGCGCGGCCGCCTGCGTGGGGATCCACGTGCCCAACACCCGCCTGAAGGCGTGGCTGCTGGCCGCCTTGTTTCCCGCGCTGGCCGGCGGCATCGAGGCCTGGTACACGAACGTCGTCGACCCCGAATATGCCTTCAACGTGCTGATCACCGCCAAGAGCATCATCTACGCGATGGCGGGGGGCTTCGGCACCATCCTCGGCCCCGTGGTCGGGACGCTGGCGCTGCTGGGCATCGATCACATGATCTGGCAGAAATTCCCGGTGGTGAACCTGCTGTTGCTGGGCCTCATCATCGTCCTGCTGATGCTGTTCCTGCCGCGGGGCATCGTCGGCAGCCTGCTCAAACGCAAGCCGCAACTGCGCCGCTACATCGCCTGAGGACCCGCCATGACCGGACTGCTTATCCAAGGCCTGATCAACGGCCTGATCCTCGGCGCCATCTATGGCTTGATCGGCGTGGGCCTGAACGTCGTCTTCGGCGTGCTGCGCGTGGTGAACTTCGCGCATGGTGAATTCCTGGTGCTGGGCGCGTACTTCGCGTTCTACCTGATGGAGTACGCGGGCATCAACCCGCTGATTGCGCTGCCGCTGGCGTTCGCGGTCTTCTTCCTTGCCGGCTACCTGCTGTACTTCGTCCTGATCCCCCGGCTGTCCAAGGCGGACGACCCCGAGATCAGTTCGCTGCTGCTGATGTTTGGGGTATCCATCATGCTGGGCGCGCTGATGCTGCTGGCGTTCGACGCCGACGCACGCTCGCTTCCCTACGAGATCGAACCCGTCTTCCTGAAGTTCGGCCCGGTACTGATCCCCACGGTTCGGCTGCTGGCGCTGGCCATCGCGTTGGCGATCATCGCCGCGCTGACGGTGTTCCTGTATCGCACGCAATTGGGCCGCGCGCTGCGCGCCATCATCATGAACCGCGACGCGGTCCGCATCGTGGGCATCAATGCAGAACGGCTGTCGGCGGTGGCGTTCGGCCTGGGCGTGGGCTTGGCGGCCGCCAGCGGCGTGCTGGTCGCCATGGTCTTCCCCGCGTTCTCGCCGTTCATGGGCAACGACTACACGCTGATCGGCTTCATCGTCATCGTGTTGGGCGGCCTGGGCCATCCGGTGGGGGCGTTGGTCGGCGCGCTGCTGTTCGGGGTGACGGAACAGGTGTCGGTGGTGTTCTTCAGCCCTTCCATCGCCACCATCTGCGGTTTCGCGCTGATGGTCGCCACGATCTTCATCCGGCCCAGCGGCCTGTTCGGCCGCCAGGCCCTGCGTTAAGAGCCCCGGGGAGACGGACGCATGTTGAAAGTCACGAATCTCAAGAAGCGCTTCGGCGGCCTGGTGGCGCTGCAAGGCGTGGACCTGGAGGTGCCCAAGGGCGGCATCCTGGGCATCATCGGCATGAACGGGTCCGGCAAGACCACGATGCTCAACTGCATCAACGGCATCTACACGCCGGACGACGGCCGCATCGAACTGGACGGCCGCGAGATCGGCGGACGCCCGATACACGAAGTAGCCCGGCTGGGCGTGGGGCGCACCTTCCAGGTGCCGCGCATCTTCCGCCACCTCAGCCTGCTGGACAACCTGGACGTGGCCCAGCAGCAGGCGGGCCGCAGCGCCGACGAACGCTATGCGCAATCCGAGTACTGGTTGCACAAGGTGGAGTTGCACCGCCTGCGCCACAACTACGCCGAAGAGCTGTCCGGCGGCCAGCAGAAGCTGGTGGAACTGGCGCGCATCATGGTCGCGCGGCCCAAGGTGGTGCTGCTGGACGAACCGTTCGCGGGGGTCAATCCCGCGCTCGCGCAGCTGCTGATCTCGGTGATCCGCGAATTGCCCACCGAACACGATTGTTCCGTGGTGCTGGTGTCGCACGACCTGACTTCCATCTATCAGCTGTCGCACCACATCATCGTCATGAACGAAGGCGCCATCCTGAGCCAGGGCGACGCCGATCACGTGCGCGCCGACCCGCGGGTGGTCGAAGCCTATCTGGGAGCCTGACATGAGCACCGCGATCCTCGCTCTGGAAGACGTGACCGTGGCCTATCACGGCGACATCACCATCCTGAACCGCATCAACGTCCAGGCGCGCGCCGGCAAGGTCACTGGCGTGATCGGCCCCAACGGCGCCGGGAAGTCCACGGTGCTCAAGACCCTGTTCGGCTTCTTGCCGCCGCGCACCGGCCGCATCACGCTGCGGGGCAAGGATATCAGCGCGCAGCCCTCGCATGAACGGGCCAACCACGGCGTGGCGTTCGTGCCGCAGCACCGCAGCCTGTTTGGCGAGCTGACCGTGCACGACAACCTGCTCCTGGGCTGCTGGCCGTTTCGCCGCGACAAGGCGCGGGTGCGCCAGCGCATCGACTCGGTCTACGACCGCTTCCCCATCCTGGCGCACAAGCGCGATGATCCCGTGTCCAGCATGAGCGGCGGGCAGCAGCGCTTTGTGGAATTCGGCCGCGCCTTGCTCATCGAGCCGTCGGTGATCCTGCTGGACGAGCCCACGGCGATGCTGGCGCCCAAGATCTCCAAGGAAATCTACGCGCTGATCCGCGGCTTTGCCGACGAAGGCATGACGGTGGTGCTGGTGGACCAGAACGTGCGGCGCTGTGCCGAGGTGTCGGACTACATGTACATCCTGGAGCTCGGGCGCAACAAAGCGGAAGGCTCGCGCGAAGCGTTCGAAGAAGAAGGCGGCCTGCGTGAAATGGTCGCGTCGTGGATGGACTACAAGATCGACTGAGGGATCGAATCAGAGCGCCGGCAAGGGATCGAACACGGGATCGAACCAGACCCGCCGGGGCGCACCCCGGCGGGGACGGCGTCAGAGAATGCCGCGTATTCCGGCAATGCCATGCGCGCCATGGCGCAGCGCCTGCGATACGGTCTGGGTGGATTGCCCGCCCAGCGCGAAAACCGGGATGCCGGCGTCGCGGTTGCCTTCGACGAAACCTTCCCAGCCCAGCGTTTGCGCGCCGGGGTGGCTGGGCGTGTCCAGCACGGGCCCCAGCACCGCGAAGTCGGCGCCGATGTCGCGAGCATGCACGACCTGGGCGTTGTCGTGGGCCGACACGCCGACCAGCGCGTGCTTGGGCAATTCGGGGCGGGCGGTCAGGCGCGCCGCGTCCGCCGCGCGCAGGTGCACGCCGTCGGCTTCCTTCCACCATGCGGCGGGGTGCGCACTGTTGACCAGCACACGGGCGCCGGCCGCGCGGCAGCGCTTGAGCACCTGTTGCAGCACCTCATGCAGCGAGCTTGCGCCCGCGCCGTCGGGCCACTCGGGCTCGCGCAGCTGCACCAGCTTCACGCCGCGCGCCAGCGCCGCGTCCAGGCGGCCCAGGAACGCGGCCACGCCCGCGCGCGAACCGATCGAGCTGATGCCGTAGGTCGTGGGCAGCTGCAGCCAGCGCAGCGGGGGCAGGGTGGCGGGCAGCAGGTCGCCCACCGAGGCCGCGTTAGCCGGGTCGACCCATTCCAGGCGCTGGTTCTCCAGGCCTTGCGGTTCGCCTTCCCAGCCCGTGACGTGGCAGAACGCCAGCCGGACCGTGGTGTGCGGGTAGACGTGCACGTAGGTGACCCACTGGCGTGACTGCGTGACGCGGATGCCGATCTCTTCCTGCAATTCGCGGGCCAGCGCCTGCAGCACGGTTTCGCCGGGCTCAAGCTTGCCGCCCGGCAGTTCCCACCAGCCCGACCACGGCTTGCCTTCGGGCCGCTGGCCCAGCAGCAGCTTGCCGTCGGGGCGCAGGATCAGGCCGGCGGCGACGTCGACGATCTTCTCAGACATGGCGGGCCGCCCAATCGCGCGCGAACTGATAGGCCACCCGGCCCGAACGCGAGCCGCGTTCGATCGTCCATTGCAGCGCTTCGGTGCGGGAAGGCTCGATGTGCGCTTCCGGGCAACCCAGCTCGCGCAGCCAGTGGTAGACGATGTCCAGGTAGTCGTCCTGCTTGAAGGGGTAGAACGACAGCCACAGGCCGAAGCGTTCGGACAGGGATATCTTCTCTTCGACCGTTTCGCCCGGATGGATTTCGCCATCGGGCTGGTGCTTGGCCTGCAGGTTCTCGCTCATGTATTCCGGCATCAGGTGGCGCCGGTTGGACGTGGCGTAGATCAGCACGTTGTCGCCCGAGGCCGACACCGAGCCGTCCAGCACCGACTTCAGCGCCTTGTAGCCGGGCTCGCCTTCTTCGAACGACAGGTCGTCGCAGAACACGATGAAGCGTTCGGGGCGCGAGGCGACCAGTTCGACGATGTCGGCCAGGTCGCCCAGGTCGGACTTGTCCACTTCAATCAGGCGCAGCCCCCGATCGCCGTAGGCGGCCAGCATGGCCTTGACCAGCGAGCTCTTGCCGGTGCCGCGCGCGCCGGTCATCAGCACGTTGTTGGCCGGCTTGTGCGCGAGGAACTGGACGGTGTTGCGGTCGATGGTGGCCTTCTGGCGCTCGATGTGCTGAAGGTCTTGCATGTCGATGCGGGCGACGTGGCGCACGGCATCCAGCCAGCCACGCGAGCCGCGCTTGCGCCAGCGGAACGCGTGGGCGCTCCAGTCGATGTCGGGCGGCGCCGGGGGCAGGAAGGCCTCAAGCTGCGCCAGCACGCGCTCGGCGCGCTGGATAAGGGTGGTGAATTCGCTAGCGCTCATGGCGGATCACGAACGGTAGTCGGCGTTGATGGTCACGTACTCGTGCGAGAAGTCGCAGGTGTAGACGGTGTCCGCGACCTGGCCGCGGCCCAGCGCGATGCGCACCGAGATCTCGGCCTGCTTCATGACGCGCTGGCCATCGGCTTCCTGGTAGTCGGGATTGCGGCCGCCGTTCTTGGCCACCAGCACGTCGTCCAGCCACAGGCGGATGTTGGACACATCCAGGTCGTCGATGCCGGCATAGCCGATCGCGGCCAGGATGCGGCCCAGGTTGGGGTCGGATGCGAAGAAGGCGGTCTTGACCAACGGCGAATGCGCGACCGCGTAGGCGACCTTCAGCGCTTCTTCCGTGGTGCCGGCCTCTTCGACGCGGATCGTCATGAACTTGGTGGCGCCTTCGGCGTCGCGCACGATCTTCGTGGCCAGCTCCAGCGCGGCGGCGGTGAGCGCCGCGCGCACGGCGGCGTAGGCGGCGTCGGATTCGCTGTCGACGTTCACGCCCGACTTGCCGGTGGCCGCGATGATGAAGGAGTCATTGGTGGAGGTGTCGCCGTCGACCGTGATGCGGTTGAACGACGCATCCGCGATTTCCACGGCCAGGCGGCGCAGCAGCGGCTGGGCGATGCCGGCGTCGGTGGCCAGGAAGCTGAGCATCGTGGCCATGTTGGGGCGGATCATGCCCGCGCCCTTGCTGATGCCGGTGAAGGTGACGGTCTTGCCGTCGATCTGCACTTTGGCCGACGAGATCTTCGGCAGCGTGTCGGTCGTCATGATGCCGTGGGCGGCGCTGGACCAGTGGTCGGCGGCCAGGTCGGCGATGGCGCCCGGAAGGCCCGCGACCAGGCGGTCCAGCGGCAGCGGCTCCAGGATGACGCCGGTGGAGAACGGCAGGATCTGCGAGGCCGGCACGCCCAGCAGACGGCCCAGCGCGGCGCAGGTGTCGTTGGCTTTCTTCAGGCCTTCTTCGCCGGTGCCGGCGTTGGCGTTACCGGTGTTGATGACCAGCGCGCTGATGGGGCCGCCAGCGGCCAGGTGGGCCTGGCAGACCTGAACGGGCGCGGCGCAGAAGCGGTTGCGTGTGAACACGCCGGCCACGCTTGTGCCTTCGGCCAGGCGGAAGACGGTCAGGTCGCGCCGGTTGGCTTTGCGGATGCCGGCCTCGGTGACGCCGATTTCAATGCCGGCAACAGGAAAAATTTCGGACTCGGAGGGGATCTGCAAATTAACGGCCATGACTTCGTCTCTTGAATGGGCAGGACGGAATCGCCGCCAGGCAAGGCGGCGCGCGGGGGAAAGCTTCGTATTATCCCACCGGTTTGCGGCAGGCGCCTGTCAGGCGCCGGTCAGGGGGCCATCCGCATGGCGGCCACGTCCAGCACCCCGGCGTCGCGGTTGCTGAGCACGCTGCGCACCGTGCCGTCGGGGGCTTGCAGCACCGATTGCCCGGCCGCGACGTCTTCGCCGCCGTTGCGGCGCGCCGAGCGGCCGCGCGACGGTGAAAACAACAGGTCGCCCGGTTGGGCGCCGGGCAGGCGCGGGTTCGCGGCCAGCACGCGAGTGCCGGGCGGGTAGGTCATGGCGCCCAGCACGGTCTCGCGCGCCAGCAGGCCTTCGAAATCCAGCAGCCGGCGCTGGCCGTCCAGGCGCATGTCCACCTTCAACAGCGGCATCTGGCGCAGGGTCATCGCCTCGCTGCCTTCGGTGCGCAGCAGCCAGCGCGCCGTGGATCCGGCCGCGTCCAGCGCCGTGCCGCGCGCCGCCTCGTCGACCTTCAGCCAGGCGCCCGGCGGCACGGGCTGGTGGTCCAGCGTGTTGCCGATGGCCAGGTGACAACTGGCGAAACGGGGCTGGCCGCCCTGCATCGCGAATTCGATCCGGTGGCCATGCGCGCATAGCCAGCCTTCCAGCGCCTGGTCGCGCGCGATTTCCGCCGACAGGGTCTCGGGTTGCTTGGGCGTGGCGGCATAGCGGAACAGATGCGTCGCGGCCACCCCCTGGACGGGGGCGGGCTGGCTCTCGGGGAAGACGGCGCGGTCGAACGAGTCCAGCTCGCCGGGGCGGGTCAGGCTCAGCACGGTGCCCGCCGGCATGTCCACGCCCGCCAGCCGGGTGGCGTGGGCCAGCGTCGTCTTGCGGCCGGCGTCCGCCTGAGCGTCGCGCTGGGCCGAGAACCACAGGCTGAACTGCTGGTAGGGGAAGATGGCGCCGACCAGCGCCAGGAAGGCCATCAGGACGGTGCCGGTGCGCCGGTGGTCGCCCAGCCAGAGCCGGGCGCTGCGCGTGGTGGCCAGCACGGCCAGCCAGGTCAGCAACGTGGCCAGGCAGGCCAACGAGGCCGCCATCAGCACATAGAAATTACCGCCAGGAAGAGATACCGGAATCATGGCGGCAATTATGCGCCAAACCGGACTGGGATTTCAGCGCCCGCAGCCTCGGATGGCGCGCGCTAGCCCTTGGCGGATTCGGAGCGGGTGGCCACCACCTGAAGCTTGAGTTCGCCCAAGGCCTGGAACAGCGCGTTGCGCGTGGATTCGGGCAGGTCGCCGAACATGGACTTGACCCAGGACTCGTGGGCGCGCGCCATCCGGGCGAAGGTCTTCTTGCCCTGCGGCGTCAGCTTGATCAGCGAGCTGCGGCGGTCGGACTCCACTTTGGTGCGCACCACCAGGCCTTCCTTTTCCAGCTGGTCGGTGATGCCGGTGATGTTGCCGTTGGTGACCATCATGTGACGCGACAGGTCGCCCATCTTCATGCCCTTGGGGGCGCGCTGCAGTTGCGCCATCAGGTCGAAGCGGGGCAGCGTCGTGTCGAACTCGTTGCGCAGGCGGCTGCGGATCTCGCCTTCGATGAGATTGGCGCAGGTCAGCATGCGCAGCCACAGCCGAAGCGCGTGGTGGTCGTCGGGCGCGGCGCGGGATTCCAGGTCGGGAGCGTCAGTCATGGCTAGGGAGGATACCGGGAATGCGTGGGGAAGCGGGCGCCAGGCCCATCTGTTCAAAGATGGCGCGCGTCAGCGGGCTGGCGGGATCGTTGAGCGTCAACACGATGTCGTAATGGTTGGTGCCGGGCATCGGCACATAGCGTCCGGGAAAGCCGCGTTGCTGCCAGGCGGCCAGATAGTCGTCGCTTTGGCGCTTGAATTCGTCGGTTTCGGATTCGCCGTAGCTGATGACCAGCGGGCAGCCCGTGGGCGGCAGGTGCAGGGCGGGGCTGTTGCGGATGGCGTCGGCTTCGCTCATGCGCATCCATTCGTTGATATGGGTATGCACCAGCGGGCGCAGGTCGAACAGGCCGGACAGCGGCGCGGCCCCGCGGATCACGTCGGGAGGCACTTCGTAGCTGGCGTGCCAGCCGCCTGCCAGCAACGCGCCCACCAGGTGCCCGCCCGCGGAACTGCCGCAGACGTGGATGCGCCGGGGGTCGCCGCCGTAATCGGCGATGTGGCGGTGGATCCAGGCCAGCGCGCGCCGGTTCTGGTCCACGATGCGGTCCAGTGTCACGGCAGGCGCCAGTGAATAGTTCACCGACACGACCACCGCGCCCGCTTGCGTGAAGGCGGGCGCCATGCTGCTGGAATCGTTCTTGGACAAGAGGCGCCAGTAGCCGCCGTGGATGAACACGAACACGGGTGCGCCCGCGCCGCTGGACGCCTCCGGCGCGGGGCGGAAGATGTCCAGCAGCTCGTCGGGATGGTCGCCGAACGGCACGTCCAGCCCGCAATCCAGCGACTGGCGCGCCGCAGCGCTGTCTTCGGCGTATTTCTTGAGTATCGGACCGATGTCGGGTACTGTCGCGCGAGCGTTGTACTGGACATCCAGGCCTGCGCGGTCATAGTGGCGGTAGAGGGTGACCATGGCGGTAGATTGTCGGAAAACCCTATTGGAAAACCCGTTAGTAAGAAAAACCCGTTAGTCAGGAAAACCCGTTAGTAAAAAACCCGTTGGTAATCCTTGGGTAATTCTTGGGTAATTCTTGGGCATTGGTCCCTGGTAATAACCCTTTGGTAAAAACCCTAGTCTTGTTTTGACGAATACTTTAAACCTAAACTATGAACCACGCCAGTATTCCCTATGCTCTCACAACGGGATCCTGACGTAGCAAGCAATATCTTTGCAAGCGCCAGTTTGACGGCGGCGCAATGGCGCCGGCAGGCCGGGCACAGAAGTCATTCGAATCGCACCCTCAATAAGAACACCCTCTGCGCGGGCTCGCGCACGGAGCACACCACCATGCGTTTGATCACTTCCCTTATCGCCGTCGCCGCGCTGGTGCCGGCCGTGGCCATGGCAGATGCCGTCAAGGTCGGCATCGCCAACGACATCTCCGGCCCGTTCTCGGCGTTGGGCGCCGAAGCCCGTGACGGCTTCAACCTGGCCATCAAGCAATTGGGCAGCAAGCTGGGCGGGCAGCCCGCCGAATTCGTGCAGACCGACATGGGCGGCAACCCCGACCAGGCCCGCCAGTTGGTCACCCGCTACATCCAGCGCGACAAGATCGATTTCTTCACCGGCCCCATCGGCTCGAACGTGGCGCTGGCCGTCGGCCCCGCGCTGTTCGCGGCCAAGGTGCCCTACCTGTCGAACAATCCGGGCCCCAGCCAATTCGCCGGCGCCCAATGCAACAACTACTGGTTCGGCACGTCTTACCAGAACGACGCCTTCCACGAAGCGGCCGGCAAGGTCGCGGCGGACCGCGGCTTCAAGAAGATGTTCATCATGGCCCCGGACTACCCGGCCGGCAAGGATGCGCTGACCGGCTTCAAGCGCGGCTACAAGACCGCGCCGGGCGACGAGGTCTACACCAAGCTTGGCCAGATCGACTACGCCGCAGAGATCGCCCAGATCCGCGCCGCCAAGCCGGACGCCGTCTACATCTTCCTGCCGGGCGGCATGGGCATCAACTTCGTCAAGCAGTTCGTGTCGGCCGGCCTGTCGCAAAGCGTCAAGCTGATCGGCCCGGGTTTCTCGGCTGACGAAGACGTGATCCAGGCGGTGGGCGAGCCCATGCTGGGCATGTACAACACGGCGCAGTGGGCGCATGACCTGGACGTGCCGCAGAACAAGATCTTCGTGGACGCCTTCCGCAAGGAATACAACGGCCGCTACCCGTCCGTGTACGCCGCCCAGGCCTATGACGTCATCATGGCCATGGATGCCGCCGTCAAGCAGGCCGGCGGCAAGGCTTCCGACCGCGAGGCGGTCATCCGCGCCCTGGAAAAGGCCGACTACCCGTCGGTGCGTGGCAGCTTCACCTACGGCAAGAACCACTACCCCATCCAGTCCTACTACCTGCGCGTGGTCGACAAGGATGGCAGCGGCCGCATTACCAACAAGCTGGTGGGCAAGGTGTTCGACAAGTATCAGGACGTCTACGTCGGCGATTGCAAGCTATAGGTAAGGCCCACCCCCGACGCGCTGCGCGCTTCCCCCTCAAGGGGGCGTCGCTGCGGACCGGCGAAGCCGGCTCCGCGCGACCGCGCTCGGGCGGGCAGGTTTCGTGGGCTGCGCAGGGTGGGCCGCGTGAGGCATAACCAGGTGGTTTTGATGATTTGGCCGCGAGCGACGCCATCGGCGATTCGCGGCAAGGGGAAGTGTTCATGACGTTTACGCTGATCGTCGAGCAATTGCTGAACGGTCTCCAGTTTGGGTTGATGTTGTTTTTGATCGCGGCCGGGCTGACCCTGGTGTTCGGCATCATGGACATCATGAATCTGGCTCACGGCTCGCTCTACATGGCCGGCGCCTACGTCGCCGCCGAAACCATGCAGCGCACGGGTTCATTCACCGCCGCCGTCCTGGTGGCGGCCGTCGCGACCGGCCTGGTCGGCGTGGCGCTGGAACTGACGCTGATCCGCCGCCTGGCGCTGCGCGACCACCTGGCCCAGGTGCTGGGCACCTACGCCGTCATCCTGATCGCCAACGATCTCGTCAAGATGATCTGGGGCCCCGCGCCTGTCATGCTCAATATGCCGGCCGTGCTGTCCGGTCCGGTGCGGCTGCTGCCGGACCTGCTGTATCCCGCCTACCGCCTGATGATCATCGTGTTCGGCGTGGCCGCCGCCGCGGGCCTGTATTGGTTCGTGACGCGCACCCGCGCCGGTGTGCTGGTGCGGGCGGGCGCCTCCAACCGCCAGATGGCCACGCTGATGGGCGTGCGCGTGCCGCTGCTGTTCCTGGGCGTGTTCGTGCTGGGCGCGATGCTGGCCGCGGTGGCCGGCGCCCTGCTGGGGCCGATCACGTCGGTGCAGGTGGGCATGGGCGAAGAAATCCTGATCCTGGTGCTGGTGTGCATCGTGATCGGCGGCATCGGATCGATCCGCGGCGCCTTCGTGGGCGCCTTGCTGGTGGGCATGGTGGACACGGCGGGGCGGGCGTTCCTGCCGATGCTGCTGCGCCAGGTCTTTTCTCCGGCCGTGGCCTCCAGCGTCGGTCCGACGCTGGCCGCCATCGCCATTTACGTATTGATGGCGGCTGTGCTGGTGTTCCGGCCCTCCGGCCTGTTTCCGGCGCGGGGTTGACGATGAGAACCACAATCTGGACCGTGGTCCTCCTGGCGGCGCTGGCGGTGTTCCCGCTGGTGGCGCCGGCGCTGGGCCTGGACTTCTATATTTCCTTCGTGCGGCGCGTGCTGATCTACGCGCTGGCGGCGACCAGCCTGAACCTGATCCTGGGCTACGGCGGCATGGTGGCGCTGGGGCACGCGGCGTTCTTCGGCGCCGGCGCCTATGCGGTGGGCATCCTGGCGATGTCGGGCGTAACCTCGGCGTTGATCGTCTGGCCGGTGGCCATGCTGCTGGCGGGCGTGCTGGCCTGCATCACGGGGGCGATCTCGCTGCGCACCCGCGGCGTGTACTTCATCATGATCACGCTGGCATTCGCGCAGATGCTGTTCTACATCTTTATTTCGCTGCGCCAGTACGGCGGCGAAGACGGGCTGAACCTGCCCGGCTATTCCACGCTGCCGGGCATCGACCTGTCCCATGACGTCAGCTTCTATTACCTGGTGCTGGTGTTGTTCGCGCTGGTCATGTGGGGGTTCAGCCGGGTGGTGTCCTCGCGCTTCGGCACGGCCTTGCAGGGCATCCGCGAGAACGAGTCGCGCATGGAGTCCATGGGCTACCCGGTCTATCGCATCAAACTGGCGGCCTTCACGCTAAGCGGCGCGGCAGCCGGCCTGGCCGGCGCGCTGCTGGCCAACCACAACCTGTTCATCTCGCCCAGCCTGATGCATTGGACGCAATCGGCCAACCTGCTGATCATGGTGCTGGTGGGCGGCATCGGCCTGCGCTGGGGCGGCGTGGCCGGTGCGGTGGTGATGCTGACGCTGGAAGAAGTGCTGCGTCTGTGGACCGAATATTGGCACCTGCCCCTGGGGGTGCTGCTGCTGTGCGTGGTGTTCGGCGCGCCGCGCGGCCTGGTCGGCCTGTTCGGCCCGTTGTTCGGCGGACGCGCCACGCCCCAATCCGGCAAGGTGGGATCATGAATCCGTCTATCAACGCCACCGCGCCTGCCTTGCAGGCCTCCGGGCTGGTCCGCCGCTTCGGCGCGCTGGTCGCCACCGATAACGTGTCGCTGACCCTGAACCCGGGCGAAATCCACGCCCTGATCGGTCCCAACGGCGCGGGCAAGTCCACGCTGATCCACCTGCTGTCCGGCACGTTGGCGGCGGATTCCGGCACGTTGACGGTGGGCGGGCGCGACGTCACGAGCATGAACGCGCACCAGCGCGTGTCGGCCGGGCTGTCGCGGTCTTACCAGATCACCAATATCTTCAAGCAGTCCAGCGTGCTGGACAACCTGGTGCTGGCGGTGCAGGCCCATGCGGGCAGCAGTTTCCGGTTCTGGAAGCCGCGCGCCGCCGAATCCGCGCTGTATGAACAGGCGCGCGAGCTGGCCCGGGAATGCGCCATCGACGCGGCCCTGCTGGACCGGCCGGCGGGCACCTTGCCGCACGGCGAACAACGCAAAGTGGAGTTCGCGCTGGCGCTGGCCGCCCGGCCCAGCGTGCTGCTGCTGGACGAGCCCATGGCCGGCATGGGCCCCGACGAGACCGTCCGCCTGACCGAATTGATCGAAACCCTGCGGGGACGGGCCGCCATGCTGCTGGTCGAACACGATATGCAGGCGGTGTTCCGCCTGGCCGACCGTCTGTCGGTGCTGGTGTATGGCCGCGTCATCGCGACCGGCACCCCCGACGAGATCCGCGCCAACCCGGAAGTACGGCAAGCCTATCTGGGCGACGAGGAGACCGCGTGATGCTGACCATCGAATCGGCCCAGAGCGGCTACGGCGCCAGCCAGGTACTGTTCGGCGTGGACCTGCAGATCGGCGCCGGGCAGGTCGTGACCTTGCTGGGCCGCAACGGCATGGGCAAGACCACGCTGCTGCGCACCCTGTTCGGCCAGTTGCCGCTGCGGGGCGGCAAGATCCAGTTCGCGGGGCAGGACATCAGCGGCTGGAGCCCGGACCGCATTGCCCGGGCGGGCGTGGCCATCGTCCCCGAAGGACGCCAGTGCTTTCCGAATCTGACGGTGCGCGAACACCTGACCGCCTTCGTCGCCGCGCGTAATCCCGAAATCGGCGAGCCCTGGACGCCCGAACGCGTATTCGACCTGTTCCCCCGGCTGGCCGAACGCGCCCGCAACATGGGCAACCAGCTCTCGGGCGGCGAACAGCAGATGCTGGCCATCGGCCGGGCGCTGGTCACCAATCCCCGGTTGCTGATCCTGGACGAGGCCACGGAGGGCCTGGCGCCCAAGATCCGCGAGGAAATCTGGAATTGCCTGTCGCGGTTGCGCCAGGCGGGGCAGACCATCCTCGTCATCGATAAATATGTCGAAAGGTTGCTGAGCCTGGCGGACCAGCACGTCATCCTGGAGCGTGGCAAGGTCGTGTGGACGGGCGACTCGCGCGCGCTGGACGCCGACCGCGGCCTATGGGAACGCTATCTGGGCGTGTAGTAATAAAGCCGCATCGCCTGCGGGGGCGCTCGTAAAAAATACGATATAAAACGCAATAAACCCGCATTTACATTGCTGGGCTGAAACTTAAGGTGTCTGGAACGCATCCAGACGTTTGCGCCTGTTTCATTTGACCCCGCTGTTCTCTACACTTAGCGCGCCTGACCCTATCGTGCCTTCAGGGCGGGTACGCACGTCACGTCTTATCAAGTTGTCAGGATGACTTCGCATGGCGAAATGGGGTTTGCGCAAAAAATCATTGATGGCGCTGCTGTTGGCATGCGTGATCGCCTTGGCGTCCGCCGCCGTGATCGGTTGGCTGGTGCTGGATGGGGTCAGGGACCACTTCGGACGCGCCTTCGCCGATAACTTCACGCAACTCAACCGGCAACGCATCCTGGCGCCGGTGTCGCGCGAACTGGCCTTGTCGCTGCGACTGGCCGATAGCGAAGTCACCCGGCGCTGGCTGCGCAACGAAGGCGATCCGGCTGCCCGCGAGCTCTTCTTCCGCGAAGCCGACGGCTACCGCCGCGATCTGCTGGGCCGCGCCTACTTCATCGCCAGCGCCGCAAGCGGCCACTACTACTTCAACGACGACAAGCCGTTGTCCGAGGCGCCGCGCTATACGCTCAGCCCCGGCGCGGCGGACGACGGCTGGTTCTACGCCACGCTGAAGTCGCCGGCCAAGTACAACATCAACGTTAATCCCGACCTGAAGCTCCAGACTACGAAGGTGTGGATCAACGTCCAGGTGCGCGACGGCGACCGCGTCGTGGCCCTGACCGGCGCCGGCCTGGACGTGGGCGGCTTCCTGCGCGATTTCGTCAACAGCGGCCAGCCCGGCGTCACGCCCATCATCGTCGACGAGGAAGGCGCCATCCAGGCGCATATGGACGCCACCCTGATCGCCTACAACTCCGGCGCGGGCGGCGCCGCCGGCGGCCGGGGCAGGGTGTTCAACCTGCTGGACGACGGGCCGGGCCGGGACGAATTGCGGGCAGCCATGCGCGCGGCCCAGGCCGATCCGCAATCGGTGCAATCCGCCTGGGTGAAGATCGACGGCGCGCGCCAGTTGATGTCCGTGGCCTATATGCCCGAGTTGCATTGGCACGTGCTGACGGTTGTGGACCTGGGCGCCGCGCGCGTGCTGGATACCGGTTGGCTGTGGCCGGCGGCGATCGGCCTGGCGGTGCTGTTCGCCGCCATGCTGCTGGGCTTCGGCTACGCCATCGAGCGGCTGATGCTGCGTCCGCTGCGTCGCCTGCAGCAATCGGCCCGCGCCATCGCGGACGGCAGCTACGACGTGCGCCTGCCCCCGGGCGGGCAGGACGAGATCGGCGACCTGAGCCGCGCCTTCGGTGTCATGGCCGACAAGGTCCGCCAGCACACGGCCGAACTGGAGTCCAAGGTGCGCGAACGCACGTCCGAGTTGGAGGACGCCAACCGGGCCATGGCCGCCGCGCACAAGAAGATCGGCGACTCCATCGACTACGCCAGCCTGATCCAGCGCGCCATCCTGCCGGACCGCCAGCTGACGCAGTCCCTGGGCGCGCACCACTTCGTGCTGTGGAAGCCGCGCGACGTGGTGGGCGGCGATTTCTACGTCTTCCGATCGGACGGCGCCAACTGCCTGCTGGGTATCATGGACTGCGCGGGCCACGGCGTGCCGGGCGCGCTGATGACGATGCTGGCGCGTGCCGCCATCGATCTGGCGATCACCGAGGTCGGCCCCGGCGATCCTGCCGGGATCCTGACGCGCACCGACATGGCCATCCGCGCCATGCTTGCGGATGCGCAACTGCCCCGGGCGCTGGCCACCAATACCGATGCGGGCCTGGTATATATTGACCGCCAGACGGGACGGCTGCGGTATGCCGGCGCGAAGATCAGCCTGTACGCCAGCGATGGCGAGACCTTGCGCGAGATCCCCGGCGGCAGGCGCGCGTTGGGCGACAAGCGCACCGGGGTCTACGCGAATATCGATCTGCAGATGGAACCGGGCTGGACCTATTACCTGGCGACAGACGGGTTCCTGGACCAGGCGGGCGGCGAGCACGGGTTCGGGTTCGGCAACACGCGTTTCGCGGAAATGCTCAAGAGACACGCGCGGCAGCCGTTAACTGAACAGGCCGTCGCGTTTACGCAAGCGCTGGCCGAATACCAGGGTGGCCGTCCCCAGCGTGACGACATCACCTTGCTGTCTTTCCGTTTCGAATAATCGTTATCAGGGCGGTAACCGCTATGAATGCCTCCGATCTCTATGCGTTGGGTGAACGGTTCAATCAGAACCGCACCCTGCTGTGCTTTAACGGGCCGATCTCCCGCAGCTTGATCGAGGAAATCGGCAACGCGCTCAAGAATTACCTGAACGCGGAACATGTGCGGCCGGCTGAAGCGATGGACGTTTTCTCGGTGTACATCGAGATGATCCAGAACATTCGCCAGTACGCCGCCGCTCACGGCGACGCCGAGGCGTCGGCGACCGTCGTGATCGGCCGCCGCGACGAAAGCCGCTACGTGGTGTCGGCGGGCAACCTCGTCAAGTCCGACGACGGCCATGCCCTGGTCGCGCGGATCCGCGAACTGGCCGCGCTGGACAAGGCGGCCCTGAAGGCGGAATACAAGACGCAGCTTCACAAGCCGCGCACCCAAGGCGTGGCCTCGGGCGCGGGTCTGGGGTTGATCGATATCGCACGCCGCGCCGGCGCCCCGCTGGAAGCCAGCCTGACGCCCGCCGCCCAGGAAGGGCAGGCGTTCTTCAGCCTGAGCGTCGTGATCTGAAGGCTCCGCGCGCATCCAAGAATTATTTTCGGAGTATTTGATGAAAGATTTGAACATTCCCGGGACGCAGTCCACGCCCGCCATCACCGCTGATGCGGCTGCCGGCGTGCTGGCGATGCGCGGCGACTCCTACCCCGAGAATTCCTTTGAACTGTTCGGCCCGGTGATCGAATGGGTCGAGGCTTACCTGCTGGGCTCATCCGCCCCGTTGAGCCTGGAACTGGAACTGCTGTATCTCAACACCAGCAGCATCAAGTCCGTCATGGACATCTTCGACGTGATCGAAGCCGCGCACGGCAAGGGCCGACAGGTCAGCGTGACCTGGTTCTACGACAAACGCAATGAACGCGTCGGCGAGCTGGCCGAGGAATTCAAGGAAGACTGCACCTTTCCGTTTTCGGTGGTTGGCCGCGAATGAAACCCGGCGCCGCCGAACTGGATCGACGCATCACCGAACTGCTGGCAGACCCGGCCTATGACGGCCACCCTCTGCGCGACGCGCTTGAGGCGCTTTGGCAGCATACGGCCGAGCAGATGGCCCGCATCGAGCGCGTGACCCAGTTGTCGGACGCCTACCAATCCATGGCGCACGAGCGCGAACTGGGCCTGTGCGACCAATTCGACCGGCAGTTGCGCCGGTTGACGCGCATTGCGCGAATTTCCGACCACTACCAGAACATGATGCGCGACCTGAACGCCGCGCTGGAAGAGACCTCCAGCCGCGATCCGTTGACCAGCCTGCTGAACCGGCGCGCCCTGATGGAAATGATCAAGCAGGAAGTCGAGCGCGCCTCGCGCATCGGCGAGAGCCTTGTCGTGGCCATGCTGGACGTGGACCACTTCAAGTCGGTCAATGACCGCTACGGGCACGAAACCGGGGACCGCGCGCTGGTCGAGCTTGCCGGCGTAATGCGCGAAAGCCTGCGCGAGTACGACTTGTGCGGACGCTGGGGAGGCGAAGAATTCCTGGTGCTGCTGCCCAACACGCAGCCAGACGCCGCCCAAGGCGTCATGGACCGGCTGGTCGGCGCGGTGCGCGGGCTTGCGGTGGCGGCGGGCGAGGACGTATTGAGGTTGACGGTCAGTATCGGCATGGCGCATCACCAGTTGGGAGAGACCTTCTCGGAAACGCTCAGTCGCGCGGACCAGGCGCTGTACCTGGCCAAGCAGGACGGACGAGACCGCGTCGCGCTTGGCTTTCCAAAGCGCTGAATGAAACCGGAACAGCTGTATTCCGGTATGGAGCCCCTTATGCTTGATACTCATGTAGGCGTTTCGAGCGCGGGCCCCCAGGGCGCCGCGTGGCATGCGGGCAATTACCTGACGTCGATGGATCGGGCGCTGCTGCTGTTCGATTTCGACGCGAGCGGTTCGCTGACGAACGCCAACCCCAATTTCCTGGCCGCCTCGGGGTACTCCCTGGAGGAGGCCTTGACGCTGCGCCACGACATGCTGTGCGACAGCATGGACGAAGGCAAGGGCATCGCCAGCGGAGAGCGGATCTGGGCCCGCCTGCGCCAGGGCGATTATTTTTCGGGCACCTGCCGCTACCGTAAGAAAGATGGCGGTTCGCTCTGGATCGAGGCCACTTACCTGCCATTGAAGGATGATGACGGTGAGGTCGCGCGCATTTCGGTCATCTCGCGCAAGTCGATTGCGGATGCCGAGCGCCAGGAAGAGATCCGCCTGCTGCTGCTGGGCATCAACGAAACCGGCAACGCCGTCGCGGTGTCCGGCAGCGATGGCCGCATCGTCTATGTGAACGACGGCTTCCAGCGCATGCTGGGTTTCGGTCGGGGCGATGCCGTGCACCAGGAACTGGGCGAATTGCTGGCCGGCGGCCGGCCCGACGGCGGCACCCGTGAAGAGCTGGACCGCCGTATCGCCTGCCGCGAGGGCTACCACAAGGATGTGCTGGTCTATGACCGCTGCGGCAAGCCCCTATGGGTATCCGTCATGGCCAACTCGGTCTTCGACGACCGTGGAACGCTCGTCAATATCGTGGACGTGCTGACCGACATCACCCCCACCAAGGTGCACGAAGTGCTGCAGCGCCGCGTGCTGCAGGCGATGGTGAACGAGGCCTCGGTGGTCGAGGTCATGAACATGGTGTGCCGCGAGGTCGAGCGCTTGGCGCCGGAAGTGGCCGCCACCGTGCTGCGCGTGGACGACACCGGCCACCTGCGGCCGCTGGCGGCCCCGAGCATGCCGCCCGCCTACTCCGACGCGCTGGACGGCGTGAAGATCGGCCCGCAAGCGGGCGCGTGCGGCACCTCCGCGTTCCTGGGCCGTCCCGTCATCGTGCCCGACATCGCCACTGATCCCCTGTGGGACGATTACCGCCACCTGCCGCTGCCGGACGACATCAAGGCGTGCTGGTCGTCGCCCATCAAGTCCAGCGACGGCCGTGTGATCGGCACCTTCGGGTTCTACTTCCGCGAACGCCGTCTGCCCGACGATTTCCATCACCGCCTGGTGGACGTGTGCGTCTACCTGTGCGCGCTGGCGCTCGAGCGCGAAGAAGCCCGCGCCCGCATCCGCCAACTGGCGTTCTACGACGAACTGACCGGCCTGCCGAACCGCAACCTGCTGCTGGCCCAAGCCGAGCAGGCCCTGGCGCGCGCCGAACCGGAACGCAAGCGCGTGGCGGTGCTGTTCCTGGACCTGGACCGCTTCAAGCAGGTCAACGACACCCTGGGTCATCCTATCGGCGACGCCTTGCTGCGCGACGTGGCCCAGCGCCTGCGCCGCCTGGCGCGGGCGACCGACATTGTCGGACGGCTGTCCGGCGACGAGTTCGTGATGATGATGCCGGACTTCGAGCACGGCCGCCTGACCGCTGCCGCCGAACACATCCTGGTGGCGCTGGCCCAGCCGTTCTCGGTGGGCGGTATCACGCTGAATCCGTCGGTCAGCATCGGCATCAGCGTGTTCCCGGAAAACGGGCGCGACATGGATACGTTGCTGCGCCACGCCGACATGGCGATGTACCAGGCCAAGACCGCGGGCCGCAACCGGATCTCTTTCTTCAGTGCGGAAATGAACCGCCAGGCGCAAGAACGCCTGGCGCTCGAAGCCGCCTTGCGCGACGCGCTGGAAGCCAAGGCGCTGCGCCTGCACTACCAGCCGCAGGTGGGCCTTAAGAACGGCAGCCTGTACGGCGTGGAAGCGCTGGCCCGCTGGCGCCACCCGACGCTGGGCGACATTTCGCCCGTGCGTTTCGTGCCGTTGGCCGAAGAGTGCGGCCTGATCGGCGACCTGGGCGACTGGGCGCTGCGCGAGGCGTGCTCGCAATTGGCGACGTGGCGCAGCAACGGATTGAAGGTGCCGTCGGTATCGGTGAACCTGTCGGCCACGAACTTCCACAACCTGAACCTGCCCCGGATGATCGCGGCCACGCTGGCCGAATTCGGCCTGGCGCCCGCCGACCTGATGCTGGAGATCACCGAAGGCGTGGTCCTGGACGCCACCGCCGGCACGCTGCGGACGATCGCCGAATTGCATCGCCTGGGCGTGCGCTTGTCGATGGACGACTTCGGCACGGGGTATTCCAGCCTGGGGCACTTGCGGCGTCTGATCGTGGATGAACTGAAGCTGGATCGAAGCTTTGTCCAGGGATTGGAAAGCGACGACGCAGCGCGGGCGTTGACGAGCGCCGTGATCCGGATCGGAGAGAGCCTGAGCTTGCCGGTGGTAGCCGAAGGCGTCGAAAACGAGGAACAGCGGCGGTTCCTGATCGAACAGGGGTGCGCGGCGGGGCAGGGCTTTCTGTTTTCGCCACCGTTGCCGGCCAGGGAGTTAGAGGAGTGGCTTCGGGGGAGAGCTTGACGGCATTTTTTGTTGTCGCGGGAGGGGGTTCTTAAGACGCCCGCCATGTCGGTGGCCTGCGGGGCGCGGGTCAACGATTGCGGTCCGGAGCCTTCGCTCCGGACTGCCCCGTCGTCATCTTCGTCACTGCCTGCGGCAGCTCCTTCAGATTCCCTCGGGCTTATCGACTCCCCGCGCCCCGCAGGCCACCGACACGACGGGCTCTGTCAGTTGGACCCTGCCGTCAACTGGGGAGAACGGTTTTCTTGGGGCTCTCTCCACCGGTGTTGGGCTAGCGGATGATTTTGCGGGGCCCGCTCCCGGCCGGCCGCGCGGGCGGCCTTTGGGAGCTTACGCGCCGTCTTGCGATCCCCAATGCCGCTGCGCGCCTACGAAGCGAGCAACCCTCGCAATGCCGCAAATTTCAGCCGACGCTCGCAACAATCACCGCCCTCCCTTTTAGACGGGTGGCGCGCGTCCAGGTACGAAGAAGCAAGCCGCTATCCGCCGCGCGCCACCCGTCGCTCCACCTCCCCCCTGACGGCGGGGCGCAATAGAAAACCAATCACTATCAGCGCGCAAGCGCTCACCGCCTCGACGTCTCACAACGCGTATGCCGAATGCGGCCGCCCGCGCGGGCGCATGAGGCGGGCCCCGAAAATCTCGTCAGTAAACCGCGCTCTAGCAGCGCGCGAACCAAGACGGCGCAGCTCGTCGCCGGGGTCGGGTGGGTGGCGCGCAACCTTGATGCGCCCGAGGGAATCTGAAGGCCGCGGCCGCAGGCCGCAACGAAGATGACGAGAGGGCAGTCCGGAGCGAAGGCTCCGGACCGCAATCGCGGGCGCGCGCCACCCACCCGACCCCGGTGACGAGCGTCCCAAGAAAACTAAGGCCTCCCCAAGAAGACCAAGGCCTCCCCAAGAAGCACTCCCCCCACTCCGCCGTGCCCTAATACCGTCCCCATTTCCCCAAAGACCTAATAGATTTCCCCCATTTGCGATCCCCCCACTTCAGGTATATATTTCAAGCCTAAACTATCCAGACCTAAATATCCGCGGCGCCCCGCTCCCGATAAACGAGCGACTGTCGCGTACCTCGGAGCGTATACGGCAATGAAAATAGTCTGCATCGGCGGCGGTCCCGCCGGCCTGTATTTCGGTCTGCTGATGAAATTGCAGAATCCCGCGAACGAGATCACCGTCATCGAACGCAACCGGCCCTACGATACGTTTGGCTGGGGCGTGGTGTTTTCGGACGCCACCATGCAGAACCTGCGCGAAGCAGACCCCGTTTCCGCCCAGACCATCGGTGACGCGTTCAACCATTGGGACGACATCGACATCCACTTCAAGGGCCGCAGCATCCGCAGCAGCGGGCACGGCTTCATCGGCATCGGGCGCAAGAAACTGCTGAACATCCTGCAGGCGCGTTGCGAAGACGTCGGCGTCAAACTGGTGTTCGAGAACTTCGTCCAGGACGACCAGGCCATCGCTCGAGAGTACGACGCCGACCTCGTCATCGCCTCCGACGGCATCAACAGCCAGATCCGTACCCGTTACGCCGACACCTTCCATCCCGACATCGACCAGCGCCGCTGCCGCTTCGTCTGGCTGGGCACCAAAAAAGTGTTCGACGCCTTCACCTTCGCCTTCGTGCAGACTGAGCACGGCTGGTTCCAGGCCCACGCCTATCGCTACGAAGACGGCATGTCCACCTTCATCGTGGAAACGCCCGAAGAGACCTGGCAGGCCGCCGGCATCGAGCAGATGAGCCAGGAAGAGGGCATTGCCTATTGCGAAAAGCTGTTCGCGCCCTGGCTGGACGGCAATGCGCTGATCAGCAACGCCTCGCACTTGCGCGGCTCGGCCATCTGGATCCGCTTCCCGCGCGTCATCTGCAACACCTGGGTCCACTGGAACACGCTGGAAACCGCCCGCGGCCAGCGCCGCGTGCCCGTCGTACTGATGGGCGACGCCGCCCACACCGCCCACTTCTCTATCGGCTCTGGCACCAAATTGGCGCTGGAAGACTCCATCGAGCTTGCGCGTTGCTTGAGCGGCGCGGAAGGCAGCGTGGAAGCCGGCCTGAAGCACTACGAGGAAGTCCGCAGCGTGGAAGTGCTGAAGATCCAGAACGCTGCCCGCAACTCTACCGAATGGTTCGAGAACGTCGAACGCTACGCGGAACTGGAACCCGAGCAATTCGCCTATTCACTGCTGACCCGTTCGCAGCGCATCTCGCACGAGAACCTGCGCCTGCGCGACCCCGCCTGGCTGGAAGGCTTCGAACGCTGGATCGCGGAGCGCGCTGGCGCGCCGGCGGCGGCCGGCAAGCGTCCCGCCATCCCGATGTTGACGCCCTACCAGGTGCGCGGCGTGCGGCTGAAGAACCGCATCCTGGTGTCGCCGATGGCCATGTACTCCTGCGCGGACGGCGTGCCGGGCGACTTCCATCTGGTCCACCTGGGCGCGCGCGCCATGGGCGGGGCCGGCCTGGTCATGGTTGAAATGACCTGCGTGTCGCCCGATGGCCGCATCACCCCGGGCTGCCCGGGCCTGTGGAACGACGAGCAGACCCAGGCCTTCGCCCGCATCGTCAATTTTGTGCATGGCAACAGCGACGCCCGCATCGGCGTGCAGTTGGGCCACGCCGGCCGCAAGGGGTCCACCCAGCTCGGCTGGCAGAAGATCGACCACCCCTTGACCGAAGGCAACTGGCCGCTGCTGTCGGCCTCCGCCTTGCCCTACATCGACGGCGTGTCGCAGACGCCACGTGCCATGACGCGCGACGACATGGACCAGGTGCGCGACAACTTCGTCGCCGCCGCCCGCCGCGCCACCGAAGCCGGCTTCGACTGGCTGGAACTGCACTGCGCGCACGGCTACCTGCTGTCCAGCTTCATTTCGCCGCTGACCAACCACCGTGAAGACGAATACGGCGGCAGCCTTGAGAACCGCCTGCGCTTCCCGCTGGAGGTCTTCCACGCCGTGCGCGCCGTGTGGCCCGAAGACAAGCCGATGTCCGTGCGGATTTCCGCCAGCGACTGGGTCGAAGGCGGCATTACCGCCGACGATGCGGTGGAGATCGCGCGCCACTTCAAGGCTGCCGGCGCCGACATGATCGATTGCTCCTCGGGCCAGGTCAGCAAGGAAGAAAAGCCCGTCTACGGCCGCATGTTCCAGACCCCGTTCGCCGACCGCGTGCGCAACGAAGCCGGCATCCCCACCATCGCGGTGGGCGCCATCTTCGAGGCCGACCACGCCAACGGCATCATTGCTTCGGGCCGCGCCGACCTGTGCGCCCTGGCGCGTCCCCATCTGGCCGACGCCTCCTGGACGCTGCGCGAAGCGGCGCGAGTGGGCTACACCGACGTGGCATGGCCCAGCCAGTATTTCGCCGGCAAGCGCCAGCTGGAAACCAACTTTGAACGCGCCGCCGCGATGGCGCAACTGGATATCAAATGACGACAACCCCGCAACCCCTCGCCGGACGCCACGCGCTGGTGACGGGCGGCGCCCGCGGTATTGGCCTGGCCAGCGCGCGCGCGCTCTTGGCGCGCGGCGCGCGCGTCACGCTGCTGGGCCGCGACGGCGCGTCGCTGGACGCCGCCGCCGACAGCCTGGCCAGCCTGGGCCAGGTGCAGACCGTCAGCGCGGACATCGCCGACGAAGCATCGGTGCGCGCGGCCTTCGCGCAAGCCGAAGTGGAATTCGGCCCGGTGCTGGTGTTGGTGAACAACGCCGGCCAGGCCGTGAGCCAGCGTTTCGATCGCACCGATTCCGCGCTGTGGCAGCAGATGATCGCCGTCAACCTGACCGGCACCTTCCACTGCATCCAGGCGGCGTTGCCCGGCATGCTGCAGGAAAAGTGGGGGCGGGTGATCAACGTGGCCAGCACGGCGGGGCTGATCGGGTACGGCTATGTCAGCGCCTATTGCGCCGCCAAGCACGGCGTGATCGGGTTGACCCGGTCGCTGGCGCTGGAAACCGCGCAAAAGGGCGTCACCGTGAATGCGGTGTGCCCCGGCTACACCGAAACCGACATCGTGCGCGGCGCGGTGACGAACATTGTGGACAAGACCGGCATGACGCCGGAAGCCGCCCGGGCCAAGCTGGCCGAGCGCAACCCGCAGGGCCGCCTGGTGCAGCCCGAGGAAGTGGCCGAGACGGTGGCCTGGCTGGCGCTGCCGGCGTCCGCCTCCATCAACGGCCAGGCCATCGCCGTGGACGGCGGCGAAGTGATGACCGGCTGAGGCCGGCGCGTCCCACCCACCCAGGATAACGAACGGAGACACCATGAGCACCCAGTCCGAAGAGCACACCATGAAGCACCACAAGCGTCCGCTGGCCGGCTATCAGGCCAAGACGTTCCTGTGGCAGGTGTCGGCCGATGGCAAGATCGGAACGGTCACCTTGAACCGGCCGGAACGCAAGAACCCGTTGACGTTCGATTCCTACGCCGAACTGCGCGACCTGTTCCGTTCGCTGGTGTATGCCACCGACGTCAAGGTCGTGGTGGTGACGGGCGCGGGCGGCAACTTCTGCTCGGGCGGCGATGTACACGAGATCATCGGCCCCCTGACCAAGATGACCATGCCCGAACTGCTGGACTTCACCCGCATGACGGGCGATCTGGTCAAGGCCATGCGCGCCTGCCCGCAGCCCATCGTGGCCGCGGTGGACGGCGTTTGCGCCGGCGCCGGCGCGATGGTGGCGCTGGCCGCCGACATGCGCCTGGGCACACCGGCCGCGCGTACCGCCTTCCTGTTCACGCGGGTGGGCCTGGCGGGCGCCGACATGGGCGCGTGCACTTTGCTGCCGCGCATGATCGGCCAGGGACGCGCGTCCGAACTGCTGTACACCGGCCGCGCCATGACGGCCGACGAGGGCGCCAGCTGGGGCTTTTTCAATGCCCTGCACGACGCCGACAAGCTGGGCGAAGCCGCGCAGACACTGGCCGCGCAACTGGCCGCGGGCCCGACGTTCGCGCACGGCGTCACCAAGAAGCTGCTGCATCAGGAATGGAACATGGGCGTGGACGAAGCCATCGAGGCCGAAGCCGAGGCGCAGGCCATCTGCATGCAGACGCGCGACTTCCACCGCGCCTACGAGGCCTTCGTGGCCAAGCAGAAGCCGGTCTTCGAGGGGAACTGATGATGCGTGACGCTAGCTGGCTCGACTGGCCCTTTTTCGACGACGCGCACCGCAAGCTGGCCCGTGACGTCGACGCCTGGTGCGAAAAGTCGCTGGGCGACGTGGATCATCACGACGCGGATGCGGCGTGCAAGAAGCTGGTCAAGGCCATGGGCCAGGCCGGCTGGCTGCGCTACGCGGTCGCGGGCGGTCCCGGCGGCGCCTGGGGCGGCGCGTTGCCGGAGGTGGATTCCCGCGCCGTCTGCATCCTGCGCGAAACGTTTGCCCGCCATGAAGGGCTGGCCGATTTCGCGTTTGCGATGCAGGGCCTGGGCAGTGGTGCCATCTCGCTGATGGGCACAGACGAATTGCGTCAACGCTACCTGCCGCGCGTGGCAAGCGGCGAGAAGATCGCCGCCTTTGCGCTGTCCGAACCCGACGCCGGGTCGGACGTCGCCGCGTTGGCTTGCGAAGCGAAGCTGGACGGCGACCACTATGTGCTGAACGGCGCCAAGACCTGGATTTCCAACGGCGGCATCGCCGATTTCTACGTCGTCTTCGCCCGCACCGGCGAGGCGCCGGGCGCGCGCGGCATCAGTGCCTTCGTCGTGGATGCCGACACGCCGGGCTTCGAGGTCAGCGAACGCATCGAACTGATCGCGCCGCATCCGCTGGCCACGATCACGTTCGACAACTGCCGCATCCCGGTGTCGCATCGCCTGGGCGACGCGGGCCAGGGTTTCAAGCTGGCCATGATGACGCTGGATATTTTCCGCGCATCGGTGGCGGCGGCCGCGCTGGGTTTTGCCCGCCGGGCGCTGGATGAAGGTTTGGCGCGCGCCAAGTCGCGCCGCATGTTCGGCCAGACGCTGGCCGACCTGCAACTGACGCAAGCCGCGCTGGGCGACATGGCGACCGCCATCGACGCCTCGGCGCTGTTGACGTACCGCGCCGCGTGGATGCGCGACGTGCAAAAGCTGCGCACCACGCGTGAAGCGGCGATGGCCAAGATGATGGCCACGGAATCGGCGCAGACCGTGATCGACCGCGCGCTCCAGATGTTCGGGGGCGCGGGGGTGGTGTCGGGGATGCCGGTGGAGAAGCTTTACAGGGAAATCAGAGCGCTGCGTATCTACGAAGGCGCCACCGAAGTGCAGAAGTTGATCATCGCCCGTGAATTGCTGAAGGCATAAGGGGCCATCGAGCCCTGGCCATTTTGCAACGCCAACCACACCGCACCGCATCGCAAGGGGAATTACATGGAAAGCTCCGCCCACATCGACACTTTCGCCCGGGACAATCTGCCCCCGGGCGACCAATGGCCAGAATTCCTGCTGGACGGCCCCGACGTGGCCTATCCGAAGCGGTTCAATTGCGCCGTCGAACTCGTCGACGCCATGGTCGACCGCGGCTTCGGCGAGCGTGTCGCGCTGCGCTGGCGCCAGGACGGCAAGCCGGCCACGATGACCTACCGGGAACTGGCCGCGTTGACGAACCGCATCGCGCGCGTGCTGACCGAGGACATGAAGCTTGTCGCCGGCAACCGTCTGCTGTTGCGCGGGCCGAACAACCCGATGATGGCGGCATCCTGGCTGGCGGCGATCAAGGCGGGCCTGGTGACGGTGCCCACGATGCCGCTGCTGCGTGCCAAAGAGCTCAAGCAGATCATCGAGAAGGCGGAGATCCAGGCGGTGCTGTGCGATGCCCGTCTGAAGGACGAGGCCCTGTTCTGCGCGCAGCCTGGCCACGAGCACCATTGCGCCGGCTTGTCGCAGATCATGGTTTTCAATGACGCGGCGCCGGATGCGCTGGACGCGCTGGCCGCGGCCAAGCCGGACGATTACGCGGCCTGCGATACGGCGGCCGACGACGTGTGCCTGATTGCGTTCACCAGCGGCACGACGGGTTCGCCCAAGGGCTGCATGCACTTCCACCGCGATGTGCTGGCGATGTGCGACCTGTTCCCCAAGCACGTCATCAAGCCGGGGCCGGACGACATTTTCTGCGGCACGCCGCCGCTGGCTTTCACGTTTGGCCTGGGCGGCTTGCTGTGCTTCCCGCTGCGCGTGGGCGCCAGCACGGTGCTGGCCGAAAAACTGACGCCGGAAAGCCTGTTGGAACTGATCCAGGACTTTCGCGCCACCATCGTCTTCACCGCGCCCACGTTCTACCGCCAGATGGCGGCGCTGGTCGGCAAGTTCGACCTGTCGTCGTTGAAGAAAAGCGTGTCGGCCGGGGAAGCCTTGCCGGACGCCACCCGCCAACTGTGGAAGCAGGCCAGCGGCATCGAGATGATCGACGGCATTGGCGGCACGGAAATGATCCACGTGTTCGTGTCCAGCCCGCCGGAGTCGGTCAAACGGGGTGCCATTGGAAAGGTCGTCCCGGGCTATGTGGCGCAGGTGGTGGACGACGAGATGAATCCGGTGCCCAACGGCACGGTGGGCCGGCTGGCCGTCAAGGGGCCGACCGGCTGCCGCTACCTGGCCGACGAGCGCCAGCGCCGCTTCGTGCAGAGCGGCTGGAACCTGCCAGGCGACACCTTCATGCAGGACGACGAAGGCTATCTGTTCTACCAGGCGCGCAATGACGACATGATCGTGTCGGCGGGCTACAACATTGCCGGTCCGGAAGTCGAGGACGCGCTGCTGCGCCACGAGGCCGTGGCGGAGTGCGGCGTGGTGGGCGCGCCGTGCGACGAGCGCGGACAGCTGGTCAAGGCGTTTGTCGTGCTGAAACCGGGCTATGCGCCCAGCGATGAACTCGTGGCGGCGATGCAGACTTTCGTGAAGGCCAGCATCGCGCCTTACAAATACCCGCGCGCGATCGAATTCGTGGCGGCGCTGCCCCGTACCGAAACGGGCAAGCTGCAACGTTTCGCGCTGCGCAAGATGGCTTGAACTGGCAACCGGGAAATCATCATGGCCGCTCCTTTCATCAGCCAGGTAGAAGTCCGCTTCCGTCATTGTGACCCGGCGGGCATTGTCTTCTACCCGCGCTATTTCGAGATGATCAACGACTTTGTCGAAGAATGGTTCGACAAGGGCATGGGGCTGCCGTTCCACGCGCTGCATGTGGATCGTCACATCGGCACGCCGATGGCGTCGGTGACGTGCGATTTCAGTGCGCCCAGCCGCTGGCACGAACGCTTGCGCCAGACGCTGGAGGTGCAGCGCATCGGCGGGGCGTCGTTCAAGGCGCTGGTGCGTTTCGAAGGGCCTGACGGCCAGTTGCGGTTGTCGGCGACGCTGACGATCGTGACAGTGGATTTGCGGACGATGAAGTCGATGCCGCTGCCTGCGGACTTGCGGGAACGCATGCAGGATTATCTGGCCGGCGCGGCGTAAGCGGCGCGGGCCACCCTGTAGTTTGTTTTCTTAAAAATAGGATGAGACGTTATGAAGATTCTGCAACCGCCGGATTGGATGGCGCCCCGGGGCTATTCGAATGGCGTGCTGACCGAAATGACGGTGGGCAGCAAGCTCGTGTTCGTGGGCGGGCAGGTGGGGTGGAATGGCCAGCAGCAGTTCGAATCGGATGACTTGGCGGACCAGGTCCGCCAGACGCTGTCGAACATCGTGGCCATCCTGGCCGAGGGCGGCGCCAAGCCTGAGCATATCGTGCGGATGACTTGGTATGTCACGGACAAGGACGCGTACGTGGCGGCGTATCCGGCGATCGGAAAACACTACCGCGAGTTCATCGGCCGGCATTTTCCGGCGATGACGGCGGTGGAAGTGGCGGATCTGGTTGAGGATCGGGCCAAGGTGGAGATTGAAGTGACGGCTGTGGTGCCGGCGGCTTGATGCTTTGACGGGAGGCGGGGGGCGGGTTCTTTTGACGCCCGGCGCGGGGGCGGCCTCGTGGCGCTTACGCATCGTCTTGCGTCGTGGCGTTACGGGTCCGTCGTACGTGGCACCCCCGTACGGCGACCCCATCAACCGCGTCGCGTCTCCCTCGGCAATTCGCCGAAGCGTTCCCGGTAATACTCCGAAAACCTTCCCAGATGTCCAAACCCGACGCCCAGCGCAACCTCGGTCACGCTGGCGGTGGCGTTTGTCTTCAGCTTTTGCCTTGCCGTGTCCAGCCGCAGCGCGCGTAGCGCGTTCATGGGGGTGGTGTCGCGGTGTTCCTGGAACAGGCGGGTCAGGGCGGTGGCGCTGGCGCCGGCGTGGCGGGCGATGTCGGTCAGAGTGAGGGGGGCGGCCAGGTGGTCGCGCATGTAGGTTTCGGCCAGCGTCAGGCGGCGCGGGATGGCCGGGGTTTGGCCGGACTGGGTCTGCCAGGTGTTGGGCTGGTTGTAGAGCAGGTGCAGGATCAGGCTGTCTTCCATGTGTTCCAGCCACGCGGCGGGCGGGCGAGGGGCGCCGTCGTCCAGGGTGGGCAAGAGATGAATAAGGGCGCTCATCATGCTGCGCCAGACGGCGCCGATAGGGGTGTCCAGGCGTAGCGCGGGGCTGAAGTCCAGCGGGCGGGTGGCGGCGTCGCCGAAGGCGTGCCGGCCGATGGCTTCCAGTTTGCCGCGGGGGATCTTCAGCAGCAGTTGTTCGCAGCCTGCTTCCCAGTGCAGCCGCAGCGGGCGGTTGGGGGCGATGACGGCGGCGCAATCGGGGTTGGCGTTCACGCGCTCGTCGCCGCAGTCGATGCAGGCGCGGCCGCGCAGCGGCACTTGCACCAGCATGAAGTCCTGCAGGCGGTCGGGTTCGATGTGGACTTCGGCGCCGTAGCGCAACGTACAGACCGTCAAGGAGCCGAAGCGGCCCCGGTTCAGTTCGGCGTCCACGCGGCCGCCCTTCCAGGTCAGTCGGTGTTCCTTCAATGCTTCGGACACGAGCGTGCGGGTCTCGTCCTGCTGGGTGGAGCTGAACACGCGCCGTTTGAGCAAGGGCGCAAGCGTGAGTCGGGACCAGCCGTGCATGGATGCCTCCGGGACGGGAACGCTCCCGTATCTGCGGCCAGAGTAATTTAATCGTCCCGGCTTGGGAATTAAGTGAATCCCGGATAAAACCGACCATATTCGGATAGAGCGGAGCGCCTTGGCGGCATACGCTGGGAGGCGACGTGGATCGGCAGCACGCATGAACCGACGGCAGACGGGATCTGTCAGCTTTCCGCCAGCGCGGCTGGCGGTGGAAACGGGGTGGCTCATGAATCGAAATCTCTGGAGCCGGCGCGCGCTGGCCGCGTTGGTCTGCATGGCGGCGGCGGCGGGGGCCTCGGCGGCCGACAAGGTCAAGGTGGGGTTGCTGACCACGCTGTCCGGGCCGGGCTCGGCGCTGGGCAACGAGATCCGCGACGGCTTCAATCTGGCGCTGCAGCATACGGGCGGCAAGCTGGGCGGGCTGCCGGCGGAAGTGGTGGTGGCCGACGACCAGCAGAAGGCGGATACCGGCCGCCAGGCCGTAGAGCGCCTGCTCAAGCGCGACCGCGTGGACATCATGACGGGCATTGTGTTTTCGAACGTGCTGTTGCCGGTGATGCCGGCCATCCTGCAGTCGGGGACGATCTATCTCAGCACCAATACCGGGCCGGAAAACTATGCGGGCGCGGGCTGTAATCCGAATTTCTTCGCGGTGGCGTGGCAGAACGAGGACATTCCCGCCGCCATGGGCAAGTACGCCGCCGACCAAGGCTACAAAAGCGTGGCCCTGATCGCGCCCGACTATCCCGGTGGCCGCGAATCGTTGAACGGCTTCAAGCGCCTGTACAAGGGCGGCCTGTCTGAAGAGATCTACACCCAGCTCGGCCAATTGGACTACGGGGTCGAGATCACGCGGCTGCGCGCCAGCAAGCCGGACGCGGTGTTCTTCTTCCTGCCCGGCGGCATGGGCGTGAATTTCATCAAACAGTTCAACGGCGCGGGCCTGTCAAAGGACATCGCGCTGCTGGCGCCCGGCTTTTCGGGTGACGAGGACACGATCGCGGCGGTGGGTGCGCCCATCCAGGGGTTGCGCAATACCTCGCAGTGGGCCGTCGACCTGGACAACCCGGCCAACCGCAAGTTCGTCGAAGACTTCAAGAAGACCTATAACCGCAGCCCGACGCTGTATGCCTCGCAAGGCTACGACGCGGCCATGCTGCTGGACAGCGCCGTGCGCCAGACCGGCGGCAAACTGGAGGCGGACGCGTTGCGCCCGGCCTTGCGGCGTGCGGACTTCAAGTCGGTGCGAGGCGACTTCAAGTTCAACCGCAATCAGTATCCGATCCAGAACTACTACCTGCGCGTCGTCGAGGCGGGCGCGGATGGCAAGCTGGCCAACAAGCTGACGGGCACGGTGCTGACGCAGTACCAGGACCCCTTCGCCGCTTCGTGCCAGATGAAGTAGGCCGGCCCGATTCACGCGATACGCATCACGCCTTACAGGAGAACCGCATGACCCTGAACATCACGACGCGCGAGATCACGATCCCCTCGCACGATGGCAAGTCCTTCGGCGCCTACGTGGCCGTGCCGGCTGCGGGCCACGGCCCCGGCCTGGTGCTGTGCCAGGAGATCTTCGGCGTCAACGATTTCATGCGCCGCGCGGCGCAGTTGCTGGCGGAAGAGGGTTACGTGGTGGTGGTGCCCGACCTGTTCTGGCGCCAGCAGCCCGGCATCCAGCTCACCGATGGTCCGGCCGACATGCCGCGCGCGTTCGAGCTCTACCAGGGCTTTGACGTGGAGCTGGGCTTGAAAGACATCGCGTCCGCGATCGCCGTGCTGCGCGGCTTGCCCGAGCAGCAGGGCGGGGTGGGCGTGCTGGGCTATTGCCTGGGCGGCAAGCTGGCCTATCTGGCCGCCTGCCGCACCGATGTGGACGTGGCGGTGGGCTACTACGGCGTGGGCATCGAAAGCAGCCTGGAAGAAGCCGCCAACTTGCGCGGCCGCCTGGTGCTGCACATCGCCGAGCAGGACGGCTTCTGTCCGCCCGAGGCGCGCCAGCGCATCCTCGCGGCGCTGGGCGGCAAGCCGGGCGTGGAACTCTACGTGTACCCCGGCATGGATCACGCGTTCGCGCGCACCGGCGGCGACCACTACGACAAGCCGTCCGCCTTGATGGCGCATCAGCGCAGCATGGCGGCCCTGCAGCGCGCCATCGGTCCCGAGTTCGATTATTCGGCCTTGTGGGACAAGCACTGCGAATATGAATTCGGCACGCGCGATGTGGCGGCCACCATGGCCACGATGGTGGCCGAACCGTACGTGAACCATATCCCGACGATGACGGGCGGCGTGGGCCACAAGGAGCTGTCGCGCTTCTACCAGCACCATTTCGTCAACAGCAACCCGCCCGACACGCGGCTGGTGCCGCTGTCGCGCACGGTGGGCGCGACCCAGATCGTGGACGAACTGCTGTTCTGCTTCACGCACACGACCGAGATTGACTGGTTGCTGCCGGGCGTGGCGCCCACGGGCCGGCCGGTGGAGATCCCGCTGATCGCCATCGTGAAGTTCCGGGGCGACAAGCTCTATCACGAGCACATCTACTGGGACCAGGCCAGCGTGCTGGTGCAGGTGGGCCTGCTGGACCCCAAGGGCCTGCCCGTGGCGGGTCGTGAAACGGCGGCGAAGCTGCTGGACGAGACCTTGCCGTCCAACACGCTGATGGCGCGTTGGAAAGATAGCGAGAACAAGTAGGAGGCCGACATGTCTTATTCGCAAGAACAATTGGCCGCGATGGTGCGCGGCGACAGCGTGCACCGCGCCGTCTATACCGATCCGGCCATCTTCGACCTGGAGATGCAACGGATCTACGGCCACGCCTGGATCTACGTGGGCCACGAAAGCCAGGTGCCCAAGACGGGCGACTACCACACCACCCGGCTGGGCGACCAGGACGTGCTGATGGTGCGCGCCTCAGACGGCAATGTGCATGTGCTGTACAACCGCTGCCCGCACAAAGGCGCGAAGATCGTGGCCGACGGCGAGGGCTGCGTAGGCAAGTTCTTCCGCTGCCCCTACCACGCCTGGACCTTCAAGCTGGACGGCGGCCATCTGGGCGTGCCGCTCAAGCAGGGCCTGGAAGGCACGTCCTACGACCCGAAGGATCCGACGTTCTCGATGCGCCGGCTGGCCCGCGTGGAAAGCTACCGCGGCTTCGTCTTCGCCAGCCAGGCGAAGGACGGGCCGGCGCTGACGGACTTCCTGGGCGGCGTGCGCTCGTCCATCGACAACCTGTGCGATCGTTCGCCGGTGGGCGAGGTCGAAGTCGCGGGCGGCATCTTCCGAGTGATGCAGCGGTCGAACTGGAAGGTGTTCTACGAGAACCTGCACGACACGATGCATGCCCGCGTGACGCATGAATCGTCCTATGCCGCGGCCCGCGACGAGGCCAAGGAAATGGGCGAAATGCCGCTGGAGCTGCACATCATGGACGGCAACGGCGAGCCCTACGAGTTCTGGGAGAAGCTGGAGCTGCGCGCCTACGACAACGGCCACGGCTATATGGAAGGCATCTTCAACCCGGGCGCCGCCGAGCGCGATCCGGTGTCGCGCGCGCACTTCGAGACGCTGACGGCCGCTTACGGCGAGGAGCGCGCCCGCGAGATCCTGGGCATGAACCGCCACAACACGGTGATCTACGGCAGCGGTTCGCCGCATACGGTGTTCCAGCAGTTCCGCGTGATCCGTCCGGTCGCCGTGGACCGCACGCTGATCGAGATCCAGACCTTCCGTTGCAAGGGCGCGCCTGACGGAGTGTTCAAGCGCGCCATGCTGTATGCCAACGTCATCAACTCGCCGTCGTCCAACGTGATGCCGGACGATATCGAACTCTACAACCGCTGCCAGGAAGGTAACGCCACGCGCGGCGGCGAATGGGTCAGCATGCACCGCTACCACGGCAGCGACCGCAGCGACGCCGATGGCCTGGTGTCCGTCAACGGCACCAGCGAATTGCCCATGCGCAACCAGTTTCGCGCCTGGAAGACCTATATGGAAGCCGGCGCGGCGTCGACCGCGCCCGCCACGGGAGAAGGCGCATGTTGCTAGACCTGGATTTCGACGTCGCCACCACCGGCCTGGCGCCGGCCGACGTGCCGGCGGACGCCTACCACCGCATCGCCCAGTTCCTCTACCGCGAGGCGCGGCTGCTGGACGAACGGCGCTACGACGACTGGCAGTCGCTGTGGACGCCGGACGGCATGTACTGGATGCCGCGGGTGCCGGGCCAGCAAAGCCCGTACGATCACATTTCGCTGTTCTGGGAAGACCGGATGCTGCGCGACGTGCGCATCCGCCGGCTGGAGCACCCCCGCAACTGGTCGCAGCAGCCGCCTACGCGCAGCGTGCGGCTGGTGGGCGGCGTGCAGGTTGAAGGCGTGGACGCGGGTGGCAACCTGGTGGTGCATTCGGCGTTCCAGATGACGGAATGGCGCAAGCGCCAGCCGCGCCAGCTGGCGGGCCGGTACACCCACAAGCTGGCCGCCGAAGGCGACGGCTGGCGCATCCGCATGAAACGCGTGGATCTCGTCAACTGCGACGACGCGCACGACGTGTTCGAGGTGTTCGTGTGATGGGGGTTGACGCCGCGGTGCTGGCGCTGCACTACCAGAACGACGTGCTGCATCCCGACGGCAAGATCCGCGTCGGGCTGGACGCCGACCGCGGCGCGCGCCAGCGCCTGCTGGACAGCGCCGCCGCGTTGCTGGACGGCGCGCGGGCGCAGGCGCTGCCTATCGTGCACGTGCGCATCGCCTTCCGGCCCGACTACGCCGACCTGCTGCCCAACTGCGCGATCTTCCGCAATGTGGCGACGATCGGCGCGGTGCCCGAAGGGCAGTGGGGCAGCGCCTTCTACGAGGGCTTGCAACCGTTGGCCGGCAGCCCCCGCGAATTCATCGTGAAGCACACCCGCATCAGCGCGTTCTACGGCACCCCGCTGGAGGAAACGCTGCGGGTGATCGGCGCGCGCCGCCTGGTGGTGGCCGGCGTGGCGACGCATTCGGTCGTGGAGGGAACGGTGCGCCATGCCGCCGACATCGGCTTCGACGTGATGGTGGCCGAAGACGCGTGCGCCTCGGCCGACGAGGCCGTGCACCGGGCGTCGCTGGCCAGCATGCGGCTGATTGCGCAAACCGGCTCGGTGGCGGATGCTGTGCGCTGGGCCGCCGCGCCGCATTGATCAAGGACTATCCATGGATTTTTCAGGCTTTCCCGGCTTGGCCGGCAAGACCGCCATCGTCACGGGCAGCACGCAAGGCTTGGGCGCCGACATCGCGCGCGGCCTGGCCGCGGCAGGCGTGAACGTGGTGCTGGTCGGGCGCAACGCCCAGGCGGGCCAGGCGATGGCCCGGGAACTGGACGACCGGGCGTTGTTCTGCGAGACCGACATCGGACAAGACAGCCAGATCCAGCACGCGATCGACGCCGCGCTGGCGCGCTTCGGCCGGCTGGACATCCTGGTCAACAACGCCTGCCAGTACGCGGACCGCGGCCTGGCGTCCTCGCGAGAGGAGTGGCACAGCACTCTGGACACCAACCTGGTGTCGGCCGCGATCTTCACGCAGTTTGCGGCGCCGCACCTGCCGCGCGGCGGCGTGGTGGTGAACCTGGGCAGCACGGGCGGCAAGTTCGGCGCGGCCGGGCGCGCCCTGTACCCCGCCTCCAAGGCGGCGCTGCTGCAGATCACCAAGAATTTCGCGGTGGAACTGGCGCCGGCCGGCGTGCGCGTGTTGGCGGTGTCGCCGGCCTGGACGTGGTCGCCGTCGGTGGAACAGTTGTCGGGTGGTTCGCGCGAGGCGGCTGACGCGGTGGGGGCGCACTTCCACCCGCTGGGCCGCGTGGGTTCGGGTAGCGAGATCGCTGCCGCTGTTTGCTTCGCGTGTTCGGATGCCGCGTCCTGGATGACGGGTGTAGATATCCCGGTGGACGGCGGGTTCTCCATCCTGGGGCCAGACCGCGGCATTTCACCGCGAGTCTGGTTCAAGGAACTGGCGCCCTGATCCGGGCCGGGGCGCGCCTGCCCCGGTGCCTTCACCGGCGCCGTGGCTGGCGCTGCTGGCGTCTGCGTCAGCGGATGACGATCTCGCCTTCTTCCAGCCCGGCTTTGCCGCCGACCTGGTCTTCCAGGAACTCCTGCATCTTGTTGCCCAACTGGATCTTCGTGCCGCTGCAAAAGCGCCGCGTCGCCGTGATGACGGCGGTGTGCAGCGGCAGCAGGTCGCGGACCAACTGCGCTTCTTCCGCGTCCAGCGCCAGCAGTTCGCCGCTGAGCTTGCCGTGGGTGTTGCGGGCGCGTTCCACCACGTCGCCGGGGGCGCGCTGAGGGTTGGCCTTCAGGAACATCAGCAACTGTTCCAGCTTGGCCTTTTCCTCGTTCATTTTCAGGCGCTTGCGCGTCAGCGCCGAACGTTTGATGTCCGCATGCGGATCCAGCCCGGCCTGCACCATCGTGGGGATGCCCGACGGCGAGCCGATGGTGCCCGCGCGCACGGCATTCAGCGCGCGGGTCTGACCGCCGGTGATGGCGCTTTGCTGCGTGTTCGGCGGGCCGACCAGCACGCTGCCGCCGGCGGCGATGCTGCTCTGCCGGATCTCGCGCTCCACTTCCACATCCTGCCCGGCGCTGATGATCGCGTTTTCGATGAACTTCGCTTTCAGCGCGCCGCCACAGACGATATGGGCGGTGCGGGCGGTGGCCGCGGCGTCCTGCAGGGCCTCGGCCATGCCGATGATGCCGCCCTTGACGGTCACGCTGCCGCCCGCTTCCACCAGCGCGGCTTCGATGGTGCCGTTCACGACCACGTCGCCCGTCACGCGGACTTCCATGGTGGCCGCGATGTCGCCGCGCACCTGCAGCGACCCCTCAAAGGTGATGTTGCCCGTGGACAGGTTGACGGCGTCGACCTCGACCATCGGATTGACCTGCACGCCCTGGCTGATCAGCTTGGGTGTGCCGGCGATCGTGGCGCGCAGCAGCAACGGGTCTTCCGGGTCTACCTCCACGCCCGAGATGTCCCGGGAGAAGGGGGTATCGGGCATTTCGTCCGGCAGGACGGGTTCGCCCAGCACGTTGGTGCCGTCCACGCCGGGCAGCGGCGGCACGCGGCGCATCAGCGGCGTGCCGGGCGAGACCAGCAGCAGGCTGCCCAGGTCGCGGTAATCCACCTGGGCCAGTTCGTCGATTTCCTGCGCGCGCGGCTTCAGGCGGTCCAGCAGGCTTTCAAAGCGGGTCGGCGTGCCGCGCGTGGGCGGCGTGCCCTGGGCGATCATCACGGTGGCGGCGCGGCCCTGCTCAATGGCTTCGGCCATGGCCTGTTGCAGCACGCCATGCACGATGCCGCGGTCGGCCACGGCGTGGCGCAGTGCGTCCAGGGTGACAGGCTGGCCGCCCTTAGGCGGATGCAGCGTCAGCAGCGCGGCCATCCGGCTGGGGTCGAGTTCCAGCTCGAACGAGCCGTCCACCACCTGCCCGACGGGGAATTGCACCGGCTCGACGGCGCTGCGGCACTGGTCGATGAACGCCAGCACGGCATGGTTGTCCAGCGCCTCGGTGGTCCAGCCTTGCGCGACGACGGCGGCGGTCAGCGTGTCCCAGGTGGGCAGGTCAAGGTTGACGACGGGGGCGGCATCCACGGCGACGTCGGTGTCGGCGTCCAGTTCGGGGGAGGCCTCGCCGCTGGCCGTGTCGGCCGTCTCGGCCACTTGGGCTGCTTGGGTACCCCCATCATCGTCCTCGTGCGCAGCGACAGGGCGCGGAGGCGGCGTATAGATGGCCGTCAGGACGTTGGTATTGGCATCCAGCACTAGCTGGAGCGTGTTTTCTGCGTCCATCTCAGCCTCTCCTGCCTGGCGCGCGACGGCGGTCAGGTTCATTCATTTGGTAAATAAACGAAATATTGCGACATATTCTATAGTAATCGTCCGACGTATGCCGTAGTTTTGGCCCTGTTTTACACAGGGAAATCGAGCAGCGGCGCCGGACTAGGGCGTAGGGGCGAGCGACAAACCGGGTGCATCGCCGCAGCATAGGGGCTCGCCAACCCGTCTTCGGACGCCGCCTCCGCCCCGCCCCATGCGCCGACATCCCCTTTCTCTCCTGCCAGCCTTGCGCGCCTTCGCGGCGCGGGCCGGGGGCATGGCGGCAATGGCGGCCTTGGCGGCGGGTGCGCTGGCGCTGGCGCCCGCCGGCTCTGCCCAAGCCAGCGAGATCTATCGATACAAAGATCCGTACGGCGTCTGGCGCGCCATGAAGGTGCCCACGGGCTACGCCAAGTATTACAAGCGCGCGCAAGCCCGGACCACCTGGCGGGGCAACGGCATTAAAGCCTGCCTGGACTGCCCCCCACAGGCTGGCGATGGCGCGCGGTTGACCGCGATGGCGCCGACCTCGCGGGCCTTGCGTTGGGGCGACGCCAAACCGTCCACCGCCCATGACGGGCTGATTGCCCGCGCGGCGCAGGATTCGGGCGTGGATGGGGCCTTGCTGACCGCCGTCATCGCGATCGAATCGGGCTTCCGCAGCGATGCGCGGTCGCCCAAGGGGGCGCTGGGCCTGATGCAGCTGATGCCGGCAACGGCGGCGTCGGTGCTGTCGGTGGACGATATCGAGCGCGCGCTGGTGGACCCGGCGACGAACGTGCGGGCGGGGTCGCGCCACCTGCGCCGGCTGATCGACCAGTACCCGGGCCGTCTGGACCTGGCGCTGGCCGCCTACAACGCGGGGGAAGGCGCGGTGCGCAAGTACGATGCCGTGCCGCCCTACGCGGAAACCCAAGCCTATGTCAGGGACGTGACCGCCCTGTACGAGCGCTACAAGACGCCCTGAGCCAGAACGCGCCGGCCGGACGCCCGGTCAGGCGACTCAAGCCGGCCGCTCCGCCGCTTACATTGCGGCGAAGACCTTTTCGGCAATGTCCAGCGTGGAGGCGATCACGGCGTCATCGTGCGTGGCCGAGACGAAGCCCGCTTCGAACGCGGACGGCGCGAAATGCACGCCGTGGTCCAGCATGGCATGGAAGAAGCGGTTGAATGCCGCCGTGTCGCACGTCGAGACTTCCGCGAACGAGGTCGGGACCTGGTCGCTGAAGTAGATGCCGAACATGCCGCCCACGGAATCGGCCGAGAAGGCCAATCCGGCGGCGCGGGCGCGTTCTTGCAGGCCCTGGGCCAGCTTGGCGGTCTGGGCGGACAGCTTGTCGTAGAAGCCGGGCGCCGCGATCAGGCGCAGCGTGGCCAGACCGGCCGCGACTGCCACCGGGTTGCCCGACAGCGTGCCGGCCTGGTAAACCCCGCCCAGCGGGGCGATGTGCTTCATGATTTCAGCGCTGCCGCCGAAGGCGCCCACCGGCATGCCGCCGCCGATCACCTTGGCCAGCGTGGTGATGTCCGGCTTGACGCCGGTCAGGCCCTGCACGCCCTGGGGGCCGACGCGGAAGCCTGTCATCACTTCGTCGAAAATCAGCAGCGCGCCATGTTGCGTGCAGACCTCGCGCAGGCCTTCCAGGAAGCCCGCCGCCGGCTTGATCAGGTTCATGTTGCCGGCGACCGGCTCGACGATGATGCAGGCGATGTCGGCGCCATGCTGGGCGAAGGCCTGGCGCACGGCATCCAGGTTGTTGAATTCAAGCGTCAGCGTGTGCGACACGAATTCCGGCGGCACGCCCGCCGAACTGGGGTTGCCGAAGGTCAAGAGGCCCGAACCGGCCTTGACCAGCAGGCTGTCCGAATGGCCGTGGTAGCAGCCTTCGAACTTCACGATCTTGGCGCGGCCGGTGGCGCCGCGCGCCAGGCGGATTGCCGTCATGGTGGCTTCGGTGCCCGAGCTGACCAGGCGCACCTGCTCCAGCGAGGGCAGGCGCGAAATCAGCACTTCGGCCAGTTCGATCTCGGCTTCGGTGGGGGCGCCGAACGACAGGCCGTTGACGGCGGCTTCCTGCACCGCGCGCACCACTTCAGGGTGCGAATGGCCCAGGATGGCCGGGCCCCAGGAGCCCACGTAATCGATGTACTGCTTGTCGTCCGCGTCCCACACGTACGGGCCTTGCGCGCGCTTGATGAACCGCGGCGTGCCGCCGACGGAGCGGAAAGCGCGCACGGGCGAATTGACGCCGCCGGGGATGCTGCGGCAGGCGCGTTCGAAAAGCTGTTCGTTACGGGACATGGCGTTCAAGGCTTGCGGTTGGGGTTGACGGTAAAGGGCGCCGAGCAGGCCGCGGCGGCGGCCCGGATGCTGGGCGCTTCGAAAAGTCCGGTGATGACGGCGACAGCATCGGCGCCCGCCTGGGCCACCAGCAGCGCGTTGTCGGGCGTGATGCCGCCGATGGCGACGACCGCGGGCCGGGGCGCATCGCGCTCTTCGACCAGGCGGCGGGCTTCGGTCAGCACCGACAGCGGCGCGCGCACGGTGTCCGGCTTGACGGTCGAGGCGAACATCGCGCCGAAGGCGATGTAGTCGGCGCCGGCGTCCAGCAGGTCGCGGGCACGGGACAGGTCGTCGTAGCTGGAGCCGCCCAGGATCAGGTCGGGGCCGGCTTCGGCGCGGATGCGCGCCAGGCTTTCGTCTTCGCGGCCGACGTGGGCGCCGTCGGCGCCCACCTCCAGCGCCAGGCGCCAGTCGTCATTGATCAGGAACACGATGCCCAGCTCGCGGCACAGCGGGGCCAGCGCACGGGCCTGTTCGGCGCGCACCGCATCGGGCACGTTCTTGCGGCGCAGCTGCAGCGACCGCATGCCGCCGCTGGCGGCTATGCGCACGGCCTGCATCAGGCGGTCGGTATCGTCCCATTCAGGGGTGACGCCATACAGGCCGGCGGGAAAACGCAGCGGTTTCATTGCGGTTGGATCCGGTTGGGGATGCGCCGGCCCATGCCCGGCAGGAAGCTGGCGGCCACCGAGGCGTCGGCGTGCGCCAGGCCCTGGCGCACGGCTTCAGGCATTTCCAGCCCGCGCGCCAGCATGGCGGTGATGGCGGTGGCGGCCAGGCCGCCGGCGTCGCCGTTGCGGTCCGGGGGCGCCTGCCATGGCCAGGTGTGCGTCTGCCCGCTGGGGCCCAACAGCACGTTGGCGTAGTGGCCGGGCCGTTGCGGGCTGCCCAGCACCAGCACCCACTCCGCCCCGGCCGCCACCAGCGCGTGCATGGGTGTCGGTGCGTCCCCGATATCGATGTCGCCGTCGGCGTGCCACTGCGCCAGGCGCAGGTGTTCGATGACCAGCAGATCGGTTTGCGGCAGCACCAGTTCCAGCGTGGCGGCCAGCAGGTCGTCGGCGTCGTCCTCGTCGGCGGCGTCCGCCGGCAAGGGTGCTCGCTGGCCCAGGTGCAGCACGAGCGGGACCTGGCTGTAGTCGGCGGCGACCTGTGCGGCCACGCTTGCCGTTTCAGCGGTGTATAGTCCGCCCACCTTGATCGCCTGCACGGACATGTCTTCCAGCAGGCAACGGGCCTGATCGTCCAGCAAATCGGGCGAAACAGGGTGGATTTCTTCGATGCCGGCAGTGTCCTGCACGGTCAGCGCGGTAACGGCCGCCAGGCCGTGACAGCCCAGGCGGGCGCAGGTGACGGCATCCGCAGGCAAACCGTCGGATCCCGAGGGATCGAGCGGGCCGAAGACCAAAACGAGAGGGGGAGTAACGGGGGCCACGTGGACAGCGCTTGAGTGAGGGTGCCCGGACTCATTTTGAGGTGAATCAGGGGAACCCCTATTGGGTTTCGGTAAGATTGTCCCCATTCTAATGGAAGCCCCCCACCTTTGCCCCGCCATGGGGATCAAGGCCGGGAATTGATGTAAGAGAGAACTATGCGTACTTGGATGTGTCTGATTTGTGGCTGGGTCTATGACGAAGAGGCCGGCCTGCCCGACGAGGGCATTGCCCCCGGCACCCGCTGGGAAGATGTGCCGCCGAACTGGGTCTGTCCCGAATGCGGCGCCCGCAAAGAGGACTTTGAATTGATGGAAATCTGAACCCGATCCGCTGACCTATTCCGCCAGGGCTCGTACGATGGGGCAAGCCCCATCCCTCGTAACCGCAGGACGGTCTGCCGCCAGGCAAGCATGGCCGCCGCGCGCAAGCGCGCCCCGTCCTCGGTTCTTTCAGACTACCCATTAAGGGGTTGCCATGACGGAAAAACACCACGAAGCCGCCTCGACGCAGGCGGCGAACTTTGCCAACCAGTTCCTGATCGCCATGCCGGGCATGGTCGAGGGCAGCCTGGCCGGTTCTGTCATCTACGTATGCGAACACACCGAGCGTGGCGCGCTGGGCCTGGTCATCAACCGGCCTACCGACCTGACGCTGGGCACCCTGTTCGAACGCATTGAGCTGACGCTTGAGATCGGCCCCGTCAAGGACACGCTGGTTTTCTTCGGCGGCCCGGTGCAGACCGACCGCGGCTTTGTGCTGCATGCGCCCGCGGGCGACTACAGCTCCAGCATCAAGATGGGCGCGATGGCGCTGACGACTTCCCGCGACGTGCTGCAAGCCGTGGCCGATGGCAACGGGCCCGCCCGGATGCTGGTCACGCTGGGGTACGCGGGTTGGGGCGCAGGCCAACTGGAAAGCGAAATGGGCCAGAACGCCTGGCTTAGCGTCGGCGCCGACGATCACATCATTTTCGATGTGCCTCCCGAAGACCGTTACCCGGCCGCCTTGAAGCTGCTGGGCATCGATCCGGTCATGCTGGCGGGCGACGCGGGCCATGCCTGAAGAAACCCTGCTTGGCTTTGATTTCGGCGAAAAGAAGATCGGCATCGCCATCGGCAACACGCTGACGCGCCAGGCGCGTCCGCTGGAAATCATCTTCAGCGAAATCCGCGATGCGCGTTTCGGCCGCATCGCGGCGCTGCTGCAGGAATGGCAGCCCCACCGCGTGATCGTCGGCCTGGCGCTGGACGCCGATGGCGGCGAACAACCCGCCACGGCGCGTTGCCGGCGTTTCGCCAACCAGTTGCACGGCCGTTTCGGCATTGCCGTCGAACTGGTCGACGAACGCGGCTCCAGCATGGAGGCCCAGCGCCTGCTGGGTACCCACGCGGCCGACGACGCGATGGCGGCGGCTGTTATCCTGCAACGATACCTCGACACCCTGCCTGCGTCCTGAAGCACGCGGCCCGGCCTGCCTATGCTCAATCCGCAACTTGATCGCCGCGGCGAACTCATTCATCTGCTGACAACGGAAGGGTTGCCGCGGCGCCATGTCGAGCGCCTGCTCGAGGCGGCTCGCGCACGGGCTGCGGGCGAGACGCCGGCCGCCACGCCGCAGCCCGTGTTCCTTTTCCTGCCCGACGACCCAGCCTGCCGCGACGCCTACGCGGACGCAGCCACGCGCCTGTCCCTGCTGCCTGTCGTCCTGGATGCGCAAGACGCCGGTTCCGAGCCGGGCGATGGGCTGGCCCAGACCGTATCCGGCCTGGCGCCCGGCATCCTGGTGCTGCGTCATGCGGCAAGCGGTGCGGCCCATTGCGCGGCGAAGCATGCCGCGCCGGGGCTGCGCGTCGTCAATGCCGGCGACGGCCGGCATGCGGACCCGCTGCCGGCGCTGGCGCTGGTGCAGGCGATGCAGGACATCAAGCAAGACCTGACGAATCTGGCCGTGACGCTGGTGGGCGATATCCGTCATTCGCCGGTAGCGCGCTCGGTGATCCACGCGATGACCACGCTGGGCGTGCCCGAAGTGCGTGCCGTTGCGCCGCGCACGCTCTTGCCGGACAACCTGCCGCAGCTGGGCGTACGCGCGTGCGCCACGCTGCAGGAAGGCTTGCAAGATGCCGATGTGGTCATCGTGCTGCCTCTGGACGTCGAACGGATCAGCGGCGCGCTGCTGCCGTCCGCGCGGGAATATGCCCAGTTTTACGGCGTGACGCCTGCCGCGCTGGCGGCGGCCAAGCCCGACGCGCTGCTGCTGCCCGCCGGCGCGCTGACGCCGGGCGTGGAAGTGGATGGCGACGTGGCCGCCAGCCTGCCGCCCATCGAGGCGCAATTGGCCGGGCTGCTCCAGCCCTTGCGTCTGGCCGCCCTCCACGTATTGGCCGGAGACGCGCCATGAGGCTGCACATTGCCAACGGCCGGCTGATCGACCCCGCCAACGGGGTGGATGGGCGGTATGACATTTATACGGCCGATGGCCGCGTAGTGGCCGTGGGCGCGGCGCCGGACGGCTTTCAGGCCGACCGCGTGCTGGATGCCGGCAGCCTGGCCGTGCTGCCGGGCCTGGTCGACCTGTCCGCCCGGGTCTTGCAGCCCGCGGGGGCGGGCAGCGTGGCCACGGGTTCCGCGTTTGCGCCCGCCGAGTTGCGCGCGGCGCTGGCCGGGGGCGTGACCCGTCTGGTGCTGCCGCCCGGGCCCGACGCCGCGCTGGACGAACCGGGCAAGGTCGACGCGCTGATGCGTCAGGCCGAAGCGGGCACGGTCCGCGTTCACCCGCTGGGCGCGATGACCGTGGGGCTGGCCGGCGAGACGCTGGCGGAAATGGGCCTGCTCGCGCAGGCGGGCTGTATCGCCTTCGCGCAGGGCGAGCACGGCATTGCCGACACGCGCGTGCTGTGGGGCGCGATGCGCTATGCCAGTGGCATGGGCCGCACGTTGTGGCTGCGTCCGCAAGATCCCTGGCTGGCGCGCGGCGCGGTGGCCGCCAGCGGCGCCTACGCCGAGCGCCTGGGGCTGGAAGGTCTGCCGCCCCAAGCGGAAACCGTGGCGCTGCAAACGATCTTCGAGCTTTCCCGCGCGACCGGCGCCCGCGTGCACCTGACCCGGCTGTCCACGGCGGCGGGGCTGGAACTGCTGCGCGCGGCCAAGCGGGAAGGGCTGCCTGTCACCGCCGATGTGTCGGCCCACAACTTGCACCTGACCGACGTCGACATCGGCTTTTTCGATACGAATTTCCATTTGTCGCCGCCGCTGCGCGGCCAACGCGACCGCGACGCCATTCACGCGGCGCTGGCGGAGGGGCTGGTCGACGCCTTGTGCTCCGACCACACGCCGGTTGATGCTCGGGCCAAGGCGGCGCCGTTCCCGGCGTCGGCCCCCGGCGCAACGGCGCTGGAATTGCTGCTGTCGCTGACGCTGAAATGGGTGCGCGACCGCCGCCAGCCGCTGATCGATGCGTTGGCCCGCGTGACGTCGGGCCCGGGCGCCGTGCTCGGCCGGATGACGCCCGACGCGGCGCTGGCGGGCCAGTTGGGCGTGGGCGCGCCAGCGGATCTGTGCCTGGCAGACCTGGACGCCGAATGGCTGGTGATGCCGGCTTCGCTGCAAAGCCGCAGCGCCAGCACTCCGTTCGCGGGTATGATGCTGCCCGGTCGGGTACGCGCCACCGTGGTCGGTGGCCGGCTGGCCTGGGAGACTTCCGTTTGAAGCTGCTGCGCTTTGTCCTACGGCTGGCACTGGTGCTGCCTTTGATCGTTTTCGGCCTGTTTTGCGTGGGAGCGGTCTATCCCTTCCTTCGGCCACAATCCCGTGCATGGCTGAACCGCACCTGGTCCCGGGCGTTGATGGCGGCCTGTGGGTTGCGGGTCGTCTTCAAGGGCGAACCGCGCATGACAGGGCCCGTGCTGCTGGTGGCGAACCACGTTTCCTGGATCGACATCTTCGTCCTGAATTCCGCGCGTGCGACGTCGTTCGTGGCCAAGAGCGAAATCCGCAGCTGGCCGGTGATCGGCTGGCTGGTGGCGGGGGCGGGCACGCTGTTCATCGAACGCGGCCAACGCCACGCGGTGCATGCCATGGGGGAGTCGATGCAAGCCCGCTTCAAGCAGGGCGATGCAGTGGGATTGTTCCCCGAAGGCACGACGACCGAAGGTTTCGACCTGCTTCCTTTCCACGCCAGCCTGTTCGAACCGGCGCGGTCGGCTGCGGTGGAAATCCAACCGGTGGCGTTGCGTTTCCTGCGTGACGGCAAGCGCGATGGATTCGCCGCGTTCGTCGGCGAAGAAAGCCTGGTGGCGAATCTTTGGCGGGTAATGGGGACGACGGGGCTGTCTGTCGAGGTGGTGTTCTTGCCTGTGTTGGCGGCAAGACATCCTGATGGGAGTTTGCCGACCCGGCTGGAGTTGTCGCATCAGGCTCGGGATGCGATTCTTGGGGTGCTTGCTTAGTTTTTTTGGCGGTTTGTTGTTCTTCGTAGGTCGCCCGTCGGCGCTATCGCCATGACGGCGCGCGCCCACGATTGCGGTCCGGAGCCTTCGCTCCGGACGTTCCCGTCGTCATCCTCGTCCGCCTTCGGCTCCCTTCGGATTCCCTCGGGCGCATCAAGGTTGCGCGTCGTCATGGCAATAGCGCCGACGGGCTGCCTGTGTTGGGGCTTGGGGCGCTGTCAGGTTCCCGATTAATGACGAGTGCTGCGGGGCCCGCCGAATTGCAGCCGCGCGGGCGGCTGCAATTGGCATACGCATCGTGTGTCGTTGGTGCGATGACCGCTTGCGCGCAATCCATCATGGGTCATACAACGGCGATAGGTCACACGCGGGATGCAACCAGCATCCTCACGACGCAAGACGACGCGTAAGCTCCCAAAGGCCGCCTGCGCGGCCGGCCGGGAGCGGGCCCCGCAAGATCCTCCACCATTCCCCCATGCTGGCGAGAACCCTAAGCAAACCGTTCTGCCCGGCTGACGTCAAATTGCATCTGACCGAGCCCGTCGCGGCGGTCCCCCGGGGCGTGCGGGGAGTCGATAAGCCCGAGGGAATCTGAAGGCAGTTGCCGTAGGCAACAACGAAGATGACAACGGGGCAGTCCGGAGCGAAGGCTCCGGACCGCAATCGTTGACCCGCACGCCCCGGGGGACCGCCGTGACGGGCGTCTCAAGAACCCAACCCCCAAGCCACCCAAACACCCCCCTACTGCCACCCCCCCGAAAACTCACAACAACTCTTCGCCAGTTCCGCCACGCTTTCACAAAACGCCACGTCTGCGTCTCGGCGGAACATTGCGCTGTAGACCGATTGGGGCGGCGCCGTGCTGGTCCGCGCAATCACCAGCTGCCGCTTGCTCACCATGTCCGCGAAGTAATCCCGCGGCAGGCAACTCACCCCGAAGCCCGCTGCGGTCAGGCCCGCCATGGCGATCAGGCTGTTGATCGTGAAGATGTTGCTGGCCGGCGTATGCGGGCGCAGCCAGCCGTCGTAGATCATGTTCAGGCCGGACTCGCGGCTTTGGCGCAGCAGCGGCAGGTGGGCGATGTCGGCGGGGGTATAGATTCGGCTGGCATCGATCATGTCGGGGCTGCCCATCCACGCGAATTCCAGGCGTTGCAGCGCCACCACCTGCAAGTTCGGTTCGGCGAATTCGCCGTGCAGGAACGCCATGTCCAATTGGCCCGCCTGCAGGCGCTTGAGCAGGTCGGCGCCCAGGTCGATGTGCGGCTCCAGCGTGATGCGGGGGTAATGCGCGCGCAGCAGGCGGATCAGGGCGGGCAGCCAGGTCATCGCCGTGATCTCGGTGATGCCGAAACGGAAGGTACCGGTCAGCGTGTGCTGCCCCTTCAGGCGGACCAGCAAGCGGTCGCGGTGGCCCAGCATCTCTTCGGCCAGGGCATACACCTCGTGGCCGCGCGCGGTCAGTTCCGCGCGGTGGCCGGAGCGGTCGAAGAGGGCCACGTCGAAGTCCGCCTCCAGCTCCTGGATGCGCTTGGTGATGGCCGATTGCGTGGTGTGCAACTTCTGCGCCGACGCCGAAAACGTGCCCAGGCGGACGGTCCAGTACAGGGCTTCGATTTGTTTGAAAGTCAGCATGCGGCGGGGCTGCCCAGGGTGAGGTTCATTCCGAAATTTCGCTAAGGGCTAACCCTTATATTCCTAAAAGCGATTGGGTTCGTGGAAATTTAATCCCTTTTTCCGAAACCGAAAAGCTCGCACCATGCGATCTGATTCATTTCCCGGCTGGCCGGGGCCGGGAAAGCGTTCCGGGCCTGCGGCGGCCTTCGACTCAGGAATTTGCAGATCGTCATGGCCACTATCCTTACCGGCGCACGCCAATTGCCGGCTTCCCCCGTCGCTCCCGCCGCTATTCTTGAAGCGCTGGCCGGCATCGTCACGCCCCACCTCAGCGACAATCTGGCGCGCCGCGAGGGCATTTCGGGCCTGCGCCGCTACAACGGGCGCGGCAAGCTGGTGGGCACCGCGTTGACGGTCAAGACCCGTCCCGGCGACAACCTGATGATCTACAAGGCGATGATGCAGATCCAGCCCGGCCACGTGCTGGTGGTGGACGCGGGCGGCGACCTGTCCAACGCCGTGCTGGGCGAAATCATGAAGCGCTATCTGCAGATCCACGGCTGCGCCGGCGTGGTTGTGGACGGCGCGATCCGTGACGTGGCTGCGTTCGAAGCCGACAGCTTCCCTTGCTACGCGCGCGGCCATATCCACCGCGGTCCCTACAAGGACGGCCCGGGCGAGGTCAATGTGCCCGTGTCCATCGGCGGCCAGGTGATCCTTCCCGGCGACATCCTGGTGGGCGACGAAGACGGCCTGGTCAGCTTTCCCGCCAGCGAGGCGGAAAGCCTGATCGCCGCGGCGCACGCGCATGCCGCCAAGGAAGAACGCATCATGGCCGAGATCGCGGGCGGCGACCGGACGCAAAGCTGGATGCAGGCCGCTTTTGCCGCCAAGGGGCTGGCATGAGCGGCGTCGACACCCTGTTCCTGGCCGACCGGGCGCGCGCCATCAAGCCATCGCCCAGCATGGCGGCCAAGACGCGCGTCGACCAGTTGCGCGCCCAGGGGCGCGACATCATCGACTTCACCGTCGGCGAACCCGACCTGCCCACGCCCGCCCACATCGTGCAGGCCGGCATCGATGCGTTGAACAGCGGCGATATCCGCTATACCGCGTCCGCCGGCGCCAGGCCGCTGCTGGAAGCCGTGCGTGCCAAATTCCAGCGCGAGAACAGCCTGGACTACGGGCTGGACGAACTGATCGTCGGCGTGGGCGCCAAGCAGCTGATCTTCACCGCGCTGGCCGCCACCGTGCAGGCCGGCGACGAAGTCATCATCCCCGCGCCGTACTGGGTGTCGTACCCGGACATGGTGCTGGTCAACGACGGCACGCCCGTGGTGCTGGCCTGCCCGGAAGCGGACGGCTTCAAGCTTACGCCGCAGGCGCTGGAAGCCGCGATCACGCCGCGCACGAAGTGGGTGCTGTTGAACACGCCCAGCAATCCGACCGGCGCGATGTACGGCGCGGACGAGCTGCGGGCGCTGGGCGAGGTGCTGGCGCGCCATCCGCACGTCTGGCTGATGACCGACGAGATCTATGAACACCTGGCCTATGGCCAGGCGCGTCACGCATCGCCCGCCGCGGTGGTGCCCGCGTTGGCGGCGCGCACCCTCACCATCAATGGCGTCTCCAAGGCGTACGCGATGACGGGCTGGCGGCTGGGCTATGCGGGCGGCCCCAAGCCGCTGATCAAGGCGATGGCCACGCTGATTTCTCAAAGCACCAGCTGCGTCAGCGCCATCAGCCAGTCGGCTGCGCGCGTGGCGCTGACCGCCGACCAGCGTTGCGTCAGCGAGGCGGCGGCCGTGTTCCACCTGCGCCGCGACCGCATCGTCGCGCTGCTGAACGCCGTGCCGGGCATCCGTTGTCCGCAGCCGCAGGGCGCGTTCTACGTCTATCCGTCCGTTGATGGCCTGCTGGGCAAGCGTACGCCGGCCGGACGCGTGCTTGAGACCGATCTGGACGTGGTGATGTACCTGTTGGACGAAGCCGGCGTCGCGGTGCTGGACGGCGCGGCCTACGGCCTGTCGCCCTATCTGCGCCTGAGCTTCGCCACGTCCATGGAAAACATCGAAGAAGGCTGCCGCCGCATCCGCGAGGCATGCGCGGCCTTGCGTTGAACGCCCGCTTGTTGAAAGTCCATTTCGTCCGCCGTACCCATACCTATATTCCAAGGGGAAACACCATGAAGACCACCATCGCCACTTTTGTCGCCGCCATCGGCCTGGCCGCCACGCTGGCGCCCGCCGCGCATGCGGACACCGTGCAGGACATCAAGGCGCGCGGCAAGTTCATCTGCGGCACGATGGGCACGGCCGAGCCCTTCAGCTTCCAAGACCCCAAGACCCGCGCCATCGTGGGGTACGAGGTCGATATGTGCCAGGCCGTCGCCGACAGCCTGGGCGTGCCGCTGGAACTGAAGCTGATCGCCGTGGAAGCCCGCATCCCCGAGCTGATCGCAGGCCGCGTCGACGTCGTGGCCGCCAACCTGGGTTGGAGCCCGGAGCGCGCGCAGCAGATCGATTATTCGCACCAGCATTTCGTGAGCCTGCAGAAAATCCTGGCGCGCGATTCGGAAAAAGACTTGAAGGCGCCCGCCGACCTGGCCGGCAAGCGCGTCAGCGCCGTGCGCGGATCGTCGTCGGAGCAGGGCGCGCGCAAGAACATCCCCAATGTCGATCCCGTGACTTTCAAAGATCCCAGCGGCGCCTTCCTGGCCTTGCAGCAGGGCAAGGTCAGCGGTTTCGTCGGGTCTGAGCTGATGCTGGTGAAGCTGCAGCATCAGGCGTCGAGCAGCGCCGTGCCGGTCAAGATCCTGGAACCCGCGCTGTTCGTCGAACCCTGGGGCATGGGCGTGCGTAAAGGCGACACCGCCATGCTGGCCCAGGTGAACAAGGTGCTGGACGGCATGGAAGCGTCGGGCCAGGCCACGAAGATTTTCGACAAGTGGTTCGGCACCGGCACGCAGTTCAACATGAAGCGCGACTTCCGCATCGAAGCCATCAAGGGTTGACGCGCCGCGCGCGCTGGAGCCTTTCTCGATGCATTACGTTTTCGACTTCAACGCCATTTTTCAGGGCGAGTATCCGGCATGGCTGTTCAGGGGGTTCATCACCACCCTGGCGCTGGCCGGGCTGGCCTGGATTCTGGCGTTCTTCGTGGGCAGCCTGCTGGCGGTGATCCGCCTGACGGGCTCGCCCGTGGCCAACGGCGTGATCGCGGTGTACGTCGCGTTCCACCGCAACGTGCCCATGCTGGTGCACATCCTGTTCTGGTACTTCGGCGTGCCGGCGCTGCTGCCGCAATTCGCCACCGACTGGCTCAACAGCCACGGCAGCGAATTCATCATGTCGTGCATCGCGATTTCGCTGGTGATGTCCGCCTATATCTGTGAAGACCTGCGCAGCGCCGTGCGTGGCATCCCGCCGGGCCAGGTCGAGGCGTCGCGGGCGCTGGGCCTGGGTTTTCTGCAGACCATGCGCAAAGTCATCTTGCCGCAGGCCTTCCGCATCGCGATCCCGCCGCTGCTGAACCAGACGCTGCTGCTGTTGAAGAACACCAGCCTGGCGATGGCGATCGGCGTGACGGAACTGACCGCCGCCGGACGCGAAGTCGAGAACTACACGTTCCGCACCTTCGAGGCTTATGCGGTGGTGACGGTCATCTACCTGGTGCTGTCGTTCATCATCATGGGCGGCGGCGCGCTACTGCAACGACGCTACCGTCCGCTGGGGGCGCGCTGACATGTGGGACATACTGAAAGACAACTGGCTGCTACTGCTGATCGGGCAGTACCCGCACGGACCGGTGGGCGGCCTGGTCGCCACCTTGGGCCTGGCCGCGATCAGCCTGGCCCTGGCGCTGCCCTGCGGCGTGCTGCTGGCGCTGGGCCGCATCAGCCCCTACCGCATCTTCTACTGGCCGTCCTCGGCCGTGGTCTATCTGGTGCGCGGCCTGCCGCTACTGATGTTCATCTTCTGGGCGTATTTCTTCGTGCCGCTCATCATCGGCCGGCCCGTCGCGGGCACCACGACGATGGTGGTGGCGCTGGTCTGCTACGAAAGCGCCTATCTGGCCGAGATCATCCGCGCCGGCATTCAGGCGCTGCCTTCCGGCCAGCAGGAAGCCAGCCGCGCGTTGGGGCTGTCCTATATGCAGACGATGCGGCGCGTGATCCTGCCGCAGGCGCTCTACAACATGCTGCCCAGCATGCTGAGCCAATTCGTGTCGACGGTGAAGGAAACATCACTGGCCTATGTGATCAGCGTGCAGGAACTGACCTACGCCGCGAACCAGATCAACAGCGTGCTGCTGACCAAGCCGTTCGAAGTGTTCGGGTTGCTGGCGATGACCTATTTCATCCTGAATTTTGGCCTGAGTTCATTGGTGCACCTGACCGAACGACGTATCGGCAGACGGCGCGCCGGGCTCACGGCTGCCCCTAAAGTGGTGCCGACATGATTCGATTTTCCCAAGTGCAGAAGTGGTACGGCGATTACCAGGCGCTGGCCGATGTGACCGAGCAAGTGACGCAAGGCGAGGTCGTGGTGGTGTGCGGCCCGTCCGGCTCCGGCAAGTCCACCCTGATCCGCACCGTGAACCGGCTGGAGCCGATCCAGAAGGGCGTCATCGAGGTGAACGGGCAGGACATCTACGGCCCCAAGGTCCACCTGGACCAATTGCGCAGCCACATCGGTTTCGTATTCCAGCAGTTCAACCTGTTCCCGCACCTGTCGGTGCTGGAAAACCTGATGCTCGCCCCGCTGCAACTCAAGCGCGCCCGCCGCCCCGAAGCCCGCGACCGCGCGCTGCAATTGCTGGAACGCGTCGGCCTGGCGCACAAGGCGGACGCCTATCCTGCCCAGCTGTCAGGCGGCCAGCAGCAACGCGTGGCCATCGCGCGCGCCCTGGCGATGAACCCGCCAGTGATGCTGTTCGACGAGCCGACCAGCGCGCTGGACCCGGAGATGGTGGGCGAGGTGCTTCAGGTGATGAAGGGCTTGGCGAAAGACGGCATGACGATGGTGTGCGTGACCCACGAAATGGGATTCGCGAGAGAAGTCGCGGATCGGGTGTGGTTCATGGATGCCGGGAGGATTGTGGAGACGGGGACCCCGGAGGGGTTCTTCAGTCGACCGGCGACGGTGCGAGCGCAGAAGTTCTTGGCCGAGATTCGGCATTAAGGGGTGGTCTTTTTTGCGGGCGGCTGAGGGTTCTTAAGACGCCTGTCGCCGGGGAAAGTCGAGTTTTTTAGGTTCTGCTCTCCGGAGGTGAGGGATAGGAAGATCTTGCGGTGCCCGCTCCCGGCCGGCCGCGCGGGCGGCCTTTGGGAGCTTACGCGTTGTCTTGCGTCGGGGTGTTGGCGTCGTAGGATGGGTGGAGTGCGTAGACAACAACTCCCTGCAAGCGCGCAAGCGACCACACCCCCGACGCCCCACATCACGTATGCCGATTGCAGCCGCCTGCGCGGCTGCAACTCGGCGGGCAACGCAGCACTCGTCACTAATCGAGGATCTAGCAGCGCCCCAGCCCCAGACGGCGGTAGCCCGTCGGCGGTGTCGCCCTGACGGCGCGCAACCTTGATGCGCCCGAGGGAATCCGAAGGGAGCCGAAGGCGGACGAGGATGGCAACGGGGCAGTCCGGAGCGAAGGCTCCGGGCCGCAATCATGGGCGCGCGCCGTCAGGGCGACAGCGACGATGGGCGACCTACGAAGCGCCAAGACTCGCCAGAAAAACGAGCCAGAAAAACGAGCCACTAAAACAGCAGAATCCCAATCACTCAGACAACGGATTCTGAAACTGCGAACACTTCACCTGCACCAGTTTCCGATCCTGCAACCGTAACGCCGTCAACGCTCCCCCCCACACGCATCCGGTGTCCAGGCAGATCACGTCCGGCCGCTGCAATAACCCCAGCGTCGACCAGTGCCCGAAAACCGTCGTGATGTCCCGGGTGGCCCGGTTCGGGACGTCGAACCATGGCACCAGGCCCGGGGGCCAGGCGCCCGGGGCGACCTTGGTTGCGAATTCCATGTGGCCGTTCGGCGTGCACAGGCGGATCCGCGTCAGCGCATTGATGATCACCCGCATCCGCTTGCCGCCCTTGTGGTCTTCCTTCCACGTGGCCGGCTCGTTGCCGTACATCTTTTGCAGCGCCTTTTGCCAGTTCGGGCCGCGCAGCGCGTCTTGCACCTCGGCGGCCAGGGACAGCGTTTTGGCGACGTCCCATTTTGCCAGCGTGCCCGCGTGTACCAGCAGGTGGCCTTGCTCGAAATGGGCCAGCGGACGGAACCGCAGCCAGTTGATCAGGTCAGCCGCGTCCGGCGCGCGAAGGATGTCTTCGAGCGTGTCCGATTTCGACGGCTTGCGCACCCCGGCCGCGGCGGCCAGCAGGTGCAGGTCATGATTGCCCAGCACCGACGTCGCGCGGTCGCCCAGGTCGATGATGCGACGCAGGGTCTCCAGCGACTGCGGGCCGCGGTTGACCAGGTCCCCGGCGAACCAGAAGCGCGACTGCGGGTCGCCGACCAGATCGGGGTGGGACAGCAAGCGATCCAGCGGCGAGCAGCACCCCTGCACGTCGCCGATCATCCAGATACTGCCGTTCATGCGGGACTTTTGCTCCAAGGCCAGCGTTGTTGGACGAACCGGGTAAAGGTGTGGCGGTATTCCATGTAGCTCATGGCGCCCAGCGCCAGCGCCATGGCCCCGATGTTCGGGCCCAGGGCGGTCAGCCAGGGCGGCCACTTGCCCAGCATGCCTACGTTCAACGCCAGCTGGTTCAGCATGAAGAAGCCCACGCCCAGCAGGATGCCGATGAAGACCTTGGCGCCGACGCCGCCGCGGCGGGTCTGCATCAGGCCGATCGGCGCGGCAATCGTGATCATCACCAGCAACGTGAACGGATAGGCCAGTTTGCGCCACAGGGCGACCACCTGTCGACCATATTGCAGCTGGTTGTCGCGCAAATACTCCACATAGTCCAGCAAGGTGACGATGGACATGCGTTCAGGGGTCAGCACGCGGGCCAGCAGGCGTTCGGGGCTGAGCGTCGTGTCGACCGTGCGTTCGGGCACCTTCACCACGTTGGCAGGCGGGTTCTTGGGCGGGCGGGCGTTGGCCAGCGCTTCGGAGGCGTCATTGTCCAGCCGGGTTTCGGCCACGTCCTTCAACACCAGGTCGCCGTGGGCGAACAGGCCGGTGGGCGCCGTGGACAAGACGGAAAGCGTCAGGTCTTTCTTGAATTCGTACAGGGTGATGTTGGCCACCTGGCCGTCGCCCTTGAGTTCGCCGATGTTGATGATGCGGGTGCCGCCGTTGGCCGTGGGTTCCTTGAACCAGTAACCGCTCTTCAAACGGTCGCCGCCGGCCTTGCCGCGGAACAGCAGGTTGGCTTCGCCGCTCTTGATCTCGGCCCATGGGGTGACGTATTCGGACAGCAGGGCCGCGCCGATCATCAGGGGGATGGTGACGACCCACAGCATGCGCAGCAGCCGCATGCCGCTGACGCCCGAGACGCGCAGGATGACGAGCTCATTGCGCTGCGCAAGGCCGGCCAGCGCCAGGATCGCGCCGATCAGCAGCCCGATGGGCAGCAGGTCGTACAAGCGGGTGGGAATGGCCAGCGCCTGCATGTAGAGCAGGGCCATCATGGAGAACTTGTCGCCCACGTTGTCCAGGTCGTCCACCAGCGCGAAGAACGTGAAAAGGCCTAGCAGGGCCATAAGGACCACTGCGCAAGAGCGATAGATCTCGCGGGCCAGGTAGCGACGTGCGGTACGCATGAAAAGGATAGGGAGCGCGTAAACGTGAAAGCTTAACAAATCCCGCCGCTAAGGGTGGGGAATGCCGGGCGCAACGGCGGGCTTTCGGGTATCAGGGGATGTCGACCATCTGCATCCGCCGCGTCAGGACGCCCACGCGGGAGTTCAGGTAGTTGGAATTGCGGCGGCTGTCATAGAAGCGGGGGTTGGGCAGCATGGCGGCCAGCCGGGCGGCCTGGCTGGCGCCCAGGTTGGCCGCCGTGGTGTTGAAGTAGTGCTTGGAGGCCGCCTGCGCCCCGAACACGCCCACGCCCCATTCGGCCACGTTCAGATACAGTTCCAGAATCCGTTCCTTGGTCATGACGTGTTCGATCATATAGGTCAGGACCAGTTCCTGGCCCTTGCGGATATAGCTGCGCGAACTGGACAGGAACAGGTTCTTGGCCAACTGCTGGGTGATGGTGGAGCCCCCGCGCATCTTGCTGCGGCCCGCCTCTTCCTGGCGCTGGTTGTACTCCCAGGCTTTGCGGATGGCGTCCCATTCGATGCCGTCGTGCCCGGTGAAGTTGGAGTCCTCCGAGGCCACCACCGCGCGCTTGAGGTTGCGGTTGATCTTGTCGTAGGGCACCCATTCGTATTGCAGCTTGAAATCCGGGTTGCCTTCGCGCAGGCGGGACAGCTCTTCGCGCATGATCGCGCTGCTGCCGGGGTCGCGGTAGTTGTACCAGACCACTTGGGCGAAGAGCCAGAATTGGTACAGCAGGATCAGGCACACCAGCGCCATCAGGACGCCGGTTGTGATCCGGAACCACGATCGGCCCTTGCGCGTCGCCATGCTGCTCAGTGTCCCGCCATGAGCGCCTCGCGCAGCGCCGCCAGCACGGGGGCCGGGTCGGGGCGCACGCCATGCCAGATGAAGAAACTCTCGGCGGCCTGGCCCACCAGCATGCCCAGGCCGTCGGCCGTCAGCGCGGCGCCGTCGGCCCGTGCCTGTTTCATGAAGGCGGTCGGTTGGGCGCCGTACATCATGTCGTAGCCCGCCGCGCCGTCGGCGTACAGGCCGGCCGGCAAGTCGGGCGCGGCATCCTGCAGGCCGCTCGCGGTGGCGTTGACGACCAGGTTCCAGCCGCCCGGCAAGGCGGTGTCGGCCAGCCCGCCAGCGGTGACCCGGGTCTGCGGCGACACCCCGGAACTGCGCCAGGCGTCGGCCAGTTCCAGCGCCTTGGCGGCCGTGCGGTTGACGATGTGCAGGCGGGCGCAGCCGGCTTCTGCCAGGGGCTGCAGCACGCCGCGGGCGGCGCCGCCCGCGCCCACCAGCAGCACCGACGCGCCGTTCAGGCGCACGCCCAGGCGCAGCAGGTCGGATACCAGGCCCACGCCGTCCGTGTTGCAGCCGTGCCAGGCGCCCTCACGCCAGGACAGGGTGTTGACCGCGCCGGCCAGCCGGGCGCGGGAGGACAAGCGGCCCGCGGCCAGCGCGTAGGCGTCCAGCTTGAAGGGCACGGTGACATTCAGGCCCAGCCCGCCTTCGGCCACGAATGCGGCGGCAGCTTCGGCAAAGCCGTCCACCGGTGCCAGCAGGCGCTCATAGCGCAGCGGCTTGCCCGTCTGCCGGGCAAACAGGTCGTGGATTTGGGGCGAGCGGCTGTGCGCGATGGGATTGCCGATGACGGCGTAGCGGGCAAGAGGGGGCGCCTCGGTCATGGGGCTTGTGTTTCCAGGGTGTCGTTGACGAAATGCCAGGTGCGGGTGATGACCAGCACGTCGGTGTCGCGGGCGATATCGGGTGGGAACGGGGGGAAGGGGGCGGCCAGTTGGACGATGCGGCGGGCCGCCTGGTTCAGCACGGCGTGCGGCGACGGCTGGTCGATCTCGACATTGGCGATGCTGCCGTCGCTGCGGACCGATACCGTAATGCGCAGCGAGCCGTAGATGCGCCCGCGCGCCTCGTCCGGGTAGTGCTGGGTGCCGACCGCCTCGATCCGGGTGCGCCAGGCGTCCAGATACGCGGCGTAGCGGGAGGCCTCGGCCGACGGGGCCACAAACTGCTTGCGGGGCTCGGCGCTGTATTGCTGCACCCGGGCGGCCAGGGCGGCGACCTGGGCGTTCTGGATCACGCTGGCCTGGTCCTGGGAATCCTGCCCCAGGTCGGTCCCGTCCGGCCAGGGGTTGACGGCCTGCCGCTCGGCGCCGGCTTTCTCCGGCGAGCGCAGCTGGGTCATCAGGCGGGTCTGTTCGGCTTCCAGCTGCACTTGCCGGCGGCGCATGGCTTCCAGCACGATCGTTTCGGCGGAGGCGCCCGTCTGGGGCAGCGGGGTGGTGGTCATGCCGCGGTCGGCGTTGCCGCCGCCGCTCATCTGGTTTTGCGCCTGGGCCCGGGGCGTGTCCGGCGGCGTTTCGCTGCGGGCGTTCAGCAGCACGACTTCCAGGCTGGTCACGGGGGGGCGGGTAAAGGCGGGCGCGCCGAAGCGCCACGCCAGCGCGCCGGCGTGCACCAACAGCGATATCGCGATGCCGATCCGCAGGTAGTGCTGGGCGGGAGCGCCCAGCCACCGCAGGTAACGGCTTAGCGGGGAGGGGGAGTCAGGGCGTTGCACGGACGCATTGTAAGTCGAGTCCACCTTGCCCGGCATGCGGGCCAACGGCTTGTAACAGCTATTGGACGGCAAGCCGGGGGGCCGTCCGCGTGCAGGACGGGTCCGGCCGCGTGCGCCAGGGGCGGGCCCCCGCGTGCAGGCGGCCGGGGGGGGTCACGCCGTCTTGCGCGGGAAGACCCAGACCTTGCTGGCGGGCAGCGCCAAGCGGCAGGGGCCGGGTTCGCGGCCTTCCGGGCCGTAGGCGCGCAGGGCCAGCGTGTTGGCGGGATCCGCGTCCGGGGTGCGGAACAGGTATTCCCACCGGTCGCCCAGGTACATGCTGGTCAAGAGCGGCATGTCCAGGTGGTTGCCGTCCGGATCGTCCGCCAGGCGCACCTGTTCCACCCGGATCACCGCTGTGCCGTCCTGGCCTTGGGTCACGCCTTCGCCGGCCTTGCCCCAGAGGGCCCAGCCGCGACCCTCGATGCGGGCCTGGCCGTCGCGCACTTCCGTGACCTTGCCTTCCAGCCGGTTGTTGCTTCCCATGAATTCGGCGGTGAAGAGCGTGGAGGGCGAGCCGTACATTTCCTGCGGCGTGCCCTGCTGTTCGATCTTGCCGTTGTTCAGCAGCAGGATGCGATCGGAAATCGCCATGGCCTCGCTTTGGTCATGGGTCACCATCAGGGCCGACAGCCCCAGGCGGATGATCAGTTCGCGCAGGAAGGCGCGGGCCTCTTCGCGCAGCTTGGCGTCCAGGTTGGACAGCGGCTCGTCCAGCAGGATGACGGGCGGGCTGTACACCAGTGCGCGGCCGATGGCCACGCGCTGCTGCTGGCCGCCGGACAGCGCGTGCGGATGGCGCTGGCCCAGCTTGCCCAGGCCCAGTTGGTCCAGCACGGCCTGCACGCGGTCGCGTACCTCGGCCGAGGGCACCTTGCGCAGCTTGAGCGGATAGGCCACGTTTTCGAACACGGTCTTGTGCGGCCACAGCGCGTAGGACTGGAATACCAGGCCCAGGTTGCGCTCTTCGGCGGGAATCTCTTGGCGGGCGCCGCCGTCGTAGACGATGCGCTCGCCGATGGTGATGCGCCCGCGCTTGGGGCCTTCCAGGCCGGCCACGGCGCGTAGCAAGGTCGTCTTGCCGCTGCCCGAGGGCCCCAGCAGGGACACCACTTCGCCCTGGCGCAGTTGCATCGACACGCCCTTGAGCACCGGGTTGTCGCCGTAGTCCAGGTGCAGGTCTTCTACAGAAAGCTCAATCATGAAGTTTGACTCCGAATCGCAGGGCGATGCCCAGGCCGATCACGACCAGAACGATATTGATGAAGGAAAGCGCGGCCACGATGTCGATGGCGCCCGAGGCCCACAGCGACACCAGCATGGAACCGATGGTCTCCGTGCCGGGCGACAGCAGATACACGCCCGTGGAGTATTCACGCTCGAAGATCAGGAACATCAGCAGCCATGAACCGATCAGGCCGTACTTGGCCAACGGCACCGTGACGTGGCGCGTGACCTGGCCTCGGCGCGCGCCGGCGCTGCGGGCGGCCTCTTCAAGTTCTGGCCCCACCTGCAGCAGGGTCGATGAGATCAGGCGCAGGCCGTAGGCCATCCACACCACCGTGTAGGCTAGCCAGACGCTGAAAATGGTGCTGCGCATGGCGCGCAGCCATTCGATGAAGTTCTCGCGCAGCCATTCGGCGAACGGCAGGGCGGACAGCCAGCCGTTCTCGTCCACGTCCAGCGCGTTGTCCAGCCACATCGGCACGAACAGGAACACCCACAGGAACGCCAGGCCGGCCAGCAGGCCCGGCACGGCGCGCGGCACCAGCACGCTGTAGTCCATGAAGCGCGTGATGTTGTCGGGCTTGCGGTGCATGGCCAGGCCCACGAACATGTAGCACATCACCGCCAGCGCGCCGCCGAACACCCCGATGGCCACCGAGTTCACGATGGCGCGCATCAGGTTGGGCTGCGCGAACACGGTGCGGAAGGCGTCCAGCGACAACACGTCGAACAGCGACACGCCCATGCCCCAGTTGGACACGAAGGCCCGCAGCAGCACGCCCAGCAGCGGCACCACGATGGTGACCAGCAGCCAGAAGGCCACGACGGCGCCCGCTACCCAGCGCCACTTGCCCAGCGGCAGCGGACGGGCGCGCGAGGCCTTGCCCTTGACGGTGACGAAGCGGTTCGCGGTGCGCATCAGTCGGCGCTGCAGCATGACCAGCGGAATCGTCATGCAGATCAGGATCACGGCCACGGCCGCCATCAGGTGGTAGGACGGAATGCCCAGCTTGTTCGTCAGCTTGTACAGATAGGTGGCCAGCACCAGGTTGCCTTCCGGGTCGCCCAGCACCAGCACCAGGCCGAATACCTCCAGGCCCAGGAAGAACAGCAACACGGTGGCGTACAGCATGGCCGGGCGCACCATCGGCAGGCTGACCGACACCATCACGCGCAGCGGCGAGGCGCCGGTGACGCGGGCGGCCTCTTCCACGTCGGAACCCATGCTGCGCAGGGCCGACGAGATGTACAGGTAGGCGTGCGGCACATGCGTCAGGCCGGCGATGATGACGATGCTGGTCAGCGAATAGACGTTCCAGGGCACGAAGCCCAGGATGTTCTGCGCCCAGATCGAGAAGAAGCCCACCGGGCCGGCGGCCACGACGTAGCCGAAGCCCAGCACCATCGGCGACACGAACACCGGCACCAGGATCATCGGCTCGATCCAGCGGCGGCCAGGCAGGTCGGTGCGGATCATCAGGAAAGCCAGCATGCCGCCCAGCGGGATGGCGATGATGGCCAGCCCGAAGGCCAGGATGAAGCCGCTTTTCAGCGCCTTGTAGAAATCGGGGTCCGCGAAGATGAAGCGGAACGCGTCCAGGCTGAAGACCTTGGACGGGGCAAAGAAAGGCGCGGAGAGAAAGCTCTGGACGATGATGAAGGACAGCGGCACGTAGATGGCCAGTGCCGTGATCAACACCACCACGCCGCGCGGCAGGGACTGCCATTTTCTGCGCAATGACTGCATGGGGAAATCCTGTTGTCGAAAATGACGCGACGGTCGCGCCGCC
>NZ_JABBJN010000027.1 GCF_012928505.1 Achromobacter sp. Bel | reverse complement strand
CTTCCGATCTGACCAGCGCGACCGCGCGTGGCGCCCGCTGCTGGGCGCGCGCACGCCGCGCGACCTGGCAGGCCAGCATGCGGTGGTGGTCGGCTGGGGCGGCATCGGGCAGCGCATCGGCGAGTTGCTGCTTGCCCTGGGCCTGACGCTGTCGGTGGTGCGTCATTCCGACACCCCCGTGCCCCAGGCGCGGCATACCGTTGCCTACAAGGACCTGGCGGGGCTGCTGCCCGGCGCGGACTGGCTGGTGCTGGCCTGCCCGCTGACACCCGCCACGCGGGAACTGGTGGACCGCCAGGCGCTGGCCGCCCTGCCCGTGCACGCGTCGATCGTCAACGTGGCCCGAGGCCATGTCGTCGATGAAACCGCGCTGATCGAGGCCCTGGCCGCCGGCCGGCTGGGCGGCGCTTTCCTGGATGTGTTCCAGCAGGAACCGCTGCCGCCGGAATCTCCCCTGTGGACGCTGGAAAACACCATCGTCACGCCGCATAGCGCAGGCTTCTCGGACGGCAACCGCGCGCGCGTGCGCGGCCTGTTCCTGGCGAACCTGCGCCGATGGACGCAAGCCGAGCCGCTGGCCAACCGGCTGGCCGACTGAAGCATTGCGGCGCGAACAAATCTAGAACCGGCGCCGCCAGGCGGCGCCCTGTTTCCCGTCTGCTTCAAACATCCGGGACGGCACGCCCCGGGTCCGCGACCATGCGACCGCCTAACCGCCTTGCATGCGGACCCGCGCGCCGTTGCGTCCCCTTCAGTGGTGCGGCGTGCACCAATTTGGTTCATGCGGGGCACCAGTCCGGCGCCCGGCCGAGCGTCCGCCATAGGGAGCGAGCCCGCCCGCCCAAGTTGGCACGCGTCTTGCTTGATGACTGGTATGCAAGCTTGTCTACAAGGCAAGCGCCGTCACCGGAAACACCGAGAGCACACCAGGAGCCCCCATGATCAACCGCAATGCGCCCTACGCCTTCAACGCCACCCGCCGCCGCCTGATCCAGGGGGCCGCGATGGGCGCAGCGACCCTGGCCGCGCCCGCGCTGGTGCGCGCGCAATCGGGTCCGGTGATCCGCATCGGCTTCTGGCCCGTCGCGGCCGGCCTGCCTTTCTACGCCGCCGTCGAAAAAGGCTATTTCAAGGAAGCGGGCCTGAACGTCGAACCGCTGAAGTTCGCGGGCGCCCAGCAAGTCATGGAAGCCATGCTGGCTGGCCGCGCGGACGGCAGCGCCAACGGCACGGGCTCCGCCAACCTGGCCATCGGCGAAATCGCTTCGCCCGGCCTGTTCAAGATTTTCGCGTCCAACCCCAGCAACGCCAAGAACGTGCTGGACGAGTTCATCGTCGCGAAAGACAGTCCCATAAAGAGCATCGCAGACCTCAAGGGGAAAAAGGTCGGATCTGGACCCGGCATCCAGAACGCCACGCTGGCCAAAGCAGTACTGGAGCGCGCCGGCGCAACCGGGGCAACCGTGGTCGAGTTGGCAATCAGCCAGCACGTCGCCGCGGTTGCCGCCGGCCAGTTGGATGCGTGCTACACGCTTGAGCCCACGGGCACCGTGGGCCGCCTGAACGGCACCACTCGCGTGCTGGAGACCGGCGTCATCGCCAAGTATGTGCTGGGCGATCCGATGGCGCCCTGGTTCGGCGGATCGGCCTCGCTGACCACCGCCTTCCTGAAAAAGCACCCCGAGGAAAGCAAGAAATTCATCGCCGCCTATGCGCGCGGCATCGAACTGATCCGTACCAAGCCCGAAGAGGCGCGCCCGTTCATGAAGGGCTACACCGCCATCGAAGGCCCGATGACCGAGGCCGTGCCGCTGGCCGCGTACACCCTCTACAACGAGTTCACGCCCAGCGACATCCAGTACTTCCAGAAATTCTTCGATCTCTTCACGGACAAGGGCATCTTCGCGCAGAAGGTCGACGTGTCGGCCATGCTTTACAAGGGTTGATCCATGACCGCAACCACCGCAAGCGGCGCCGCCACGGCGAAGAAGCCGCCCGCCAGGTTCAACGGAACCCGTCTCTTGCCGCTGATCGGCCCGCTGGCGCTGTTCGTGGTGTGGGACCTGGTAGTACGCCTGCAATTGGTCAGCCCCGTGCTCTTGCCCACGCCCAGCGCCACGATCGTGGCGTTGGTCAAGGGCCTGGCGGGGGGGCCGCTGCTGTGGGACTTCCTGTCGTCCTTGAACCGCACGCTGCAGGCCTTCATCATCGCCGGCGTCATCGGCGTGCCCTTGGGCGTGCTGCTGGGCAGCAATGAAAAGGCGTATCGCAGCGTTGAATTCCTGGTGGACTTCTTCCGGTCCACGCCCTCGTCCGCGCTGATCCCGCTGTTCCTGATGATCTTCGGCGTGACCGACATGAACAAGATCGCTATCGCCGCCTTTGCCGCCGTGCTGGTCATCCTGTTCAACAGCGCCTATGGCGTCATCAATGCGCGCAAGCAGCGTGTGATGGCGGCCCGCGTGATGGGCGCGTCGCGGTGGCAGATCTTCAAGGACGTGCTGATCTGGGAAAGCCTGCAGCCGACCTTCGTGGGCCTGCGCAGCGGGGTATCGATGGCGTTGGTGATCGTGATCGTGGCGGAGATGTTCATCGGGTCCGACAGCGGCCTGGGTAACCGCATCATCAATGCGCAGCAAGTACTGAACGTGCGCGAGATGTATGCATCGATCCTGGCGGCCGGCGCCCTGGGCTATGTACTGAACATTCTGTTCCTGATGCTGGAAAAACGCGTGGTTCACTGGAGCGGCCGATAAATGTCCACTGTCATCAACCCCGTGATCGCCCCCGCCCCCGCCGCCGCGCCGTTCGCGCCCGGCCCGCTGGGCACGCACATCACCATCCGCGGGCTGACCAAGTATTTCGCGGGCTGGCCCCTGTACGAAGACTTCAACCTGGACATCCCCAAGGGCAAGATCGTCTCGGTGTTCGGCCCCAACGGCTGCGGCAAGTCCACGCTGATCAACATGATCGCGGGCCTGATCCCCATCGACGCCGGCGAGATCCTGTTCGACGGTAAGTCGCTGGCGCAGACCAAGATCGGCTACGTGTTCCAGAACTACCGCGAAGCCATGTTCCCGTGGCTGCGCACCATCGACAACATCGCCTACCCGCTGCGGCTGGAAGGCCGCAGCAAGGCCGAAGTGGATGCGCGCGTGGAAGAGCTGGTGGCGTCGTTCGACGTCAAATTCGACCTGAAGCGCTATCCGTATGAACTGTCGGGCGGCCAGCAGCAGACGGCGTCCATCATGCGCGCGCTGGCCCCCGGCCCCGAAGTGCTGTTCCTGGACGAGCCGTTTTCGGCGCTGGATTTCGAGATGACGCTGTTCATCCGAGAAAAGCTGCAGGAAGTCTTCATGCAGACCGGCACCACCATGCTGCTGGTCTCGCATGACCTGGAAGAAGCCGTGTACCTGGCCGACCAGATCCTGCTCCTGACCAAGCGGCCCACGCGCGTGGCCGAAATCCTGGACTACGGCGACGCCCGCCCCCGCACCGTGGAAACGCTGTCGGAACCCAGCTTCATCCAGATGAAGAAACTGAGCCTGGAGATTTTCCAGCGCGAAGTGCGCAAGTAAACATGCGCAAGTAAACGTGCGCAAGTCAGCAAGCCAGTCACCATCCAGTCCACCGGGAGAGTCCGCCATGACCCAGGAAACCATCGACCAATATGTGCGCAGCGCCTTGGCGCTGTCGGGGTATGCCTTGCGCGAAGCCACCACGGCCGAGGTCGTACAGCAGTTCTCGCGCATCCACGACATCGCGGCCAGCTTCGTCGACGAAGCGCTGCCGGTGGAGCTGGAATCGGCTTCGGTGTTCCGCCCGTGACCGGCCCCGCCGCAGACATCGCCCGGCAAGTCGCCAGCGGCGAGCGCAGCGCCGTGGCGGTGCTGGACGCCACGCTCGCGCGCATTCGCGAACACGATCCTCGCTACAACTGCTTTACCGCGATCACCGAGGCGCGCGCGCGGCAGGAGGCGGCCGCCATTGATGCGCGCCGCGCCCGCGGCGAACCGTTGCCGCCGCTGGCTGGCGTACCTTACGCGGTGAAGAACCTGTTCGACATCGCCGACAAAGTGACGCTGGCGGGCGGCCGGGTCAACGCGTCCAACGCGCCGGCCCGGCAAGACGCGCGGCTGGTGGCCCGCATGCGCGACGCAGGTGCGGTGCTGGTCGGGGCGCTGAACATGGACGAACACGCCTACGGCTTCACCACCGAAAACACCCACTACGGCGCATGCCGCAACCCGCATGACACCACCCGCATCGCGGGTGGCTCATCCGGGGGCAGCGCCGCGGCCGTGGCGGGCGGTCTGGTGCCGCTGACCTTGGGGTCGGACACCAACGGATCCATCCGCGTGCCGGCTTCGCTATGCGGCATCTTCGGCCTGAAGCCCACCTTGGGCCGCCTGCCGCGCACGGGGTCCTTCCCCTTTGTGGGTAGCCTGGACCATCTGGGGCCATTCGCGGCCAGCGTTACCGACCTGGCCGCGGCCTACGACGCGTTGCAAGGTCCGGACGCCGATGACGCCGCCTGTGCGCAACACGCCGCCGATCCTGTCCTGCCTGCGCTGGGCCCCGACGTGCGCACCTTGCGCGTCGCGGTGCTGGGTGGCTACTTCGCGCAATGGGCCGGCCCGCAGGCGCGCCGCGCCGTCGATATCGCGGCGCACGCGCTGGGTGCCACCGCCGTGGTCGAACTGGCCGGCGCGGCGCAGGCTCGCGCCGCCGCCTTCATCATTACCGCGGCCGAAGGCGGTGCGCTGCATCGCCGCCGGCTTGTCACGCACTACGACTATTACGAACCGCATTCCCGTGACCGCCTGGTCGCAGGCAGCCTGGTGCCCGCCGCCTGGGTGCAGCAGGCGCAACGCGTGCGCCATCGCGTCTATCGCGAAGCGCTGGCCCTGTTCGATCAATATGACGTGCTGATCGCGCCCGCCACGCCCGTTTCCGCCACCACAGTCGGGACCGACTGGTTGACGCTGGCGGGCAAGTCTTTGCCGGCACGCGCCAGCATGGGCCTCTTGACGCAACCGATCTCGTGCATCGGCCTGCCGGTCTGCACGGCGCCCACGTGGCCTGAAACCGAGCAGGACGGACATCTGCCGCTAGGCGTGCAATTGATCGGCGCGCCCTGGCGCGAAGCCGACTGCCTGGGCGCCGCCTATGCGCTGGAGCAGGCCGGCGTGTCGCGGGTCCGCACGCCCTGAACCGCCCCTTTCCCGATTCCCTTTCAAGGCAACGCTATGGAAACCGCTTTCACTGCCATCGACATGCCACGCACGCTGGCCGACACGGCCTACGGGTCGCTGAAACGGGACATTCTGGATTTTCGGCTTGCCCCGGGCGACCGCTTCACAGAAACCGAGATCGCGGACCGCTTGCAAGTCAGCCGCACGCCCGTGCGCGAAGCGCTGTTCCGGCTGGAGCGCGAAGGCTATCTTGAGGTGCGGCAGCGCAACGGGTGGCTGGTCAAGCCGCTGGACTTCAATACGCTGGACCACTTCTATGAATTGCGCAGCGTGCTGGAAATCGCGGCCGTGCATGCGCTGTGCACGCCGGGCCAGGCGCCTGACCCCCTGCGTGCGTTGCATGCGCTGGCGGACATCTGGCTGGTGGACGAGAGCGAACGTTCCAGCGACTGCGAGTGGCTGGCCGACCTGGATGAACGCTTCCACATCGACTTGGTGGCCGCGGCCGGCAATCCCGAGATATCGCGCGTGCACCGCGCCGCCACCGAACGCATCCGCATCGTGCGGCGGCTGGATTTCACCTTGCCCGATCGCGTCGGCACGACCTACGAGGAACATGGCGCAATCCTGCGCGCGCTGCTGGCTCGCGACGCGCCCGACGCCGCCCGGCTGCTCCAATCCCACATCCAGGATAGCCAGACGGCCGTGCGCAAGATCACGCTGCATCGCCTGTACTCCACGCGCCGCGCCAAGGCGGCCTAGGCGCGGTCCAGGACGGTCTTCAACCCGCCCGCAGCCAGCGCTGCAGCACGCGCGTGATGACGGGGATGCAGACAAACACCATGATGGGCGTCAGGATCACGCTGGTGATCAACACGCGCCAGAATATCGGCAGGATGGTCAAGTGCTCGCTGACCAGTATCGAGAACACCAGCAGGACCGGAAAGTAGGCCAGCCAGATGCTGACCGCCTGCTTCCAGCGCGGCGGCGCGCTGGCGGCCTTGGGCGCAAACCAGCCGTCGGTGCCGCTGACTCGGTGCTCGTGGCTGGCGCGCACCAGCGTCGCCCCGCGTTCCAGCCACATCCGGCGCGGCAAGGATTTTTCCCAGCGGTTCAGGCTGGCCGCATCGGTAAAGCGGAGCACGATCTGATATTGGTCGCCGCCTTCGGGCGGCTGCAGCACGCCCGACCCGAGAAAGCCCGGAAACCCCGCCGCGAGGATTTCGCCCTGGCGCATCCAGGACAGGAAATCGCTGTAGCGTTCGGGCGCGATGTGCCGGGTAACCAGCATGGTGACCGGGGCGGAAAGGGCGGAACTGGACATGGCGGTACTCCTGGGCAGCGGTGCAGCGTGTTATGTCATGCGAATGCAGTGTTAACCCTAGCAAGCGGCATGCCAGCCTTGCGGCGCAACAATCCCCCGGGGCGAATGGCGTTGCGGGCGCCAGCACGGAGAATTGACGCACCGCACCAGACACCATATTGGTGATTACCCTAAAACTCGCACCAGAACGGTGCATATAGAGAAGACGCATGGAAATCAACCTGCCCGACGTTGTAGCCGAAGTGACCGCCGCGTTCGAGCGCTACGAGACCGCCCTGGTCAACAACCAGGTGGAGGTGCTGGACACCCTCTTTTGGGATAGCCCGCACACCTTGCGTTACGGCGCAGGCGAAAACCTGTATGGCTACGACGCGATCCGCGCATTCCGGGCCGGGCGCTCGCCGCAGGGCCTTGCCCGCCGCGTGCTGCGCACGGCAATCACCACCTATGGCACTGACTTCGCCACCGCCAACCTGGAGTTCCAGCGCGACGGCAGCGAGCGCATCGGTCGCCAAAGCCAGACGTGGATGCGCACCCCTGCGGGTTGGCGCGTAGTGTCCGCGCACGTCAGTCTGATGACATAGGGTGGTCACTACAGGGGGCCATACTCGACAGGCCTGCACGCGATAACGATATTCGGAATCGGCATTGAGCAGGCCGCTGTCCAGGTCTACACTGGGCATTCCATTTCCCGTTGGAGCACTCGCCTCATGAGCACCTACAAGATTGCTGTTTTCGTCGGAAGCCTGCGCGCCGCCTCCATCAATCTGCGACTGGCCCGAGCGCTGGAAAAGCTGGTTCCCGCCGATTTCAAGTTCGAGTACGTGAGCCTGGGCGACATCCCGCTCTACAACCAGGACAACGAGAACAACCTGCCGCCGCCGGCCGCCAAGCTCAAGCAGCAGATCGCCGACGCGCAAGGCATCTTGTTCGTCTCGCCCGAGCACAACCGTTCGCTGCCTGCCGCCATCAAGAACGCGATCGACTGGGGCTCGCGCCCGTGGGGCCAGAATTCGTGGCCCGGCAAGGCCGTCGGCATCGTCGGCGCATCGCCCAGCGCCGCGGGCACCGCGATGATGCAGCAGCACCTGCGCAATATCCTGGCCGCCGAAGGCGCCAATGCGCTGACCACGCCCGAAGTCTTCCTGCAATATTCGGAAGGCCTGGTCGACGACCAGTTCACCATCACCAACGAAGGCACGCGCAAATTCCTGCAAGGCTGGATTGACCGCTATGTGGATTGGGTCAAGAAGCTGAACAGTTGATCGCCGCCGTTGCCGGCCAGGGCCCTGTCCCAGCCGGCGCCGATCGCCCGATCTACCTCCGGGCGATCAAGCCCCCCGATGCGTCGGGGGGCTTTTTTTTTATAGGACGGATTCGTCACTCTTCCTCAGGTACTCCAGGCCCCGGCTGACTATCATGCTGAAGTCCCGTGACTTGCCCTGCGTTTCGCTGGAGAAGTGATGTTCATCCCGCTCTTGATTCTCAGCCCATTGGCAATGATGTGGCTGCTGGCCTTGTGGCATCACCCGCCTGCCCGACGGCAAGCGCGGATACTGGCGCGCGATCTGTGGGCTCCGCTTCTGCTGGCGCTCACCAAACCAAGGGGCAAGCAACGGGATGCGTTTGCGCAGTTCTTTGCTGGCACTGCGATCGCAAGCAGCGTGGGGGCCGCCTCTATCGCATTCGAGACTCCCGCGGATCAAGCGGCATGGGCGTGGTATTTGAAATTGGTCGCACTGATAGTGGTGCTGTTGCTGACGCTGGCGCTGGCTAGCTATTGCTACCCCCGACGCCGCGGCGTCAGGCGACAAGGAGGGTTGTATGGAATTCGGAACCGTCGTCATGTTTGGCTACTTCGCCGCCGTGGTCGGCTTCGGCCTATTCGTCGCCAACAATATCGCAAAGGCCGACCAAAAGAAGCGGCGTGAGCTGTCGCGTCGCCGGCGTCGCCGCCCTGCGGCATGACGCCAGCTCAATACTTATCCCCGCCAACTGTGGAGAACGTTGAGGACAGCTTTGGGGTAGACCGGAAATCCCCTGTCCTGCCAAGCACTTGCATGGGGTGATCAAACAATGCCCAATCATCCTTTTGGATGAGTTTGGGCGGCTTTATCCCCGAAAAGGCTGGATGTTTGTCCAGGCCTTTATCGGCATCAGGATCGCATGGGGATTTGTCCCAGCATTCTGTGGAAAAGCATGAGGACAGCTTGAGGGCAGGTCCGAAATCCCTTGCGATATCAATGCCCTGCAAGGGGTGGTCAAGAAAGGCCCAGATGCAGGATTTGCCGCCCAGGTTGTCCCCGTCAAATGTGGATAAGCCTGAGGACAGTGTGCGGGTAGTCGCCAAATCCCCTTATGCAGCAAGGACTTGGAACAAGCGGGCAAGAAACGCTCAGCCAGGCGTGTGAAACGCGACGGCCCGAACCCTTGCCAAGCAATGGGGATAAGCAGACAGGCTTGTCCCCATCGAATGTGGACAAGCCTATGAACAGTCGGATAACAAGCCTGAAAAGTCCTTATCCGACAGTCACTTGGAAGGGCTGCTCAAAAAAGACGCAGCACGTGCATCACTCATTCCCTTCCAGCCGCATGCCGATCTTCAACCCGACCTGCCAATGCGCCACCTTGCCGTCCTTGATGTGGCCTCGCACTTCGGTCACTTCGAACCAATCCAGGTTGCGCAGCGTCTCCGAGGCGCGCTCGATGGCTTTGGCGATTGCATCATCGGTGGACTTGGTGGAAGAGCCCACCAGTTCGATTTGCTTGTAGACATGATTCGACATAGCTCGTCTCCGCTAACGATGTGAGTCTTCAATCGTCGGCCCGAGCGCCTTTCCGGCGCTTACGACCGGCAATCCATTCGAACACACAGGATACCTCCGCAGCGATAGAGTGGTGTTACGAGTTCCGTCGCCCGGTCTCGACAGGCGACGCAACCCCCTCCCGCAACCCAGCTAGGAGAGCACCATGCCTGAACGAAAAACCCTGGAACGCGCCAAGCGCGACAAACGCCAAGGCAAGTCGGCATCGACCCAGGCCGGAGAATTCGTGCGCGAACAAATCGACCACGTCCGCGAAGGCAAGCACGGCGTGCGGTCCACCAAGCAGGCCATCGCGATCGGACTGTCCGAGGCGCGCCGCGCCGGCGTGAAGTTGCCGGCTTCCAAAGGCGCCAGCGCGGCGACCAAGCGCAAGGCTGAACAGGACACCCGTGCGGTCAAAGAGGGGCACGCCAAGTCCGCCACGCGCGCCCGCGCCACCACCGCCGCGTTGAAAAAGGAAAGTACCAAGCCCGCGTCGCGCGCCGCTCTGTCGCGCCAAGCGACCCAGACCGCCAGCCGGCGCACGGCGGCAGACCGCTCGGCAGCCGCCAAGAAAGCGGCCGCCACCAAGGGTGCGGCGGGACGGTCAGCGGCGGCGAAGAAAGCCGCTCGCACGCGAGCAGCGAATAAGCAGGCGGGCGGCGCGCACCATCGCGCCGCGCATTGAACGAAGCGGCCGCTAGCCCGCGTCGAAGAGCCTGAAGCGTTCCTGCAGGAATTCGCGCATGCGTTTGACGGCTGGCGACAGCAGCATGCGATGCACGCACAGCAGGTACAAGGGAGAAGGCTCGGTGACGTAGCCAGGCAGCAGTTCGACCAGCCTGCCCGCCCGCAGATCGGACAGCACGTCGTAGCGTGACTTATAGGCCACGCCGTGTCCGGCCAACGCCCAACGCCGCACCAGGTCGCCGTCGTCGCCTACGCGGTCGCCCTTGACCGGCACCGTCGTGCGGGTGCCCTCGCGCTCAAAGGTCCAACGGTCATGCAAGGTTTCTCCCAGCACGAACGACAGGCAATTGTGGCGGCGCAAATCGGCGGGCGCCTGGGGCACGCCATGACGCGCGAGATAGACGGGCGACGCGCACACGACGCGATGGTTGTGCTCGGCCAGCGGCAGCGCCACCAGCGCCGAATCGTTCGGCGTGCCGTAGCGGATGGCGATGTCGACCGGCTGGCGGTACAGATCCGCCAGCCGGTCGCTGATGCGCACCTGGAAGCTGACGCGCGGATGCTGGTGCTGGAAATCGTCCAGCCAGGGCAACAGCACATGGCGCCCCAGGTCCGAGGGGATGGAAACCGACAAGGTGCCCGAAATCGCGGTCTTGTCGCGAGCCATCGCGTTCTTGCCGGCTTCCAGCGTGGAGATCGCCGACCGGGCGTACTCCAGATAGCGTTCCCCATCGCTCGTCAGCCGCAGGCTGCGCGTAGAGCGCACGAACAGGCGCGTCTCAAGCGTCAATTCCAGCCGCTTGAGCGCGGCGCTGGCCACGGCCGGCGTCAAGTCCAATTCGCGCGCAGCGGCGGAAAAGCTGCCGTGATCTGCCGCTGCCACGAAGATCCTCAAGTCCTCGAACCGGACCATGACCGCCTCATTTTCAAAAAATTATTGAAACTGAGTCGGATGCTAGCCGGTTTTTCATCGCTGCGGACTGGGTAATCATGGACCTGTTCCCCGACACCTTTGGAGTCACCGTATGAAAATCGAACTGAACGGCAAGAAAGCCCTGGTCACCGGATCGTCTGGCGGCATCGGACTGGCCATCGCCCTTGGATTGGCCGACGCCGGCGCCGAAGTCGTCCTGCACGGCCGCAATGCCGACAAGCTGGCCCTCGCCGCCCAAGCCATCACCCGGAAATTCCCGTCTGCCCGCGTAAGCACCGTGCAGGCAGACCTGGCCACCGCCGACGGCGCGGCATCGGTCTGCGCCGCCCATCCCGACGTGGACATCCTGGTCAACAACGCCGGCTTCTTCGCGCCCAAGTCCTTCACCGAAATCACCGACGACGACTGGCAGACCATGATGGACACCAACGTCATGAGCGGCATCCGCCTGTCGCGCTACTACCTGCCGCGCATGATGGCAGCGAACTGGGGCCGAATTATTTTCATCTCGAGCGAATCCGGCGTGCAGATTCCCGCTGAAATGATCCACTACGGCGTCAGCAAGACCGCCCTGCTGGGCGTATCGCGCGGGTTGGCCGAACTGACCGCCGGCACCGGCGTCACGGTCAACGCGGTGCTGCCCGGCCCGACGCGCTCGGAAGGGGTGGCCGACTTCTTTGCCGAAATGGCCAAGGAACAAGGCGTGTCCCAGGACGACATGGAACGCGACTTCATCGCCCAGCACCGCCCGACGTCGCTGCTGCGCCGCCTGGCCACGGTGGAAGAGGTGGCCAACATGGTCGTGTACACCTGCTCTACGCAAGCCTCGGCCACCAACGGCGCCGCGCTGCGCGTCGACGGCGGCGTCGTCCGCTCCATCCTGTGATTTTGGCCCTTACCCCGAACCGAGCCGCCCCATGAAAGCCATCGCCTATTTCAAGAACCTGCCTGCCGACCACGCAGACGCCCTTCAAGACATCACACTTGACGAACCCGTGCCCGGCGACCACGACCTGCTGGTCGACGTGCACGCCATTTCCGTCAACCCGGTAGACGTGAAAATCCGCGCCAACCGCGCGCCTAAGGACGGCCAAGCCGAGGTCATCGGCTGGGACGCGGCCGGCATCGTGCGCGCCGTGGGCGCCAAGACCAGCCTGTTCAAGCCCGGCGACCGTGTCTGGTATGCCGGCGCGCTGAACCGGCCGGGCGCCAATAGCGAACGTCATGTGGTGGACGAACGCATCGTCGGCCGCATGCCCGCCAGCCTGGACTTCGCAGAAGCCGCGGCCCTGCCGCTGACGACGATCACCGCCTGGGAACTGCTGTTCGACCGCCTGCGCGTGCTGGACAACGCTGCGCCCAGCCAGCGCACCCTGCTTGTCATCGGTGCCGCTGGCGGCGTGGGTTCGATCCTGGTGCAGTTGGCGCGCCAGTTGACCGGCCTGACGGTGATCGGCACCGCCTCGCGGCCCGAAACGCAAGCGTGGGTGCGCGAACTGGGCGCCCATCATGTCATCGACCACAGCAAGCCCCTGACCGAAGAGCTCAAGCGCATCGGCTTCGATCAGGTCAGCGATATCGCCGGCCTGAACCAGACCGACAAGCACTTTGCGCAGATGGCGGCAGCGATCGCCCCGCAAGGCAAGATCGCGCTGATCGACGACCCGGCCGCCATCGACGTCCGCCTGCTCAAAGGCAAATCCGCGTCGCTGCATTGGGAATTCATGTTTGCGCGCCCCGTGCACAACACGCCCGACATGATCGCCCAGCACGAACTGCTGAACCAGGCCGCCCGCCTGATCGACAACGGCACCCTGCGCACGACGCTGGGCGAGCACTACGGCACGATCAACGCCGCCAACCTGCGCCGCGCCCACGCGTTCATCGAAAGCGGCAAGGCACAGGGCAAGGTGGTGCTGGAAGGGTTCTGAACCGGGCGTTTTCCGGGGCATCCCAGGGGCTCCGCCCGTTTCCGGGCGGGGCCTCTCGCCATTCAGGCCAGAAAGCGGTAAAAACGCGGGCGGACTGTTCCGCACGAACTTACCGGGAGCCTCCCCTGCTTGCCCATTTGATCGATCAAACGCTAGAGCCACTTCTGTGGGGAATGGTCGCGTTTACCTTGTTGATGCTTCGGATGGCTCCGCTGCAGGGCTGGAAGGCCGTCATCGTGGCCGGCGTCGCTGCCGGCATGGTGTTCGACACCATCCAGTTCCGCGTCGGCCCGCCCCGCCTGTGGGACTCGCTGGTCTTCGGTTCCATTCTGGCGGCCCTGCTGGCAGCAGCGATATTGGAAACGGCCTTCCACCTGTTCGCACGGATACGCGCCGGGCGTGCTCAAGGCTGAAGGTTAGGCGCCCGGCCGGGCTCCCGGCAGCACCAGATCGTCCACCCTGTACGTATGGAATTCGCTGGTGGACACGTCATCGAGTTTGCGGAATTTCTGCAGGAAAACGGGGTCGGCAAAGAACTCGTCCACGTTGCCTTCGCCCGAAATCGCCTCGATGTTCACCACCGTCTTGCCGTCGGTGCTCTTGGCCAGATTGCTCCAGAGGAACCCCGGCTTGGTTTGCGCGACATAGTGCACGACGTCCTGGATGGCCCTGAACGCGTCCTCTTGCCGCCCGGGATGGGCATGGATGACATTGACGATGAATACGGTGGCCTGCGGAACGGCCGAAAACATGGCCTGCGGGATATACGACATCGAAAGCTCCTGTTGAAAAGACAGGAGCCACTATGGGCCCGCCGTGTGCCCGGAAAAAGAGGCCGGCAGGCGCAACACTACGGACACCCTTGTCCGCAATCCCCGCGGGCCGGGGAACGCCAGGCCATTGCCTAGCCGCGCCCTTCCCGCTTGGCGCGGGCGTGCGGATCATTGATCTCGGTGTCGAGTTCCGTGATCAGCCAATCGAACCAGCCCTTTTCCGTGCGCGCGTACACCACCGCGGCAGGCGTCTTGCCGTCGCGCCAGCCGGCCTGATGCGTGTCCATCCAGGACACCAGGCTCTTGTGCGGCGCCAGCAGGCCCGACAACCAGGTCCAGACGTAATCGGGCACATTGCGCCGGAAACCCTTCGCGCTGGCATAGATGGTGGGCTCAAGCGGCAGGCTGCCCGAGCGGGCCAGCTTCTCCTGCACCCGACGCAACGTCTCGGCTGCGGCCTGCAATTGTTCGGTGCTGAGCTTTTTCACGTAGGGACTCCTGGGTTGGATTTGCCCGGATTATCGCCGGAGGTACCGGCGCTTTCCAAGCACTGCGTGCTGACGCGGCAGGTTTCAGCGCTGGCCGCGCGGCAAGGTCAGGCCCAGCAAACAGGTGGCACTGAACCGTGCTTCCGGCTCCAGCGTTCGCATGCCCGTGCGCGTATCGCCGTCGGCTGCCCGGTTGAAGGCATCCGCCACATTGGTGACCGGCTCCACGCACAGGAAGTCCGAGCCCGGCGCGGTATAGACCACAAGATGCGCAAACGCGGGATCCGCGTGCAGCGCCAATTCGCGCCCGTCCGCCCAGTGCAGGGTGGCGCGCCCTTCCCATTGCGACAGATAGGTATCGCACCCTGCGGCCGACTGGCGCAACTCGCGCACATGCTTGACCTGGCTGCCCTTCGGTATGCCGTCGGCATCGGCCGGCCACACCCGCCGCGCATTCAGGGTGACCCGCTCGGCGGTGAAGTACGGATGGATGCCCAGCCCGAAAGGCATGGGGGTATCGCCCTGGTTGGTGATGCTTAAGGACAAGCTCAACCCGCGCGCGTCCAGCCGGTAGCGCTGCACGCATTCAAACGGCCAGGGCCATCCCAGCACGCCGGCCGGTTGGCTCAGCACCAGATCAATGCTGTCTGCCGCAAGGTTGCGCACCTGCCACGCCTGGAACAAGCCGGCGCCATGTATCGCATGCGGGCGGCCCGCCACGGATTGCAGCGAATGCCGCGCGCCATTGAAGGTGAACACGCCATCACGGATGCGGTTGGAATACGGCGCCAACGGGTAGGACCCCGCCCGCGGCCATTTGCCCGCCGGCCATTGGGTCGGCGTCAGCGGCACGATCCAATCCAACGCGCCCGTCGACAAGCGGGTCAGGCGCCCACCGCCACCGGGCGCGAATTCGGCTTGGTGCCCACCGCCTGAAATGACGACGCGCTCGGTCGCATCCAAGGGGTCGGCAAAAGGGTATTGCTGCATCAGCGGCTCCCGCGGCAGTCACGGTGCCGCGTCGCAAGATTGTGACGCCGGCGTCCGGCGGGGGCAAGTTGGGCTACAGGGACGTCCGGATGCGCCCGGACAAACAAGTCCCATCCCCTTCTCCCAGCCCCCCACTCGGCCCGATACAATCACGGGCATGAATTCAGCAACACAAAACACCGCCGCCGACGCCCACGCGGGCCACACCCCCATGATGCAGCAGTACCTCCGCCTGAAAGCGGAGGCTGGCCCCTTGCTGCTCTTCTACCGCATGGGGGATTTTTATGAAATGTTCTATGAAGACGCGGAACGCGGCGCGCGTCTGCTCAACCTGACGCTGACCAAGCGCGGTTCGTCCAACGGGATCCCGATCCCGATGGCCGGCCTGCCCGTGCACGCCATGGAGCAATACCTGGCGCGCCTGGTCGCCATGGGCGAATCCATTGCCATCTGCGAACAGATCGGCGATCCGGCCGCGTCCAAGGGGCCGGTCGAACGCCGCATCGTGCGCATCGTCACGCCGGGTACCCTGACCGACGACGCCCTGCTGCCCGCCAAGGCCGACCGCGCGCTGGCCGCCGTGTTTGTCACCGGCAACGCCCGCGCCCCACGGGCCGGATTGGCTTGGCTGAACCTGGCCAGCGGTGAATTCCGCGTGACCGAATGCGCGCCCGCGCAGCTGGAATCCGAATTGCACCGCATCGCGCCCGCGGAAATCATCTGCGCCGACAGCGCCGATTTCGATTTCCCGTTCGAAGGCGCCCGTGCCCGCGTGCCCGACTGGCACTTTGAAAGCGACGGCGCCCGCGCGCATCTGCTGGCGCACTTCAAGACGGACACGCTGGCAGGCTTCGATATCGAAGACATGCCGGCTGGCGTCTGCGCCGCCGGCGCGCTGCTGCGCTATGCGGCACGCACCCAGTCGCAGGCGCTGGCGCACGTGCAAAGCCTGTCGGCCGAACGCCCCGGCCAGTACGTCCTGCTGGATCCCGTGACCCGCCGTAACCTGGAGCTGACCCAGACGCTGTCGGGCGAAGACTCGCCCACGCTGTTCTCGCTGCTGGATGGCTGCCGCACGCCCATGGGCAGCCGGCTGCTGCGCCGGTGGCTGCACCATCCACTGCGCGAAAACGAGCAGGCGCTGGCGCGCCAGCAAGCCATCTCGGCGCTGCTGGCCGGCCGCATGGACGTCGAACAAACCTTCGGCTCGGCCGGCCTGCTGGAAGCGATGCGCGCGGCGCTGAACGCCTTCCCCGACATCGAACGCATTGCCGCACGGCTGGCGCTGCGCTCGGTGCGCCCGCGCGAACTGGCCAGCCTGCGCGATGCGCTGGAATCCCTGCCCGCGTTGCGCGACCTGGTCGAACCCATGGCCGATTCCCCGCGCCTGGGCGAACTGATCTCGCATCTGTCCGTGGATCCGGCGCTGGCCGCGCTGCTGGTGCGCGCCATTGCGCCGGAGCCGGCCGTGGCCATCCGCGACGGCGGCGTCCTGGCCACCGGTTTCGATGCCGAACTGGACGAACTGCGCGGCCTGGCAGCCGACGGCGGCGATTTCCTGGTGCAGCTGGAAGCGCGCGAGCGCGAGCGCACGGGCATCAACAACCTGCGCGTGGAGTTCAACCGCGTGCATGGCTTCTACATCGAAGTCTCCAAGGGCCAGACGGCCAAGGTGCCGGAAGACTACCGCCGCCGCCAGACGCTGAAGAACGCCGAACGCTACATCACGCCCGAATTGAAGACGTGGGAAGACAAGGTGCTGTCCGCCCAGGACCGCTCGCTGGCCCGTGAAAAGTGGCTGTTCGAGCAGTTGCTGGACGTGCTGGCCGAACACGTGCGGCCGCTGTCGGACTGCGCCGCCGCGCTGGCCGAACTGGACACGCTGGCGGCCCTGGCCGACCACGCGCGACGCCACGACTGGATGGCGCCCGACTTGTCCGAGCAGGCCGACATCGATATCGAGGCCGGCCGCCACCCCGTGGTCGAACACGCCATCGAACGCTTCACGCCCAACGGCTGCCGCCTGGACCCGGCGCGCCGCATGCTGCTGATCACCGGGCCGAACATGGGCGGTAAATCGACCTACATGCGTCAGGTGGCGTTGATCGTGCTGCTGGCACGCATCGGCAGCTTCGTGCCAGCCACGCGCGCGCGCATCGGCAAGATCGACCGCATCTTCACCCGCATCGGCGCAGCCGACGACCTGGCGGGCGGACGATCGACCTTCATGATGGAAATGACCGAGGCGGCCGCCATCCTGTCGGCCAGCACGCCCAACAGCCTGGTGCTGATGGACGAGATCGGCCGCGGCACGTCCACTTACGACGGCCTGGCGCTGGCCTGGGCCATCGCCTGCCGCCTGTTGGCGCACAACCGCGCACTGACGCTGTTCGCCACCCACTACTTCGAATTGACCCGCCTGCCGGCCGAACAACCGGCCTCCGCCAACGTGCATCTGGCCGCGGCGGAATCGGCCAGCGGCATCGTCTTCCTACACGAAGTGCGCGAAGGCCCCGCCAGCCGCAGCTACGGGATCCAGGTGGCGCAACGCGCCGGCGTGCCGGCCGCGGTGATCCGCCAGGCCACGCGCGAACTTGAACGGCTTGAAGCGCAGGGCTCGCCCACGCCGCAGCTGGGGTTGTTCTCGGCCGCGGCGGACGCCGACGCGCAAGCCTATGCCGAGACCGAGCGTTCCGACGAGCTCGAGGCGCTGGACGCCTTGCGCGAATCGCTTGCCGCCATCGACCCCGACAGCCTCACCCCGCGCGAAGCGCTGGATGCCCTCTACCGTCTGAAGAAGCACCTTCAATGAACCTCGACCAACGCTTGCCGCTGCTGGGCAACCAAAGCCCCAACGACTTCATGCGCCGCTACTGGCAGCGCAAGCCGCTGCTGATCCGCCAGGCCATCCCCGGCTTCAAGCCGCCGCTGACCATCGCGGCCATCAAGAAGCTGGCGCGCCGCGACGATGTGGAATCGCGCCTGATCTGGCGCGAGGACGGCGAATGGCAGATGGAGAACGGCCCGTTCGCGCGCCTGCCCAAAGACAATGAGGGCGACTGGACGCTGCTGATCCAAAGCGTGGACTTGCTGAGCGATGCGGCATCCGAACTGATGGGGCTGTTCCGCTTCATCCCCGACGCCCGCCTGGACGACGTGATGATCAGCATCGCCAGCCATGGCGGCGGCGTGGGCCCGCACTTCGACAGCTATGACGTATTCCTGCTGCAAGCCGCTGGCGAACGCGAATGGCGCTACGGCCGCCAGAAGGACCTGTCGCTGGAACCCGGCCTGCCGCTGAAGATCCTGAGCAATTTCCAGCCCGAGGAACAGGCCGTCCTGGTCCCAGGCGACATGCTGTACCTGCCGCCCGCGGCGGCCCATGACGGCATCGCCATGGGCGACGGCTGCATGACCATCTCGATCGGGTTCCGCGCCCCCACCCAGGCCACGCTGGCCCGCGGGCTGCTGGAAGCCGCAGCCGACCAGGTCATGGCCCGCGTCGGCCTGCTGGGCGGCCCCTACGGCGAACCCGCCCTGCCGGGCCCCAAGCTGTCCGCCGTCTATCGCGATCCGGGCCAGCCTGCCGTCGACACGCCGGCGGCGCTGCCCGATGCCTTGGTGGCCGCCACACTGGAAACCGTCGAAAAACTTCGATTCGACGATGCCTTGGCGTCGCGCTTCCTGGGTTGCTGGTTGACCGAACCGCACAATCTCAGCGTGTTCGACGCCCCCGAGGGCATGGACGTGGACCTGGAAGAAAATTGGCCCGTCTCTGGCCGCCTGGTGCTGGATCGCCGCAGCCGCATGCTGTATCGCGGCAAGCAGCTCTTCATCAACGGCGAAACCGCCATGACGCCTGCCGACGCCGCCCTGCGTACGCTGGCCGATGCCCGCAGCCTGGATTGCGCCGACCCGGCGTGCGCAAGACTTTCCGACGATGCCCGTTCATGCTTGGCGGACTGGTTGGATTCGGGGTGGATCCATTACCGCACGGCGTAGTATCCGGACACGTCCAGGTATCTGACTTGCACAGAACGCAATCAGGTCTATGCGGGCGGTCACATAAAGAAAGACATAACACGGAGCTGAAAGGTTTGTTGCCGTTGGGATGCGACCTTTTTAACTTTCACACGCGATCGGGCGTCGGCTTCCTGTAGCCTGGATTCTGGTTTCCCCTAAGGGGGTTTCAAGAGTCGTCATCTACAGGAGTCCAAAAATGATGAGCAAAACCTTGATTATTGCCTCGGTGCTGGCTGTCTCGCTCAGCGCTTGCAACAAGAAGGAAGATGCCCCGGCGCCCGCGAACAACCCCACCCCGGGCGCAAGCACGCCTGCCCCCAGCACGACGCCCCCGGCCACGTCGCCGGCTCCGGCACCCACCCCCGGCACCACGCCCGGTGGCGGTTCGAATACCCCGGGCGGCTCGACCACCCCGGCGTCTTAATAAAACAGAGACGAACCCCCGCTCTGAAGACGTAGAAAAGCCCCGGCAGCGACACTGCCGGGGCTTTTTTACATGGGGAAGCACGCCGGCGAAGCCCCCTTCTTGCGCGCGTCCATGAAAAAGGCCCCTTTGCAGGGGCCTTCTGCTTCAAACCGGCGCCGAAGCGCCGATTCGCCGCACTTTACATCTTGTCCTTCAGGACGCTCAACAGGCGCTGGGCCGTTGCGCTATTGTCGCGGGCGCCCGTGGAGTCCAGCACCGTCACCGTGGTCTGGTCGCCGGTGGCGGCCAGGTGGATGCGGTATTGCGGCGCCTCGGCCTTCTTGTCGCCCGAGAACATGCGGCCGAAGAAGCCCGGCTGCTCGTTCTTTTCGCCCGTGTCGGTGTCGACGTAACGCACGAAGTAGTCGCCAGCGGAACGGTCGCGATCGTCCACGGCGAAGCCACCGCCGTCCAACGCCACGCCGACACGGCGCCATGCGCGGTCGAACGATTCAGCCACCAGCAACGACGTGCCCTGCGTACGGACATCTTCCTGCACGGCCGGCTTCTGCGGCGAAGCTTCCGCCTGTTGCACCAGCTTGCGGGCGTTGTCCACGTCCGAACCCAGGTAGACCATCATGCGCGCCAGCATGGCGGCGTTCAGGCCCGGGTCTTCCTTGCCGTTCTGCCACTGCACTTGACCGCCGTCGGAGCCCACGCGCTTTTCAAGCATCTGGCGATGGCTGACATAGACCTCGGTGTGGCCATTGACGCGTTCGACGCGGGTACGGAATTTCTCGCGTTCACCGCTGTCCCAAGCCGATTCCAGCACGGCGCCCAACGCCTGGCGCAGCCAGCTTTCCGGAATCTTGGCGCGGTTTTCCGCCCAGTCAGTTTCGATCAGGCCTGCGGCGGGGTTGTTGCTGGCAACGGTAAAGCCGTTCTCGGTCCAGAAGTCCACCAGACGCGGAAACACGTCTTCGGGCGCACGGTCCACGACCAGCCAACGCAGGTCGCCGTCACGCTCGACACGCATGTCCTGGCGGCCGGGCAGCACGTTGCTGGTTTTCGGGGCCGTGGCTTGCGCCTGGCCCTGTTGCTGGAACTGCGAGTACGTCGTCGAGCCCGAAGCAGGCGCGCGGTAACGCGGGTCGCTGTTGGCCTGAGTCAGATCCGGCGGGATGCTCAGAGGCTCTCCACGCTGGGTGACGGCGCTCTTGTAGTTGACGGATTCTTCATTGCCCAGGAATTGGTTGACCTCGCTGCAGCCGGCCAACAACACCAGAGACATCAATGCCGACAAACCGGCATGACGTTTGTTCATACGTATCCTCACGATATTTAGAGCAGACCCGTTTCCTGGAGCGCGCGACGCACGACTTCGTGGTTCTGCGAGCCCAGTTCAACCAGCGGAAGCCGGTAGCCCAGTGCGCTGCGGCCCATTTCGGCCAACGCCCACTTGACGGGGATAGGATTGGCTTCAACGAACAAAGCCTTGTTCAGACGCGCCAGGAACGCATTAAGTTCACGGACCTTCGGCACATCGCCTGCCAGCGCCGCGGCGCAAAGGTCGCGCATGAGCTTGGGCGCCACGTTGGCAGTCACGGAAATGTTGCCACGCGCGCCCAGAAGGATCAGGGCGGCGGCCGTGGGATCGTCGCCGCTGAAAACCTGGAAGCTTGCCGGCGCTTCGCGCAGCAGCAGGCCGCCGCGCGCGATGTCGCCGGTCGCGTCCTTGATGCCGATGATGCCAGGCACCTGCGCCAGGCGCAGGACCGTTTCGTTGCTCATGTCGGCAACGGTGCGGCCCGGCACGTTGTACAGGATCGTCGGCAGATCGACGGCTTCCGCGATCGTGCGGAAGTGGCGATACAGGCCTTCTTGCGAAGGCTTGTTGTAGTACGGCACGACCGACAGACCGGCCGCTGCGCCAACCGCCTTGGCGTGGCGCGTCAGGTGGATGGCTTCGTCGGTGGAGTTGGCGCCCACGCCGGCGATGACCGGGATGCGGCCGCCAGCATGTTCAACCGCGACGCGGATCAGTTCCGCGTGCTCTTCCATGGAGACCGTGGGCGACTCCCCGGTGGTGCCCACCACCACCAGTGCGTCGGTTCCTTCCTGGACGTGCCAGTCGATCAATGACCGGTAGGCAGCGTAATCCAGGCTGCCGTCGGGCTGCATGGGAGTGACCAGGGCCACCAAGCTGCCCTGGAAATTAACGCCTGCGGCGGGTGCAGGGGATGCCATAAATGTAGGGCTCCAACGCCCCACGGCAGGATGCCCCAGGGCCAGAATCAATGAAACCGCTGAGTTTAACGGAATTTGGCCGGAATCCTACAGAAACCACTGAACGATAGTCGTGCCAAATTCGTACACCGGACGCATCAGAAGCCAAAGCACGTCGGTGACCAGAAGGACGATGACGATCATCAAGCCATATGGCTCGATTTTCGAGTATTGCCAGGCCAGGCGGTTAGGCAGCAGGCTGAACAGGATGCGTCCCCCGTCCAGTGGCAGAATCGGCAGGAGGTTCAGCGCCATCAGCACCAAGTTGATGTTCACGCCGGCCACGCCCATCTGGAACCAGAAGGACTCCTGCATGCCGGATTCCAGCATCATGCGCAGCGAGAACGCCCACAGGACCGCCATCAGCAAGTTGGCGGCGGGCCCGGCGAGCGCCACCCACAGCATGTCGCGCTTGGGGCGGCGCAACCGGCCGAAATCCACCGGCACGGGTTTGGCCCAGCCGAACAGCATGCCCGGGCTGCCCAACAGCTTGGAGGCCAACAGGATGACCACCGGCACCAGCAATGTGCCGACAGGGTCGATATGACGCGCCGGATTCAGGCTGATCCGGCCGGCCTCGTAGGCCGTCGGGTCGCCGAACATCCGCGCGACATAGCCGTGCGCGGCCTCGTGCAAGGTGATGGCGAAGATGACCGGTATCGCGTAGACCGCAATGGTTTGGATGATGTCGTTCATGGCGAACCGGATTGTAGATGAGCCGCGCGCCGGCAGCGGCCGGCACGCGAGGCACTACGGAGTGGAAAAGATTCAGGCAAGGCCAAGCGTGGCCGGGTCGCCGCGGCCCACGCGCACGACCACCGGATCATCGCCGGTCAGGTCGATCACTGTCGTCGGGGATTGCGGGCAAGCGCCCGCGTCGATGATGGCCGCCAGATCGTGGTCGTAGCGCGCGCGGATGTCTTCGGCGTCGTTCAACGCGTCCGTTTCGTCCTTGGGAATCAGCGTCGTGGAAAGCAAAGGCGCCCCCACTTGCTCAAGCAGGCCCAGCATGACGGCGTGGTCCGGAACGCGGATGCCGATCGTCTTGCGCGACGGGTGCGAGACGCGCCGCGGCACTTCTTTGGTGGCTTCCAGGATGAAGGTCCAAGGGCCCGGCGTGGCCGCCTTCAGCAGGCGGTACTGCTTGTTGTCCACGCGGGCAAAGTGGCCGATTTCGGCCAGGTCGCGGCACAGCAGCGTCAGGTGGTGCCTTTCGTCCAGGCCGCGGAGCCGGCGCAAACCGTCCGCGGCGTCCTTGTCGTCCAGGCGCGCGACGACGGCATAGCTGGAGTCGGTGGGCACCGCCACCAGGCCTCCATCGTTCAGCCATTGGGCTGCCTGCTTGAGCAGGCGAGGTTGAGGATTCGCAGGATGAATAGATAAATACAAGGCCATGGGATTATCCTAACACTCTTGAATGCCGCCCAGCATGGCGCGGCGATGCAAATTGGCGGGAACGCCGACCCGCCCGGAGAAACAGTATGCGCCTCGATGACTCGCGTGAAAGCGACAATGTGGAAGACCGACGAGCCAGTGGTCCCCGTATCGGCGGCCGAGGGACCATCGGCATCGGTACGATAGTACTTGCCCTGGTGGCCATGTACTTTGGCGTGGACCCCAGCGTGGTCCTGCAAATGGCCGAAGGGCCGCCCCAGACCCAGCAGCAGGCGCCGGCCACCCGGCCGCCCGTCAACGATCCGCAAGCGCGCTTCGTGGCCAAGGTGCTGGGCGAAACCGAAGACACCTGGACCGCGATCTTTCAGAAGGACCTGAACCGCCAATATGTCGCGCCCAAGCTCGTGCTGTTCCGCGGCGCCACGCCCACGGCGTGCGGCACCGGCCAATCCGCGATGGGGCCGTTCTACTGCCCCGGCGACAGCAAGGTCTATATCGACCTGGCCTTCTTCGATGAATTGCAAAACAAGTTCAAGGCGCCGGGCGACTTCGCCCAAGCCTACGTGATCGCGCATGAAGTGGGACACCACGTCCAGCACCTGCTGGGCATCTCGGACCAGGTGGACCAACTGCGCCGCCGCAATCCTGCGCAAGCCAATGCGTTGTCGGTGCGGGTGGAATTGCAGGCCGACTGCTTCGCCGGCCTGTGGGCGCAACGTGCCGATGCCGCGCGCAACATCCTGGAGGGCGGCGACGTTGAAGAAGCGCTGGCGGCGGCCACCGCCATCGGCGACGACCGGCTGCAGAAGCAGGCCCAGGGCTATGCCGTACCGGACTCGTTCACGCACGGCTCGTCGGCCCAGCGCGTACGCTGGTTCAAGCGGGGGCTGGAAAGCGGCAACATCAAGCAATGCGACACGTTCTCGGCCAGTGCGCTCTGACCCCGCGCTAAACCTGGATTGCCCCGCCCGCCTTTAGCTGTATGGATATACAGCTAAAGGCTTCGCATCGTCTTCATCTTGTAAGATTACGCCCCCTCGCACTGTTTGCGCGCATGAGTTCCCTGCGCCCTGTCGCGAGCGGCGCAGCGCATCCGCAGCGCAATTCCAAGACCCTAGATCCGTTCCATGGCCAACAAGTTCGAACCGTTAATCACCGTTGATGAGGTGCAGGAGATCCTTGCCGAACCCAAGGAAACCGTAAAGCCGATTTCCTGGATTCCGAAGCCCGCCGCCAACAACATCCAATGGATGGAGTTCGCCAGTGCGTGCAAGGTCAAGGGCGACGTGCGCGACGATGTGATTTTCCGGGTGATCTACCGCGGTGCGCGCACCGCCGTGCATGGCCAGGCCACGATCTTCCTGACGGAAGCGTTTTGCGCCAGCCTTTTCGTCGGCCCGCATCGGGTGTTCGGCGTGGACACGGATGATTCCTTCCACACCAGCCTGGTCGGCGTGGGCCGGCCGCAGTACCGCAAGCCGCTCGCGGACCGCAGCCATGAACATATCTGGGTGGACGAAGGCGAAGGCTATGCCGAACCCGTCGTGCCCGCCCTGCACACTATCGGCGCGCTGATGCAGTACTTCCTGCCGCGGGCGAACCTGACGCTTGCCGGCGGATTTGCGCATCCCCTCAAAGGCCGCCAAATCGAATTGATCCTATGAGCACTTTTCTGGAAGCCTCCGGCTGGACCGTCCTGCCGGCCGGTGAACATGCCATCCGCGCGGTGTCCCCCATGACCCTGGGGCTTGACGGCCAGCATGCCGCCTTTTTCATCGCGCACCCTGACGACACGTCGTTCTACCTGACCGACGCCTGTGAGACCTCGATGCATGCGTCCAGCTACGGTATCGACGTCGGGGCCAAGCGCATTGATCTGCTGAACGAAACCCCCGGGGTCAGCCTGGCGCATTTCGACCGCGACGGCGCCATCGTGGCCTCGGGCCCCAACGAACAGTTGCAAGAAGCCTTGTGGGACGCCGTGAAACTGGCCATGGCCTTGTCGTTCCAATGCGCCAAGTGGATGCCCCGCTTCAGCCAGTTGCGCTTTCGCGCCCAGGTCGGCCGCGCCCTGGCCGAAGGCGTGGGCGCCAACCGCATGGTCAAGGGCGCGCGCGCCAAGGGCAGCAGCGGCCACACGGCAGACTTCGCGTTCGCGGTACGCGCGGCCGGCAGCACGGCGCTGACCTATATCGAACCGATCGCGCTCAAGGCCGGCAAGAAAATGGATTGGACGCAGGTCTACCAGACCCACGGCAAAATGTCGGACGTGAAGATGGCGGATGCGCGCAATTCGCGCATGGTCATCCTGGAGGACGGCGCGTCGGCCGAGGAATTCAAGAAGGCCGTGACCATTCTCGAGCAGTCCGCCACGGTGCAGACGCTGGCCAAGACGCGGGACTGGCGGGAAGTCTTTTCCGGCTAGGACGGCATGTTCGTCAGGCCGTCGACAATCTCGCGGCCATGCAATATGGCCGCATGCACGGCTTCTCGCGGACTGTAGACGAAGCCGCCATCGGCGAAACGGGGAACCGGGTATTCGTCGCCGCCTTCCTGGACGGCGCCTGCCTGTACCACCATTACCGATGCGACGAATACGGGGCCGCTGGGCAGCGCCGGGATTTCAGCGTCCGCGCCCCGGGAGACCTTGGCTGTCAGCCGGTATCCCTTGTAGATCAAGTTGTTCTGATGCACTTCGGATGCCCTCTTTCTCCAATCGAGCATACCGCGCCTGTTCATGACAGTTCAGATATGTTTTGTAACCCAGGCAGAAACTAGAAACATTGTTGCACTACAACACCTGCGTCCCCGATTCTCATATGCGAAGAACGCGGGCCGGGAACAAGCCGCATCGGCAAGCCTGATGCGGCCTGCGGCCCGGCGCGGCAAACACGGCGCGTGCCCCCGCGCCGAAATTACGGGGATTTCCCTAAGTCGTGTTGCGAAAGCGCATCTTCGGACCCCGCCATGCCCGTTGCCCGCATGTAATCGGCCAAGGTCCAGCCCCGGCCCAGCAGGATCATCCGCGTATGCAGATCCTCCTGCACGCGGGGCGGCACCGCAGGCCCAAGATAGCGCAATTGCTTGCGCCGCAGATCCACATAGCCCAGCTCGTAATGCCTGGCCAGCCCCATCCAGAGCCGGTGCGCGCCGGTGGATTGGCGGGCGCCGCTGACAATGCATAAGCCTGCGTCCAACCCCCAGCGGTACACCGCCGTCGCCAGACCCATGCCCTGATAGGCCGCCGCGTATTTCGAATGCGGGGCGCGCACATAGGGGTCAGCCCGCCTGCCCACTTCGATCAGCCGGTTGAACACCGTGTAGCCCGCCACCCTGTCCCGCCGCACATCCACCACATACACGTAGTACTCGCCGTCGGCTTCGCGGTAGCGAAGGACAATGCCAGGGATGTCGGTCTTGACCTCCGGCAGCCCGTGCAAGCGATCCAGGGGACGACTCATCCGGTCGTGTATGGCATCGAGTTCGTTCTCCACTTCTTGCGGAGCATGATTGACGTCAATGCGAAGTTCCGCCACGAAACGCGTGAAGGAACGGAATGCGTGCAGTGCCAGCGTAGGCAAGGCCACCTCCTGTACAGGGTTGATCAGCTAAAGTTGACCAGCGAAAAAAAAGCCGCATTCGCGGCGGGAATGGATGTGTTCGATGTGCCGCCTACAAGACGGAACCCTGGCGCGACGCGGACAATTTCAGGCTATGCCGCGGCATGCTTGCCCTCCTGCTGCCAGCCGTCGGCCGCTTGCGCGTCGGCCTTGCCGAAGAAGGCCGGAAACTGCTGCGCGCCCTTGCGCGTGACTGAAAGCGCGCGCGAATCCAGGTCTTTGGCGATCCAGCCACGCTGCATCAGCGCGTCCAGCAAGGCCGCGCCCAGCGCCCCCCCCAGATGCGAACGCCGTTCGCTCCAGTCCAGGCAGGCGCACGCGAAACGCCGGCGGCGCTGCCGTGCTTGCACGGCATCCACGCCGATCTGGGCCAGCGAGGCCTCGCCTAGCGGCGTCAACACGTAGTCGCGGCCGTCGGCCACCAGCCATTGGCGCGCCAGCATGGCATCGTGGATACGCACGGCAAGCGTGCCTGCCATGTGGTCGTAGCAGGTACGGGCCTCGCGCAGCGCGGACGGCGTATTGGGCTTGAACGGCACGCGTTCGGCTCCCGCTACGACGAGCAAGGCCTCCAGCGCGTGCGCGACCTCGCTGTTGGCCAGCCGGAAGTAGCGGTGCTTGCCCTGCACCGCCATGTCGACCAGCCCCTGCTCGCGCAAGCGCTGGAAATGGCTGCTGGCCGTGGAGGCGCCGATATCTGCGGCGGCGGCCAGCTCGGTTGCCGTGCGGGCGCGGCCGTCCAGCAACAGGCACAGCATGCGGGCGCGGGCCGGGTCGGCGATGGCGCCCGCCACGCCGGATAGATTGATGTCTGCGAACTCGGATTCCATGATTCGCCGTAGACCAAAGTGTTGTGTGCAAGGCTTAAGCATACTGCGAGTCATCCCGATAAGACACCCGACGCATCCCGACCCCTATGCCCGCTACCTACTCGTTCTTCGGCTGGAAAGTCCTTGCCGCCACGTTCACGCTGGCCGTTTTCGGTTGGGGCGTCGGCTTTTACGGCCCGCCGGTATACCTGCATGCGGTGGTGCAACGCACCGGCTGGAGCGTGGCGCTGGTATCCGGCGCGGTCACCCTGCACTTCCTGGCCGGCACCGTGGTGGTCGCCAACCTGCCCCGCCTGTACCGCCGTGCGGGCGTTGCGCAAACCACGTTCGGCGGCGCCGTGCTGCTGGCATTGGGAGTGGCGGGATGGGCGCTGGCCCAAGCCCCGTGGCAGTTGTACGTGGCCGCCATCATCAGCGGCATGGGCTGGGTGGCCTTGGGTGCGGCGGCGGTCAACGCGCTGATCGCGCCGTGGTTCGTGCGGCGGCGTCCGGCCGCGCTGGGCATGGCCTACAACGGCGCCAGCGTGGGCGGGATCGTGTTTTCGCCGCTGTGGGTGTTTCTGATCGCGCAGGCCGGATTCGCGCAGGCCGCGCTGTGGGTGGGTGCCGTGATGGTGGCGGTGATCGCCGTGCTGTCGCGCAAAGTGTTCGCCGTCACGCCGCAGCAGCTGGGTCAGTTGGCCGACGGCGACGACGCCGCTGGGGCGGCAGCCGCGCCGCCCGCTACGCAGCCTCGCGTGGGCAACCTATGGCGCGACCGCGCCTTCCTGACGCTGTCCGCCGGCATGGCGCTGGGGCTATTTGCCCAGATCGGCTTGATCGCGCATCTGCTGTCTTTGTTGGCGCCCTTGCTGGGCGCGCAGTGGGCGGGCATGGCGATGGGCGTCGCAACAGCTGCCGCCATAGCCGGGCGCATGCTGGTGGGATGGCTGATGCCGTCCGGCGCCGATCGCCGCAAGGTGGCCTGCCTGGCCTACGCCATTCAAATCTGCGGATCGTTCACGCTGATGCTGGCGCCGGACCATGGCTGGGCCGTCTGGGCAGGCGTGGTGCTGTTTGGATCGGGCATCGGCAACGCGACCTCGTTGCCCCCCCTGATCGCGCAAACCGAATTCGCGCGCGAAGACGCGGTGCGCGTCGTGCCGCTGATCGTGGCGTTGTCCCAAGGCGCTTACGCCTTTGCGCCCGCGTTGTTCGGAGTCCTGCGCGCCGTGCTGGATGCAACTGGGCAATCGTTGGTGGGATTTTTGGCGATGGCCGCCTTGCTGCAAGCCGCCGCCATCGCCTGCTTTGCCGCCGGGCTGGGCGCCTCCGCCTTCAGGCCAGCCCGCCCCGCCGCGCCACCAGTCCAGCCATGACGGCGTTGCCGCCCTCGCTGGCCAGGCCTTCCGCCACGCCTTGCCGGTCAGCCGCCGTGCGGTTCTGGCTGACCTTCCATTTGCCTTCGATGCGCGAGATCGGGATTTCGACGCCGATGATGGCGCGCATCTGCGCGGCGATGAAATCGGGCGGAGCCTGATCCACGCTCCACGGCTGCGTGCGCGCCTTTTCCTGGCTCTCGGTCAAGGCCTCGAGCTGCGCGCGCAACCATGCGGGATCGTCCTGGATCGCCGGCGTGCCCCAGACATGCACCGCCACGAAATTCCATGTCGGCACGACTTTGTGCGTCTCCGCCTTGGTCGCGTACCAGGACGGCGTGATGTAGGCCTGCGCGCCATGGAAAGCCACCAGGCATTCTTGGCCCGAAGCCAACTGCGCCAGCTGCGGATTGGCGCGGGCCACATGCAGCCTTAGCACGCCATGCGGGCCTTCGGGATAGAGCAGACAGGGAATGTGGTTGGCCATCAGCCCACCCTCCCCGTGGGTCATGATGGCGCCCAGCGGATGGGCGCGGATGAAATCATGCTGGACGGCAAGATCGTCTTCTCGAAAGGCGGACGGCAAATACATGATGGGCGGTCTGTTTGCAGGAAAAAACACAACATAGCGCCTTCGTGGCCCCATGCACAGGGCCAACGGAATCCAGTTTTATGGAGCCAGACCGCTCGTGGCGCCGTGGAGGACGGCTTGCGGCCTATCGTCGGACGCGCTCGTATGCCTGGTTCATGCGGTCGCGGGCCTCGGTTTCGAGCGCGTACGCACGGTCGTAGCTCGCCAGGCACCCCTGCGTGGGATTGGGCCATTTGATCGCGGCGATCGCTGCGGTGAGCTCGTCGCGGGCGCGCTGCCATTCCTTGACTGCGGCATACCATTCCTTAGCGGTGTCCATAGTTTCCTCCCTATGTGCACGCCTCCCATCGTAGTCCTGGCGGCGTCCACGCGAACGCCCGCGCCGTGGAAAAAAAGGATGAGCTCCGTTTCCCGAGAGGGTTTACCCAACCCCGGCCGCCCGCGCTCCCGCCGAATCCCACGCTGACCATCAGGAACAGGCAGATAATCACGAATGCGCCGGCGTGGATGCCGGCATTGCCTGGAAAGGAACACCCATGATCTCCCGATTGGCCTTGGCCGCCGGCTGTGCCGTCATCGCCCTGGCAGGCTGCACCAACCTGCCCCGCGCGCAGGACTACTCCACCTCGCTGGGCGAAGACCAGATGCAGCTTCAGGCTGACCCGGCGTGGAGCGCCGGGCGCCTATGGACACGCCCGGGTCCGCCGATCGGTAGCGTGTACGAGAAGAAGCTCGTCATGGATCCGGTGGCCTACATTCCGGGCGACCGCCCGGACGACCTGGACTTCAAGGACAACGCGGCCTTGCGCGAGCGCGTGCTGGCCTACATGAACGAAGCCGTGCGCCGGGAATTTTCGCAAGCAGGCTATCAATTGCTGTCGGCGCCCGCGCCGCACGCGCTGCGCATCAGGGCGGCGATCACGGGCACGTTCAAGAACGACCGAGATCCCCGCGCGATGGAGTACATTCCGATCGGCTACGTAATCGGCCAGACCGCCAAGGCCGCGGGCTACCGGGATCAATCGGCGCGCCTGCTCATTGAAGCCGCGGTGCGCGACGCCAACACGAACGAACTGCTGATCGCGTCGCTGGGCACCGTCACCGGCAGCAATCTCCCCCCCGACCAGAAGCCCACGCCGGACGATGTGCGGGCGGCGATCGATGATTGGGTGCGGCAGGTGCGCCTGCAGTTCGACCGCAATTGGCAAACGGCAAAACCCTGAAAGGAAACGCTCGCGGCGCCGATCCGCCGTTCCGCGATAACATGCGCCGCCGCATCACACGGCCGCCCGCTCTGCCGGGACCGGTCGGGCAGTGGCCGCAAGCGGGGAACATTCCTGCCGCCCGGGCGGTCCAATCCCCGAAATTTTTCCCTAAAAATCACGATGTGATGAATATTGACGTCAACCCTCACTTACTCACGGCCACGGCTAATGCTACTGTTCCGCCTGTGCAAGGAGTACATGCAATGGATCAGAAAACGAAGCCCTGGGCTTTTCCCAAACCCCATCCGGAAAACACCCCACGTGGTGAGCGCAACAAGCAGGAGTTCGATGCTCCCGCCGAAACGAAAAAGCCCGCGCCTAAACCGCGCGGCAAAAAAGAACCGCCGGCCGCCAGCCGGGTGCGTTCATGACCCTGCCGGCCTGGTCACGCGCCGCCGTCCTGGCCGCGCTGTCCTCGCTATCGCTGACCGCCGCGGCCGCGCCCGAATTGCAGACCGGCGACCTGGTGTTCCAGCAGTCCCGGTCGGCGCAAAGCCTGGCCATCCAGCAAGCTACGCACTCTCCCTACAGCCACATGGGCATGATCGTGACGCGTCAAGGCCGCCCCTACGTGCTGGAGGCCGCGGCCCGCGTCAGCTATACGCCGCTTGACCAATGGGCGGCGCAGGGCGAACGCGGCCATTACGTCGTCAAGCGCTTGCGCGATGCCTCGCGGCTGACGCCCGCCGTGCGCGAACAGCTGGCGGCGGCGGGGGCGGCTTATGCGGGCAAGCCCTATGACCTGGTGTTCGCCTGGTCGGACGACAAGATCTACTGTTCGGAACTTGTCTGGAAGATCTACCAGCGCACGCTGGGCGTCGAGATCGGCGCGCTTGCGCCGCTCAAGCGCTTCGACCTGAGCTCGCCCGCCGTACAGGCCAAGATGCGGGAACGGTACGGCCGCGACATCCCCTGGGATGAGCCGATCATTTCACCAGCGGCCATGTACGAATCAGATTTGCTGGCAACGGTCGCCGACCGCTGACCCCATCCGGAGCGCCCTTGATCTCCATGGCAGCGTCCCTCCTGATTGGCATCGTCATCGCGCTGACCGCCGCATGGGGCGCGTTGGCGCTGTGGATGCGCGCGCCTTTTTCGCCCGGCCTGCGGGGTGCGCTGACACTCGCTTGGCTGGCGTCCTCGCTTGCCGCCGGCGCGGCGCTGGCCTGGCCGGCCTGGCAGCCCGCCTGGTATGCATTTGCCGTGGCCGTCATCGCGCTGCTGGGCTGGTGGTTCACCCTGCGGCCTTCAAACGACCGCGACTGGATACCCGAGGTCGCACGGCAGACGCATGGCGAGGTCGACGGCAGCCAGGTCACGCTGCACAACGTGCGCAACTTCGACTGGCGCACCCGCACCGACTTCACGCCACATTGGGAAACCCGGCGCTACGCGCTGGACGAGCTGCAATCCGTGGATGTGGCGTTGTCCTATTGGAATCGTCCCGCCATCGCCCATGCCTTGGTGTCGTTCGGCTTCGGCGACGATCGCTACGTCGTGTTCTCGGTAGAGATACGACGCAAGCAAGGCGACCGCTTTTCAGAGATCGGCGGCTTCTTCAAGCAATATGAACTGAGCGTCATCGCGTCCACCGAAGAAGACAGCCTGCGCGTGCGCACCAACGTGCGCGGCGAAGACGGCTACCTGTACCGCATCCACATGCCCTTGGACGCCGCGCGTTCGCTGTTCCTGGCTTACGTGGACAGCGCCAACCGCCTACGGCATACGCCGCGCTTCTATCACACGCTGACAGCCAATTGCACGACCATTGTGTTCCAGATGGCGCGGCGCATCGTGCCGGGCCTGCCGCTGGACTTCCGGCAGTTGGTGTCGGGTTATCTGCCGGAGTACCTCTACGATCTGCATGTGCTGCAAGGCGCCGGCGACATCGGACAGTACCGGAGGCTGGGCCGCTACACGGACCGCGCCCGCGCCAGCCCAACCCCCGCGACATTTTCGCGCGACATCCGGCAAGGCGTGCCGGGAATCGACACCCGGTAAGCGCTTGCGATGACCACCCTTATGGAACCAACGCTGCGCGGCAGCGGAACAATCACCGGCGTGTTCTTCAACTCGGAACAAGACGTGGCGGCGGTCGCCTCGGCGTTCCCGTTGCTGGCCAACCCGCGCGCCCGCGCCGCCTACGGGGGCCGGACGCTGCGTTATCGCGTCGCGCTCTATCGCCGTGACGCGTGGGTCCCCTTCGCCGTCTTCGACGATCTGCGGTTTCCCGTCAACGACGTCGCCTTCTCCCCCGCTGGCACGTCGCTGGCCATCGGCGCCGGCAGTTATGACGGCGGCTTTCTGTTCGAAGGCGACCTCGTCGTCTGGGATTGGCAAAAGCCGCAGGGCACGCGCCTGTTCAACAACGTGCCCGAAGTCGTGCGGTGCCGCTACAACGCGTCGGGAGACCAGATCGAAGCCTGGGTACGCCCGTGGGACGAGGAGTGGGGCCTGCCGACCGATGACCCCGACGCGGCGTTCGACACCTTGTACGTGCTGCGGGCAAACACATCCGGCACGTCAAGCGCCGCGTTCCGTCCGGCTGACCTGGAACTGGATCCCACGCACATCGCGCCCCACGAGGCGCCGCCGGCCGACTTGCACACGCCTGAAGCACGCCTCAAGGACTGGTTCGGCATCCACCACTGGACAGGGCGCGGCGCCATCAAAGACGTCGCCTGGCTGGACAACGATCGCTTCGCCATTGCGCACGAGGGCTGCCGGCTTGAGATCTACCACCGCAATGGCGAGCGCATCGCGGCCTACGGTGGTCCCGGGCACGGCGCGGAAATTCTCCGCGGCGCGGGCCTGCACGTCCATGTCGTGGAGACGACGGATCATCCTGCCGCCTACGGCCGGCAGGACTCGCGGCTATACACTTTGACGGATGACGGGTTGCGCCTGACGCGTGCCTATGAAGGCGAGTTCACGTTTTCGGCCACGCCGCAGGGCGCCCTGCTGGGTCGCCAGAACCGCTTTCATCTTGCGGGCACACCCGCGCGGGATGTGCTGCTGCACCTGGCATCCGGTGAGGAACGGCGTCTGGACCTTGGACATTTCGACTGCTTCAACCACTACATCGGCATACGCGGCGCACCCTGGCTGTTCCTGCTGCAAGGCACGCCCGCCAGTTCGCACGAACACAAGTTCCTGTGCATCGTCCAGCCAGACGGGACGGTACGCCGGCTCTGGCCCTTGCTTAAGGCAGACAGGACACCCGCCAGTCACGCCATGGAGCTTTGCGGCTGCTACGTCGACGACGCGCTGGGCGCGGGAGTGATCATCTGCGGCAAGCATTACTCGCCCACCGTCGACAACGCCTACACGGGCTTTCTCTACCGCAAACCGCTGGACAGGGACCGCGAGGCGTGGCGCCTGCCCACCCGCGCCTCGGCCAGCGCCATCGTAGCCCTGCCCGAAGCCGGCCTGATCGCAGCCGCTTTCCTGGACGGCGGCCTGCAACTGATCGACGCGCAGACGGGCGCGCTGCGGCTCGACGCCAAGGTGCGCCTGGACGGTTTTCCAACCCTGATCCTGGCCATGGACGCGGCCGGCGGCACGCTGCTGGCGGGCACGGTGGACGGCAGGATCGCCGTAGTGGAGGCCAGCGCGCTATGTGCTGGCGCAACGGACGACGCCCGGACGACGCCGCGCATGGTGGACCTGGACTGATTCCGGGCGCAGCGACGTGATCCCGGATTTGCGCAAGCAGCCTCCTGATGTCCCGTACCGGAATATCGCGGACCGGACTCCATCCGGCCCGCTTTTTACCTTGCCTGGGGCGTTACGCCTTTTTCGCGGCGGCGACGGCGGCCGGCGTGGCGCGGAAAGAAACGCCCAAGCGGTTGAATGCGTTCATCAGCCCGATCGCGTAAGTCAGGTCCGCAAGCTCCTTGGCGCTGAATTCGGCCGCCGCTGCGGCATAGTCTGCGTCGGGAACGCCGGTATCAGACACGCGGGTAACGGTTTCCGCCCAGGCCAGCGCCGCGCGTTCGCGGTCGCTGAACACGGCACCGGCCTCGTGCCAGACCGGCACCAGCACCAGCTTATCGATGGACAACCCCGACTTGATCAAATCGCGGGAGTGCATATCGATGCAATAGGCGCAGCCGTTGATCTGGGACACCCGCAAATAGACAAGGTCGACCAACACTTTCGGCAAACCGCATTTCTGCAGGTAGGCATAAACGGCGCCAAAGGCCTTGTAACCGTCGGGGGAGGCATTGGCGTAGTCAAGGCGGGAAGTCATGATGGGTCCTGAAGGTAGGTTCGAAAGCGGTATCGTGCGCGCTCTTGGCCCATAACCATAGAGCCATAATCCACATTATCAACTAGACCATGTATTACTTCCTCCCGCATAGGGCCCGCCAGGTGGCATTCCCGTCCCGAATCTGTCGTCGGATCTCGGCAGGCGTGGCATCTACTTGCGCCGAACTGCCGAAATAGACTGGCCTTGCATGCTCGCAGTACTCAACGCCCACGCGCGCCGGGGCCACGCATCCAGTCATGCTTGAGCTCATCAGCAATAGCCCCGTCATCCATGCGCGCCGTGTCGTCCTGCACATGCCTCACCTCCTGGCGGGCACGATCAGCTTGCCCATGAATCCGACCCTCACGTTCTTTACGTTCGGCGTTGCGTCCTGCGCCACGGCCCCTCACATACGCCACGGTCAGCAAGGTAATCGCCCCACAGATGGCAATCGCCCCTGATTTGAAGCGCTTAAGCCACGCGAGCACGCCGCCCTCCCGCCGCTGCGGTAGCCTGGGCGTGCAGCGCAGGCCATGTCTGTGGATGCGGTTTACCCGGCCGCCAGGTCCGCAAATAAAGCGACCAAGCGCCCGACGAATCATCGACCGAAGGCAGCCGCTTGGCATCCGTCCAGAGCAGCAGGCGCGCGAAGGCGCAGGCGAGCACGTCGTCAGTCTCTAATACCGGATAGACAGACGCCGCGGCTGGCGCAACACGGCAGGCCGCACAGATCCGTTGTGCCGCATCCCGGCTGGCCGGATGCGCCAACACGCCGCGCACGCCACCGCCCTGCTCGAACTGCCAGAGTCCGCGCGCCGGGCCGCCGATCTGACGGCGATGCAGAAATCGGCTTTCCTGCAAGCCGATTGCCAGCAGCATGACCCGAGCCTCAGGCGAGTCCATCCCCGCGGACAGCAGCGCGAGCGCCGGGTTGATGACGGTCCGCGTGATCACGTCAAGATCCATGCCCGCCTCCCCCATCCCGCCGCGCGCCCAAGACGTTGGCGCGCACTTCCGCCAACCACGCCAGCAGGCCCTTCTGCCGCATGCTGGCCATCCAGCGCATGTAAGCGCCCAGCACCCACCAAGCAGGCAGCCCCGCTAGCAGCATGCTGGGGCCAAGCACGTAAAACTTTGCAAGCAAGGCATCATCGCTGCCGGCGCCGTGGTGCGCCAGCCAGGTCATGGCTTCCATCAAGGCGGGCTTCCACGCAATGACGGCGCCGGCCAGGGCCGGCCCAAACAGGAAGGAACACGCAACGGTGGACACCGTGCGCACGGTGAACTCCCTGACGGTGCGCGGGGGCATGATCAAGAGGCCGAGCATGGCGGCAATCGCTGCGGGAATGCCGTACGCCATTGCGACCTTCAAGGCGGCCAGGCCTCCTAGGCCTGTAGAACCGGGTTCCATAGTGGGGTTGCTCCTGAGAAGCGTATGCAGGATGGCCTCCTGTAGGGACGAAAAAAAACCCGCGTCAGGCGGGCGGGTTGACGTTGGCCGGCTCCGGAGGCCAATCGGGGATTTGGCCGCTGCCTGTTTCCAGCCGCGAGACCGCGACGCGATAGGCGCGCCATTCACGAAGCGACGTTTCCTCGGCCGCTGTTGCCATGCCCAGGTCCACGGCATCCTGCAATATCGCAATCCGCGATGTCGCTTGGGTCAGGCGTTCGTGTTTCTGCGACGGAAAGGCCGCACGTTGCGCGGCAAGCCAGGCATCTTCGTCGCGCCCCCATTGATCACCCGACCAGACGCTCCACGCATCCGGTCTCGGCAGCAGAGTCAGCCAACCGGGAAGCGGCCCTACACCCACGTAGGCGGCAGCGCCGTCCACCCCCGACAGGCCAGGCACGTACCGTGCACCGTCCGTTGTCCGGTAGAGGGGCTGTTGCCGATGGTCGTCAAAAACGTCCCATCCGTTGTCACCCAAGCGATACGCCTTACCAGGTTCGATCTGCTCCGGAGGCGCGGCGACCACCGCGCCGCCGGGGATCAGGAATACCCCCGGTTCCTGGGGTGACGGATCTGCGATGGCGGCCGCCAGGAAATAGCCGTCAACATCCAGCTGCGACACCACGCAGGGGATGCTTCGCGAAGTGCTTTCGTTAGCGATATGTCCAGTGATCATTTCTTAAACTCCTATCAGTACTTGATGCACGCAAGCAATGCCACGTTGCGGGGCCGGGTCTCGGATCCGCCGATGAACTGGCCCAGGGAGTTCATGGCCGAACCCACTCCGCCGATCACCACGTCGGAGTGATTGTTGCCATTTTCGTAGCCCCCCGCGATCACTCTGCCTCCTCCGTCTCCGCCCGTATAGACGCCATAGGAATGAATATGCTCCCGAAACACGTCCTGCTGCGCGGTTCCGTATGAACGGGTCGGGTCGATTCCCCGTGCGTCATCCCAGCCACGGACAAACTCGCCGCGCAAATCGGGCAACACGATGAACGAACCCGCCACGTTTCTCGTGCCGGACGGGTTGGCTGCGTTGGTGCACCGGTACCCGAAAGGGGCGGTCGCATTTGATGCATCGCCCCTGTATATCGCGTTGACAAGGTCGGGATATGCCGCAACAGACGCCGCGGTTCCGTTTGCCTTCAACCATCCAACCGGAGCGGAAGACTGCGCGAAAAAGCCCGTCAATCCGGCAGGCGCCGCACTGGCTGCTTGGTCGACCGACGCCAACTCAGTCCACGCGCTCCATACCGTGGGACTCGTTCGCGCCCGCACGAATACGCGGAGAGGCGAGAACGCCGTGTATGTCTGCGTGACGATGTAGGTACCGGCCATGCTCACATCCAACGTACCGGCGTTCGCAATCGGATAGTTCCGCGCAAACGTGGCGTTCGGATTGGCGGACTGGCCATATTTCCCGGGAATCGTGATCGTGTTGAGGTCGTTCGTATCAAGCGGATTTTCAGCACCAATACCAAACGCACCGACAAGCAGGATCCGGCCGGCGGTGGCGTCCATTTTCCCCGTCTGCGTATCCAACTCGTGCGTATGGCTGGCCGTCGTCACCGCATTGGTGGACACCGCTGTCAACTTGCCGGGCGTGCCCAGTGCGAACGTGCGATTCGCGCTCAGTGTGCCGCCGCCGCTCAAACCATTGCCGGCCACCATGGTGACAGCAGTATTGGCTTTCAAGTCCAAGGCATCCTGCAAACCGCTCACGCGGGCGATGTCCGCGCGCGCGAACGCCAGGTTTTCTCCCGCCAAGGTTTGCAACACGGTCTCCAAGGCCGTGACCGGCTCCACTTTCCAGCCGACTCCCCACGCCGCGACCGTAGCACCCGATGTGTTGTACTTGGCCAGGACCTCGGCCACGGTCACGCTCGGGTACGACCATGACTTGGTCGTATCGCCCAGCCAGATGCACAGATTTCCCGCCACATCCGCGCCGAATCGGACAGGAAGGTCGGAAACCGCACTCCCCGCCAGCACCGTCACTCCGCATCGCGTCCACGCCTTCGTCGTCTGCACGTACCCGTGAATCAAAATGGATACAGGTGGCACGCCGTCCAGATACTCGAATATGTCTACGCGGAGGCGCAGCATCGTGTTCGCCCCGATCGCGGCCGCCGGCAACGTGATCTTCATCGCGCCAGTGATCGTCCCGGTGTTGGAGGAATACCCACCTCCATCGGGCAACAGCACATGCGCCGTGCGTCCCGCCGCAGTATTCACGCCATACTGCGCACCGATCGTCGCCCCGGCCCCCAGCAGCACCGGCCCGCTGACATCACCGCCCACCTTCGGCAACGCCTGGATATCTTCCAGCACTTGCGCCGGCGTGCGCGACACCACCGCACCCGCGCCAGCCCCCGTCAGATACGTCCCGGCCGCCACCGTCGCCACGCCCGTGCCGCCGCGCGACACAGGCAAGGTGCCAGCATTCGCCTTTGACACGTCCAGCGCCGTCACATTAAGCGCCACATTGCCCGATCCGTCGAAACCCACCCCGCCCGCCGTCGCGCCGCCCGTGACCGAGAAGGTGCGTGCAGCGGCCAGTTTCGTCGCGGTCGATGCGTTGCCCAAGGCGACCTCACCAGCTGCCGACACGCGCCCTTTCGCATCCACCGTGAAGGTCGGCACGGCGTTCGCATTGCCGTAACTGCCCGCCGTAACGCCGCTTGGACTGAGCGTCAGGCCCAACGACAGGTTGGCGGAGCCGTCAAACGATCCGGAGCTGATTGCGTCGCCCGTGGTGGCGATGGTTCGAGCAGTCGCCAGCTTTTGCGCCGCGCCCGCCGTCAGCGTCGAGGCCGTACCCGACAAACGTGCCACCGGGACCGTGCCGGTTTTCAAGTTCGTGGCGTTCAGGTTCTGTTGCGCATAGCTCAGCGCATCAACGCCCGTCGCCGTGAGCGGCCGGCCAGTCACCGCGGCCAATCCATCCAGCTGCTTGTACAGCCACGCCAGGCGTTCATCGGTCGTCTGCTGGACCTTGTTGAACTGCTCGACGGAAGGCGGCACGGATCCGATGAACGACCAACCCGTCTTGTATTGCAGGTCGGTAATGCCTTCGGTCAGGCCGTTTTGCGCCCAAGTCGATTTGAAGAGGTCGAAGAAAGTAGGGTCTGCCATCAGTAGATACCTCGCGCCAGCACGCCGACGCCAAAGCCAAAGAAACCTTGCCCACGGAAACCGAACGGTTTCTCGGTCGAGCCGGTAATGAGTTGCACGCCGACGCCGGCGGCTTGCGGGACCCACTTGTAGGGGTTCGCCATGAGCGGGTCGTTGGGGCCAGGAATCCGGCTGACCCAGATCCGGATCTTCGCGTTGCCGGCGTTCTGCACGATGACGCGGTTGACGTCGAAAATCGGCTTGAGCGAACTCGCGATCTCCGGCGTCGTGCCATGCCCGTTGTTCAGGGCGATCTTCCAGTACAGAAGCTTGCGGTACTCGGCATCGAACAGCGTCGTCGAACCGGCTACCGGCCGTTCATTGGCTCGCCGGAAGCGGGCGTCTCCGAAGCCGCCGGCATTGGGTTGCCCCAGAAAGCCGAAGAAGCGGATGTAGAGCGCCTCGTCGATCACCCGGGGCAAACCAACGATCTCGCCGATGCCGTCCAGCTGCTTGCCAACGGCCGTATCCAGCCAGCGGTCTTCATACAGCGCACGCAGCGCGCCCTGAAGGCCCTCTGCCGGTTTCAACAGCGCCTTGACCAGCGCCTCAAGACGCCGCTTCCCCTGGAACTGCCCCAGCCAGTGCCCCCAGGCGATTTGCCCATGTTCTTGCTTCAGATCCATCAGGTCACCTCGATGCGAGACAGATCGAAGGCCGCGACCTGGAAGTCCTGGATCGCCACGTTGGCGGCGCGATAATCGGCGGGGGTTGGCACGAACGACGGATTGGTCGAGAACGCCATTTTCAGGTCCACCGAGGCCAGCCCCGGCGTGCGGAAGATTGCGCCATAGAGCCGCTGCAGGATGACGTCCTCGCCAATGCCGGACGCCTCACCCACCGACGCCAGGTTCTCGGCGATCCGCTGAAACCCGTCCGGCGGAAATGCCTGCTCAGATGGCGGCAAGAGCGTGGTGGCGCAGCGCATCCACAGGTAGACCCGTTCCGGCCGGTCAAAGCGAATCAGCTGGTCCGCGCCATCCGCGTCCTTGAGCGTCACCTGCCGCTGCCCATGCGTGTCGATGCCGGCCGCCATCACGCGAAAGATGGCGTCGGCCACCTCGTCATCCAGACCGCCATCAGCGACCACATGCACGCTATGGGGCGGACGGCCCAGCGCATCCGGTACGTCGGCGCTGTTCATGAAAACCTTGACGTTCCGCACGCCGGCCACTCGGTCGCGCACGTTGGGCGCGACGCTGGGTAGCGTCGCGGCGCCCAATCGGAACAGGCCAGTCTGATATCGCGCACGCAATTCCGCCGCGCTCTCCGCAAGGCGTCCCGCCACACCGGCCTGCAAGTTGCCGACGGCATCCCATCCGTCGACCTGGGTGACGATACCATCCAGGTCCCCCACCGCCGCGCCTTCCGCCGACGCGCCCGACGTCACGGCCAGGCCGGGCGAACCCAGACGGACCAACGACAGACTGACGGACCACGTGAAGGCCGCTGCCCTGCGGCCATCCGTGTGAATCCGCACGGATGCGCCATCGCTCGACACCGCCAACCCGCTGGGCGTCAATGCCGTCACCAAACCCGCCAGTACCTGTGGCAGGTTCGCCGTCGCGCCGCTCGTGTAGGCATAGGCGACGCCATCGATCGACACGCGATACGCCGTCTGCGGCGCAGCGGCAGGTTGCAGGATGATGTCGGCCGCGGCGCCGGCCAGGATCTGCGTGGCGCCTTCCATGATCCACAGGTTCTGGCTGACGCGGTGCCGAACTTGGGCGCCTGCTGGCACCGTGACGCCGTCGGCACCATACAGCACCACATAGGCCCGCGACGGTTCGTCGCGGTAACGCGAGACACCGGTAAACGATACGGAACGATCCAGCGATACACCCGTCGCGGACCCCGGATACATCGCGTAATAGACGCCCTCCGCCTGCTCCCACAACGTCGCCTCGCGCTCCGCGAAGGTATCGATCAGCAGACCGGTAATGCTGTCCGGGCGGGTTTCCACCGCGCCGTTGAAACCGGCGGATTGCATGCGGGCACGCAGGTCCGCCACGATCTCCTGTCGGATTTCGGGCAGGCGCGGGCGCACGAACCCGTCCGGTGTGACACCGTAGGCCATAGCTACCTCAAGAAAAATAGGGGTTAAGACTTGCGCAACTCGACGACCCGTTCGAGTCGTCCCGCCGCCGTGTCGACGTCATACGCGACGCGCAGCACGCGTAGCTGGCGCTCGACCTGAAGATCCAGCCTGCGCACGCCGGTAACACCGGGTACCGCACGGATCCGGGCACGGAAGACGGCTTCGATGCCGGCCCGATCGGGCGCCTTCACCAGCACCTCCTCAAAGTACGGAACGCCAAATGTGGTATCCAGGAACCACTCGCCCAGGAACGCCAGCAACGTGGTCTTGATCTGTTGCGCGACGCGGTCCGCACCGTCCACAAACGCGACACGCCCAAGCAGGTCCACATCCAGATCGTGGTCGGCGGATAATGCAAGGTCCAAAGTCATCAGACAGGGTTCTCCGTGATGCCGCCGGCATAGGCGTGGCGATGGGTATCACCAATGTCCTTGCCGTTGTGAGTGATGGCGCCGCCCTGATAGGCCACGCCGCCCCGGATCCGCATCGACGCGCCGCCTTCGCCGCCTTCGCCGGCCATCCCTTGCGTATACGTAAGCGGCCCATTGATCAACACCGGCGTGTTGAACGTCGTCTGTTCCGCTTGCACAGTCCATGTCTTGACTTGAAACGTCAGGTCGCCGGCAGGCGATAGCTTCAGCATTCCCGGGCCGTACTGGATGCTGACATTCTGCGTATCGGCGGTCATCGTGCCAGGCCGCAACAACGGCGAAGCGAAGGCGTCAGACAGATCGAACTGCCTGGGGTCGTCCGGCGGGCCGTTGTCGCCCGCCAGCCAGTTCTCCAAAGCGCGGGCGGAAAACGACAGCTTGATCGCATCGCCGGCCTTCAAGGGCACCGAGATCAGCGCTTGCGCACCGTTCACGTCGCCAACCGGCCAACACATCGGCACACGCACCACTTTTGGCGCCGGCAAGACATCGCCGTTTGCCAAACGCTTGGCAAGCGCCGGCCTTGCCGTCACGAATGTGCCGTCATAAGCCACGACTTCGCCGGGAAGCGTGGTGTATACATCCGCCAATTCCGTCGCGATGATGTCGCGAATCAGGGTGACTGCATTGCTCATTTCGGTTCCTTCTTCTTGGGCGGCGCACTGCGATCGACCAGGCCCAATTCCGTCTGCCAATCGCCGCCCTCGCTATCCCCCTTATGGCTCACGGTCTCGACACGTTGAAACACATCGACCGTCCGGCTCTCAAGCTTGACCAGATCCCCAGGACTGATCGTCGGCAGCAACAGCGACTTCACTTTCCACCCATCGCGCTGCTGGCGGCCGCTGGCCGGCTGGGCGCCGGGCGCCACGCCTGGGTCCGGCCCCCCAACGGCGCCTTGGGCCTGCCCCTTCGATTTCGCCTTCTCGGTAGCCGCTTCGCGCGTACGCTCCGGACGGCCCAACAGGCCGGTGTCCACGGCCAGCACGACCGCCTGCCGGCGCGTGGTACCTAGCCGTTGAACGACTTGCAACTGTTGGTTCTGGATCGACCACTCCAGGCCGGTTCCCTGCGTCACCTTATGCAGCGCCGTGCGAGCCGCGCCGTAAAAGGAGAATCCCTGCTCCCAGCGCCGGTCGGGTACGTCTTCGGCCATCACGAGCGGCAGGCCCATCTGACGCGCAATGTCGCGGATGATGGCACTGGCCTGCGCACCGGGCCCCAGGCCAATGGACACCGCCGTATCGCGCACTTCGGCATAGCCGTCCTTGACGGTCAGTTCGGTCACCACGTCCGGCTGTTCGAACCGGGTGTAGGCGAACACGACGCTGCCCGACGCCATCAGCAAAGGGCCACCCTCTTCGGCGTAGCCCGCATACAGGACACAGCGCAAGCCGGGCTCTTCCAGCGCGCGGCGGGTATCTGCCGCCAAGTTGTAGAGGGTGATCTTGATGTCGTTCGGCTCTTCATTGGCCTGCTTGGCAATGTCGAACGTGATGCGCAGGGGCGGAACGATCTCCAGACCCTGGCCGCCGCCCTTGCCAATCAGCAGTCGATAGACCCGGTCAAACCTGGCCATCGGCCACCTCCTGCGCGTCAACGTAGATCAAGGCGACTTCGCCCGACGGCAGCGCACCGCGACTGATCACGTCGCGGCGGTCCGGCGCCAGCGCGACCAATTCGCCGGCAGGCACCGTCAGATGCCGGTATGCCGCCAGCAACGGCGAACCCGGCACGACAGCGATGCCTGCCACGATCAGTTCGTTGTAGGCGTTCTCTATCGACAATGCCCAGAACTCAGCTTCGCTGTTCCAGGACAGGCGCAAGAAATAGGTTGCACCATCCAGCTCGACCTCGGTCAGGCTGTCGTTGGCATCCGGAATAGGGATTTGGACCATATGACGACTCCTGGTGAGTTCATGACGTCACCGCGCCGCTTGGGATCGACGGCCAGGCCATTCGTCTTTCCGGCGTTCGACCGGGTTGCTCCGGCTTTGCCGGTGACGTTACCGGAGGTCTTTTCCGGAGGAATGTCCGCCTGGCGAAGCGTCACTTTCCGGATCCGCTTGAAGCCTGCGGAAATCTCGAACCGGTCGCCACCGCCATTGCTGCGCCCGATCGAGCAGCTTTCCATCACAAAGTCCACATAGACGTCCAAGCCGGTCGCGATGGTGACGGGCAGGCGGTCGGCGTGGATCTTGCGCAACGCGTCCTTGGCGCTGATCAGTTTCGAGCGACCGGCGCCGGACAGCGCCCCACCCAAACCGCCGTCACGCGGCCTTATGCCGCCCAGCAACATGATGTCGGCCGCCGTCACCCATCCGTCCAAGGTCAGCTGTTCCGACTCCTGCACCACGTGGTCCGTCACCGGCGGGCCGTCTTCCACCGCGTATGAGGTTGCCCGACTGTTAAGCGTCGTTTTCTCGCTCAACAGCGCATCAAGCGCCACCGTGCCGATACTGCTGCCGCCGTTCCACCCAAAGATCATGGAAACAAAATTCATCGTTGCTCCTAGCTGTTGGCCTCGACGGTCGGCATCGCGTCAAATTTCTGAACGAAGACGTCGGTGCCGCGTTGCGAACCTTCGTACACACCCTGCAGCACCGCACCGCGAGCCACCTGGGGGTCTGCGCCCGTCACGTTGACGACGATGTCATTGCGGTTTTGATACATGAACGACGCACGTCCGGCATTCGGGCCGGCGCCGATCACGCTGGCGGCCGAAACTGACGGTATCGGCAGACCGCCTATTACGCCGGACCACGCCGGAGGCATGTCCCCCCGGCCGGCCGGCGTGTCCATCACAGACGCGTTCTCGTCGGACTTCATCCAATCCGGCAACAAGTCCTGGAACCAGCTTTTCGCGACCTTGAGCTTGCCCAGCACCCAGGTCTCGATCGCGTTGCCGATCTCTTTGACCGTGGCGACCATCCGGCCACCCATCCCGGAAAAAAACCTCCAGAGGCCTTCGAATGCGCCCTGCCAGTGCGCAATTGCGCCATCCCAATCACCGGTGAAGGCTGCGACGACGCCTTTGACAAGCCCCTCCCAGAACGCCCAGATAGCCGCGATGTATTCCATCACCGGCGCCAGGAACGAATCGTTCGCCTTCGCCATCAGCTCGTCCCAGGTCGCTGACATGTACGCCTTGATCACATCCCAGTTTTCCCAGATCTGCCACAAGGCCAGCGCAAGCAGGGTGATCGCCGAAATCAGCCGGCCAATGGGCGTCATGGCGAACGCGTTCCACAGCATGGGAATCACTTTCTGCGCCACATACATCAACGCGTTCGCCAACATCGGCACCGCCGTTGTCGCCACCGATAGGATCACCTTGCCGACCGGAGAAAGGATCTGCCACAAACCGAACGCCATTACCGCGATGGTTCCGAACTGCGTGATCCATGGCCCCAACGTCCGACCCGCGCCGACCAGCAAGCCCTTCACATAGGCAACCGCCGTTGACACGGCCTCAAACTCTTTCTGCCACTGCTCCACGCCCCCGATCCAGCCTCCCAACACCGAATCACCGCCATCGAGCCAATTGGCGATGTCCTCGCCAATCAGATAAATCGTGGTCAACACCGCGGCCATGCGCAGCATCGGCGCCAACGACCGCGTCCATAACGACAACATCTGCATCGCCCCCGCAGGGCCGCGGCGCAGTGACATGGCGGTGTCAAGCCCCAACGCCGCCCGCGTGGCCGCAAGCAACGACTGGATCAGCCCGCCCGAGAGAATCGTGGCTTGCCGGAGCCAATTCCCCATGGTCACCAGGCCGATGCTCGCTCCCGCCAACGCAAGCAGCTTGACCACAGTGCCAATGTTGTCCGCCAGATACTGGATAGCCCCCGTCACCGCCTGCAGTGCAATGCGTCCGCCGGGTAGCGTCTCGCCAAAATAGCGCTGCATCGCGTCGTTGAAAACCGTCATCGCTCCCGTGATCGATGCCGGCGCACTCTCGGCTTCCGCGCGCATCCTGGGCAACTGCGATTGCAGCGCGGGCAATGCGCGGTCAGCCGTGACATGGCCGCCCTGCACTTGCTCGCGCAGCTCACTGCGATTGACACCCAACCCGGCGGCCAGGGCATCCTGCATGCGCCGAGGCAAGGTGTTGTATTCGTCCAGACCAAGCCTGTTCTGCTCGATCATCTTCAGCAGCGAGGCAACGACGCCGCCGTGATCCTGCGCCGGGGTGCCTGATAGGGTCATGCTCAATGCCAGGGCCTCGGTGACGCTGGCCGCATGTTGCGTGGACCTTCCCTGATCTTCCAGCACCTGCTGCGTGCGGGCATACGTGTCGACATTCTGTGCATACGGCGTCCGGCTTGACCGGGAAACCTGCGCGATCTTACGGTCGGCTTGCGCGTACTGCGCGTCGCCTCCCGCCACTTGCCGCAACCGCAGTTGCGTCTGCGCCCAAGCGTCGATGTCGCTCAAGATCCGTTTGATCGGCGCATCGCCAAGCGACAGCTGGACGACCCCACGCAGACCGCCCAGCAACGGGGCCCGCTGTCGCGCCGCCGGCATCCCCTGGCGTGGCAGCGGCGCCAGGTCATTCACGGCTTCTGGCACGTTGGGCACGTGCGCAAGCACGCCCGAAAATGCCCCGCGCATGGCCGCACTGGCCCGAACACTGGCACGCGTCATGGCGGCCAGCATGCCTTCGAACGCCTGCCAGTATGGCTTCAGCCCGGAATCGTCCGCCTGATACCGCAACAGCGTCACCAGTTCTCGTACAACGGTCATCGTTACCTCGCCTTTCGTTCTGCCGCAGTCTTTGCCGCCTCCTGGGCATCCATCAGCGCATTCAGCTTCAGGATGTCCAGAAGATCGACATCGCCGCGTTTTACGGCGTCCAGACTGACGTGGCGGGCCAGGACGGGCCGCCAGATGATCAACTCTCGTTCGAAGCCTGCGTCAAACCGCCCGACAGGCTCGCCAGCTTCGCGCGGGCCGGACCAAAGCGGCCGGCCCAGCGCACCAAAGGGCCGGCGAAGTTGTGCTCGAGAATGTGGAACAAAAGCTCCAGGATTTCCGCATAGTCGGCGAACGCCAGGCCGCGATGCGCCGGCGTCAGTTTCTGCGGTTCACGGCCGGCCAGCTCGAAGCTGACGAGTTCCGCGTCGATCAGACGTTCAGCCCAGTTGGCCAGGGCGTCGCCCCCCAGCTTGGCCGACAGTTCGCGAAACGCATGCAGCATCGCCTTTTCGTCCCGCTCCTGTGCGACGCCATCGCCGCCGAACACGGCGGTCAACATCGACCCCGCCGCCGGCAGCACCTCCTTTTGCAGGTCACCCAGCAGCTTCAGTTGGCGGAACGGATCAAACCGGGAGATCCGGAAGACCGTGGCGCCAATGACCACTTCCTTGACGGCGCTCATCAAGTGTTGCCCCCGATGACGTTGATGGCAGGACCGGTTTCGATCGACCATTCGCGGGTGCCGACCTTGGCGCCGTAGCCAGCATCCGGCGTCTTGACGATCCACGCCGAGTCCGAAGCGTGCAGCGACGTGCCGCGCAAGTCCGTCACGGAAATCGGCACGGCGCCGTTGCCGTCGGTGGCGCGGTCGGCTTGGTGCAGCGCGGTCAGCGCAGCGTTGCTGGCGCTGGTTTGCATCAGCGTCAACGTGATGCGCAGGCGTGAATCGCGCGACATCGATCGCGCCACCTCGCCGTCGACGCCGACGACGGAGGCGATACCTTCGCCGATTTCAGCCACTGTGACAAAGGTGTCTTCGGCCAGGCCGGAGATGGGCAAGGCGCCCATCACGATCTTTACCTGATTGGGTGCATAGGTTTTGACAGACATGGATAAGCCCCGATTACAGTTGTTGATAGGTGAGATTGCCTTTGATTTCGGCAACATGGATGGCGCCTGCCAGGCGAGCACTGAACGTCAGATCGCGCAGGATGCGGTTGGCCTTGTCGTTCGAGGAAACGCTCGCGGCACGCGGCACGTTGATCACGAAGCCGGGAATCTTGCGGCCCGCGTCATCGATCTCGTCCGGCGCCACCAGCCCACGGTTTTGGCCCAGCAGCAGCGCCCGACGAATGCCGTTGACCAGGATCTGGATACCCACGTCGGTGTAGGGCACTTTGCCGTTCGCGTTGATCAGCTGCGAAGCCACATTGATCTTTACCTGCTCGGCCAACCAATCGCGGCCGCGAATCACATCGATCCATTCGCCCGCGGCAACCTTGCCGTTCTGGGTGACCGCGAAGTTGCGCATCTGCTCGAACGTGTTCGCGTTTTTCGCGTGAGCGGCCAGGGCCTGAGATTCGCTCAGGTTGTCGTAGGTGACGCCCGCAAGCCGCGTGTTCGCCCAAGTCTCGCCGCCCGGATAGAACGTGAACCGGTTTGCGCTGACAGCAGCTTCCAGCGCCTCGCCGCGTGCTTGGCCGTGGTACCAGACGTGCGTGCGGAAGTACTGCTTCTGCTGGCACTTCGAAGCGATATCGCTGGAGACGGCGGCATCGATGATGCCGGCCTGGTCGCTGGACACGCCGAACAGGCGCTCGTTGGATTCGACCCATTCGGCGGCGTCCAACACGTCGGCTTCAAGGCGACTGGCCAGGGCCACGCCATACCAATCACCGTTCTCACGCAGGCAGGCGTTCAGCGCGGCGGACGGGGTCTCGGTGCTCTCGGGCGCCGACAACTGCAGGTTGCCCTTGACCGCGATGGCGACGGCTTGCCCCGCTTGCTTGGCGGTGACCGACACTTCAGCACCGACGGCCGTCGCGGTTACCGGCGCATCGGTCTGGCCGATAGCCGTGGCCAGAGCGGTGGCGATCGTCTGCGGCGTGCTGTTGGCCACGCCCGTGGCAGACACGTCGGCACGTTGCACCGCGCCGTTCGCGTCGCGCCATGACAGCGTGACCACGTAGTCCGACGCCGTAGCGCGCGTCACCGTCATGCGCGAGACATCCACCTGACGGCGTCCGACGAAAACGCGGGCGACGGTCGGGATCTGCTTGAAGGCATCGCGTACCGCGACGTACAGGGGATCGGTCGGCGCAATGCCCATGTCGAGCAACTCGCCCGCCTCGGTCACTACCAAGATGCGGTTGACGGCCAGCGCGTGCGCGCCGAGGATCAGGATGTCAGAGAAATTCTGCTCCTTGACCGCCGTGGTGTTCAGCGAGATCGCCACATTGACGATCCGGTCGATTTTTGCCATTTGCGGCTCCAAAAAGAAAAGCCGCCCGAAGGCGGCAGCACAGCGTTAGGAAGACCGGGGACGCTACGGCGCCGTCACGATCTCCGCGGAGAAAGGGGTTTGCAGGGAAGGCAGAAGCCCTCCAGTCGTGGTGATGGTGCCGGTCACCGTTTCGATGACGCCCACGAAATCGACATAGGTCTGCGCATAGCGGATGCCTAGCTCGCGCACGCCCAGCCGCTCGCTGGCGGCGCCGGCACTTTCGCGCGGCACAAGCTGCAGGTGGCCGGCGTCGAACAATGCCAGGGCCAAGGCTTCGGCCCGTTCTTCGTAGACGGGGTGGCGCAAGGTCAAGCCAATCTTGTCCAGCACGTCGTAAGCGGCCGCGCCGACACTGCGCAGTTCGACGGTGGCATCGCGGTGATCATGAACGGGCTGGTTGCCGTTATCGTCGACCAAGCCTTCTTCGGCGGGACCCGCCTCGACCCACCGCACTGCCATCGCGATGTAGGGCGGCAAGGCGCCGGGTTCCACCTGGGCGAAAGGGATGACGGGAACACCGCCCGCGGCGGCCGTCACCAGCGTCAGAATTGCGTTCTCGGGCGTCATGGCGGCCTCGGTGATGGATCGGAAAAAACAAAGCCCGCGAACCGTGGAGGTTGGCGGGCTGCATTTCGTGTGGGCGCAATGCCCCGCGGCTATTGTCTCAAATCCGGTCCCAAATGGCGCGTGTTTTTCTGAAGTGCGTGTCCCAATTCCGACCACGCGTACGTAGCAGACTTTGTATTACCGCCGCAGCGCTGCACGTGGCCCGCATCCAGCAAATGATCCAGCACACGGCGGGCGCCTCGGCGCATGGCCTCTTGCGACGCAGGCGCCAGAGGAATGCCGCGGCTGACATGGCGCAGGATCTCCGCCATTCTGAATTCCCGTCCCGGATACGCGGCCAGCAGATCAATGACCTCGTGCGCGTACTTCATTTAAACGCCCTCCAGACCTGCTGTTTGAAACTGCCCAGCGCCACCTTGTAGTACGGCAGCGTGATGCCGATAACGCGGCACGCCTTGTCCTGACGCAAATGCGCGGGCAGGTCGCCGTAGTCGGCGCGCCGCGTATATTCCGCTTGCACTACCCGTCGTTCAACGAGCGGCAGCGCTTCATACAACGCGTCCACTCGGCGCGCCCGTTCTTGGTTCACCGGAATCTGCACGGTTTCCTCGTCATCGTCGTGGCCAGGCTGCGGTGGGAACACGCACAGGTCCGGCGCTTCTTGCTCCATACGACGAGGCCCAGGCCAATCCCCTTCCCACTGCGACCGCGCCCAATTTCGAATCTCGTCTTCCACCCAACGTGGCAACCCTGCTTCCATTTCTGACCCCGTCCCTGTTGTGTTGTTACCGTCACATGCGCGGCGTCCTATCGCCGCTCTGTTGCTCATGTGCGCTCCGGATTGGCGCTGTACTTGGCATGCGTCAACATCTCGGCGATGGCCTTGGTTGGATATCCGCCCAGCGCGATGCGCGCTTCCCATTTCTCGATCCATTCGCGATGCGACCGGCTGCGCGGCTCCAGCAGCTTTCCCGCCCCCATCTTCTTTAACGCCGCTTCGGCTTGAGCGCGCGAGGCCAATGTCTGGCCAGGCGCAGGCAGCGCCGCGCGCGGCTCGGGAATGTCGGGCCACGCCCCTTTGCTCAACTCTTCGGCCAGCGTCCTTTCCCAGCGCGCTTTGATCGATCCGTAATTGCTGTTCAGCAAATCCACGGTGCTCACGCCAACCGCCGCCCAATACACGGCGGGATGCGACCAGTTTCCGATCTCGCCCCGGCGGCGGGCCGACACGCCACGCACGGCTTCGTGATAAGCGACCTCCGGCGTCAACCACGGGCAGCACAACTTCAAAAACTCCGGCAGGGTTGGCGGCCACTCGCGGGTCAGACACGCGGTCAGGCCGCGCCTGACATGCGATTCGCTCAGACCCGCCAGCTTCTGGTTCCACGAGTCCTTCAACTCACGCGGCGTCAAGCCTTCCCACTGCTGCACGAACTTCGCGCCATACAGCAGATGCATTTCATTGACGACCAACGCACCAAGCCCGGTTGAAGCTTCAGCGACTTGCATCGATCACTCCCATGTCGATCTCGCTACGCGCGCGGCCTTCGGCCAGGACGCTGCGCAACTCGGATGACCAATCCGCCCGTTGTCGCGCCCGATTGGACGGCGCTTCCCGCCTGGCGGTACGTGGCGGGAACAAGCCCTGATATCCGCTGGCGATGCTATGGGCGATGACGGCACGAGGCGTGAAGCCCTCGGCTTGGTAGCCCGCCAGCTGTTGCAGCTGCCGGCGCGCGCCTTCTTCCGTGATGGGCTTTTTGCGCACTTTGCGGTCTTTGACCCAAATGACCCAGTCTTCACGCGCCAGCCAGGCCGGCAATGCAATCGACGAGGCATCGAATCCGGAAGCCCGCTTGCAACGCGTCGTGGAGGATTGTTCCTGGCTCTTGGTTCCTGGTTCTGGTTCCTGGTTAGTTGGCCCGGTGTTCAACGGCTGTTGAACGCTTGGGTCCTCGCCCCCTTCGCCCTGGCTCCGCTCCGTATCGCGGCGTTGCGCCTGCCGCGCCCGTTTCGCGGCGCTGGCTTTACCCGCCGCGGACTTCGCTTCCTTGTTGCCGTGATATCGAGCGATCTCGGCATCGCAACGCACGTGGCGCCAACCGTGCTCCGTATCCGTGAAAAACTCGCTCAGCACTTGAACGACGGCAGCCTGCTCCTCGTCGGACCGCGCAATCAGCAACCGGCACAGCCTGTCGACGTCCCGGGACAACGGGGCCTCCGTGTCGTAATAGAGTTCGATCAAGTCGCGATAGACGCTGCGCTCGATACGCGTGAGGTGCCGGGTCGCGCTGTTGAAATCGCCAATGTGGTGGGGGTAGTAGTTCATTGCGCCTTCGTCCCTTCGGCCAGCTCAGGCCAGATTCGGATGCAGTCGGCGGGACGCAGGTCGCGCCGGGTGACGACGCCGCAGGTGGCTTGCTCGATCAGAGCGCAATGCTTGACCGGGACGGGCCTGCGGCCCGTGCGCCACTGATAGATCAGCGCGGGGGAGACCCCCACGCGTCGAGCGAGCGCCGCAGCGGTGAGCGCCCCCTCCCGGTTGAAATAATCATTTAGCTTCATCACTAAAACTATAGCGATGCTACATTTTATAAGCAAGCCATGCTATAGTTTTATTTGAATAGCATTGCTATATGAAAATGTGGACGATCGAAGAGGAAGCCGCCGCCCTGCGCGCACGCTTTGAGGGCGTGAACCGCGCGGCATTCGCTCGTGACCACGCGGTCAAGGGCGGCCAGGCGATGATTTATCAGCACATCACTGGTCGGCGTCCCATTGGCATCGAGGCCGCAATGGCTTATGCCGAAGGCTTTGGCTGCACCCTCGCCGCGATCAGCCCGCGCCTGGCCCTTGAAGCCAAAAAGGCAGCGTCGCTATCGACGGCCGCCCCCCTTCCCCCGCCGACCGCAGACGTCGCATGGCCTTTTCCTTCCGTGCCCGCATCCCTGGTAAGAGGCCTGGCCGACGATCAGCTCAAGCGCCTGGAAGGGGCGTTGCTGTTGGCGCTGGGCCAGATGGGCGTGAAGGCCAAGGGATCGTCCGCGCAAACGAAGGCCCCGCAAGCCAGACGCGGCACCGTCATGAACATCGACGCCGCCGCAGACGAATTCCCGATGGCGCCGGTCGCTGTGGCCCCGTGGGATCCTGATGGACTCACCACCCATCAAGCTGATCGCGCCCAAGCCTTGCGCATCAGCACGGCGGCCAACGTCGGCCATGTCGCCAACGCCGGCTACTCCGCCAACGACCAGGAATTCATGCCCATCCCTGAACTGGATGTGCGCCTGGCCGCGGGCCGGCTTGGCATCGAGAACTACCATGAGACCGAGATCGGCGAAATTCTGCTGCGCCGCTCATTCCTGGAATCGTTCAAGCTGCCGATCAGCCGTATGAAGATCGTTTACGCACAGGGCGATAGCATGGAACCCGTCATCCGCAATGGCGGCCCCATGCTGTTCTTCGAAGATCCCGTCACCGACCCGCGCGAGATCGACCCGCGCACGGTGTATGCGATCAACCACGGCGGCAAAATGATCGTGAAGTGCATCGCGCGCGAACGCGAAGGCGGATGGCTGGCCAAATCGCTGAACCCCGCTTACGCGCCCTTCCCGCTGGAAAAGGAAGACGGTTGCGAGGTGCGCATCGTCGGACGGATCCTGTGGTCGCCCTATGATCTACGCAATGGCGTGGATGAGCGGCTGCTGTAGGGATCCGAGACACGTTGCTCGAAGACAATACGCAGATCGCCAGCATGGAGCTGCTGTCGGCGTCGAATCCTGACAACTAATCCGCCGAGAAAGCTATCAAGTTCTTAAGGGCCAGCCTTACTGTAGAGGTCAGAGTGTGGGATGACGTATTCGCGTTTTTTTTGACAAACGCCATAAACGTGGTGGTCGGCATCGTTGTAGGGTAGGCGACCGGGGTGGCTTCCGGCCTTGCGGTTGCACGCGCCGCACGCTTCAATGCTATCAAGCAAGATGCTCATAGAATGGCGAGAAACTTTGAGTACAGGTGCGATGGCGACGCTGTAGAGATCTTGCATCACATTGAGGTGCGCGCATTCCGTGATCTCGCGTCAGATCTTTTTTTTCTGCAACACAGAGAAGCCGGGCTAGCTCTCCTCGCTATCGCGAACGATATCCAATCTATCCAGACTCGCGACCGAGTCAGTCTCACTCGCGACGAAGTAGTCGAGTTTGATGAGAGAACCCAGCCACACATTCGGGCGCTTAAGCCGAACTGGAGAGCGATCATTTTTTCAGGGCCGATTTAACCGGAAGCCCCCAACCGCAATATGGGTAGATTCTCTAGCATTTACGCTCCCTATGCGCAGAAACATCCGTCTGCCAACTCAGCGTAGGGCGCCAATCGAAAAGGCGTCATAGCCGCCGCGCACGGGCCAAGGAGTCAAAAGCGTTTGATCGAACGATCGTGGCAACGGAGTTAGGTGGCCTGCTCAGCGGTTCGGGCTCCACGACGGCCAGCACGCCTACTCCTTGGAGGGGCTGGCAGATGGTGGAGGAACGAGGAGTAGATAGGAACCCCTGACAACCAAGCGGATTTGCCATCGCCAGCATGTGGTAAGAATCGAAAGAAGCCCGATCCATGGCCCCACCGACCATCGCGAATGGCAGAAAAGAAAAAAGCCGCTCTAGGCGGCTGATTTCTAAGGAATTCTTGGGGTGGCTGATGGGGCTCGAACCCACGACAACTGGAATCACAATCCAGGACTCTACCAACTGAGCTACAGCCACCTCTGGTACTGCTTCGGCACCACTTTCGTAGTGCTTTTTCCTTCACCGCCGCGCTTCAGAAAGAAGCGCAACAACGAAGAGGCCGAACTATAGCACATTTTTTTGACGCGTCAAACGCCCTGCCCCCAATTTCACTTGCTTGACTGTCACAGCTTGCTATCCTTCCGCTTGGCTCCCCTTTTGAGGCCGTCTCTTACGCCGTCGCTATGGATCGCATACACGCAATTTTGATCGATTACTGGCCTCATCTGGTCTTTGCCATCAGCATCGTGGCTGGGACGGGCGCGGCGGTGCATGCCGCGATGACCAAGCAGGACGTGCGGGCCGCCATCGGCTGGGTGGGGGTGGCGTTGTTCTCGCCGCTGTTCGGGGCCCTGTTCTATTTCGTGGCGGGGATCAACCGCATCCGCAAGACGCGGCTGTCGCAACAGCGAGACGAGGCGATGGTGGTCGATGCCGAGCAGGTCGAAACCTTGCCCGTGGATGTGGCGCCGATTTCGGGGCCGCAGTTCGCCTCACTGAAGGTGCTGGGTGACCGGGTCAGCCGCTTCCGGCTGCTGGGCGGCAACGCAGTGCGGCCGCTGGCCGGCGGCGACGAGGCGTACCCGGCCATGCTGCAGGCCATCCGCGAGGCGCGTCATGCCGTGGCGATGCAGAGCTACATCTTCGACAACGATCCGATCGGGCGCGAGCTGGCCCAGGCGCTGATCGAAGCGCATGCGCGGGGTGTCGAGGTGCGGGTACTGATCGACGCCATTGGCTCCAAGTATTCGCGTCCGCCCATCGTACGCATGCTGGCGCGCGGCGGCGTGCCGGTCGCGCGTTTCATGACGAACCCGATGGGCGTGCTGCGCATGCCCTACGCGAATCTGCGCAGCCACCGCAAAGTGCTGGTGATCGACGGGCGCGTGGGGTTCACCGGCGGCATGAACGTGCGCGCGGCGTTCGTCAGCGCGTTGGCGGGCGACGCTACCAACCACGACACGCACTTTCGCGTGGAAGGGCCGATCGTGACGCAGTTGATGTCGGTGTTCGCGCACGACTGGAATTTCACCACGCACGAATCGCTGCCCGCCAATCCATGGTTCGACCCGCGCGCCTTGCCGCCAACGGGCAATGTGCCGATGCGCTGCGTGCCGTCCGGCCCGGACCGGGCGCTGGGCAGCTCGCACAACATGCTGCTGGGCGCGTTGGCGGTGGCGCAACGCCATGTGCGCATCCAGTCGCCCTACTTCCTGCCCGACCAGACGCTGATCGGCGCGCTGGCGACCGCCGCGCGGCGCGGCATCCACGTAGACATCGTTATCCCGGACAAGAACAACCTGCGCCTGGTGGATTACGCCATGTCGGCGCAGCTGGATCAGGTGGTGCGCACAGGCTGCCGGGTCTGGCGGGCGCACGGCGCCTTCGACCATTCCAAGCTGATGACGGTGGATGACGCCTGGGCGTACGTGGGGTCATCCAACCTGGATCCGCGCAGCCTGCGGCTGAATTTCGAGTTGGACACCGAGATCTACGACCCCACGGTGGCCCGGTGGATCGGCGACCGGATCGACGGGCTGATCGGCCACGCAAGGCGCGTGACGCTGGACGACCTGACGCACGCGCCGTTCGCCAAGCGCTTGCGCAATAAGATCATCTGGCTGGCCACGCCGTATCTATGACGGCGCGCAGGCATCTACGGTAATCTTGCGGCATGCGCTACGAACTCACTGATCTCCGCCTGTTCCTTGCGATCGCCGAGGCGAAAAGCTTGTCGGGCGGGGCCAACACGGTCCACCTGACCGCCTCTTCCGCCAGCTACCGCCTGAAGAACCTGGAATTCGCGATGGGCGTTCCGCTGTTCAAGCGCGAGGCGCGCGGCATGGAACTGACGGCCGAAGGCGCATTTGTGCTGAAGCACGTGCGGTCGCTGCTGGCAGGCGTCGAACGCATGCACGGCGAAGTCAGCGGGTTTGCCAGCGGACTCAAGGGCAGCGTCAAGCTGTTCGCCAACAGCAGTTCGCTCAATGGCTTCATCGTGCCCAGCCTGAGCCGCTTCCTGTCGGCCAACCCCAATGTGAACATCCTGCTGGAAGAGCGTTCCAGCAACACGATCGAGGCCGCCATCGCGGGCCAGGAAGCGGACATCGGCATCTTTGCCGGCCAGGCCAAGTCCGCGGGCGTGAACGCCGTCCGCTACGCCATCGACGAACTCATCATCGCCGCGCCGCTGAACCATCCCGTGGTGGAGAGTTCGCCGGTGCGGTTCCCGGCGGTGCTAGACCTGGATTTCGTGTGCATGAGCCGGGCCAGCAGTAACTACGTCTTCCTGCGCGACATGGCCAAGCTGGCGGGCAAGACGCCCAAGGTGCGCATTCACGTGCATACTTTCGACGCGGTGCTGTCCATGGTCGAGGCCGGCGTGGGCGTATCGCTGGTGCCGCGCAGCATCGCCGCGGCCGCGCTGCGCGAGAAACGCATTGCGGCAGTGGCGATCAGCGAACCGTGGGCGCTGCGCGAACTGACGCTGGTGACGCAGGCCGGCGTGCGGCTGTCGCCGTTCGTGGAGCAGGTCGCCGAGTATCTGCTGGACGACCCGATCGTCGCGGCGACGCGCGGGCCGGACTGATCAGCCCTTGCGCTCGCGCTTGCCCGCCAGGAATTCGTTCATGAACTTCTGCGGTTCGCCCGTATTGAAGGCGGCGCCGAATTCCGCGACGCTGTCCTCGATGGCCGCGTCCACCGACATCGTCTCCCAGCGGCGCAACAGCTTCTTCTGTTGACGCAATGCCGCCGGCCCCAACGCCGCGAACCCTTCCGCCAGCTTGCGCACGGCCTGATCCAGTTCCGCTTGCGGCACCGCCAGGTTGACCAACCCCCAATCCTGCGCGCGGCGGGCGTCGACCAGCTCGCCCGTCAACAGCATCCAGGCGCTGTTGGCCGCGCCGATCAGTTGCGGCATGAGCGCGGCATGGATGACCGACGGAATGCCGACCTTGACTTCGGGCATGCCGAACTGCGCATGGTCGGCGCAGATGCGCAAGTCGCACGCCAGGGCGAATTCCAGGCCGCCCCCCAGGCACCAACCCGGAATGCGGGCGATCACGGGCACCGGAAAATGGCGCACGGCGTTGCAGAGGTCGCGCAGGTTCGAAATGAATCGCTGGGCGCGGGGCTCGTCCAGGGCGGCCATCTCCGCGATGTCTGCACCCGCCACGAATGCGCGGTCGCTCGCGCCGCGCAGCACCAGCACGCGCACCGAGTCGTCTTCGCGCAAGTGGCCTAGCGCCTCGCGCAGGCCGTTGATCACCGGCGTGCTCAGGATGTTCAGCACCCCGGCGTCCTGCATGGTCAAGGTGGCGATGCCGGCGGCGTCGATCTCGGCGCTGGCGTGGGGGAAGGTCAGGTTTCTGGTGTTCACGAGTGCTCCTTACTGCATTTTCTCGAATTTGATGTCCTCGACCACGGTCTTCCAATGGCCATAGGATTGCGCGATCAGCGCGCCGAATTCATCGCGCGACATCGGGCTGGGCACGGCACCCTGCTTTTCGATGGCGTCGATGGTCGCCGGGTCGGCCAACGCCTGGCGCACCGCCGCGTTCAGCTTGTCCAGCACGGGCACGGGCGTGCCGGCTGGCGCGGCCAGTCCGAACCACGACGGGTTGTTCATGGCGGGCAACCCGGCCTCGGCGTAGGTCGGTACGCCGGGCAGGATCTTGAGGCGCTGCTTGGCCGCCACGGCCAACGGGCGGATGCGCTGCCCCTGGATGAGCGGGTAGGACGACGGGATATTGTCGAACACCACCTGGACCTGTCCGGCGACCAGGTCGTTCAAGGCAGGCCCCAGGCCCTTGTACGGCACATGCAGCATGCGCGTGCCGGTCGTCTTCATGAACAGTTCGCCATTCATATGGCTCAGCCCGCCGTTGCCGGACGACCCGAATGCGTACTTGTTGGGGTCGGCCTTCAGCAGCTTCAAGAACGCGGCCAGGTCTTGCGCGGGCAGCGCCGGGTTGACCACCAGCACATTGGGCACGTCGGCCAGGTTGCTGATCGGCGCGAAGTCGCGGACGGGGTCGTAGGCGCTTTTGGCATAGACGTTGGGGTTGACGGCATGTGAGCTCTCGACCGCCATCACCAGCGTGTAGCCGTCGGCAGGCTGCTTGGCCGCATAGGCCGAACCGATGCTGCCCCCCGCGCCCGGCTTGTTTTCGATGATGACGGACTGGCCCAGCTGCATACCGAGCTTGTTGCCGACGACCCGCGCGATGATGTCGGTGGTGCCTCCCACCGCATACGGCACGACCAGGCGGATCGGCTTGTCGGGATAGTCGGCGGCGGCCAGGCCGGGCACGGTCAGGCAAGCCAGCATGATGGCCAGCGGAAATTTGATAGGTGTCATTGTTGTCTCCTCGACGTCATTCAAATGGTGGCCGGGCGCGCCAGCACCGCGTCCGTGTGTTCGCCCAGCAAAGGCGGCGCCGCGCCCAACGCGCTGGCCGGCGTGCCGGCCAATAGTGGATTGCGCACCAGCCGCACCTCGCCCAGCACAGGATGCGTGGTGGTCTGCAGCAGTTCGCGGTGCAACACCTGCGGATGCGCGAAAACTTCGTCCAACGTGTGGATCGGCCCCCATGGCACGCCGGCGGCGTCGAACCCGTCCGTCCAGCGCTGGCGCGGCGCGGCCGCCAGCGCGGCGGCAACCTGCGGACGCAGACTGTCCATGTTCGCGAGGCGGGCGCTGTTGGTGGCATAGCGCGCATCGGCAGCCCATTCGGGATGCCCGGCCACGCCGCAGAAGCGCGCGAATTGGCCGTCGTTGCCAATCGCCAGGATCAAGTGCCCGTCGGCGCACGCGAAAACCTCGTAAGGCGCGCAGTTCGGATGCGCGTTGCCGCTGCGCTTGGGCGCCACGCCGGACACCAGGTAGTTGGCGCCCTGGTTGGCATTCAGGGCCACGGCGACGTCCAGCAGGCAGATGTCCAGCGGCATGCCCTGCCCGGTCTGGTCGCGCTGGCGCAAGGCGGCCAACACGGCGGACGTGGCGTACATGCCGGTCATCAGGTCCACGACGGCAACCCCCGTGCGCAGCGGACCGGCGCCCGGCGTGCCGTCCGGCTGCCCGGTGTAGCTCATCAGCCCGCCCATGCCCTGGAACACGTAGTCGTAGCCGGGCTTTCCGGACAACGGACCGGACTGGCCGTAACCGGTGATGGACAGGTAGATCAGGCGCGGGTTGATGCGGGCAAGGGTGGCGTAGTCCAGCCCGTACTTGACCAGTCCGCCGGCCTTGTAGTTTTCGACCAGGATGTCCGCGTCGGCAACCAGTTCGCGCACGCGGGCCGCGCCGGCCTCCGACGCGAAGTCGATCGCGACCGATTGCTTGCCGCGATTGCAGGCCATGAAATAAGCCGACATGGACGCGCTGCCGTCGGTTGACCGCAGGTCGGGCGGCCCCCAACCGCGCGTATCGTCGCCGCGTTCGGGGTGTTCGATCTTGATGACCTCGGCGCCAAGGTCCGACAGGTTCTGCGTGCACCAGGGGCCCGCGAGGATGCGCGACAAGTCCACGACTTTGACGCCGCGCAAGGCGTTGTGAAGCATAGTGTCTCCGTGATTCAACCGCTCTTTTGAAAATTATGTCAGCGGCCCCGTCCCGCGAGGAGTTGAAAGTTTCGAACGCTGCGTTCGCGGGGTTTCAAAGCGGGTTGTGTCCCCAGAGATCGCATCGCGGGCTTTAGAAAAACGCGAACGTTGAGTTCGAATATTTCGGATGGAGTAATGCGTTTGGCACGGCGATACTGCCCTGGCCGAGGCGCATGGACAGCCGCGCCGCCCGGACGATAAGAACCCCAGGAGACAACCATGAACCGCAATATCCTGCGACGCGGCGCGCTAAGCGCGCTGCTTCTTAGCAGCGTCGCCGCCGGCGCCGCCCATGCCGAATACCCCGACCATCCCGTCACCGTCGTGGTGGCGTTCGCGCCAGGCGGCATGACGGACATCGTCGCGCGCCTGCTGTCGGCCGAATTGGGCAAACGCTTCAAGCAGACCTTCGTGGTCGAGAACAAACCGGGCGCAGCCGGCCAGGTCGGCACCGAACTGGTGGCGCGCCAGAAGAACGACGGTTACACGCTGCTGGTCAGCGCCACGGGCCATGTGATCGGCCCTGCGGTCAACGACCGCGTCCGCTACGACCCCGTCCGCGACTTTGCGCCGATCGGCATTCTGGCGCGCGCGCCGAACCTGGTGGTGGTCAATGCCGGCTTGCCGGTGAACACGATCCCCGAATTTCTTGCATGGGGAAAATCCCAGCCGGGCGTCCCCTACGGTTCGGCGGGTTTCGGCGGGTCGACCCACCTGGGCGGCGAGTGGCTGAAGAAGATCACCGGCGTGCCGATGGAGCACGTGCCGTACAAGGGCGCGTCGCCCGCCACCAACGCGGTGGTGTCAGGCGAATTGAAGGTCGCCGTTCAGGACGCGATGAGCGTCGCCCCATTCATCAAGTCGGGCCAGTTGCGGCCGATCGGCGTGGCTAGCGCCCAACGCAGCAAGCTGTTCCCGGACCTGCCCACCTTTGCGGAATCGGGCGTACCAGGGCTGGACGTCTACACCTGGCTGGGATTCTATGCCCCGGCAGGCACGGACCCCGCCATTGTGGCGAAGTTGAACCAGGCCACCAACGACATCATGAACTCGCCAGAAATGGTGCAGCGGCTGGCGGGGCAAAACAGCGAACCACTGGGCCCGATGACGCCCGAGCAAGTGACGGCATTCGTTGCCGGCGAGACCGCCAAGTGGCGGGACGTCGTCAAGACCACCGGCGTCAAGGTCGAATAAGCACCGGGGATGCGCCCCGTGCGCATCCCCGATGCTTAGCCGTCAGAGGCCGGCGTTGGCGCGGCGCGCACGGCGAACACCGCGTTTGCCTTGAGCATGACGCGGTCCGCGACCTGCAGCAGGCAATTGGCGTAGATCAGCCGCTTGCCCTGCTTGTCGATGCGAACGTGCGCTTCCAGCCAGTCGCCAGGTTTGACCGGGTTCAGGTATTCGACCGACATCTGCACCGTCACCACCGACACCTGCGCCTGTTGCGCGATGGTGAATCCCAGCGCGCTGTCGGCCAGCGTGGCCAGCAGGCCGCCATGGGCGATAGCGTGCATGTTGGTGTGGGCATGGGCCACGCGCATCGCCAGGACAGAGTCCGCATCGCGCCGGTACAGCGCGCCAAGCTCGGCCAGATGGGTCATGAAGGGACTACTGGGCTGCCAGGGCTCGAAGCCCGAAGGAATAGTGTCTGTCATGGACTCACGCAAAAGGATCCAGAGGGATCCCGTATAGGGTTCGGATGCTGGCGGGGTACGCAGCAGTATCGCAAAGAAGGCCGCGGCCGGCATGGCGCCGGCCGCGGCCTTGACCGCCCAGCGGACGCCTCAGAATACCGCTGCGCCCTCGGCTACCCGCTGTTCCAACAGCGCGGCGGGCTTCCAGTGGTCGCCGTGGATCTCCCGCAATGCACGGATTCTGGCAAGCGTGGCGGCCAGCCCCAGCGTCTGCGCATAGAACATCGGGCCGCCTCGCGCACCGGGGAAGCCGTATCCGTGCACATAGACCACATCGACATCCGACGCGCGCTGGGCAATGCCTTCATCGATGATCTGCGCCCCTTCGTTCACCAGGGCCAGCATGCAGCGTTCGACGATTTCTTCATCACTGATCGCGCGCCGGACGATGCCGGCCTGGCGGGCGCAGTCTTCGATAATGCCGTCGACCACGGGATCGGGCAGCGGCTGGCGGCTGCCCGGTTCATAGCGGTAGTAGCCCGCCTGGGTCTTCTGTCCGAATCGGCCCAGCTCGCAGATGCGGTCAGCCACCCTGGAATACCGCAAATGCGCGGGCCGGGTCGGCGCCAGGCGTTTGCGCGTGGCCCAGTTGATGTCCATGCCGGCCAGGTCCGCCATCGCCAACGGCCCCATGGCCATGCCGAAGCGCGTCAGCGCGCCGTCGATCTGCTGCGGGCTGGCGCCCTCTTCCAGCAAGAAGCCGGCCTCGCGCCAGTAGCCCGTCAACATGCGGTTGCCGACGAAGCCCTCGCATACCCCGACCAGCACCGGAATCTTGCCGATCTTCTGCGCCACCGCCATGCAGGTGGCGATGACGTCGGCGCTGGTGCGCGCTCCGCGCACCACCTCCAGCAGCTTCATGACATTGGCCGGGCTGAAGAAATGCAGGCCGATGACGGCCTCGGGCCGCGACGTGCAGGCGGCGATCTCGTCGATATTCAGGCGCGACGTATTGGTCGCCAGGATGGCGCCGGGTCTGCAAACCGCATCCAGTTCTTGGAACACCGCTTGCTTGACGGTCATATCCTCGAAAACGGCTTCGATCACCAGATCCGCCTGGGCAAGATCCTGGACGTCCAGGCTGGGGGCAATGCGCGCCATGCGCACGGCCACGCCGTCGGCGTCAAGCTTGCCCTTGGCGGCGGAGATGTCGTAGTTTTTGCGGATGAGCGCCAGGCCCCGGTCCAGGGCCGCCTGATCGCGTTCATACAGCGTGACCGCGTACCCGGCGTTCGAGAACGCCATGGCGATACCGCCCCCCATCGTGCCCGCGCCCAGGATGGCGACTTGGCCGATCGTTCCAGCACGGCCGCCGCCCGCCACGCGCGGCGCTTCCTTTTCGGCGAAGAACAGATGGCGCAGGGCCTTGGAGGCGTCGCTGGCGACCAGCAGGTCGAACTGCCTGCGCTCCTCATCCAAGCCGGCCTCGATGGGCAGGCGTGTCGCGGCCTCGACGCACTCCGTAGCAGCGCGCTGGGCCAGCGCATTGCGGGCCTTGGGGTTGAGTGTCGCGCGCGCGGCGGCGAAATCGACGCCATGGCCGTCCACCGCGCGTTGACCCGCGACGGGATGCGTGGCCTCTGCCGAGCGGTCCCGGGCGTAGGACAGCGCAAGGTCCATCAGATCCCCCTGCGTGACGGCATCCAGCAACCCGGATTGCAGCGCAGCCGCCGCATCGACCGGCGTTCCCGTCTGGATCATTTTCAACGCGGGCGCCACGCCGATCAGCCGCGGCAGCCGTTGCGTGCCGCCGCCGCCCGGCACCAAGCCAAGGTTCACTTCCGGCAAGCCCAGACGCGCACCGGCCTGCGCGACACGGTAGTGGCACCCAAGGGCCAACTCCAGTCCCCCGCCCAAGGCAAACCCGTGGATGGCGGCAACGACGGGCTTGTCCGAGGCCTCGATCGCGGTGATCACGTCGCGCAACATGGGCTTGGCCACCGCAGCCGGCGTGTTGAACTGGCGGATGTCGGCGCCGCCGCAGAACGCCTTGCCGGCCCCCGCGATGACGACAGCGTCGACACCGGCGTCGGCGCTCGCGCGCGCCAGCCCCGCATAAAGACCGCCGCGGACGGTGTCGCCCAGGCCGTTGACCGGCGGATTGTCCAGGTACATCACTGCGATGCGCCCATGCAGCACGTAGCGAACCGTGCTGGACACGGCCTCGGCGGAAGAAGGGACAGTGAGGATCATGAAGGCTCCTTGCGGCGACGCGGCTTACGCCTGCGCCAGCCGCTGATAACGGTTGAGATGGTGACGGGTGTCGCCCAGCGTGTATTCGATTGCCAACAGGCGCTTGACGTAGTGGCCCACGGGGAGCTCGTCGGTCATGCCCATGCCGCCATGCAGCTGGATGCTTTGCTGGCTGATGGTCCGGGCGGCCTCGCCGCAGCGGGCCTTGGCGGCCGAGGCCAGGCGGCCACGCAGCCGGATGTCGGCCGGGTCGGCGCGGGCGGCCGTCCAGGTCAGCGAACGCGCCTGTTCCAGCGCCAGCAGCATGTCCACCTGCCGGTGTTGCACGACCTGGAATCCGCTGAGCGCCCGGCCGAACTGGCGCCGCGCGCCGGTGTAATCCCGAGTCGCGTCAAGCAGCGCCTGCATGGCGCCCAACGCTTCGGCGCACAAGGCGATGCGCGTCGTGTCCGCCGCCTGCTCCAGGGCAGCGCCAGCGACGCCCAGCCGCGCCTCGGCAGCAACGAGGCAATCGTTGAAGGCGATGTCCGCATAGCTGCGCCCATCCACCCCCGCGGCGCCCTGACGGAGGACGCCGGGCATGGCGTTGCGCTCCCCGGCTTCAATCAGGAACAGGGCAATGTCGAGGCCATCGCGTGCCGCAACCAGCAGTTGCGTGGCGCCGGCCCCGAACGGAACTCGGCGTTTAACGCCATTCAGCACCCAGCCGTCGCCCTGGCGTTCGGCCACGACGCCCTCGCCGTCCAGCGACCATTCCGACTGCGGCCCTGCGATGGCCAACACGGGCGCGGCGGCGCCAAGGGCGAGGCCGGCAAGCACGCGTTGGACCGTGGCGCCATCCGGCATCCGTGCCAGCAACTGGCCGCACAGCAACGCGCTGACGTCATACGGCTCGGTCACCAGATGGCGGCCGAACTGCTGCATCACCACGCACAGGTCGGTCAGGCCAGCGCCCATGCCTCCCGCCGAAACGGGCAGCCCCAACCCCAGCAAACCCATTTCGGCAAAGGCGCGCCAGTGCGGCGAGACCGCCGGGTCTGCGTCGCCGGGCAGCGGTGTCCGGCCAGCGGGCACGGGATATTCCCGTTGCAGATAGCGCGCCACCGCGTCGTCCAGCGCGCGCTCGTCCTCGGTGTAGTCATCCGGCGCGCCCAGCGCCAGTTTGGCGATGATGTCCTTCTGAACTTCGTCCGTGCCACCATAAATGGAAATCTTGCGCAGGTTCAGGTAGAAGCCCGGCATCGCCGCCAGCTCTTCATCGATGGTCGGGTCGCCATGCGCGTAGTCCCGCTCCAAGGCCTGGGATTGATAAGCCAGCGCGTTCGCCCCGGCAGTATCGACCAGGGCCTCGCTGATGCGTTGCGCCAAGGTGGAACCCAGGTATTTCAAGATCGACGCTTCCGCGCCGTGGCCAGCGCCGCGCTGATCACGTGCGATCAACCGCAGATTGGTCTGTTCCAGCGCCAGGGTGTCGATTTCCAGCTGCGTTATCCGATGCGCAAACACCGGGTCTTCGGCCAGCGGCGCGCCGTCGACCACCCGCTGCGCCGCCAGCCGTTTGAGATGGCCCAGTTCACGTTTGGCGCGGCCGACCCGGGCTGCGCCGAAGCGTTCATGCGACAACAGGTACTTCGCATACGTCCAGCCGCGGTCCACCTCGCCCACCAGATGCGACGCGGGCACCACCACGTCATCCAGGAAGACCTCGTTGATCTCTTCGCCGCCGTCCAGCGTCCGGATCGGACGCAGCGATACCCCGGGGCTGCGCATGTCAATCAGCAAGAAGGAAATACCGGCTTGCGCCTTGGCCTCGGGGTTGGTTCGTGCCAGGCAAAACATCATGTCCGCGTACTGCGCGTAGGTCGTCCAGGTCTTCTGGCCGTTGACGATGAAGGTGTCTCCCTCGCGCCGCGCCCCGGTGGATAGCGAGGCCAGGTCCGAGCCGGCGCCCGGTTCGGAATAGCCCTGGCACCACCAGTCCTCGCCGCTCAATATGCGAGGCAGAAAGTGGCTTTTCTGCCAGGCCGACCCATACGCCATGATGACGGGCGCCACCATTCGCAACCCGAAGGGCACGGTTTCGGGCGCGCCGGCCAGCGCGCATTCTTCATCGAACAGATTGCGCTGCCCGATGTCCCATGCCGCGCCGCCGTACTCCGCCGGCCAGTTTGGCGCGACCCAGCCGCGCGCGTGCAGGATTCGGTGCCAACGCTGGAAGTCCTGCTTGTCCAGGCGCTGGTGGTCCAACACTTTTCGCCGCAGGTCCGCGGGAAGCTCGTTACGCAGGAAAGCGCGGACCTCGTCGCGGAATGCGGCCATGTCCGTATCAACCTGCATCATTGATATCCTGGGCAAAACGCAGCGGCGCGTCGGTGGCGGCCTGCAGGGCCTCGCGGGACAAGCCCGGCACCATGCTGCGCACCAGGAACCCCTCAGGCGTCACGTCCAGCGTGGCCAGATCGGTATACACGCGGTCGACGCAAGCCGAGCCGGTCAGCGGCAGGTCGCACACGCGGCGCAGGCGCGATCCGCCGTCACGCGTGGAGTGCTCCATCAGCACATGGACGCGTTTGGCGCCCACGGCCAGATCCATGGCACCGCCCACCGCTGCCGCCACGCCGGGCTGCCCCAGCGACCAGTTCGCCAGGTCGCCGGTTTCCGACACCTGATAGGCCCCCAGGATGCAGTAGTCCAGATGGCCGCCACGCATCATGGCGAAGGAGTCGGCGTGGTTGAAGAAGCTTCCGCCGGCCGACATGGCGACGTTCTGCTTGGCCGCATTGGTCAGGTCGGGATCGATCGGATCGTCTTCAGCGCGCGCCCGCATGCCCAGGATGCCGTTCTCGCTATGCACGATGACGCCATGCTCGGGCGTCCAGTAATCCAGCGCCATGACGGGCATGCCGATGCCCAGGTTGACGTAGGAGCCGGCGGGGATGTCAGCGGCGGCGCGGCGCGCAATCTCAGCGCGCGAGAATCGTCGGGTCATTGCAAGGCTCCGGTCAACTGAATATCGGGAATGCGCAGCACGCGCTGCACGAAGATGCCGGGGGTGACGATGTGTTCCGGGTCCAACCCGCCGACTTCGGCCAGCGCATGCACCTGGACGATGGCCGTTGCCGACGCCATGCACATCAGCGGTCCGAAGTTGCGCCCCGCTTTGCGGTAGACCAGATTGCCCATCGGGTCCGCGCAATACGCTTTGACCAGCGCGTAGTCGGCGTGCAGGGGCTCTTCGAACACATACCCAACGCCTTTGATGACGCGAGTCTCCTTGCCTTGCGCCAGCAGCGTGCCGTATCCGGTCGGCGTGAAAAAGCCGCCCAACCCGGAACCGGCGGCGCGCAGCCGCTCGGCCAGCGTGCCCTGCGCAACGCATTCGTAGTCGATCAGGCCGTCGGCATAGGCCGATTCAAACGCTTGGGATTCCGCGCCGCGCGGGTATGAGGCAATCAGTTTGCGCACGCGGCCCAGCCGGATCAGGCGGGCCAGGCCGCTGTCGCGGCTGCCGCTGTTGTTGCATACGACCGTGAGGTCGCGCGCGCCCTGCTCCACCAACGCATCCAGCAGGTCAACGGGCTGGCCGGACAGGCCGAAGCCGCTGACCAGGACCGTGGCGCCGTCAGGAATGTCCGCCACGGCCTGCGCGGCAGAATGGACCGTCTTGTTCATCAGGGTTTCCGTCACAAAGTATGGGAAAGAATGGCGGTGGCCTGGCTCGACAACACGCCTCCGTTACCGTGCACCAGCGCGACGTCGGCCTTGGGCACTTGGCGTTCGCCCGCTTCGCGGCGCAGTTGCGCCACGGCTTCGATCACCAGGAAAATGCTGTACATGCCAGGGTGCGTGAACGACAGACCGCCGCCGTTGGTGTTCATGGGCAGGTCACCGCCCGGTTCGATCCGGCCGCCGCCGATGAAGGCGCCGCCCTCGCCCTTGGCGCAGAAGCCCAGGTCTTCCAGGAACAGGATGGGGTTGATGGTGAAGGCGTCATACAGCTCGACCAGATCGATATCGGCCGGCGTCAGCCCGGCTTCCGCGAAGGCGGCTCGCCCCGACTCCACGGCGGGCGTGACCGTGACGTCGGGCATGCACGAGATTTGCCGGTGCCAATGCGCGTGGCCGGTCCCCAGCACGTAGATCGGACGCGGATGCAGGTCTTGCGCACGGTCCGCGCGCGTCACGACGAAGGCGCCCGCGCCATCGGTCACCAGACAGCAATCGCGCACGGTCAGCGGGTCTGAAATCATCTTCGCGCTCAGGACGTCGTCGATGGTCAGCGGCCCGCGCAGGAAGGCGTCCGGATTCCGCTGCGCCCACTTGCGCGCAGCCACCGCGACTTCGGCCAGTTGGCGCCGCGTGGTGCCGTACTGGTGCATGTGGCGGGCGGCGGCCAGCGCATAGCTGGTCACCGGGTTGAAGGGCTTGTAGGGATGTTCGTAAGGCTGCGGGTCCAGCGCCGCGCGCATCTGATTAATCTGCGTGCTGCTGGGCGCGCTGCGCGGGTTGGCGCCGTAGCACACCAGCACATGGTCGCACTGGCCGGCTTCGATGGCCATGGCCGCGATCTTCAGGTCGGCGATGAACGACGATCCGCCAAACATCGTGCTGTCGGAAAAACGCGGCCGGATACCCAGGTATTCCGACATCCGCATCACCCACCAAGGCGAGGTCAGGCTGGACGTGATGATGCCGTCGATGTCCTGCATCTTCAGGCCGCTGGCGGCCACGGCGCGGTGCGCGGCCTGGGCGATGATTTCCTGTTCGGTGCGCCCGCCGCAGTCGCCCAGCCCGGCCATGCCCGTGCCCAGGACGGCGATCGCCCCGCGATAGCTGCGGCTGCTCATGCCTGTTCCCCCGATCGCGGGACGAACACCAGCAAGGGTCCGCCGTCCACGGTGTCGATCCGTGCCCGCACGGGCATCCCGATGCGCACCGACTCAGGCGGCGTATCGACCACACGGCTCATCAGGCGCGGGCCTTCGGCCAGATCGACAAGGCACACCGTATAGTCGCCGGCCTTGCTGCGGACGACCGTCGTGGAATAGACCTCGCCCAGTCCGCTGGGTTGGGTCCAGCGCAAGGCGTCGCTGCCGCAATGCGGGCAGACCACCCTGGGGTAGAAATGGTGCCGGGCGCAGGCCTGGCATTGCGGGATCGTGAAGCAGCCCTGCGCGAGCTGCTCGAAGTAATGGCGCTCGGCGCTGGCGGCCGGCCCGGTTTCAGTGTGCGGCATGCTGATCGTGTCCGCCCGACAGGCGGATGTCTCCGTTATAGGTCGTTGTCCGCCCGGCATGGCTCGGGGCGTGAAACGATTTTAGGAATGCAGCCCGCCACTGACCATCCGAAAGATTCGAAGGCATCATTCGGCGTATTCGAAGCACCCCCCGCCCAGCCAGGAAGACGGAGTAAGATTTACGCCACAACACACACCTATACATGGCAGGAGCAGTGGAAGATGGCGAAAGTCGGCATGGTTGGTATCGGCCTCATGGGCCACGGCATTGCAAGCAATCTGGTCAAGCACGGTCACTCCCTGACGGTGCTTGAGCATCCGGGCAACCAGCCCCTGGACGCGCTGAAAGCCGCTGGCGCAGCCAGCGTGGCCAGCGGCGCCTCGCTGGCCGCCGAGTCGGATGTGATCATTCTGTGCGTGACCGGCAGCCCGCAGGTGGAAGCCGTATTGTTGTCCGCGGGCGGCGTCCTGGAAGGCCTGCGCCCGGGCACCGTGATCATCGATTGCTCGACCGCCATCCCCTCCTCCACCGTGAAAGTGGGGCAGGCTGTGACCGAATCCGGTGGCCGCTTCCTGGATGCGCCGATGACGCGCACACCGAAGGAAGCCGCCGAAGGCCGGCTGAACCTGCTGGTGGGCGGCGACGCCGCCTTGTTCGAGGAATGCAAGCCGATCCTGGCCTGCTTTGCCGAAAATATCACGCACGCCGGCCCGGTCGGCGCCGGCCACCGCATGAAGCTGCTGCACAACTATGTGTCGCTGGGCGTGGTGGCCCTGCTGTCGGAAGCGGCAGCCTGCGCGCTGCGTTCGGATATCGATCCGGCGGTGTTCGCCGACGTGCTGGCCAAGGGCGGCGGCGGCGGCGTGGCACTGGAGCGCATCAAACCGTACCTGCTGGAGCAGGACCCGTCGTCGCTGCGCTTTTTCATGTCGAACGCGCAGAAGGACTTGTCCTACTACAACACGATGGCGGCGGAAGCCGGCGCCGTGCGCGAAATCGGCGCCGCCGTGCAGCACACGTTCGACCAGGCCGTCACGCAAGGCGGCGGCGACCGCTACGTGCCCGAACTGGTCTCGCTGCTGAAAGACCGCTGATTCAGCGTCCCGCGGCTGCCGGCGCGCGCGCGAGGCCGCGCCCTGGCAGCCGCAGGGAAATCGCCGCGGCCAGCAGCAGCAATACGCCTGCCGACCCGAAGGCGACCCAATGCGTGTGGAACGTATCAAAGGCCCACCCGCCCAGCCACGAACTGATCATGCCGCCCACCTGGTGGCCCAGGTACGTCAGGCCATACAGCACGCCGACCAGGCGGATGCCGTAGACGTCGGCGAGTATGGCCGACGACAGGGCGATGCTGCCCGCCCAGACGATGCCGCCAATGGTGGCCGCGGCGTACAGCTCCCAATGCGCCCCCACCATGACCAGTGCAAAGAATCCCAGGCCCCGCACCAGATAGATGGCGGCCAGGATGTTGCGCCGCTCGACCTGGTCGGACATGCGGCCCAGCACCAGCGTGCTGAAGATGGCGACCAGGCCGATCAGGCCGATGCCCAATGAGCTGGTGGTGGCGTCGAACCCGTGGTCCATCAGCATCGGCATGCCATGCGTGCCCAGCAAGTTCATGCTGTAGCCACAGGCGAACAGCCCCAGCGCCACTTGCCAGAACGGCAGCGTGCGCAATGCGTCCCGCACGTTCGGCGCCGGTCCGCGGGCGGCCGGCTTGGCCGACGGCTTGGCGTCCATGATCTGGTGCGGCAGCAGGTCCGTATGCTCGGGCGCCGTGTCGCGCATGACGAAGAGCGCCACCGGCACGGTCAGCAAGGCGAACAGCACGGAAAACGCCAGCAGCGTTTCCTTCCAGCCCACGGCGGCGATCGCGAACGTCAAGGTGGGCGTCATCAGGGCAATGCCCGCCATCGATCCGGTGGACAGGAAGAACAGCGCCATGCCGCGCTGGCGGGTGAACCAGCGGCTGATCACGGGCGTCAGCGCCACGGGACTGGTGAAGGCCAGCCCCACGGACAGCGCCACGCCGAACGACAGCAGGAACTCGATGGGGCCCCGCGCGAACACGGTCCACAAGGACGACGCCACGACGATGGCGGTGCCGGTCAGCAGCACGAAGCGGGTGCCGCGCGTGCTGACGAGATATCCAGCCAGCGGCATGGCAAGGCCATAGCACAGCATGCCGACCGCGACGATGCCCGACAGCAGGCTGCGCGAAAATCCCAGCCCGTCCGCCATCGGCAGGAAGAACGGCCCGATGCCCATGCGCAGGCCGACCGTCAACAGGGTGAGTACCGCGGCGGCGCCGACGATGTTCCAGCCGAAATACCAGCCGCCCGACTCTTGCTTGTCCAAATGCTTCTCCTCGATGTCTTCTTATGGCCGCTCATGCGCCAAGGCTTGCAGACACCGCAGGGGAGCCGCGGAAGGGAATCCGCTGTCGACACGGGTGGGAAAGGCGAGGCGTGAAACGGCTTGTTCTTGCCAGTGGCTGACGCCGCCGGACGCGACATATTACTCCTGGCTATATGACTGCGACGCGCACCAGCCACGTGCGGAACGCGGCGCGGCGCCCGCCCGCCAAGGGGGATGGTCGCCATGCAGCGCTCCGAGGGTCAGACGCTTATCGAAGCACGTTGCGCACAAAGCGCAAACGCGCCTCGCCGTCGTTGGAATACGCGTATGGCTGGGCGCTGCTATAGATGGCGAAATCGTCGGCCGCAACGGTTTGCGGCACGCCGGACAGCTCCAGCCGCAGCGCTCCCTCGATCACATAGACCATCTCGTGCCACCCGTCCGGATCCGGCTCGGCCTGATAGTGCTCCCCCGGCGCCAGCGTCCAGATCCATAGTTGCGCCTCGCAGCTGGCGGGCGCGGCGCCCAGCAGAACCGCCTGGCTGCCGGGCTGTTTGCCGCGCCAGGCCATGGCCTCGATTCGGCGGCGCTCCCGGTGGGGGTCGCTGACCAGATCCACGAAACCCACTCCCAGCGCGCCGGCCAATTTATCCAGGCTGGACAGGCTGATGTTCGCCGTTCCGGCTTCCAATCCCGCGATCATGCGCCGGCTGATGCCCGACGCGTCGGCCAGGTTCGTCTGGCTCAAGCCGGCCTGCTTACGGATCCGCCGCAAATTGGCCCCCACATGCGTGAGGACATCGCTGCCCGAAGGTGTAATGTGCAGTATATTGCTCATAATTTCGTAGCTATTGAAGTCAATCGTGCCGGCCAAGACAACGATGTTCGCCCTGACGCGCCAGGAAATCGCCCTGGTGCTGGTCACCATGCTATGGGGAAGCACGTTCCTCATCATTCACATCGCCATGCAGCATAGCGGACCGCTGTTCTTCGTAGGCGTGCGCTTCACGATTGCCGGCTTGGTGACGATGCTGCTGTTTCGCAAGCACATGATGGGGATCACCCGGTTTGAAGTCGGCGCAGGCGTCGCCATCGGCTGTGCCTTGTTCCTGGGCTACTACTTGCAGACGCATGGCCTGCGCACCATCACCAGCAGCCAGTCCGCCTTTATCACCGCTTTGTACGTGCCGATCGTGCCGCTGCTTCAGTGGGCGGTGCTTAAACGCCCGCCCGGCCTGATGAGCTGGATAGGCGTGGCGCTGGCGTTCACGGGCCTGATCCTGCTGGCCGGCCCCGAAGCGGGTTCGCTCAGTTTCAGCCCGGGCGAAGTCGCCACCTTGGCGGGCGCGGTGGCCATCGCCGCCGAGATCATTTTGATCGGCCTGTTCGCCAAACGCGTGGACAGCCGCCGGGTTACCGCGGTGCAGTTGCTGACGGCCGGGCTGGTGTCCTTCGCGCTGATGCCTGCGCTGGGTGAATCGATTCCCGCATTCTCGTGGCTGTGGGCCGGCGCCGCCATCGGCCTGGGCCTGGCCAGCGCCGCGATCCAGCTGACGATGAACTGGGCGCAGAAGTCCGTGTCGCCCACGCGCGCCACGGTCATCTATGCGGGCGAACCGGTCTGGGGCGGCATCGTCGGCCGCCTGGCGGGCGACCGGCTGCCGGCATTGGCGCTGGTGGGCGCCGCGTTGATTGTGGCGGGAGTGCTTGCCAGCGAAATGAAGTTCCGCCGCAAGAAGCCCGTGGAAGTCCGGTTGAACGAAGCCTGATTGGGCCGGCGCGCGATCACGCCGCCTGTTCCAGGAACGCCTGCAAGGCGGGAACCGTATTCAGCACGTGCTGGCGCATCGCGGCCTCGCAGCGGCCGGGATCGCGGGTCTGCAGCGCGTCAATCAGTTCCTGGTGCGATTCGCGCACGCGCAGCACACGGCCGGGCTGGGCGGCCCATAGGCGCATGTAGGGTTCCACCACGGAATGCAGCTCCGAGATCTGGCGCAGCAGGCGCGGCTGCTGGCAGAAGCCGCACAGGTATTCGTGGAATTCGCGGTGCGCGGTGGTCCAGTCCAGATAGTCGCCGGAGCCCTGCTCCAACTGGTCGAGCAAGTTCGACAGGCGGCGGATGTGCTCGGCATTCATATGCAGCACGGCGTTGCGCATGGCCAGGCCTTCCAGCACGGAGCGCATTTCAAAGACTTCCAGCATTTCCTGCTGGTTCAGGCCGCGCACCACAGCGCCGCGGTTGGCGCGGATTTCTACCAGGCCTTCTGACGCCAATCGGCGCAAGGCGCCCCGCACCGGCATGCGACTGGTGCCGATCTCGCTGGCGACGACGTCCGGCACCAGGCGCTGGCCGGGCGCATAGCGGCCCAAGCGGATTTCGCGCTGCAGGTGCAGGTACGCCTCGTCTTCGGCGCTGATCGCTGTCTTCTGAAATTGCAGCATCGTCGTCCCCGGGCTTGGAAAGCCGCAATGATAGATAAACGCAAAAATAACACAAACTGGATCCACTGATCCATGGATGCAAACACCAATAGTCTGCCTGCGGGCCTTCCCGTCTAATCGTCTCCGGAGGACGCTTTCACGCGTTCGACACGCCGGAACGGGCGGCAGACCCGCCCGGCAGCACTTGTTTTCCATAACGCGATCAAGGGGAATCCATGAAATTTCGTCTCATCCAGACGCTGGCCGGCGCAGCCGCCGTCGCCTTCGCGGCCCAAGCCGGCGCACAGGCAAGCGCCCCGGCCACCGATTGGCCACAGCATCCCGTGCGCATCGTCGTGCCCTTCCAGGCCGGTTCCGCCACCGACCTGATTTCGCGCCAGCTCGGCGCCGCGCTGGCCACGGAATTGGGGCAGCCCTTTGTCGTGGAAGCCCGCCCGGGCGCCGCGGCCGCGATCGGCAGCGCCTCGGTGGCCCGATCCGCGCCCGACGGCTACACGCTGCTGATGGGCGGCCCGGCCGCCGTCGTCACCAACCGCTTCCTGCAAAAGCGCCTGGCCTATGATCCGGACGCCTTCGCGCTGGTGTCCTTGGTGGCCTACACCCCGAACATCTTGCTGGCCAACCCCCAGCAACCGTTCAAGACCCTGCCCGAAATGGTTGCCTACGCGCGCGCCAATCCGGGCAAGCTGACGTACGCCTCGTTCGGCACCGGCACGACCTCGCACATGGCGGGCGAAATGCTGAAGTCCATCGCCGGCATCGATATCCTGCACGTGCCGTACAAGGGCGCGGGCGAAGCCATTCCGGCGCTGCTCTCCGGCCAGGTGTCGATGTACTTCGATACCATCATGACCGGCCTGCCCCAAGTCAAGAGCGGTTCGCTGCTGGCGCTGGGCATGTCGAACTCGCAACGCTCGGCGCTGGCTCCGGACATCCCCACCATCGCCGAACAGGGCTATGCCGGCTACGACATCGCCCCGTGGTATGGCCTCGTCGCGCCCGAAGGCACGCCGGCGCCTATCCTCGACAAACTGAACCGAGCCGTGAACAAGGTGCTGGCCGACCCCGCATTGCGCGGTAAGCTCGCCGAAGCCGGCGCGGAACCGCGCGGTGGCAGCCGCGAGGAATTCGCCGCCTTCATCAAGTCCGAAATCCCGCGCACCAAGCAGTTGATCGACCAAGCCGGCATCACCCCGCAGTAATCCTTTCTACGAGTTCCAGCATCCATGTCCTCCCCCTTCGATTGGTCTTTTCCGTACGCTTCCCGAAAAATGCCGGTCCTGGCCGCCAATGCGGTCGCGACCAGCCAGCCGCTGGCTGCGCAGGCGGGACTGCGCATGCTGCTGGCCGGTGGCAATGCCGTTGACAGCGCCATTGCCACCGCGATTGCCCTGACCGTTGTCGAACCCGTCATGAACGGAATCGGCGGCGACATGTTCGCGCTGGTCTGGCACGACGGCCGCCTGCATGGCTTGAACTCCAGCGGCTGCGCGCCGGCCGCGTGGACGCCCGAGTACTTCAATGGCCGCGACGCCATGCCCGGCACGGGCTGGGGCACGGTCACCGTTCCCGGCCAGGTCGCCGGCTGGAAGGCCCTTTCCGAACGTTTCGGCAAGCTGCCGTTCGCCAAGCTGTTCGAACCCGCCATCGCCTACGCCGAAGACGGCTTCCCCATCTCGCCCACCATCGCGCGCCAATGGGCCACCCAAGCACCCAAGCTGGCGCAAGAGCCCGGCTTCGCCGAGGCCTTCCTGCCGCAAGGACGCGCGCCGCAAGCCGGCGAATGGTGGCGCTTCCCCGCCCAGGCCAAGACCCTGCGCGAGATCGCCGAAACTGACGGCGACAGCTTCTACCGCGGCGAACTCGCCCGCAAGATCACGGACTTCGCCAGCCAGACGGGCGGCGCGCTAAGCGCCGCCGACCTGGCCGAACACCGCCCCGAGTGGGTCGCCCCCATCTCGCAATCGTTCCGCGATGTGGAACTGCACGAAATCCCGCCCAACGGCCAGGGCATTTCGGCGTTGATGGCGCTGGGCATGCTTGAGCAGTTCGACCTGGAAGGCATGGGCCGCGACAGCGCCGACTACTACCACGTCAGCATCGAAGCGATGAAGCTGGCGTTCGCCGACCTGCACCACCATGTCGCGGACCCGCGCCACATGCGCACCGATGCCCGCGCCCTGCTCGACCGCGCCTACCTGGCCGAGCGCGCGCGCCTGATCTCCATGGACCGCGCCAGCGTGCCCACCGCGGGCACGCCCGCCACCGGCGGCACGGTCTACCTGACCACGGCGGACGCGGACGGCACAATGGTGTCTTTCATCCAGTCCAACTACCACGGCTTCGGTTCGGGCGTGGTCGTGCCGGGCACCGGCATCAGCCTGCACAACCGCGGCCTGAATTTCGTGCTGACGCCCGGCCACGCCAATCAGGTCGCCCCGCGTAAAAAGCCGATGCACACGATCATCCCCGCGTTCGTCACGCGCGGCGGCCAGCCGTTGATGTCGTTCGGCGTGATGGGCGGATCGATGCAGGCGCAAGGCCACCTGCAGATGGTCACGCGTCTGGCCGCGTTCGGCCAGAACCCGCAGGCCATGAGCGACGCGCCGCGTTTCCGCGTGGAAAAGGGCCCGGTCGTGAATGTGGAATCGCACCTGCCGGCGGACGTCGTGGAAGCGCTGCGCGCACGCGGCCACAATGTGGCGGTGGCGCCGGCGGACAGCCTGGAGTTCGGATCCGCCCAATTGATTTGCCGCCTGCCGCAAGGCGGTTATGTCGCGGCGTCCGACTCGCGCCGCGACGGACAGGCTGTGGGTTTCTGAACCTGCACGGGTTTCAAGCGCGGCGCCAAGTGGCCAGGTCCGGCTGGGAAAGCGCTTGAAACCCGCCTTCGCGAAGCGGGCTTTTGGCAAGGTCCGCGCCGTACCGCAGCAGGTCGACGTCGCGGTCGAGGCCCAGCTTTCTCATGGCGCTTCTTTTTTGCGAGCTGACCGTCTGCACGCTGCGGTGCGACAGCAGCGAGATCTCGGTCACGGTCGCCCCCGCGCAGAACAGCCGGACAATCTCGGCTTCGCGCTGGGTCAGGCGCACCGGCCCCGCCGTGAATGCCGGATTGACGATCATGCCCTTGATGGTGGGCGAATAGTAGGTCTTGCCTTGGTACATGGCATGGACCGCCTTGACGATGTGGTCGGTGGGATCAGACTTGCTAAGGACACAGAGGTGGTCGTGACCCAGCAGGGCGCGGATCAGCGTCGGGCTGTCGACCATCGTCAGCACGGCGATGCGCAGCTCGGGATATCGCCGCCGCAGCAACGCGATCAACCCCAACCCGTCGCCATATCTACCGCCAGGCATGGTGTAGTCGGACACCACGGCGTCGCACCGCTGCGCGTCAAGGCGGGTGATCAGGTCGGTGGAATTCTCGACGCAACCGATGACGTCGATCGCCGGATCCAGGCCGAGTTCATAGCTGACTCCGAGGGCCACTGCGGGGTGATCGTCGGCGACGATGACGCGAATGTATCGTGATGGCATAGGACAGATGACTTGCATAGGCGGTTCGCCGGGCTCAAGACCATCGGCATGCGGGACATATTGCTGCGCTATTCCGAATTAAAAAATAGGAATAATACGAAAGTCGATATGCGGCACAATGGCTGTGCATGAGTCAAACGCATCCCCCTCGCGATAAGCCTTTTCCGCCCCTGTCAGTGCGCCACGAACAACGGCTACGCGTGCTGGCCGATTTGACGTCTGCCGATCCCGTGCGCATCCGCGTGCTGGCCAACGCCTTCAGCCACGCCAACGACCAGGACTTGCTGCAACTGCGCACGCTTCACGCGGATCCGGCACGATTGATCCTGCTTGCCCACCGCATCAAGGGCGCGGCACAGATGACGGGCGACACCCGGCTAGGCGCGATCTGCGCCGAGTTGGAGCAGATTTGCTCCGATCCCGCGCACGATGCGCAGGCGCTTGACGCCTGCATCCAACGCCTGCAAGGCGCGTTGGAAGAATTCGGCGAATCGTTCCGCCGGATTGCGCAAGACGTCTAGAACGGGCAACGCCCTGACCGTGCGGCAAACGTCCTACTTGTCAGGGCGCCCCTTGCGCCACCGCTACACTGGATGCGCGCAGCCTATTCCGCGCCCCGCATTTCTCTCGACCGGCATCCCCCGCGGGACCCGGCCATGCAACGCAGTACCGGAGGCAATGTGAACACGGACAAGATCAATCTTTCGATAGACCAGGTCTACGATTTATCGGTTGATGTGCTTAGCCGCAACGGATTTTCGGCGCCGCATACGGCGGCCATCGCCCAGACGATCACCGCCGGGCAGCGCGACGATTGCCAGTCGCACGGGCTGTACCGCCTGATCGTCTGCGTGCAGACGCTGCAAGCGGGTTTGGTGGACCCGGACGCGTTGCCGCTGATCACGCATCCCGCGCCCGCCGTCGTGCAAGTGGACGCGCAACGGGCCTACTCGTTGCTGGCGTTCCAGGAAGGGCTGCCGCATCTGGCGGAAAAAGCGAAACGCAACGGCGTGGCCGTTCTTGCCATCAACAATTGCTTCCATTTCTCGGCGTTGTGGCCTGAAGTCGAGGCCATCGCCGAACAAGGCCTGGCCGGCATCGCCATGACGCCCAGCCACAGCTGGGTGGCGCCCGCCGGGGGCACGCGGCCCGTGTTCGGCACGAACCCCATCGCATTCGCCTGGCCGCGTTCTGCCGGCAATCCGTACGTGTTCGACTTCGCCACCAGCATGGTGGCGCGCGGCGAGATCGAACTGCACCGCCGCACCGGCAGGCCCATCCCCGAAGGCTGGGCGATCGACGCGAACGGACAGCCTACCACCGACGCCGCTGCTGGCCTGGCCGGCGCGATGCTGACGTTCGGTTCGTATAAGGGCTCGGCGCTGTCCACCATGATCGAACTGCTGGCCGGCCCCTTGATCGGCGACTGGACCAGCCTGCAATCGCAGGCGTTCGACGCAGGCGCGAAGGGCACGCCCTTGCACGGCGAACTGCTGATCGCGCTGGACCCGGACATTCTCGGCCGGGGGCAACGCAGCATCAACGACGCCGGCGCCGAAGCCATGCTGGACGCCATCGCCGGCCAGGGCGCCCGCCTGCCGTCCGAACGACGCTACAAGGCGCGCGCCAAGAGCGCGCAGGAAGGCGTCTGGGTCAGCCGGGCCCTGTACGACGAAGTCCGGAACCTGGGAGCGTAAGCCGGGTTCCGGAAGCCGGGAACGTCAAGCCAGGTTCTTCGCGCGCGGATCGTGCTTGCCCAGACGGGCAAGCAGATGATCCACCTCGGCCTTCGCCGTGGGCGTCAGCGCGCCGCCCGGGCGGCGCTGGGCCGCGCTGGACAAGATGCCGCGGCGCATCATGACGTACTTTCGCACCGCCAGGCCCACGCCTGGCTGCTGCTCGTAGCGCAGCAGCGGCAGGTGCGCGTCGAACAGGTCGTGCGCGGCCTCCTTGTTGCCCTCGCCCACCCATTTGACGAAGTCGCACAGCATGTCGGGAAAGCAATAGCCGGTGTTGGCGCCGTCGGCGCCGCGTGCCATTTCGTAGTCCAGGAACAGGCCGTTATTACCGCACAGGATCGAAATGTGGCGCATCGCGCCTTCGGCCTCGAAGCGACGCAGCGCCGAGATTTTTTCCAGGCCCGGCCAGTCTTCGTGCTTGAGCATCACGCACGACGCCAGATCCGTCACGATGCGCCGGATGACCGACGGCGCCATCTGCACGGAAAACGTCAGCGGATAGTCCTGCAGCACGAACGGTACGTCGTCGCCAATGGCCTCGACCGCCTGGTGATAATAGGTGACGATCTGATCGTCGGTGCGCAAGGTGTTGGGCGGCGCGATCATCACGCCGGCCGCGCCAAGATCCATCACGGCCCGGGTCAGCGAGCGCATTGAGGCGAAGCCCGGTGCCGACACCCCCACCACGATAGGCATGCCGCCCGCCTTGCCGATCACCTGCGAGGCGATGTCCAGCGATTCCGCGAAATCCAGCTTCGGGGCTTCGCCCAGTTGACCCAGCACCGTCAGGCCGGTCGCGCCGCACGACTGGTAGAAATCCATCATCCGGTCGATCGACGCGTGGTCCACCGCGCCGTCATCGAAAAACGGGGTGGGCGCGATAGGGAATACGCCCTTGGCATCAGCGGTCAGTTTCATTTTCGACGTCCTTGAGTATCTTGGATCCGAGTGTTCTGGATCGCGTTCAGATGCTGGCGATCAGGCCGCCGTCCACGCGGATCGTCGATCCGGTGATGTAGCTGGCGCGCGCGCTGGCCAGGAATGCCACTGCGTCGCCGTACTCCTTAGGATCGCCATAGCGGCCCACGGGAATGCTGCCGGTGCTTTCGCGGCTGACGTCTTCCACGCTACGGCCTTCACGCTTGGCGCGCGCCTCGTCCAGGAACGAGATGCGGGCGGTGGCGATACGGCCGGGCAGCACGATGTTCGACGTGATGCCATCCTTGCCCACTTCGCGCGCCAGCGTCTTTGACCAGCCCACCAGCGACATGCGCAGCGCGTTCGAGATGCCCAGGTTGGGAATCGGCGCGATCACGCCCGATGACGTGCTGGTGATGATCCGGCCCCACTGCCGTTCACGCATGCCGGGCAAGACGCGGTCGGTCAGCTTGATGACGGACAGCACCATGCCTTCGAAGTGCTCGCGCCACAGATCGGCCGCCTGACCCGATGAGGGGGTGGGCGGCGGACCGCCGGTGTTGTTGACCAGGATATCGACGGGACCCACGTGCGACTCGACCCACGCGACCTGGGCGTCGATCGCGTCCAGCGCGCCCAGGTCCCATTGCATCGGGAAGGCGGTCAGCCCATCCGCCTTGATCCTGTCCGCCGTGGCGGTGGCCGACTCCAGATTCAGGTCCGCCACCACCACCCGCGCGCCTTCCTGCGCCAGCGATGCAGCAATGGCGCCGCCCAGCCCGCCGCCGCCGCCCAGCACCAGCGCAGTCTTGTCCTTGATACCCAGATCCATCTTTACCTCCGTGTTCCATCATGTCCGGACAGGCAGGTTTTTGCCCGTCGTTTGATCTTATTTTCAGCCAGGTAACGACCGCTGGAAAACGGAAAATACTCAGGCAGATCATTCCTTTTATGAATGACCTATTCAATTCATATTTCTGGCCGACCGTCGAATCCACCCGTTGATCCCGCCTGGAGTTCGAGATCAGACCGGCGCTTGCCGCGCGGTATAGTGAACCCCCTACGTTCATGTATTTAAAGAATGAATCCGCGCCGCCTGACCCCGTCCATGTCGCTCTTGCTGGCCTTTGAAGCCAGCGCGCGCCATCTGAGTTTCACCCGCGCCGCGACCGAACTGGCGCTGACGCAAAGTGCGGTCAGCCGCCAAGTGCAGGCGCTGGAGGATTTGTTGGAAGTCGCTCTATTCCGGCGCGAAAAGCGGCGCATCCTGCTGACCGAAGCCGGTATGCGGTACCAGAAGGAACTGGAGGCGGCCCTGCAACGCATCCGCAGCGCGTCGCTGCAAGCCATCTCGCACCGGACCGGACGCGGCGCCTTCCATCTGGCCGCGCTGCCCACCTTTACCGCAAAATGGCTGATGCCCCGGCTGAACCGGTTCTATGCAAGACACCCCGGCATCCTGGTCCACCTGCATTCGCGGGTCACGCGCTTCGATCTGGACCTGGCCGGCATCGACGCCGTGATTGCCGTGGGCGACGGGGACTGGCCCGGGCTGACGTCCTACCGCTTGATGGACGAACACGTCATGCCGGTGATCAGCCCAGCACTCGCGGCCAGCCACCCTATCCGCAAGCCGGCCGATCTGGCCCAGCACAGCTTGCTGCAAGTCGCGGCCCGCCCGGCGGTATGGCAGCGCTGGTTCGAAGCGCACGGCCTGCCCGTGCGCACCATGCGCTGGGGCGCGCAGTTCGAGCTGACCACGCATCTGATCCAGGCCGTGGCGTCGGGCATCGGCATCGGGCTGCTGCCGACGTTCCTGGTTGAGGACGAATTGCGCCAAGGCGTGCTGGCGCCCGCCCTGGACGAAGCCTTCAGCACCGGAGCGGGCTACTTCTTCCTGGCCCCGCCAGACAAGCTTGCGACCCCGCCGGTCGCCGCCTTCAGGGACTGGCTGCTGGAGGAAAGCGGCCTGCCACAGGCGGCTGCGGCAACCCCGCCAGCAACTTGTCCAGCGTGACCGGATAGTCCCGCACCCGCACACCAGTGGCATGGTGGATCGCGTTGGCGATCGCAGCACCTACCCCGCACAGACCCAGTTCGCCCACGCCCTTGGCTTTCATGGGCGACGACGCCGGGTCGGTTTCATCCAGGAAGATCACCTCTTGCCAGGGGATGTCGGCATGCACCGGCACCTCGTAGCTGGCCAGATCGTGGTTGACGAAAAAGCCGGCCCGCTGATCGATGGCCAGTTCCTCCATCAGCGCCGAACCGATGCCCATCGTCATCGCCCCGATCACCTGGCTGCGGGCAGTCTTCGGGTTGAGGATACGCCCCGACGCGCACACGGCCAGCATGCGGCGGACACGCGTTTCGCCCGTGTAAGCGTCCACGCCGACTTCGACGAAGTGGGCGCCGAACGTGGATTGCTGGAACGTCTTGTCCAGGCCGCCGAATTCCAGCACGTCCTCGGCGACCAGTTCTCCGTCCGCGGCCGCTTGCCGCAGCAGCGCCTTTCGGCCGTCCGCATCCGTCACGGAACCCTCCGCGAACACTGCCCCTTCGGCAGCGAAACCCAAGCGTTCCAGGACGACGGTCCGCAACTTCTGGCAAGCCGCGTACACCCCCGCCGTGGCGCTGTTCGCCCCCCACTGCCCGCCGGATCCGGCCGAGACAGGAAAATCCGAGTCGCCCAGGCGCACGATGACTTTCGCCAGCGGCACGCCCAGCATCTCGGCGGCGGTCTGCGCAATGATCGTGTAGCTGCCGGTGCCGATATCGGTCATGTCGGTTTCGACGATGACCTGCCCCGCCGCATCCAGCCGCACGCGCGCGGCCGAGTCCGTCACCAGGTTGTTGCGGAACGCCGCCGCCATGCCCATGCCCACCAGCCATCGGCCTTCACGCCTTGCCCCTGGGCGCGCACTGCGCTCCGCCCAGCCGAAACGTTGCGCACCCGTGCGCAGGCATTCAATAAAGCGCCGCTGCGAGAACGGGCGCTCGGGCGCTGCGGGGTCGACCTGCGTGTCGTTACGCACGCGGAATTCAACCGGATCCAGGCCTAGCGCTTCGGCCATCTCATCCATGGCGATTTCCAAGGCCATCATCCCCGGCGCTTCGCCGGGAGCGCGCATCGCATTGCCCTCGGGCAAATCCAGTTCCATCAGGTGCTGCACGGTCAGCCGGTTGGCGCCGGCATACAGCAGGCGCGTCTGCTGAACGGCTTCTTCGGGTTTACCGCCCGGCAGATCGCCCGACCAGCTTTCGTGCGCGATCGCGGTGATCTTGCCGTCCCGGGTGGCGCCGATGCGAACGCGCTGGATCGTGGCGGGCCGATGCGTCGTGTTGTTGGCGATCAGCGGCCGCGGCAAGGCGACCTTCACCGGCCGCCGCGCGGCGCGCGCCCCCAGTGCGGCCAGGACGGCGTCGGCGCGTACGAACAGCTTGCCGCCAAAGCCGCCGCCGATGTAAGGGGAGACCAACCGCACCTTCTCTTTGGGCACCCCCAGGGTCTTGGCTACGTCGCTGCGCCCCCAATCAATCATCTGGTTGGAGGTCCACAGCGTCAGCGCGTCGCCCTCCCATACCGCGGTGGACGCGTGTGGCTCCATCATCGCGTGGGAGTGGTCGGGGGTACGGTAGGTATGGTCGATTTTGACGGCGGCCGCTACGTAGGCGCGCTCGAAGTCGCCCACCCGGTCCGGCTTGCCTGCGTTGCCGCCGGCATGGTCGCGCCCCTTCTTGCCAGCATTGTCGGCGCCGCGCTTGGCTGCCGCCAAGTCGAATGCGCCCGCTGCGCGCTCGTACTGCACCCGGATCAACCGGCTTGCCGCCCGCGCCTGTTCCAGGGTGTCGGCCACGACCAGCGCGATGGCCTGGTGATAGTGCTGGATATCGGGGCCGCCCAGCAGCGTCGCGGTATTCATCTTGCCCTTGCCCAATTTGCCGGCGTTTTGCGCGGTGACCACGGCCAGCACGCCGGGTGCGCGCCGCGCCGCCTCGATGTCCATGGCGCCGATCCGCCCCTTCGCGATAGCGGCGCCCAGCACGTAGCCGACGGCCGCATCGGGCACCGTGTCGTGGTGCTCGTAGGCGTAGGGGGCCTTGCCCGTCGTCTTCAACGGACCGTCGATGCGGTCCAAGCCTTGGCCGACGACTTTCAACTGGTCGATGGGGTTCTGGGTGGCGGGAGTGTCGAATTTCATCACATCAGGCCCTCGATTCTGTCAAGACTGCACTCAGCGTCCGCGCCGCCAGCGTCAGCTTGAAAGCGTTGTCGGCGGTGGGCTTCGCGCCGGCCAACAGTCGTTCGGCCGTCGGCGCCGCGCCCCGGGGCA
>NZ_JABBJN010000026.1 GCF_012928505.1 Achromobacter sp. Bel | reverse complement strand
CGGCCAAGCTGGACCTGCCCGACGAGGAAATCACCTCGACCCGTCTTGATCTGAGGGACTGACGTGCGGCAAGCCCAGATTCGCCAACTTCTTTTCCTGATCGTCCTGACGGTCGTCTATCTCAGCTTCGAGCTGGGATTCAATGCGCGCCTGCTGGACGTGGTGGGCAGCCGCGCCACGCCGCACGACATCGAAGAACTGGAGTTCTTCGGCCGCACGCTGTCCGGCATTGCCGCCGCGCTGGTGGTGCTGCAATTGCTGCTGACCCGGCGCCTGCGCACCGGCGGAAAGCCGTCGTACTTGAAGATCGGCGTCGCCTGCGTCGTGACCGCGCTGGTGGTGTTCAGCGCCATCAAGGGGCTGGTGAACGTGCTGGTGGATAGCCGCGACGGCGATTTCCGCCGTATCGCCGCCAATGCCGGCTTGCTGCAGCGGTCGCTGGTGCAGGGTGACCTGCATCTGGACGGGCTGGTCGACGACGAGGTCTATGCGCGGCCCGAGGGCAAGGCATTCCTGGCCGTGTTCCAGGTGCTGCTGTCCAATATCGACAACCTGGACGAGAAGGTCGAACCCAAGAAGCGCCAGGTGATCCGCACCGATCTGCAACGCCAGATGAAGACCTTCACCTTCGACGGCCGCGACGTGCGCATGACCGCGCCCGGCATCCGCGGCTATCACCAGGTCTACACCAGCGTGATGCAGTCCGTCGCCGACCGCTGGAAGCAGTATGCCGGCGTGCCGGTCGCGAACGACATCGGCCTGGCGCGCGAGCAGGACCGCGCCTGGAGCGACTATCGCAGGAATCTGTCCCGGCGCGGCTGGACGCCCGAGAACGTGCCCGCGCGCTATCAGGGCCGCGTGGTGCAGGACGTGCGCAAGCGCATTCCCGTACCGGGCGACTGGCGGCCTCATGACCGTGCAACGTTCAACGAGGCGGTCGCGCAGCAGTACTGGAAGACCATGCGCAGCCGCACTGTCCACGTGGAAGGCGATGCGATTCCGCCGGGCCTGTCGTATGAAGACTTCGTGGCGCGTCCCGGCGTGCAGAAGCTGTTGCGGCAGACCCTGATGGTGCCGGCCAGCATGAGCGTGGCATCCAACTACACCGACGCGGCCAGCTTCAAGCGGTTGTACGACGGCATGCTGGACCGCGCCGTGGACGAGGCCATGCCGCGCTTCTCCGCCAGGAACGAAGACTTCGGACGGGGCGGCCAGCACTACAAGCTGGGCCAGGATGCCGCCCGGGCGGCGATTGTGCCGCCGGTGGCGCTGCTGTTTTCCCTGCTGGGTGCGGTGGGCCACTTCGCCAAGCTGTTGTATCTGATCGCCAAGCTGGTCGTGTGGCTGCGCACGCCCGCCGGGCAGGTGCCGGGCCGCACCGCGACGCGCGCGGCAGGCCTGGCGCTGGTGCTGACGCTGGCGTGCGTCTGGACGGCGTTTTCCTTCATGCAGAACGGCGTGACCCAGAGCGAGCTGTTCCAGCAGATGTCGCGCACCGAATCCGGCCGCGATGATGAATCGGTCGGCCAGGCGCTGCGCCGCCGCGTGCTCGCCAACATTGCGCACGTGGTGGTGGTGGGGCAGGCCTACACCTATCCCTTTAACGAAGCGGTGCGCACGCGCGTGCTGGGCGGCATCAAGTATGGATACCACGGCGATGCGGATTAAGCGTTGGATAGCGATGGCGCTTGCGGCGGCGTTGCCCTGGTCCGGCGCCAGTGCCGCCTGCCTGGGCATGCAGGTGCACGCGCATCGCGGCGCACCGACGTTGCCGGAAAATTCCCTGGCGTCGATCAGCGCCGCGTATGCGGGCGGCTGGGACGGCGTCGAGATCGACATGCAGCGCTTGCAGGACGGCCGCTGGGTGCTGCATCACGACCTGCTTACGGGCAGGACGGTGGGCGGGGTCGGGCGCAAGGCCGTGCTCCAGTTGAGCAGCGCGGATTGGCGTGGCGCCACGCTGACGGGGAAGGGGGGTGGATCGCCGCCGCCGTTTCTGGACGACGCCCTGAAGGTGGCGGCCGCGCAACCCGCCAAGACGTTCAACGCCGAACTGAAGGTCGTCTACCGCGACTGCGCGCCGGTCAGCCAGCTGGTCGCCGGCATGAAGCAATCGCTGCCGCACGGCAATTGGATGATCACGTCGGCCTTTCCGGAAGCGTTGCGCTGCGTGCGCGGCACCGACCGCCAGGGCTATCTGGGCCTGATCGTCTTTGACCCCCGGAATGCCGAATCGCTCGGCGCCAACCCCTTGGGCAAGTACGTGTCGCAGCGCGCCACGGCGCCCAAGTTGACCCGCCCGTGGCTGGGCAATCTGGCGAAAACCGTGGGCGCGCCGGTGGGCGTGCATGTGGATGCCATGACGCTAGCCGCCAACCCCCAGTTGCTGCGTGACGCGGCATTGGAATCGGTTAGGGTATTCGTCTACGCGGTCGGCGGCGATGCCGCGCTGGCGCAGCAACTGCGTGCGACCCGCCAGCGGGAAGGCTATCTGCCGTCGGGCGTGATCATCGACGGTGACGCGCAGGCGTTTTGCCGGACGATGGGCGGGTAACGCGCCTGGGCCACCGGTCGCATTGCCGCGCGGATTTCCGCCTACACTTGGCGTCTCTCTTTTGCCGACCTCTCGCAAGGAAACGTCCATGACCGCACGCGCCGCCTGGTTCCTGTCTTGCATGCTATTCATGGGCGCCGCCCAGGCCGGGTCCGCCCCGGCCGAACTGTCCTGCGCATCGGAAAGCGGCAAGGTGGCGTTGAAGGGCGTCGTCCCGTCGCCGTCGTCGGAAGAGCTGAACATCACGCTGAGCTATTTCGACGCGGACCTGAACTTCAACTCCGACACCCACGCCAACAGTCTTGTGGTGGAGGATTTTCCGCAATCGGTGTTCACGCTGCTCGCCCCATTCCCCGGGGGCGCGCTGACGCTCTATGCCTTGCCGTCCAGCGTGGCGGTGGCCAAGCAGGCCAACGGCGATATCGCGGGTACCTTCCGGGCCAAGCTGGCCGGGCCCCGGCCTCGTTCGGCGGGCGGCGTGCAGACAGACGCCCCGCTCAAGGCCACGCTGAACTGCAACTACCGCTATTCGCTATAGGCGGCTAAGGGCCGTCGGCGACGGGAAGGTGCAGCGCCACCACTTCCGTGTCGCCGTCCCGGAACGCCGGATACCGGCTTCGGACCAGTGGGTCGTGGCCCGGCACGATATGGTCCGGCGACTCTGCGTGCTTGAGCAGCGTTTCGTAGCCCGCCAGCATGTCGGCCACGTTCAGCACGATCGGGAACGGGGCGTCCAATCCCATGTTGTCGTAGTAGTGGCTGGCGTCGGACGCCAGCACGATCCACCCGCGCGCCGTATGCACACGCACCGCCTGCAGGCCTTGCGTATGGCCGCCGATGTGCAGCAATTGCAGGCCTGGCGCGAGCTCGTCGTGGCCATGGTAGAAGTCCACCCGCTTGTCATAGACCCCGCGCACCACGTCGAGCACGTCTTCCACCGCGTAGGCGTGGCGCAGCATGTCGAAGCGCATGTTGCAGCCGCAGGCGTAGTGCAGTTCGCTTTCCTGCAAGTGCAGCCGCGCGCGCGGCAGCTTGCGCAGATTGCCGGCGTGGTCGTAGTGCAGGTGCGTGACGATCACGTCCTGGATGTCGTCGGGGGCGATGCCCAGCGTCTTCAATGCGTCGATGGGGCAGCGCAGGAATTCGCGGCCGCGTGCGCGGGCGGCCGATTCGTTGAAGCCGGTGTCGACCAGCCAGACGCGCGCGCCGTGCCGGATGACCCAGACGAAATAGTCCATTGGCATGGGGCCGTCGTGCGGGTCTGGCGGGGTAATGAAATTCTGGCCGCGGCGGCGCGCGACGGTGGCGTAGCGCAGGGCATAGACTTCGTGGTTGGGCAGCGTCATGCGATTCCCCGTGCGGTTCGGATGTGGTCGAGTTCGGGCCGCAGGTAGTCCAGCAGGCGTTGCGGGTCTTCGACCATCGGGAAGTGGCCCAGCTCGGGCATGGCGGTGAAGCGCGCACCCGGAATGCGCGCCGCGACGCGGCGGCTGTCCTCCGGGCTGGCGGAATAGTCGTAGGCGCCGGTCAGCAGCGACACGCCGAAGCGGCGGGCCTCCAGGCCGGCCAGGTGCTCGGCGGCGTCAAAATCTTCGCTGTAGAACCACAGGTCGTTGGCGTAGACGTTGAAGCCGCCTTGCGCGTAGATCCAGGCGGCGTCGCGGCGGGCTTCCAGCGTGGCCGCCGGGCCCATCAGCCCGCGCACGTAGGCGGGGTTGTGCGCTGCCTGGTTGACCTGCGGGTGGCACAGCATCGGCGTGCGCCGTCCCGTGGCTTTCCACGGCGCTTCCAGCGCCACAACGCCTGCCACGTCGTCCGGGCTGCGGGCAGCGGCGACCAGCGCCATCGCGGCGCCCATCGAACAGCCCAGCAAGACGGCGGGGCCGCCGGCGACCTGGCGGATGACGGCCAGGCAGGTCCGCAGATAGGCGTCGCGGGTCAGGCCTGTTTCGGTCCAGGCCTGGCCGGGCAGCGGCATGCTGCGCCCGTGGCCGGGCATGTCGAAGGCGATCATGCGCCATTGGCGGCGCAGGCCGGGGTCGGCCATCAGCGCGTGATACTGGCGCGAATCGGCGCCGGCCGTGTGCAGCATCAAGAGCGGTGGGCCATCGGCCAGGCCGCTGGTTTCATAGTAGAGGGATGTGGACGCCGCGCCCAGGTCCACGGTGGCGTAGTGGCCGGCGATGGCGCTGCGGTCCAGCAGGGCGGGCGCGGCGTGGAGCTGTCCGCGCAGGATCTCGAACAGCCGTTCCAGGGGATGCAGGGCCTGGGCAATGGCCAGCGCGTCGCCTTTCACGCGCAGGCCGTGGGCCTGGCGGTGGGCGGCGGTGAAGGAGTGGTAGCCAGGAGGCGGGGCAGGATCCAGCAGTTTTCGCCAGGTGTCCGGCGGGGCGCTGATGACGAGGCACTGCGAGGGGGCGGCGGGTTGGCCCGCCCAGGCGGGGACCCGGTCTTCCGGATCCGCGCCGGCTTGCAGCCAGATGGCGCACGGCAGGCCCCTGGCTGCGGAGATGAACTCGCTATCCTGCTGCGCCAGGGCCGCTGCGGCCCTCAGTTCCTGGACGATCGCCTTCACTTGTGGATGTCTCCTCTTGTTGGCGCCTGAGCACGTCGAGCGCGGTGCGTTCGGCGTTCACGATATGGCTCTGTGCGGCGGCTTGGGCGCCTTGTGGATCCCGAGCCTGGATGCGCTCGAAGATGTGGTCGATTTCGGCCATGCTTTCCGGTAGCCGGTCGGCGCGCGCGAACGAGGTGGCGCGCAGCAGGTTGATGCGCGACAGCAGGCCGGGCAGCATGTCCTTGATCAGATCGTTGTCACAGCCCGACAGCAGCACGTCGTAGAAATCGCGCTTGGCCGCCAGCAATGCTGATTTGTTGCTGCCCTTGGCCTGGCGGTGCAGCGCGTCCACGGCCTTGCGCAGGCGTTCGACGTCCGTGTCGCTGGCCAGTCGCGCGAATTCATGCGCGGCAAAGCCTTCCAGCAGGGCGCGCAGGGAATACAGGTCGCGGGCGGCCTTCTCGGTAATGCGTACCACCGTCGGACCGCGGTGCGGCTCGATCGAGATCAGGCGTTCGGCTTCCAGTGTGCGCAGCGCCTCGCGCAGTGTGCTGCGGCTGATGTTCAGCTGTTCGCACAGTTCGGCTTCGCGCAAGCGTTCGCCGCCCTTGATGCGGCCATCCATGATGGACGTGCGCAGGAATTCCTCGACGCGGGTGCGCAAGGTGGTGGGTTTTTCGAATACTGCGCCGGTGGGGGTGGGCATGGCTGTCTCTCGCTTAGCGTAACGGCGGGCGCGAGCGGCAGCGGGGGCTTTTGGCCCGGCTGCGGCGCACCGCCGGTTCAACGTAAAGACGCAATATATCCCGCCGGCGGGCCATGGCTATAACCCGAGGTACGCGGCGCGCACGCGGCTGTCTTCCAGCAGCGCGTTGCTGGGCCCGGACAGCACCATCGTCCCGGATTGCAACACGTAGGCGTATTCCGCCACCGACAGGGCCAGCCGGGTATTTTGCTCCACCAGCAGGATGGTCAGCCCGCTGCGGTGGATGTCGATCATGGCCTGGTGCATTTCCTCGACGATCTTGGGCGCCAGGCCGTGGCTGGGTTCATCCAACAGCAGCAGCCGGGGTTCCAGCATCAGCGCGCGCCCGAATGCCACCATCTGCTGTTCGCCGCCGGACAGCGTGCCCGCCTGCTGCCGGCGCCGTTCATGCAGGCGGGGGAACAGGGCGTAGACCCGCTCGCAACCGCGCTTGAGGCCCGTGGCGTCACGGCGACGGGTATAGCCGCCCAGATACAGGTTTTCCTCCACCGTCATTTCCGGGAAAACGTGGCGGCCCTCGGGGACGTGGGCGATACCCAATTCCGGGATGCGGTGCGGCGCCAGGTGCAGGATGTCCCGGCCGTCGAAGGCGATGCTGCCGCTCACCTTGTCCAGTAACCCCGAGATGCAGCGCAACAGCGTGCTTTTGCCTGCGGTGTTGGCGCCGACGACGGCGATGAAGCCGCCTTCGGGGACGTCCAGCGAGACCTCGTGCAGCACCGGGCTGCGGTCATAGGAGGCGGTCAGCCCCTGGATCTGCAGCAAGCTCATGCGGCCACCCCCGCCTGTTCCATCGACTTGCCCAGGTAGACCTCGATCACGGTGGGATTGGACGCGATGTCGGCGGGGCTGCCTTCGGCGATCTTCTGGCCGAAGGACAGCACCAGGATGCGGTTGCACAGCCGCATGATGGCGCGCATGTGGTGCTCCACCACGATGAAGGTGATGCCGGCTTCGTCGCGCAGCGTGCGGATCAGATCCAGCAGCGCGTCCATTTCGGATTCGTTCAGCGCCGCCATCACCTCGTCCAGCAGGAAGACCTTGGGGTCGGTGCACAGGGCGCGGGCCAGTTCCACCCGGGCCTGCTCGGGAAACGACAGCTCGCCGGCTGGCTTGGCCGCGATGGCGGACAGGCCGACCCGGTCCAGGTTGTCGCGGGCCAACTGGCGCGCGCGCGGCACGTCGTGGCGCAGCAGGCCGCCTACCAGCACGTTGTCCAGCACGGTCATTTCAGGAAACAGCGCCACATTCTGGAACGTCTTGGTCATGCCGCGCGCCGCGATCTGATGGGGACGCAGGCCGCTGACATCCTGACCGTCCAGTTCGATGCGGCCGCCCTGGCTGGCGTACAGGCCCATCAGCAGGTTGAACAGCGTGGTCTTGCCGGCGCCGTTGGGGCCGATCAGGCCCAGGATATCGCCGCGCGCCACGCTGAACGACACGTCGTCCACGGCTTTCAGGCCGCCGAAGCGGCGCTGCACGTTCGAGACCTTCAGGATGTCAGGCATGCTGGCCCCGCGTCAGATTGCACAGCCGCGTCCACAGCGCCGACAGGCCACGCGGCTCGATCAGGATGATGGCGATCAGGATCAGCCCGAAGGCCAGCTGGGATACGCCCGCGGTGTGCCCGGACAGCCAGTCATTGAACACTTCTTCCAGCGGGATGATGACCAGGGCGCCGATCAGCGGGCCGGCCACGGTGCCAACGCCGCCAATGATGCAGATCAGCGCCACGCGCACCGAGACGCCCACCAGCGAGAACACGGTGTCCGGATCGAAGAAGTAGATGAACTGCGCGTACAGCGTGCCGCAGGCGCCCATCAGCGCGGCCGAGATCACGGCCGCCAGGATGCGCGTTCTTGCAGTGTTCACGCCGATGACCTCCGCCGCCTGCGGGTTGGCCTTCACCGCGCGCAGGCGGTAGCCCAGGCGCGAACGGCTGATCAGCGCGAAAACCACCGACGTGACCAGCGCGGCCCCCAGCATCAGGTAGTAGTAGGGGATGCTGGATTTGAACTGCATCTGCGCTACGCCTTCCGAAAACGGGATGGACAGGCCGACCGGTCCGCCCGTCACCGACGCCCAGGTGTTGGCGATCGCGCGCAGCACCTCGCCGAACGCCAGGGTGGCCAGTGCGAAGTAGTGGCCGCGCAGCCGCATGGTGGGCAGGCTGAGCAGCGCGCCCGCCACGGCCGCCACCGCCATCGCGGCCACGATGCCCAGCCACGGCGAAATGCCGTAGCGCATCAGCAGCAGGGTCGAGGTGTAGGCGCCCAGGCCGAAAAACGCCGCATGCCCCAGGGAAATCTGGTTGGCCAGCCCGCCCACGATGTTCCAGGATTGGCCCATCGCGGCGAACAGCAGCACCAGCGTCAGGACACGGATGCCGTAGCCCTGGTCTTCCATCAGCCAGGGCGCGGCCAGCGCGATGGCCAACAGCGCGGCCCATGGGAGGGATTGTCGAGTCATGGCCATCAGGCAGCCCTTTTCAAAAGACCTTCCGGGCGCACGGCCAGGACAAGGATGAAGATGGCGAACAGCACCAGGTTCTGCAGCTGCATGGGCAGCACCAGCGACGACAGCGACTGGATCACGCCGACCGCCACCCCGCCCACCACCGCGCCCATCACGCTGCCCAGACCGCCCAGCACCACCGCCGTGAACATCAGCACGCTGAACTGCGCGCCGACGGTGGTGGAGGCCGTGAGGTAGGGCAGGATGATGCCGCCGCCCAAGGCCGTCAGCCCCACGCCCAGCCCGAAGGCCAACTGGTGCACGCGATGCGTGGAGATGCCGGACAGCCGGGCGGCCATCGGGTCCTGGGCGGTCGCACGCACCGCCATGCCCCACCAGGTTTTCTTCAGGACCCACCACAGCGTCAGTCCGGCGACAGCGGCCACCGTGAACGCCAGCAGATAGGGTGCGCTAAGGAGGATGGGGCCGACCGCCAGCGCCGTCATCTGATAGGGCGTCTGCACCGAGCGGAATTCGGAGCCGAACAGGATCAGGGCCAGGTTCTCCATCACGATGAGCAGGCCCACCGTCAGGAAGATCTGCGCCACCGCCGGCGCCTTCAGCACCCGGTTGATCAGGAACTTCTGCGTCAGCACGCCCAGCACGAAGGCCACGGCGAACGACAGCAACGACCCGACCAGCGGGTCCAGCCCCAGAAATTTCCAGGCGAAGTACGCCACGAACATGCCCACCATCAGAAACTCGGCCTGGGCGAAGTTGACGATGGAGACCACCCCGAAGACGAGCGTCAGCCCGATCGAGATGACCGCGTACACGCCGCCCAGCAGAATGCCGTCTACCAGCGCCTGCAAGAATTGCATGACAGTCCTCCGGTTCGCGCCGCGCGCTCAGCTGGCGGTGATGACGCGGCCCTTGGCCAGCGCCTGGGGCCACACCGACACCAACTCGTTGTTCTGCCACTGGACCATGATGGGTTGGGCCAGGGTGTTCAGGCCATTGGCGTCGAAATGCACGCCGCCGCCCGACATCACGCCAGCCCAGCCCTGGTCGTACTTCTGGGCGCGCAACGCCTTCGATACCGCTTCGGGCTTGTCGGACGCCGCCACCTCAAGGGCCTGGGCCAGCACGCCGGCGCATACGGCGTGTTCCAGGGCCTCGTGCGGCATGAAGGTGCCGAAGCGCTTGCGGTAGCGCTCGGTGTATTCCGGCGCCTGGTCATAATTGGCCGGGGCGATCGATAGCACGGCCTGCGAATACTGGCCCAGCGCCTTCGCGAAATCGGGAATCACGTAGCCCGCCGCGCCGCCCACGATCGGCACCGTCAGCCGCTGCTGGCGCATCACCCGGATGATCAGCAGGCTGTCGTTCAGATAGGAAATCGGAAACACGATCTGGGCGTCGGACGCGCGCAGCTTGCTGATCAGCGGCGTAACGTCGGTGATGCCCAGCGGATACGCCTCGTCCAGCACGATCTGCGCGCCGGCCGCCTTGGCCGCATTGCGCACGCCTACGGCTTGCGACGTGCCGTAGGCCGTGTCTTCGTACAGCAGCGCGATCTTCTTGATGTCGGAGGCGCCTGCCACGACGGACGCCGCATAGTCGTACTGCGCGCGGCCCAGCACCGAGCCTTTGGATACCACCTGGAAGATGTGCTTGAAGCCGCGCTCGGTCAGCACGTCGGAGAACGACATGGTCAGCAGCGGGATGCCGCGGCGTTCGGTCACCTCCGACACGGCCAGCGTCAGCGAGGAGGCGTAGGCGCCGATCAGGGCCACGCAGCGGTTCTGCGTGATCAGGCGCTGCGCCACCGTGGCGGCGGTGGTGGGCTGCGAGGTGGCGTCCGCGATGACCAGCTTGAGCTTGGCGCCGCCCAGGGACTTGATGCCGCCCGCCGCGTTGATCTCGTCCGCCGCCAATTCCAGGCCCTGCCGCGAATTGATGCCGAACTGCGCATTCGCGCCTGATAGCGGCAGGATCACGCCGACATTGATGTCCGCCGGAGCGGCGAGCACGCGGCCGGGCAGGGTGGCCGCCAGCGCGGCCGCACCCAGTCCAGCGACAAATTCCCGGCGCCCGTGGCGCACGGCCTGCTTGGGGGTTTCTTTCATGCTTGTCTCCTGGCTTTTTGTGGGTATGGGCGCACGGCAGCCAGCCCGGCGCGTTGCCGCATTATTGTGCGCATTTTTTAAGCAGTCAAGAATATTGTCCGACAATCTGACTATTGACGATCGGACGAAAATTAACTGACAATCAGACAAAACAAGCCGAGCGCAAGCCGGTTCGGCGCCCGTCACCATCATCAAACGAGGAACTCATGGCAGACACCAAATCCGAAACCCAAGCCCTGTTCGACCAAGGCCTGAACCTGCGCCGCGAAGTGCTGGGCACTGAATACGTGGACGGTTCGCTGGCCCGCGCCAACGATTTCATGATGGCGTTCCAACACATCACGACCGAGTGGTGCTGGGGCTACACCTGGGGCCGTCCGGGCCTGGAGAAAAAGACGCGCAGCATGCTGAACCTGGCCATGCTGACGGCGCTGAACCGCCCGGCCGAGATCAAGCTGCACGTCAAAGGCGCGCTGAACAATGGCGTGACCGTTGAAGAGATCAAGGAGATCCTGCTGCAAGCCACCGTGTATTGCGGCATCCCCGCCGGCCTGGACGCCTTCAAGGTGGCCAACCAGGTGCTGGAGGAAGAAGGCGCCTTCAAGGAGCAGCAAGCATGAGCGCACCGCAAGAACGCGTGGGCGTGGTTGGCATCGGCAGCATGGGCTGGCCGATGGCGGCGCGCCTTGTGCAGGCGGGCTATGCGGTGACGGTGTTCGACGCCGTGCCGGGGCAGGCCGACAAATTCGCAAAGGACGTGGGCGGCCAGGCCGCCGCCACCTGCGCCGCGCTGGCCGCGCAATCCGACCTCGTCTTCACGATGCTGCCCACCAGCGCCATCGTGGAACAGGTGCTGGGCGGCGAACAAGGCGTGCTGGCGGGCCTGCGCCCGGGCAGCGTCGTGGTGGAGATGAGCTCCGGCGTGCCGGCGCATACGCAGCGGCTGGCCCAGGCCGTGGACGCCGCCGGCAGCCAGATGGTGGACGCGCCGGTGTCGGGCGGGGTGCCGCGTGCGCGCACGGGTGAACTGGCGATCATGTTCGGCGGCCCGGCCGCCACGCTGGAGCGCGTGCGCCCCGCGCTGTCCGCGATGGGCACGTCGATCACCGCCGTGGGCGACGTGGGCAGCGCCCATGCCATGAAGGCGCTGAACAACCTGGTGTCGGCGGGCGGCTTCCTGATCGGCGTCGAAGCCATGCTGATCGGCCAGCAGTTCGGTCTGGATCCTAATGTGATCGTGGACGTGCTGAACGCGTCGACGGGCATGAACAATTCCACGCAGAAGAAGTTCAAGCAGTTCGTGCTGTCGCGCGAGTTCAATTCGGGCTTCGGCCTGGACCTGATGGTCAAGGACCTGGGCATCGCGCTGGGCATCGCCACCGACACCGGCACGCCCACGCCGTTCGCGTCGCTGTGTCGCGAATTGTGGGCCTCTGCGGGCAAGACCTTGGGTAAGGGACAGGACCATACCGCTGTCGCGCGCCTGTCCGAGCAGTTGGCCGGCGTGGAGCTCGCCGCGAAGAAAAGCTAGGCCGCTTCAACGACGGCGCGGCAACGGCCGCGCCGCCATTTCAACCTGCATCACAAGCATCCGCCAGGACAAGGCGGAGGGCCGGCTGTTGCCGGCAGAAACAGCGAGGAGCAAGACAATGAAGAAGACTTTTCTGGCGACCCTGGGCGCCGGCCTGATCGCGCTTGGCGCCAACGCGTCCGCGCAGGACTATCCCACGCGCGCCATCTCGATGGTGGTGCCGTACGCGGCCGGCGGATCCACTGACGGCCTGGCCCGGATCGTGGCGCAGGCCATGGGCGAAAACCTGGGCCAGACCGTCGTGGTGGAAAACCTGGGGGGCGGCGGCACCATGATCGGCAACCAGCGCGTGACCCGTGCCGCACCCGACGGCTACACCATCACCTTCGGCAATATGGGCTCGCTGGCTATCGCGCCGTCGCTGTACCCCAAAAGCAAGTTCGATCCGCGCCGCGACATGAGCGCGGTCGGGCTGGTGGCGACGGTGCCGATGGTGCTGTCCGTCAGCAAGAAAAGCGGCATCGCCACGCTGCCGGACTTCGTCGCGCGCTTGAAGAAGAACGGCGCCGACGTGAACTTCGGCAATGCGGGGTCCGGCTCCACCAGCCATATCGCCGCGGCCTACTTCATGCACGTCACGCATACGCAAGGAATGCAGATTCCGTACCGGGGCGCGGGGCCGGCGATCGCCGACCTGATGGCGGGCACGGTGGACGCGGTGATCGACCAGACCGTCACGATGATCCCCATCCATGAAGCCAAACGCGTCACGGCGCTGGCGGTGGCCTCCGCATCGCGTCTGCCGCAGATCCCCGATGTGCCGACATTCGCCGAAGCAGGGGTGCCGGACTTCAACATGAGCGTGTGGAACGGCATCGCCGCGCCCGCGGGTACGCCGCCCGCCGTGATCGCGCGGCTGGAGCAGGCCTTGGCGGCCGCGTTGAGAAGCCCGGGCGTGCGCGAGTCGCTGGATAAACTGGCGGCCCAGGCGCCGGCAGGGAAAGACCAGGGGGCGGCGGCATTCCAGGCGCTGATCGCCCGCGACGTGCCGCATTTCGCGGCCTTGATCAAGGATGCCGGCATCACGGTAAATTGAGCCCTTCTCCGGTTCGAACCCTTTCTGGGAGCTCCCCGCATGCGTCCGACCCTTTCCGATTCTTCCGCGCAACCAGCGCCCCTGTGCCTGGCGCCGCTGCCCGAGATGGACGCGGCCGCCTTTGACGTGCCGGCCGGCGCCTGCGATACGCACGCGCATGTCGTGGCCGAGGACGCCGTGGCCTACCCGCTGGTGCCGGAACGCACCTACACGCCGCCGCCGGCCCCGGAGTCCGCTTACCTGGGCATGCTGAAGCAGACCGGCATGTCGCGCGGCGTGCTGGTGCAGATCAGCGTCTACGGTACCGACAACCGCTACCTGCTGGAGGTGCTGCGCCGCCATCCCGATCAGTTGCGCGGGATTGGCGTGGTGGCCCCTACCGTGACGGACAGCGAGCTGGCGGACATGCATGCCGCCGGCGTTCGCGGTTTGCGCATCAATGTGCTGTTCGGCGGCGGCATCGGCTTTGACGCGATGGAGACCTTGGCGCACCGCATTGCCGGCCTGGGCTGGCACATGCAGTTCCTGATGGACGCGCGCCAGTTGACCGAGCTTTTGCCGCGCATGCGCAAGCTGCCGGTGCCGGGCGTGGTAGACCACATGGGCCACATGCCGGTCGCCGAGGGCGTGGGCAGCGCGGGCTTCCAGGCCTTGCAGCATCTGGTCCGGGATCATGGCTGGTGGGTCAAGCTGTCCGGCGCCTACCGCATCAGCGACCGCTTCGACGATTTCAGCGACGTGGTGCCCTGGGCGCAGACGCTGATCGAGACGGCGCCTGACCGCATGCTGTGGGGCAGCGACTGGCCGCACGTGCATCAGGCGCGCATGGTCAACACGGGCCGCCTGCGCAATCAGCTGGCGCTGTGGGCGCCGGACGCCGCCGTGCGCCGCCGCATCCTGGTCGACAACCCCGAACGCTTGTACGGCTTCGCGCCGGCGCGGTAATCCCCGGAACCTTCCAAGAGGCAAACCATGCAATGGTATAGAGAGCTGAACAAGACGGAACGGCGGACCTTCATCGCCGCGTTCGGGGGCTGGGCCATCGACGCCCTGGACTTCATGGTGTTCACCTTCGTGATCGCCACGCTGATGACCTTGTGGGGCATCGACAAGGGCCAGGCCGGCATGCTGGGCACCGTCACGCTGCTGTTTTCCGCCATCGGCGGGTGGCTGGCGGGCATCCTCGCCGACCGCTATGGCCGCGTGCGCGTGCTGCAATACACGATCCTGTGGTTCTCGGCCTGCACGGTGGCGATCGGCTTTGCGCAGAACTTCGAGCAGCTGTTCGTGCTGCGGGCCTTGCAGGGCCTGGGCTTCGGCGGCGAGTGGGCCGTGGGTTCGGTGCTGATGGGCGAAATCGTGCGGGCGGAGCACCGCGGCAAGGCGGTGGGCACCGTGCAAAGCGGCTGGGCCGTCGGGTGGGGCGTCGCGGCCATCCTGTACACGGTCGCGTTCTCTATCCTGCCCGCCGAATGGGCCTGGCGCAGCCTGTTCTGGATCGGCGTGCTTCCGGCCTTCCTGGTGCTGTACATCCGCAAGAACGTGCCCGAACCCGAGGTCTTCCAGCGCGCCCAGGCCAAGGTGCAGGCCGGCGAGGCCCGCGCGTCGTTCTGGACGATCTTCTCGCCCGCGCTGTTGAAAACCACGATCATCACCGCGGTACTGTGCACCGGCGTCCAGGGCGGCTACTACGCCATCACCACCTGGTTGCCGACTTACCTGAAGGTCGAGCGGCAACTGTCGGTGCTGAACACGGGCGGCTACCTGATGGTCATCATCTTCGGGTCGTTCTGCGGGTACATCGCCGGCGCCTATCTGGCCGACCGCCTGGGCCGCCGCGCCAATCTGCTGATCTTTTCGGTGCTGTCCACGGTCAGCGTCTACGTCTACACGCAATTGCCGCTGACCGACGGCCAGATGTTGTTCCTGGGTTTCCCGCTGGGCTTTGCCGCGTCCGGCATCTTCAGCGGCATCGGCGCCTATCTGACCGAACTGTTCCCGTCCGGCGTGCGCGCGTCGGGGCAGGGGTTTGCGTATAACTTCGGCCGCGGCATCGGGGCGCTGTTCCCCAGCCTGGTGGGATTCTTGAGCCAGACGCACGGCCTGGGCTGGGCGATCGGGGCGTTCGCCACCGGGGCCTACGCCGTGGTGATCGTGACGGCGCTGCTGCTGCCCGAAACGAAGGGGCGCGTGCTGGAATGAGGCCCAGGTGCCGCAGGAATCGCCTGCGGTAGTCCGCGGGCGGCGACGTCGTTTTGCGCCGCCCGTCGTCGGCTTTTTTGAGTGGATACGGGTTTACCCGGTATCCGTTTAAAACCCATAATTTGTATGATGACCCGATAACTTATATTCAAGAGACAGGTCATCATGCTGGTTGCGTCGCCGATGTTCCCGCCGCTTTCCCTGCGGTTGCGCTCCTGCTTGCCGGGGGCGTTCCATGACTGAAGAATCCCGCGTCCGCGAAGAAATCTGCACTGTCGGCGCCAGCCTGTACCACCGCGGCTACACCGTCGGCGCGGCCGGCAACATCAGCGCCCGGCTGGACGACGGCTGGCTGATCACGCCCACCGACGCCTGCCTGGGCCGGCTGGATCCGGCCGAACTGGCCAAGGTCGATCTGGCCGGACAATGGGTCTCGGGCGCCAAGCCTTCCAAGACCCTGGTGCTGCATCAAGGCATCTACCGCGCCAGCCCCGACTCGCGCGGCATCATCCACACGCACTCCACGCACCTGGTCGCGCTGACGCTTGCGGGCGTCTGGCGGCCCGACGACGTGTTGCCGCCCATCACCCCGTATCAGGTCATGAAGGTGGGCCGCATTCCGTTGATCGGCTATCGCCGGCCCGGTGACCCGCAAGCCGCCGCCGAGGTGGCCGCGGTAGCAGGGCAGGTGCGCGGCGCGCTGTTCGAGCGTCTGGGCCCGGTCGTGTGGGAACGCTCGGTCGCGCATGCGTCCTATGCCCTGGAAGAGTTGGAAGAAACGGCCCGCCTGTGGCTGATGAGCGACCCCCGGCCCGCGCCGCTGGCCGCCGACGCTATTGAAGAACTTCGCGCGACCTTCGGGGCGCGCTACTAGATCCCCCAATTCGTACAAAGCCACCCGGACGCGTCCCGCGCGTCACGCGGCGGCGCACCCTCTTGGAGACTTGACATGCCCCCGATGGACTTGGCGTCGACCGCACCCGCTGCGGCGATGCAGCCCGAATCCCGCGAGACCGCCCGCGCTTACGCCAAGGTGTTCTGGCGCCTGGTGCCGTTCCTGATGCTTTGCTATGTGATCGCGTACCTGGACCGCGTCAACGTCGGCTTTGCCAAGCTGCAGATGTCGCAAGACCTGGGCTTCAGCGAAACCGTGTTCGGCCTGGGCGCCGGCGTGTTCTTTATCGGCTATTTCCTGTTTGAAGTGCCCAGCAACCTGCTCATGCACCGGCTGGGTGCGCGCATCTGGATCGCGCGGATCATGATCACGTGGGGCATCCTGTCCGGCATGTTCATGTTCGTCGAGACGCCCACAGGCTTCTACATTCTGCGCTTTCTGCTGGGCCTGGCCGAAGCGGGCTTCTACCCCGGCGTGATCCTGTACCTGACCTACTGGTATCCCGCCCACCGCCGCGCCAAGATCATTGCGCTGTTCATGTCCGCCATCCCGGTGGCCGGCATCTTCGGCAATCCGCTGTCCGGCTGGATCATGGAGGCCTTCCACGGCACGCACGGCCTGCAGGGCTGGCAGTGGATGTTCCTGATCGAAGCGATTCCCGCGTTGGCGATCGGGGTGGTCACCGTCATGTACCTGGACAACGGCATCGCCAGCGCCAAGTGGCTGACTGCCGATGAAAAGCAGATCCTGACCCGAGAGATCGAGCAAGACCAGAAGCAGACCGGCACGCAGAAGCACTCGCTGCGCGCCGTGTTCGCCGACAAGCGCGTGTGGTGGATGTGCCTGATCTACTTCGCCTTCGTCGCCGGCCAATACGGCCTGACGTTCTGGATGCCGACGCTGATCAAGTCGACCGGCGTCACCGGTGCCTTCAACATCGGACTGCTGAGCGCCATCCCGTTTCTCTGCGCCATCGTCGTGATGAACTTGCTGGGCCATTCGGCGGACAAGCGGCGCGAACGGCGCTGGCACCTGATCGTGCCGGCGCTGGCGGGCGCGGTGGGCTTCACCGCGGCGGCGTCCTTCGCCGACAACACCGTGATTTCGCTGATCTGCCTGTCGATGGCCGCGGCCGGCGTGCTGACATGCGCACCGCTGTTTTGGTCGCTGCCGACCGCTTTCCTGTCCGGCACCGCGGCGGCGGCGGGCATCGCCATCGTCAACTCGGTTGGCAACCTGGCCGGCTTCGCCAGCCCCTACATGATCGGCTACCTGAAAGACCTGACCAGCTCCACCGCATCCGGCATGTATGTGCTGGCCGCCGTGCTGGTCATCGGCGCCATCGCGGTCTGGTTCACGCCTGCCAAGCTGGTCAACCGCTGATGGCCGCGCGCCGTCTTCCCTTCGACTCACAGGAACCGCCATGCCGCGCCTAGCCGCCAACCTGACCATGATGTACGCCGAGCACGTCTTCCTGGACCGCTTCCAGGCGGCCGCGGGCGACGGGTTCACGGGCGTCGAATTCCTGTTCCCCTATGAATTCGCCGCCGCCGACCTGAAGACCCGGTTGCAGGACAACGGCTTGACGCAGGCGCTCTTTAACGCGCCGCCCGGGGACTGGGCGGCCGGCGAACGGGGCATCGCGTCGCTGCCGGGCCGGGAGAGCGAGTTCCAGCGCGGCATGGACCAGGCGCTGGAATACGCCGGCCAGTTGGGCAACCGCAGCCTGCATGTGATGGCCGGCCTGATCCGTCCAGGCGAGGACCGCGCCGCGCACCGCGATACCTACCTGAAGAACCTCGCGTTCGCGGCGCGGGCGGCCGAGTCCGCCGGCATGACCATCGTGATCGAACCCATCAACACGCGCGACATCCCCGGATTCTTCCTGAACCGGCAAGACGATGCGCAAGCCATCTGCGCTGAAGTCGGCGCGCCCAACCTGAAGGTGCAGTTCGACTGCTACCACTGCCAGATCGTCGAGGGCGACATCGCCGTGAAGCTGCAGCGCGACATGGCGGGCATCGGCCACATCCAGATCGCCGGCGTGCCCGACCGGCATGAGCCCGACCTGGGCGAACTGAATTATCCCTACCTGTTCGAGCGGATCGACGCGCTGGGCTACACCGGCTGGATCGGCTGCGAATACCGCCCCAAGGCCGGCACGTCCGCCGGGCTGGGCTGGGCCAAACCCTATCTTGCCAACCCTTGAGCATCCCATCATGAAGATCCTGATCACCGGCGGCGCCGGATTCCTGGGCCAGCGGCTGGCCCGAAAACTGCTGGAACAAGGCACGCTGACGCTGGACGGCAGCGGCCCGCAACCCATTACGCAGATCGACCTGCTGGACGTCGTGAAGTCCGAGGCGCTGACCGATCCGCGCGTGAATTCGCGGGTGGGCGACATCGCCGACCCGGCGGTGCTGCGCCAAGCCATCGACACGGATACGCGCGCCATTTTCCATCTGGCCGCCATCGTCAGCGGCCAGGCAGAGGCGGATTTCGATCTGGGCATGCGCATTAACCTGGACGCCTCGCGCGCCCTGCTTGAAACCTGCCGCGCGCTGGGCCACAAACCGCGCGTGATCTTCACCAGCTCGGTGGCCGTGTATGGCGGCGTGCTGCCCGAGACCGTGCGCGACGATACGGCGCTGAATCCGCAGTCTTCCTACGGCACGCAGAAGGCCATCGCCGAACTGCTGTTGGCGGACTACACGCGTCGCGGCTTCGTCGACGGCCGCGTGCTGCGCCTGCCCACCATCAGCGTGCGCCCGGGCCGTCCCAATGCCGCCGCGTCCTCGTTCGCCAGCGGCATCATTCGCGAACCCCTGAATGGCGAAGCGGCGATCTGCCCGGTTGGGGCCGACACGCGCTTGTGGTTGCTGTCGCCGCGCGGCGCCATCCAGGCGCTGATCGCTGGCTGCGAATTGCAGGCCGACGCCGTGGCCGACCGCGCGCCGATCAACCTGCCGGGCGTGTCCGTCACGGTGGCCGACATGGCGCAGGCGCTGCGCGAGGTGGCGGGCGACGACGTCGCCGACCGCATCACGTGGCAAGCCGATGAGCGCGTCGAGCGCATCGTGGGCAGCTGGCCCGGCCGTTGGGACACCACGCGCGCAACCCGCCTGGGCTTGAAAGGCGACAACAGTTTCGCGGACATCATCCGCGCCTACCTGGCCGACGACCTGCCGCGTTAAGCGGCGGGCCGCAGCCTTTGGATATCCCGGGACGACGAAAGACATGACCCAAACGCAATCCTCTTCGCGCCGCGTCGGCGTCATCGGCCTGGGCGCCATGGGCGCGGGCATCGCGCAAAGCCTGCGCCGCGCCGGCCACGACGTGCACGTCTACGACATCCGCGCCGACGCCGCTGCGGCCTTTGCCGCGCAGGGCGGCGTGGCCTGCGCCACGCTGGCCGACATGGCCGCCGCGTGCGACATCGTGATCAGCGTGGTCGTCAATGCCCAGCAGACCGAAGCCGTGCTGTATGGCGAAGGCGGCATCGCGGCCGACTTGCGCGCCGGCGCCGTGTTCGTGATGTGTTCCACCGTGGACCCCAGCTGGTCCATCGCGCTGGAAGCTCGGCTGGCCGAGCAAGGCGTGCTGTACCTGGACGCGCCCATCTCCGGTGGCGCGGCCAAGGCCGCTGCCGGCCAGATGACGATGATGACCGCCGGCCGCGCGGCCGCCTACGAGGTCTGCGGCGCGGTGCTGGAATCGATGGCCGGCAAGGTCTATCGCCTGGGCGACAGTGCCGGCGCGGGCAGCAAGGTCAAGATCATCAACCAGCTGCTGGCAGGCGTGCACATCGCGGCCGCCGCCGAGGCGATGGCCCTGGGCCTGCGCGAAGGCGTGGACGCGGACGCCTTGTACGAGGTCATCACGCACAGCGCGGGCAATAGCTGGATGTTCGAAAACCGCATGGCCCACGTGCTGGCGGGCGACTATACGCCGCTGTCCGCGGTGGACATCTTTGTGAAGGACCTGGGGCTGGTGCTGGATACGGCGCGGCATACGAAGTTCCCGCTGCCGCTGGCATCGACCGCGCACCAGATGTTCATGCAGGCGTCCACCGCCGGGCATGGCCGCGAGGACGACAGCGCGGTCATCAAGATCTTCCCGGGCATCACTTTGCCGGAGGCGAAATGAGCATCAAACTGGGCTGTATCGCCGACGATTTCACGGGCGCCACCGACCTGGCCAACAACCTGGTGCGCGCCGGCATGCGCACGGTGCAGACCATCGGCATTCCCGGCGCGCCGCTGCGCGATGATGCGGACGCCGTGGTGGTGGCGCTGAAGACCCGCACGCTGCCCGCGACGGACGCCGTGGCGCAGTCGCTGGCCGCGCTGCGATGGCTGCAGCAGCAAGGCGCCGAGCAGATCTACTTCAAGTACTGCTCCACCTTCGACAGCACCCCGCAGGGCAACATCGGCCCGGTGACCGACGCGCTGATGACGCAGCTGGGCACGGCCTTCACCATCGCTACGCCGGCGTTTCCCGACAACAAGCGCACGGTCTTCAAGGGCTATCTGTTTGCGGGCGACGTGCTGCTGAACGAATCGGGCATGCAGCATCATCCGCTGACGCCGATGACGGATCCGAACCTGGTCCGCGTGCTGTCGGCGCAGACGCCGCGCAAGGTCGGCTTGATCGACTACAGCGTGGTGGCCGCCGGTAGCGAGGCCATTCGCGCGCGCATCCAGGCCTTGCAGGCGGAAGGCATCGAAATCGCCATCGTGGACGCGGTGTCCAACGACGATCTGCTGGCCCTGGGGCCGGCGCTGCGCGGGATGGCGCTGGTCACGGCAGGATCCGGCGTGGCGATCGGCCTGCCGGGTAACTGGGGCCTGGCGCCCGCCAGCGCAGCGGGTCAAACACGTGCCGATGGCCTGCAGGCCGTCGTGGCGGGAAGCTGCTCCACTGCTACCAACGGGCAGGTGGCCGCGTTCATCGAAAGTGGCCGCCCCGCGTATGCGCTGGATCCCATGCGGATCGCGGCCGGCGAGGACGTGGTCGAGCAAGTGCTGGCCTGGGCCGAGCCCCGTATGCAGGACGGCCCGGTGCTGGTCTATTCCACCGCGCAACCGGATCAGGTCAAGCAGGCGCAGGGCGCATTGGGCGCGGCTCAGGCGGGCGCCATGATCGAAGACGCCATCGCGCGCATCGCGGTCGGCCTGGTCCAACTCGGCGTGCGGCAACTGATCGTGGCGGGTGGCGAGACCTCGGGCGCGGTGGTGCAGGCGCTGGGGCTGGAACAGATCGCCATCGGCGAACAGATCGATCCGGGCGTGCCTTGGTGCGCGGGCTATTCGCCGGTGGCGAAAACCGACGTCAGCATCGCGCTGAAGTCGGGCAACTTCGGCACGCCGGACTTCTTCATCAAGGCGTTCGGGTAGTTTCCGCGCAGGCGGAACAGGCTCCGCGCCTAGCGGTGCGCCTGGCTCAGCCGCTTGGCCGCATTCACCATGTGGATGCGCGCCGCCTCGCGGGCGCCTTCCACGTCCTGGCTGCGGATGGCCTCCACAATGGCGATGTGCTCTTGCATCACATCACGCATCAGATTGGCGTGGCGGGCTTCGTTGCCGCGTGTCACGCGCGTGGCGGCTTCCAGGAATTGGCTGACAAAGGCCAGGGTGGTCAAGAAGTACGGGTTGCCGGTGGCGCGCGCGATGCTGCGGTGAAAGGCCACGTCTTCCTTCACGCCGTCGCCGCCGTCGGCGACCGCTTGCGAGATCGCCGCCAGTGCGTGGTCGATTTCGGTCATGTCGCGCTTTTTGCGCACGGCCGCGGCCTGGGCCGCGATCTCGGTTTCCAGCGCGCGGCGCAGGTCCACGATGTGCAGCACGGCGTCCAGCGAGCTCAATTCGGCGGCATCGATCCGCAATGCCCGGTTGCCCGTCAGGCCCGTGACGAACACGCCGCTGCCTTGCCGCGCTTCGACGATGCCGTCTTGCCGCAACCGCGACACCGCTTCGCGGATGACGGTGCGGCTGACGCCGAACTGTTCCGCCAGCATGGCTTCGGTGGGCAGCTTTTCGCCGGGCAGCACGCGGCCCTCGTCGATTTCGGCGAGCAGGCGCTTGGCGACGGTGTCGGTCAGCGTGGGAGGGGAAGGAAGTCGTGGAAACGCCATGGATGATGACCGCAGAATGGAGGCGGCAGGCCGGGGTGGACGCCATCGGCTGGCCCGGCGCCAATGATAACCGGTTGCCTTCGGACCGATGGACCTGGGAGGGCGCTTTGCGCAGGACCTAGGCCGCCGGCCGTGGGCGTGCCGCCATCAGGCAATCGACGAAGCACTGCGTGGCCGGCGTGGGCGGCGAGTCGGCCCGTGTCAGGATGGACACCCGGGCCGCGGGCAGCTCGTGCGCCAGCGGCAGCATGCGCAATGGCCGCGGCATCAGCTGATGATCGAACAGCGCCCGGACAAAGATCCCCAGCGCATCGCTTTCCGCCATGATGGCCAGCGCGATCGCGATGGACTGGCAAGGGATGATGTCGCGCGGCGGCGGCAGCCCGTGGGCATCGAATGCCAGCCGCAGCAGGTTGGCCGGGGCCTGGATGTTGCCGGGTAGCAACCACAGCGCGTCGTGCATGTCGGCCAGGCTGCGCGCATGGCGCAAGGGGTGCCCGATCCGCGCGCCCACCGCCATGGGCAAGGTGAACAAGGTCTGGCGCGCGAAGCCGTCGTCGATGTTGCCGTCGTACTCCGTCTGCACCAGAAGGTCATAGCGGCCCGATTCCAATTGCTCGTGGCTGTAGGGCGGCGCGACCTCGTTGAACGATACGGCCACGCGCGGCATCCGGGCGCGGAACGCCGTCAGCGCGGCAGGCAACGCGGTCAGCGCCGACGAACTGATGGCCAGATTCAACGTGCCGCCTTCGCCGTCGCGCATTTGCCCGATTTCTTCCTGGGCCTTTCGCGCTTCCTGCAGGATCAGCACGGCGCGCTTGTACAGCGCCTCGCCATAGGTCGTCAGTTCGACGCCCCGAGCGCTGCGGCGCACCAGTTCTGCGCCGACGCTTTGCTCCAATTCGCGCAAACTGCGCGTGGCCGCGGGTTGGGTCACGAATAAGGCGCGGGCCGCGGCGCGGATGCTGCGGTGCTCTGCGATGAGGACAAAGGCGCGTAATTGGCGCAGGTTCATGGGCGGGCGTCCGATATCGAAACCGTCCTAGGACGGGGTTGGTATATAAGAAAAAGGTTTCACTGGAACAAAAATACTGTCTTTTCCTTATCGTGTGCCATCCGTATATTCATCCAGGCGGGCTGTCATAGCGTCCGGATTCACGGACCGGCGCCCGACTAGGACATCAAGGGGAAATCATGTCTATTGCCATCGCCGCCGCTCCCGGCCGGCAGCCTTTGCATACGTCGGCGGGGCGCCGGCGCGTGATCGCCGGCACCACCATCGGCAACGCGCTGGAGTTCTTCGACTTCACCGTCTTCACGTTCCTGATGCTGATCATCGGGCCGCTGTTCTTTCCGGCCGCCTCCAGTTACGGCCAACTTCTGCTGACCACCGCCACCTTCGGCGTGGGTTTCCTGATGCGGCCGGTGGGCGGCATGCTGATCGGTTCGTATGCCGACCGTCATGGCCGGCGGGCGGCCATGACGCTGACCTTGTGGCTGATGGGATTGGGTTGCGCGCTGATCGCGGCGGCCCCGACCTATGGCCAGATGGGCGTGATGGGTCCCGTGCTGATGGTGTTGGCGCGGCTGATCCAGGGCTTTGCCGCCGGCGGCGAGGTGGGCGCGTCCACCACCCTGCTGTTGGAGCACGCGCCGGCAGACAAGCGCGGCTTCTATTCCAGCTGGCAGTTCGGCAGCCAGTCGCTGGGGGTGATGCTGGGCGCGCTGACCGTGGCGCTGTTGACCGCCACGCTTACCAAGGACCAGATGCAGGCGTGGGGCTGGCGCGTGCCCTTCGTGATCGGCATTCTGACGGTGCCGGTCGGGGCCTACATCCGGCGCAACCTGGAAGAGACGCTGGAACCCGCCCATGCGCCCGAGGCCGTGGGCGCCGCATCGGCCCACCAGCCGCTGCGCCTGGTTTTCGCGCACCACAAGGCGCGGGTGGTCAAAGGTATCCTGCTGGTGATCGGCGGCATGGTGTGCGCGCAGATCATCGGCTTCTACATGCCCGCCTACGCCAGCAAGGAATTGGGCCTGCCGGCGTCCTCGGGGCTGTATGCCAGCGTCGTGCTGGGGGCGATCGGCTTTGCGATCGCGCCGTTTGTCGGCATGTTGGCCGACCGCTACGGACGCAAGAGAATCATCTTCTGGTCGCGCGCGGCAACCATCTGCGCGTTGCTGCCGTGCTTTCAATGGCTGGTGGCCGCGCCCAGCACGGCCCGGTTGATGACGGTGATCGCGCTGCTGGCCGTGTTGCTGGCGTTGCAGATGACGCCCACCATTACGATGCTGCCCGAACTGTTTCCGAAGGCCGTGCGCACCACGGGGATGTCGGTCGTGTATGGTCTGGGCATCTCCGTCTTCGGCGGTTTTGCGCAGTTCTTCGTGACCTGGCTGCTGCACGTCACCGGCAACCCTCTGGCGCCTGCCTGGTATTTGATGGTGACCGTGGCGCTATCCACCGTGGTGCTGTTCTGGGTCCAGGACCGCACCGGCCATGCAATCGATACGCAGGAGGCATGATGCCCAGCAGTACGAGCTACTTCCCCCGCAGTTACGCCGAATCGCGCGAGCGCTTCTTGTCCGACGCCGCGCGCCTGGGGGCCGACGTTCGGTCCTGGCCGATCGGACCTGTCGGCAGCGAGGGCGAGGCCCTGGCGACTGATACGGCGCTGATCGGCGCACCCGATGCAGACCGTGTGCTGATCGTGACGTCCGCCACGCATGGCGTGGAAGGCTTTTGCGGCGCGGGCTGCCAGTTCGCGCTGATGGACGACGCCCCGATGCTCAAGCGCGCGCGGCAAGCAGGCGTGGCTCTGCTGCTGGTGCACGCGGTGAACCCCTACGGCTTTTCCTGGATCGCCCGCACCGACGAGGGCAACGTGGACCTGAACCGTAACGCCCAGCCGTTCGGCGACACGCCGCTTCCGGTCAATACGGGCTATGGCGATTTGCATCCGCTGCTACTGCCCGATGCGTGGCCGCCGTCTGAGGAAAACCAGCGGGACCTGGCCCGCTATGTGGCCGAACACGGGCAGGCCGCCTTCGCCCAGGCCGTGTCGCGCGGGCAGTACACGCATGCTGACGGACTGTTCTACGGCGGCGCCGCGCCGGCCGCTTCGCTTGCGAACCTGCGGCGCATCCTTGAAACGCAGGCCAGCCGCTACGCGCATATCGGCTGGATCGACGTGCACACGGGCCTGGGTCCGCGCGGGCATGGCGAGAAGATCTACGCGGGCCGGCGCGACGACGCCGAAGTGGCGCGCGCGCGGCAATGGTGGGGACTGGATATCGCCGTCCCGTTTCAGGGAACGTCGGCCTCGGTCGACATCACCGGCCATCTGGCAGGCCTGATTTATCAGGCTTGCCCCGAATCGTCGCCGACGCTGATGGCGCTGGAATACGGCACCGTGCCCTTTGACGACATCGTTCTGGCCTTGCGCGGCCGCAACTGGCTGCGGGCCAATCCGGACGCGCCGCCCGCCTTGCGCCGCGACATCCTGCAAACCACGCAGGATGCGTTCTATTGCCACGCTTACGACTGGCACGGCATGGTGCTGGGACAAAGCCGCGTGGCGGTGCTGCAAGCGCTGTGCGGCCTGGAATCTGCCGGACGGGGACCGTCCGCAGCGGCCTGACGAACACGGTTTGGTCTGATTTTCTCCCCGATCAGGCGAACCTTCGAACCCATGCGGCCGGCCGGGGCATCGCACCAGATGTCCCGGATTCGACGGCCGTTCCGAAGATGTTGCGCAGCGCCAAAATCGCCGAAGACTTATTCCAGGAAGACGGAAGACGCCGCGAAAAGCCGGGTTTCCCGCCCCGACGAGGCCTATGTTGCACTGCGCTGGCGCGATGCGCCGCGGGAGGGCGCGGCGGCGCGTCAAGACGTTCGAACGCTTGACGCCCGATGGGCGCCGGCGCATGTCGGACACCTCGAAACTTGAGAAAGTGAGCTTCTCCTGGCCGAATGCCGTCCGTATATTGCGTGCCACGCTGCGGGCGCCATCCACGGGCTTCGGGTGCCTGCCGTCGCGCAGCGCAATAAAGGGGGAGGAGCATGTCCACTATTCCGATGCCAAGGGCCGGCGGCCAAGGGCTGTATTCACCGTCCATGCGCCGGCGGGTGATCGCCGGCACCACGATCGGCAATGCGCTGGAGTTTTTCGACTTCACCGTTTTTTCGTTCCTGATGCTGGTGATCGGGCCGCTGTTCTTCCCCGAGGCGTCCAGCTATGGTCAGCTGCTGCTGACCACCGCGACGTTCGGCGTGGGCTTCCTGATGCGCCCGGTGGGCGGGATGCTGATCGGTTCGTATGCGGACCGCCACGGCCGACGGGCGGCCATGGCGTTGACGCTCTGGCTGATGGGCGCGGGCTGTGCGCTGATTGCCGCGGCGCCGACCTACGTGCAGATGGGAGTGGTCGGGCCCGTGATGATGGTGCTGGCCCGCTTGATCCAGGGCTTTGCCGCGGGCGGCGAAGTCGGGGTGTCAACCACGTTGTTGGTGGAGCACGCGCCGGCCTCGAAGCGGGGCTTCTATTCCAGTTGGCAATTCGGAAGCCAATGCCTGGGCGTCATGCTGGGCGCGCTGGTGGTGACGCTTTTGACCGCGGCGTTGAACCCGGAACAGATGCAGGCGTGGGGCTGGCGCCTGCCCTTCGTCATCGGCATATTGACCGTTCCCGTCGGCGCCTACATCCGCCGCAACCTGGAAGAGACGCTGGCGCCGGTGGCGACCGGCCTGGGGCACGAGGCCGGCCGTGCCGGAACCGGCCCTCAGCCGCTGCGCCGCGTGTTCGTCGAGCACAAGGTGGTCGTGCTGAAGGGGATATTGCTGGTGATTGGCGGCATGGTCAGCGCGCAGATCATCAGCTTTTATATGCCGGCCTACGCCAACCGGGAACTGGGCATGCCGGCGACGTCCACGTTGTCTGCCAGCGTCGTGGTGGGCGCCATCGGTTTTCTGACCGCGCCCTTCATCGGGATGCTGGCGGACAGGGTGGGGCGTAAGCGGGTGATTTTCTGGTCGCGCGCCGCTACGGTGGGCGTGCTGCTGCCGAGCTTTCACTGGCTGGTTTCCGCACCGAGCACGGGCCGCCTGATGCTGGTCATCGCGGTGCTGGGCCTGTTGCTGGCATTGCAAACCACGCCCGTTATCACGATGCTGCCCGAACTGTTCCCGAAGGCGGTGCGCGCGACCGGGATGTCCGTCGTCTACGGGGTGGGCATTTCGGTGTTCGGCGGGTTCGCGCAGTTCTTTTTGACCTGGCTTTTGCATGTGACCGGCAGCCCGATGGCGCCGGCATGGTATCTGATGGCGACGGTCGCGATATCCACGGTCGCGCTGTTCTGGATACGGGACCGTACGGGTCAGGATATCGATTCCCAGGAGGCATGATGCAGGCGGCCTCACGCTATTTTTCCCACAGCTACGCCGAGTCCCGCGGCCGCTTCGAGGCACGGGCCAGGCCGCTGGCCACGCACTTCCAATCTTATGGCATCGATGCGCGGGGGCGCGAGGGCGAGGCGCTGGCAACCGACGTCGCCCTGATCGGGGATCCGCGCGCCAGTCGGCTCCTGATCGTGAGTTCGGCCACCCACGGCGTGGAGGGTTTCTGCGGTTCGGGCTGCCAGTTGGCGTTGCTGGACGATGCACCCATGCTAGCGCACGCGCGCCGCGCCGGCGTGGCGTTGCTGCTGGTGCATGCGGTGAATCCCCATGGTTTTTCGTGGCTGGCCCGCACGGACGAGGGCAATATCGACCTGAACCGCAATGCGCAGGCATTCGATGGCGGACCGTTGCCGGTCAATGCCGGGTATGCGGGGATACACGGCTTGCTGCTGCCCAAGGCGTGGCCGCCGTCCAGGAAAAACCGGCAGGACCTTGCCCGCTACCTGGCCGAGGCGGGGCCGCAGGCCTACGCGGTTGCGGTGACGGCGGGGCAGCATACCCATCCCGATGGCCTGTTCTACGGGGGAACCGGCCCGGCGGCGTCGCTCCTGAATCTGCGGAGCATCCTTGGAGAACACGCCGGCACGGCGCGCACGCAGGTGGCGTGGATTGATGTGCATACCGGACTGGGCCCGCGCGGCCACGGTGAAAAGATCTATGCCGGAAAGCGCGATGCCGCCGGCGTGGCGCTGGCCAGGCAGTGGTGGGGGGCAGACCTGGCCGTGCCTTTCCTGGGCAGCTCCGCATCGGCCGACGTGACGGGGTATGTCGGCGGGCTATTGCACGAGGCATGTCCGGCGGCTAGCACCGCCGCCATCTCGCTTGAATTCGGCACGGTGCCGTTGCCGGACATGGTGCAGGCGCTGCGTGGCCGCAATTGGCTGCTTGCGCACCCTGATGCCAACGATGCGCTGCGCGGGGACATTCTGCAGGGCATTCTGGACGCGTTCTATTGCGATGCCTCGGACTGGCACGGCATGGTGCTGGGGCAAAGCCGCGTGGCGGTGCTGCAGGCGCTGTGCGGGCTGGAAGCCGCACGCTGACCGCATCGTCCACCGCGCCCGCAAGCCCGCATTGATTCCCTGGGTTGCACCTGCTGCGGGCCTGCTATCGCAGCGGGTTGCACCTGCTTGCACGGCCGCGCCAGGGATTACCCGCAAGTGCGGCGCAGTGTTGGGTTATCCCTAGTTGAGCCGGGCAGCAACCCGTCGATATGCTTGGGTTAACCGAACGAACCGCAGAGTTCACACCGGAGGAGTTTCAAACCGAGCCGGCACCTCGCTGACAAGGAATCAGGATTTGCATAGCGCGCCTCCTTTGGACCCGGCCGTCACGGCCGCCCGGATCAAGCCCATTCGCATGATCCCGTGGGCAACGTGGCTGCACCGCGTCTTCGTCGTCCTCATGTATGCGTTCATGCTCTGCCCCATCGTGCTGGTGGTCTGGCTGAGCTTCTTCAAGGACGCCATCCTCTACTTCCCCCCGTCCGGCTATACGCTGTCCTGGTACGTGAAAGCGTGGCAGAACCCGGCATTCGCCAACGGCTTCCTGTTCAGCCTGCAGGTGTCGCTGGTGGCCGCAGCCATCGGCGTCGCGATGGGCGTCCTGGCCGCGGTGGCCATCGCCCGCTACCGCTTCCAGGGCAGCAAGGGCGTCAATACCTTGCTGCTGTCGCCGCTGCTGATTCCCGGCATCGTCGCGGGCGTCGGCATCTACCTGTTCTACCTGCGCGCCGAAGAACTGCTGGACCAGGACATCATCGGCACGTTCGGCGGCCTGGTCATCGCGCACGTCTGCCTGACGATTCCGTGGACGGTGCGCCTGGTCACGGCGGGCATGGCCGGGCTGGACGGCTCCATCGAGGAAGCCGCCCGCAACCTGGGCGCCAGCGCCCCGGTGGCCTTCATGCGCGTGACCCTGCCGATGCTGCGCCCGTCCATCGTGGCGGCGGCGCTGTTCAGCTTCGTGGTGTCGTTCGAGAACCTGGAACTGTCGCTGTCGCTGGTGGGGCCGGGCCGCACCACGCTGCCGATCGCCATCATGCAGTACCTGGAATTCAATCTGGATCCGACCATCGCTTCGGTGGCGTCGGTGCAAATCTTGCTGTTGGGAATCATCATGCTTGTGACCGACCGCTACGTGAAACTCAGTCAGGTGGTGTAAGAAATGGCGAAGGTCTCGATCGAGAATATCCGCAAGCAATTCGGCGCGGCGGTGGCGGTTTCCGACTTTTCCCTGGAGATCGCCGAAGGCGAGCTGGTGACGTTCCTGGGCCCCAGTGGCTGTGGCAAGACCACCACGCTGCGCATGATTGCCGGCTTCATCACGCCCACCGCTGGCCGCATCCGGATCGGCGACACCGACGTGACCCGGCTGCCCGTGCACAAGCGCGACACCGGCATGGTGTTCCAGCGCTATGCGCTGTTCCCGCATATGACGGTGGCCGAGAACGTGGCGTTCGGGCTGGAAATGCACAAGGTCCCCAAGGCCGATCGCGACGCCAAGATCCGCCGGGTGCTGGACATGGTGCGCATGACCGAACTGCGCGAGCGCTATCCGCGCCAGCTGTCCGGCGGCCAGCAGCAGCGCGTGGCGATTGCCCGCGCGCTTGCCATCGAACCCAAGGTGTTCCTGCTGGACGAGCCCTTGTCCAACCTGGACGCCAAGCTGCGCCTGGAAGTGCGCGAAGAGATCCGCTCATTGCAGCAGCGCCTGGGCCTGACGACCGTGTTCGTCACGCACGACCAGGAAGAGGCGCTGGCGATCGCCGACCGCATGGCCATCATGCATGACGGCATCGTGCAGCAGGTGGGCGCGCCCGACTCGCTGTACGAGCGCCCGGCCAACCTGTTCGTGGCCGACTTCCTGGGCAAGATGAACGTGTTCACGGGCCGCGGGCAGGCCGACAACCAGTTTCACACCGACTCCGGCCAGCGCATCGCCACGCCGGGCGGGGCAGGCGCCACGCACGTGGGCGTGCGGCCGGAGCGCGTGCGGCTGGCGACCCAGCCTGAAGGCGGCAACGCGCTGGCGGGGGTGGTGGAATCGTCGTTGTACCTGGGGTCGGTGCTGGAAGTGCGCGTGCAGCTCGAAGGCGGCAACCGCATGATCAGCCAGATCGTCAACGGTGGCGCGGGGCGCGCGCAGCCGGCGCCGGGCGTGCGGGTCTACGCATGCTTCGAACCCGAAGACTGCGTGGCCTTCACCCAATAGGAGCCGCCATGACGACCGCGAACCAAGACGGGCGGCCCAGCCGTTGGCTGGGGCCGGGGCTGGCCTTTCCCGCGTCGCTGGTGGTGCTGGTGATCATCCTGGTCCCCATCCTCCAGCTGGCGCGCTACAGCTTCAACCATTTCGACCCGGCGGACTTGATGCAGACCGCCTTCACCTTCGAGAACTACGCCAAGTTCTTCGGCGACCCCTACTACCGCGACATCTTCTTCACCACCTTGTGGGTGGCCGCGCTGTGCACCGTGCTGGCGTTGGTGCTGGGCTTTCCCGTCGCGTATTTCCTGGCGCGCACGCAAAGCCGGTACAAGAGCCTGTTCGTGATCCTGCTGGTATTCCCGCTGATGGTGGGCAACGTGGTGCGGGCGGCGGGCTGGATGGTGGCGCTGGGTAACGCGGGCGTGGTGAACGCCGTGCTGCAGGGAATGGGCCTGATCGACCGGCCGCTGACCCTGATGTACACGCCGGCCGCGGTGGTCATCGGCACGACCGCCGTCGTCATGCCCTATCTGATCCTGACCCTGCAAAGCGTGCTGGAAGGCATGGACCTGTCGGTGGAAGAGGCCGCGCGAAACGTAGGCGCCAGCTTTTTCACGACGTTCCGCCGTATTGTGCTGCCGATCGCGGCGCCCGGCGTGGCGGCGGGCACGATGCTGGTCTTCATACTGTGCATGAACGCCTACGCCACACCGGTGCTGCTGGGTGGTTCGGGCCTGACGATGATGGCCCCCGCGCTGTACGACCAGATCACGCGCGCATCGAACTGGCCGTTCGGCGCGGCGTTGGCCGTCATCCTGGTATGCGGCACGCTGGTCATCGCATTGATCTCGAATTGGCTGATCCATCGGCGCTACATCAAGACCATGGCGTCTTGACCCCGAATCCACAACAAGGAACTTTCATGGCATCCGTATTGTTCAAGAACGCGAACCTGCTTGATCCCTTGCAGGCCGACCTGCTGGAAGGCCACCATGTGCTGGTCGAGGACGGCGTCATCAAGGAGGTGTCGGACCAGCCGCTTTCCAGCGCGTCCGCGCAGGTGATCGACGCGGCGGGGCGCACGCTGATGCCCGGGCTGATCGACCTGCATGTGCACGTGCTGGCCACGCAGCTGAACCTCAGCACGCAGGGCGTGCTGCCGGACGCCCTGGTGATGATGCGGGCGGTGCCGATCATGGCAGCCATGCTGCGCCGCGGCTTCACCACCGTGCGCGATGCGGGCGGCGCGGGATGGGGGCTGAAATGCGCGGTGAACGAAGGCACGGTCAAGGGGCCGCGTCTGTTCATCTCGGGCCGCGCGATCAGCCAGACGGGCGGCCATGGCGACCCGCGCCCGCGTTCCGACCATCTGCGTCCGATGAGCTTTTGCGGCTGCTGTTTCCGGGCCGGCGACATCGGCCGCGTGGCCGACGGCATCGACGATGTGCGTCGCGCCGTGCGCCAGGAACTGCAAATGGGTGCCGACCAGATCAAGATGATGGCCTCCGGCGGCGTGGCGTCGCCCACCGACCCCATCGCGTCCTTCGGCTATTCGGAAGAAGAGATCCGCGTCATCGTCGACGAGGCCGCCAGCCGCCAGACCTACGTGATGGCGCATTCCTACACGGCCGACGCCATCGAGCGCGCCATCCGCAACGGCGTGCGCACCATCGAGCACGGCAACCTGGTGGACGAGCGCGTGGCGCGCTTCATGGCCGAGAAGGGCGCGTTCGTGGTGCCCACGCTCGTCACCTACGAGGCGCTGGCCAACGAAGGGGCCGATTACGGCCTGCCACCGGATTCGGTCGCGAAGATCGCGACGGTGCGTACCGCCGGCCTGCATTCGCTGGAGATCTACAAGAAGGCGGGCGTGAAGATCGGCTACGGGTCGGACCTGCTGGGGCCGTCGCAGCGCCTGCAAAGCGAAGAATTCCGCATCCGCAACGAGGTCCTGTCCGCGCAGGAAGTGATCCAGTGCGCCACCACCACCGCCGCCGAAGTGCTGAACCAGGTCGGCCAGCTTGGCCGCATCCAGCCGGGTGCCTTGGCGGACGTGCTGCTGGTGGACGGCAACCCGTACCGTGATTTGTCCTGCCTGCTGGGGCAGGGCGAGCATCTGGCCCTGATCATGAAGGGCGGGGTCATCGAACACAACGCATTAGGGGTGTAAGCGCCATGAGCGATCCCACGTTTTCGCAATCGGAAGTCGGCGAAGAATCCCGCGACGTCAACGCCGCCAAAGGCTGGTATCCACCGTCCGCGCCGGCGCCGCGCGACCGCGGCCTGGGCCCGTTTCCCCGGTTGATCCTGCGCGGGGCGACCATCATCGACGGCACCGGCGCGCCGCCGTGGGGGCCGGTGGATATCGTCATTGAAAACGACCGGATCACCGCGCTGGTGAACGTGGGCACGCCGCACAAGGCCATTGACCCGAAGCGCCGCCCAGGTCCGGGCGACCACGAGATCGATTGCCACGGCAAGTTCGTGACGCCCGGCTTCGTGGACGCGCACGCGCATATCGGCACGCCGTACCACGCCATGAGCGGCATCGTTCCGCCCGCCGACTACATCTACAAACTGTGGCTGGCGCATGGCGTGACGACGGTGCGCGAGATGGGCGCGATGGGCGGCCTTGGCTGGACGATGGAACAGCGCGAACTGTCCGCCGCCAACAAGATCGCCGCGCCGCGCATGGTGGTGCATTCCGTGTTTCCCGCCGTGAACGACCGCGTCAAGACCATCCACACGCCGGAGCAAGGCCGCGAATGGGTGCGCAAGCTGGCTGCGCGCGGCGCGGACGGTATCAAGTTCTTCGGCGCGCCGCCCGCCATCATGGAAGCGGCGCTGGACGAAGCCGCGCAACTGGGGCTGCGGTCCGGCTGCCATCACGCGCAGATGGCGGTCACACGGGTGAACGCGCTGAAATCCGCGCGTTGGGGGCTGACCAGTTCCGAACACTATTACGGCCTGCCGGAAGCCCTGTTCGAAGACCGCATCGTGCAGTCCTTTCCAACGGACTACAACTACAGCGACGAGTACTACCGTTTCGCGGTGGCTGGGCAGACCTTCATGCAGGCCGCGCAGCCGGGGTCGGCCAAGTGGCGCCAGGTCATGGACCAGTTCCTGGAGCTGGGCCATACCTTCGTGCCCACGTTCAACATCTACGACGCCAATCGCGACCTGATGCGCGCGCGCCGCGCCGACTGGCACGACGACTACACCTGGAAGGCGGTCTGGAAGTACTTCCAGCCGCAACGCGGCGGGCATGGCGCCTATTGGTACCGCTGGAGCACCACCAACGAGATCGAGTGGAAGCAGAACTACCGGCTGTGGATGCAGTTCATCAACGAATACAAGAACCTGGGCGGGCGCGTGTGCGCGGGAAGCGATTCCGGCTTCATCTTCCAGATCTACGGCTTCGGCTTCGTGCGCGAACTGGAACTGCTGCAGGAAGCGGGATTCCACCCCATCGAAGTGCTGCGTGCCGCCACCTCGCAAAGCGCCGCGCTGCTGGGCATCGATGACGACACCGGCTCCATCGACGTGCAAAAGCGCGCCGACCTGCTGATCCACGACCAGAATCCGCTGACGGATTTCAAACTGCTGTTCGGCACCGGCGCCATGCGCCTGAACGACGACACGGCCAAGGTGGAATGGAAGCGCTGCCTGCAGACGACCATCAAGTCCGGCGTGGTGTACGACACGGCGGAACTGCTGGCGGACGTGCGCAAAATGGTCAAGGGCAGCTGGGCGGATGACGCGGACGGTGAACGCCCGCCATTCGGGGGATCGCCTGCGGGTTCGCCTTGCGACAATGCGGAAGAAGGCGCCTGACATGGCGGTCGACCTGTTCCTCTTGTGCGGTTTCCTGGGCAGCGGCAAGACCACGCTGCTGGTGGACTACTTGCGTGACCCGGCTTCCCGCGACACGGGCGTGATCGTCAACGAGGCGGGCGAGGTCGGCGTGGACGGCGCCATCGTCGCCAATGACAGCGACAACGTGCCGATGACGCTGATGGCCAACGGCTGCGTCTGCTGCTCGCTGCGCAGTGACCTTGTCTACACGCTGAGCGCGCTGTTGGACGCGCCGCGCCCCGAAGGCGCAGGCCCGCTTCAGCGCGTGATCCTGGAATGCAGCGGCCTGTCGCGCCCGGGGCCGATCATTGCGTCGCTGGCCGATCCCGAGCTGGCGGGCCGCGGCCTGCGGCTGACGGTGGTCTGCACGGACGACTGCGCGCGGGCCCCCGACGCGCTGGCCGGGATGGACGAAGCCATGGCGCAGTTCGGCGCGGCGCACCGGATCGTGCTGACGAAGACGGACCTGCTGCCGGCGGGCGCATTGCAAGCGCGCGCGGCGCGCGCCGCCGGCCTGAACCCGTTGGCCGCCGTCATCGCCGACCCGGACCGCCAGCGCGCAGTCCAATCGGCGTTCGCGCCGTCGCAAGGCGTCGCAGACCTGGCGGGGCTGGCCGCGCGGATGCTGACAGCCGGCGGGCAGGGCGCCGCGCACCCGCGCATCCGCGTCATGGCGGCCCGCGCGCGCGCAGGCATCAGCTGGACCGATTTTTCGGAATGGCTGGACAACCTGGCGGGGCTTTGCGGCGAACGCCTGTTGCGGGTCAAGGCCGTGGTGCGCGTCAGCGACTGCGCCGAGCCCATCCTGATCCAGTCCGTGGGCACCACCTTCAGCGCGCCGCAACGCCTGACCCGGCAACCCGATGCGCCGGACGCCATCATCGTCATCGCGCGCGACACCGACGCCGACGAAATCCGGGCGTCCGCGCCGCATGCCCCCGTGGACATGCTGGCCTGAACATCGCCAAAACCCGGGACGCGCGGCCGGGCACAGCCGGCCACGCGTCCGCACCGTAGCAAGTCGTCAGTTCCCCTTCGATACGAGGTTGTTATGCAAGAGAAAAACCTGACTCGCCGTGGCTTTATCAAGACCGCTTCCGGCCTGGCGCTGGCACCCGCGCTGGGCTGGGTGCCGGGCATGGCGCACGCCGCCGAAAAAGAGATCGTCGTGGGCACCTGGGGCGGCGACTACCAGAACCTGCTGCAGCAGATCATCAACCCCATCGTCGACAAGCGGGGCGTGAAAGTCGTCTACGACACCGGCAACGCCGTGGGCCGCGTGACCAAGCTGCGCGCCGAAAAGAATTCGCGGCGCGGCAGCATGGACGTCGCGCTGCTGGGCGAAGTCGACATGTACGACGCCGAGCGCTCGGGCACGCTGGAGCCCATCGACGCGAAGAAGCTGCCCAACCTGGCGCATGCGATCGACGCGTTGAAGACGGCGTATTCGATCCCGCACATCTTCAGCGCGATGACGCTGGTCTACAACACCGAGAAATTCCCGACGCCGCCAGACTCCCTGGAAGCGCTGCTGGACCCCAAGCTGAAGGGCCAGGTCGGCTTTTCGGACATTCTCTACCTGTACAACGCCGTCTTCGTGGGCCTGGGGGCGGGCGGCGACACCAAGAGCTTCGACGGCGGCAAGCGTTTCCTGACCAAACTCAAGGCCAACGCGCCGCGCATCTACCCGTCCAACGAGGCGGTCGCGTCCGCCTTCAAATCCGGTGAAATCGCCATCGCGTGCATGTGGAAGGCGCGCGCGCTGCAGTGGAAGGACAGCGGCTTGCCGCTGGGCTTCGTGATCCCCAAGGAGGGCTCGGTGCCCGTGTCGTTCGAGGCCGGGATCGCCAAGAACAGCCGCAACAAGGACGCCGCCTGGGAATACCTGAACGCGATGCTGGACCCGCAAGGCCAGATTGGCTTCGCCGAGAAAATGGGCTACGCGCCCACGGTCACGAATGCGTCGCTGCCCGACAACCTGAAGCGCGTGGGCTTCTCGGAGGCGGAAGTGAAGCTGCTGCACGCCTATGACTTGAAGCGGCTGACGGAAGGCAAGGCCGACATGCTGGAATTCTGGAACAAGGAATTTAAGGCGGGTTAAGGCGGCGGGGCCGGCACGGCCGGCCCTGTCGACGGCCTGGGTCAACCGCGCACGGCCGCCTCGATCTTGGCGACATCGATCTTGCCCATGTGCATCATCGCCTCGAAGGCCCGCTTTGCGGCGGCGCGGTCCGCGCTCGTGTAGGCGTCTGTCAGCACACGCGGCGTGATTTGCCAGGATATGCCCCACTTGTCCTTGCACCAGCCGCACTCGCTTTCCTGGCCGCCATTGCTGACGATGGCGTTCCATAAACGGTCGGTTTCCGCCTGGTCGTCGGTGGCCACCTGGAACGAGAACGACTCGTTGTGCCGGAACGCGGGCCCGCCGTTCAATCCCAGGCAGGGAATGCCCATCACCGTGAATTGCACCGTTAGCACGTCGCCTTCCATGCCCGAGGGGTAGTCGGATGGCGCTTTGTGGACGGCGTCCACCGTGCTGTCGGGAAACGTCTTCGCGTAGAACTGGGCGGCTTCCAACGCGGTGCCGTCGTACCAAAGGCAAATCGTGTTCTTGGGAATCATGAGGGGTCTCCTGTTGGCGGCCACCCGTCACCGCTCGACATCCGATCAACCGGCGCGTAGGGCGTCAACGGGTTTCGAATATTGAGGATACTGCCGTCCATTCCGTGCGTCGCCGTTGCCAAATCCCCGTTTCAAAAGTCACGTTCTTGCCAAAAATCCTTGTGTTGAATATGAAATGTTATATCATTTATCAGCTATTTGTAATGATATAACATCCAAGAGAGCAAAGATGAAAGGCAAGAAACTAGGGGCGGTTGAGGGAAGAGGCGGGGCCAAGGGCCTGATGGCCGGCCGCCGGGGGGCGTTGAAACCCCTGGTCTGCTCACTGATGCTGATCGCCCCGGCCGCGCAGGCCGAGGGCGAAGCGGAATCCCATCGCGCCAAGACGCTGGCCCCCATTACCGTGTCCGCCAACCCGCTGGGGCTGGACTTGAACAGCACGACCTTGCCTGCCTCGGTGCTGGAAGGCGATGCGCTGATCGAGCAGCGCGCGGGCACGTTGGGCGAGACCCTGAAGAACCTGCCCGGCGTCAACAGCGACACCTTCGGCGGCGGCGCAAGCCGGCCGGTGATTCGCGGCCAGACCGCGCCGCGGGTCAAGGTGCTGTCCGACGGCTCGGAAGTCATGGATGCGTCGAGCATTTCCCCCGACCACGCCGTGACGGTCGAGCCCATGCTGGCCGAGCGGATCGAAGTGCTGCGCGGCCCGGCGACGCTGCTGTACGGGGGCGGCGCGATCGGCGGCGTGGTGAACGTGGTGGATAAGAAAATCCCCACCGCTGTGCCGGAAAAGGGCATCGAGGCCGAAGCCGAATTGCGCGGCGCGACCGGCACCAAGGAACGCGCGGGCGCGGTAGGCATCACGGCGGGCGAAGGGCAGTTCGCCGTGCGCGTGGAAGGCATGAAGCGCCGCACCAGCGACTACGACGTGCCGGACTGGCCGGGCGGCAAGCTGGAAGGCTCGTACAGCGAATCCACCCAGGGTTCTGTCGGCATGTCGTGGATCACGCCGCGCGGCTACGTGGGCCTGGCGTTCACCCACCTGGAAAGCAAGTACGGCCTGCCCGGGCATAACCACGAGTACGAAGGCTGCCACCCGCACGGCACCCACCTGCATTGCGGCGGGCACGATCATGACCACGAAGAAGAAGAAGGCCATGACCATGATCACGAGCACGAACATGGCGGTGTGCCCTACGTGAAGCTGCGCAGCAACCGCCTGGATTTGCGCGCGGAATACCAGGACCCGTTTGCCGGTTTCGAAAAGATCCGCGTGCGGGGCGGCCTGACCGACTATCAGCACGACGAGATCGAAGGCGGGCAGGTCGGCACGCGCTTCAAGAACAAGGGTTACGACCTGCGCCTGGAGTTGCAGCACAAGCCCATCGCCGGCTGGCGCGGCGTGGTGGGCGTGCAGAACGCGTACAGCGATTTCCGGGCCGAGGGCGAAGAAGCGTTCCTGCCCCGCAGCCGCACGCGTTCGACTGGCCTGTTCGTGCTGGAGGAATACCAGCTGAACGACTGGCGCTTCGAAGTGGGCGCACGCCAGGACTGGCAGCGCATTTCGCCTGAGGGTGGCGCGGCGCGCAGCAGCCTGGCCGGCACGTCGCTGTCGGCTGCGGCCATCTGGGATTTCGCACCGCAGTATTCCGTGGCGTTGTCCTTGTCGCGCTCGCAACGCCTGCCCAATGCGCAGGAACTGTATGCGGACGGCGTGCATCTGGCCACCAATACCTACGAGCTGGGCAATGCGGACCTGGGCCGCGAGACTTCGCACAACATCGACCTGACCCTGCGCAAACACTCGGGCGACACGACGTTCTCGGCCAGCGTGTTCCACAACCGCGTGAAGAACTACATCTACGCGAATACCCTTGACCGGTATGAAGATTTCCGCCTGATCGAATACACGCAGCGCGACGCGGAATTCACGGGCGTCGAGGGCGAACTGCGCCACCAGTTCACCCCAGTGTTCTCGGCGGCGGTGTTCGGCGACTACGTGCGCGGCAAGTTGACGGGCGGCGACGGCAATCTGCCGCGCATCCCGGCGGCGCGCGCGGGTGTGCGCGGCAATGTGACGTGGCAACAGTGGTCGGGCGGCGTGGAATACGCGCGTGTGTTCTCGCAGAAGGACATCGCGTCGTACGAAGACAGCACCCCGGGCTACAACCAGGTCAACGCCGTGGTCGCCTATCGCGGCCGCTACGGCGCCACGGGGTACGAAGTCTATCTGCGCGGCACGAATCTGCTGAACAAACTGGCGTACAACCACGCGTCGTTCATTTCGTCGGTGGCTCCGCTGCCGGGCCGCAGCGTATTGCTGGGCGTGCGCATGACGTACTGACCCGCCCGCGGCGTCCCGTGCGGACGCCGGCAGCCATCGACCGCCGGGGCCATGCGCCCCGGCTTTTTTTCGTCGCGCCGGACGGCGCTAGGGGTAGACCCCGATACCGGTCCTGTTGACGTTCATCGGCGCCGTTTCTAGAATCTGATTTGTGATCACATATCAAAAACAGCGTCCGGCATCCGTCGGCACGCGGGCAGCGGCGAAGCAGGCATGACCCAACAACTATTCAGTGTCCGAGACAAGATTGTTTTGATTACCGGTGCCGCGGGCGGCATCGGCGCAGCGCTCAGCCGGGCCTTTGGCCAGGGCGGCGCGACGCTGGTGCTGGCCGACCTGGCGGGGGAAAGGCTGGACGCGCTGGCGTCCGAGCTGCGCGAATCCGGCGTGAAGACCGGAGCCATCGCGCTCAGCGTGGAAAACCGTGAGGCTTGCGCAGACGCGGTGGCGGACGTGGTGGCGCGTTACGGCGGCGTGGACGTGCTGGTCAACTGCGCCGGCGTCAACACGCGGATGCGGCCTGAGTTGTATGCCGAAGACGTGTGGGACCGCATCGTGGACGTCAACCTCAAGGGCACGTTCAACATGTGCCAGGCCGTGCATGCGCCAATGAGCCTGCGCGGCAAGGGCAAGATCATCAATATCGGCTCGATTCTGGCCTTGGCCTCCAACGCCGTGACGGCGGCCTATTCCGCCAGCAAGGGCGGCGTGCTGCAGCTGACGCGTTCGCTGGCGTGCGCCTGGGCCGCGGACGGCATCACCGTGAACGTGATCCAGCCGGGCTGGATCGACACGGCGCTGTCGCGGCAGGCGCGGGTGGATATCCCGGGCCATGCCGAACGGGTGGTCGCCACCACGCCGCTGGCCCGTTGGGGCGAACCCGAAGACCTGGTCGGCGCAACCCTGTTCCTGGCCAGCGCTGCGTCGGACTTCGTCACGGGCGCCAGCCTGGTGGTGGACGGCGGCGTGACCGCGCATATCTGAACGGCGGGCAGCCGGCCCGCCAGAGGCCGGCTCCGCACAAGGAGACGACATGCTTTTCGAGGACATCGGACAGACGACAGAGGCGCGCACGCTGGGGGTGCAAGACAGCGATTGGGCGCAGCTGACACGCGCCGAGGCCATGCGGATGACGACCTTGTTCCTGGCGGCGCGCCGCTTCGAGGAAAAGATCCTGCAACTGGACAAGTTGAACCTGGTGCACGGGCCGGCGCATTCCAGCATTGGCCAAGAAGGCGGCGCGGCGGGTTGCATCGCGGCGCTGCCTGTCGATACGCTGATGAACGGCACGCACCGCGCGCACCACCAATGCGTCGCCAAGGCGGTCAACGCGCTGTATGACGATGCCTTCGACCCGGTAGCCACCGGGCTCACCCCGCGCATGCGCCAGGAAATACAGGGCCTGATGCACGAGATCCTGGGCTTGAAGGACGGCTGGACGGGCGGGCGTGGCGGTTCCATGCACCTGCGTCGCGCCGACTTGGGCATCATGGGCACCAATGCCATCGTCGCCGGCGGCATTCCCATTGCCTGCGGCCACGCGTTCGCGGAAAAGCAGCGCGGATCGGGCAAGCTGATGGTCACGTTTTTCGGCGACGGCGCGGTGCATCAGGGGGCAACGCACGAAGCCATGAACCTGGCGGCGCTGTATGGCCTGCCCATGATTTTCTTTCTGGAGAACAACAAGTACGCGGTGTCGATGAGCGTGGAGCAGTCCACGTTCCAGACCGAACTGCTGACGCGTCCGCAGGCGCACGGCATTGCGGCCGTCAAGGTGGACGGGATGAACCCGTTCGCCGTCTGGCTGGCCACGCGCTGGGCGCAGGCGCATATCGAACGCGAAGGGCGGCCGGCCTTCATCCTGGCCGAGGTCTACCGCTACTACCATCAGAGCTCGTCGATTCCCGGCAGCGCTTTCGGCTACCGCACGCGCGACGAGGAAAACGCCTGGAAGGCGCGCGACCCCTGGCTGTTCCTGCAGCGCGAACTGACCGCGCGCGGCATCCTGGACGCCGACGCGTTGACCGCCATCGATGCCACCGTTACCGACGCGGTAGAGGCGGCCGCGGCATCCTGCGTGGAAGGCGCGGGCTCAGCCGCCCGCATCCGCGCAGACCTCTGGCCGGCCGCCGCAAGCGTGGACGATCACCTGACCAGCGACATGCATGAATTCGACGGCGCGCGCTTTGCGGAGGCCGAGGACTTCGATGCGGACGATATGGAAAGCCTGTCCTACATCGAGGCCGTGTCGCGCACCATGGGCGCGCGCATGGCCGAGGACGAGCGCATCCACGTGTTCGGCGAAGACGTCGCCAACATGGGCGGCGGCACGGTTGGCGCCACGCGTGGCCTGACGGACACCTACGCGGGCAGGCTGGTCAACACCCCGATTACCGAGAACGGCTTCTGCGGCCTGGCCACGGGCGCGGCGCTGTCGGGGCTGCGGCCCGTGGTCGAACTCATGTACAGCGATTTCTTCCTGGTGGCGGGCGACCAGCTGCTGAACCAGGCGGGCAAGATCCGCCACCTGTTCAACGGCACGGCCAACGTGCCGCTGGTGCTGCGCACGCGCATCCCGGGCGCGGAGGGCTACGGTTCGCAGCATTCGATGGATCCGGCCGGTGTGTTCGCGCTGTTTCCGGGCTGGCATATCGTGGCGCCGTCCAACGCGTTCGACTATGTGGGCCTGATGAATTCCGCGCTGCGCTGCCAGGACCCGGTGCTGGTGATCGAACCCCAGGAACTGCACAAGCGCAAGACGCTGGTGCCGAAGACCCTGGACTACTGCATTCCCATCGGCCGCGCCAAGCGCGTGCAGGAAGGCGACCAGATCACGCTGCTGGCCACGCTCAGCATGGTGGAACGCTGCCGGCAGATCGTAGAGGAAACCGGCGTTCGCGCCGACATCATCGACCTGCGCACCCTGTCGCAGCGCGATATCGACTACGACACCATCGGGCGTTCGGTCATGAAGACGGGCCGCGTGGCGATCGTCGAACAGACCACGCGCGGCGCCAGCCTGGGTGCGTTGATCGCCGACGAGATCCAGCGCCGCTATTTCGATTATCTGGACCAGCCGGTGCAACGCGTCACGGGCCGCTGGGCGCCGCCCACGGTGTCGCAGGCGCTGGAACGCGCGGCGCTGGCAGGCGAAGACGACCTGCGCGCCCTGATCGCCGGCATGCTGCGCGACAGCGCGCTGGACAAACACAACCCAGGAAACGTCCATGCCTTGCGCGCTTGAAGGAAAAACCATCCTGATCACGGGCGCGGCCGGTGGCATCGGCGGCGAAACCGCCCGCGTCTGCGCCGAGCAGGGCGCCGCGCTGGTGCTGGCCGACCGCGAGGCGCCCGAGGCGCTGGCCGCTGAACTACGCGGGCAGGGATCGGCGGCACAGGCGATCGCGTTCGACGTGACCGATCGCGTCGCGGCGGAAGCCGCCGTCCAACGCCTCGAGCGGCTGGACGCGCTGGTAGCCAACGCGGGCTATTGCCCCTGGGATGACTGGAACGCCGACGGCTGGGACGACGTGTTCCGGCAGGTCATCGACATCAACTTGCTTGGCGTCATGCACCTGACCCGCGCGGCGCTGGCCAAGATGGCGGCGCAGGGCAGCGGCCGCATGGTGCTGGTGTCGTCAGTGGCGGCGCGCATGGGCGGCCTGGCGGCCAGCCCCCACTATGTGGCGGCCAAGGGCGGGACACACGCTTTCGTGAAATGGCTGGCGCGCAAGGGCGCGGAGTCGGGCATCACCGTCAACAGCGTGGCGCCGGGTGCGACTGCCACCACCATGGTGCGGGGCGCGGACCTGGATGCGAATAGAATTCCCCTGCGACGCATGGCCCAGCCCCGCGAGATCGCCTTGCCCATCGCCTTTTTATGTTCGGATGGCGCAAGCTACATTTGCGGCGCCACGCTGGATGTAAACGGTGGCGTCTACATGAATTAGGCGCGAGAACATGGACAACAGCATCCTGGAAGGCCTGCTCGACAAGCAGGAACGCGTGACCGTCGCGGATCAGATCTATCAGCAGACGCGGCAGCTCCTGATGAGCGGCGCGGTGCCGCCCGGCGAAAAGATCACCTTGCGCGGCCTGGCCGCCGCCTTGAACACCAGCCCGATGCCGGTGCGCGAAGCCGTGAACAAGCTGGTGGCCGAAGGCGCGCTGGAAATGCTGCCCAGCCGCGGCCTGCGCGTGCCGAAACCCAGCCTGCCGAAGTTCCGCGAGATCGTGCGCATCCGGTGCTGTCTGGAAGGCTTTGCCGCGGCCGAAGCCGTCAAAGTGATCAGTGACGAGACCGTGGCGCGCATCGAGCGCCATGCCCACGAGTTCGACAAGCTGGGGCACCAGCGCAAGATCGACACCTTGAAGACGATCGAAGCGAACCGGAACCTGCATTTCACGCTGTACGAAGCGGCGGCAATGCCGCTGCTGGTCACGATGATCGAGAACATCTGGCTGCAGATCGCGCCCCTGTTCTCGCTCAGCATGAGCAGCAAGGACCGCAAGTCGGAAAGCTGGGAATCGTTCAGTCACCACGACGCGCTGCTGGCGGCGCTGCGGCGACGCGACGCCGAGGGCGCGCGCGACGCGGTGGTGGCGGACATTTCCGATGCGGCAGCTTATATCGAGAAGACGGGCAATTTGGCCATCACCTGAAGCGAGTAAGACATGGATATCGAAGTCGTGATGCCCGCCATCGGCGCGGGTACGACAGAGGGCAGGATTCTCCAGTGGTTGAAGCAGTCCGGCGACCCCGTCAAGGTGGGCGATATCCTGGCCGAGATCGAAACGGACAAGGCGGTCATTGAGCTGGAGGCCGTGGACAGCGGCGTGCTTGACCGCATCCATGTCGAAGCGGGAGACACCGCGGTGCCGGTGGGCGACGTGATCGCGACCTTGCTGGCAGAGCAGGGCGCGCCTCGCGAGGCGCCTGCCCCCATTGCTGAACCGGCCGCGCCCGTGCTGGCCATGCCGGCGCCGCCGGCGGCGAAACCGGCGGCAGCCCTTGCGCCGTCCACGGCCGCCGTCGTACCGCCGGCGCACCGGCTCTTCGCCAGCCCCTCGGCGCGCCGGCTGGCCCGCATCATGGACGTGGACCTGCATGCCCTGACCGGCAGCGGTCCGAACGGACGGATCGTGCGCGTGGACATCGAACAGGCCGCGCAGGATCGTCCAGCGGCGGATGCCAGGCCGGCAGCCAAGATGCCCGCTCCAGGCCAAGGCACGCTGACTCCGCACACCCCGATGCGCGCCACGATCGCGCGCCGCCTGACGCAGTCCAAGCAGCAGATTCCCCATTTCTACCTGACCGTGGACTGTCGCATGGACGCGATGATGGCAGCGCGGGAATCATTGAACGACCGAGCGCAGGCCAGCCCCGATCCCGTTCGCTATTCGCTGAATGACCTGTTGCTGCTGGCAGTCGCCCGCGCCGTGGCGCGCGTGCCCGAGATCAACGCGCAATGGACCGACGGGGGCGTGCTGCGTCAGGAGCAGGTCGACCTGAGCGTCGCGGTGGCGCTGGAGACGGGCCTGATCACGCCGATCCTGCGCGATGCCGGCCGCATGGGGCTGCGCGAACTCTCGGCGCAGGTCCGGCAGTTGGCGGACCAGGCACGCAGCGGCCGGCTGCGGCCCGACCAATACGAAGGCGGCAGCCTGACCGTATCGAACCTGGGCATGCATGGCGTGAAGTCGTTCGCGGCGATCATCAATCCGCCGCAGTCAGCCATCCTGGCCGCCGGCGCCGTGATGCGCCAACCGGTGGTGGATGGGGACACGCTGGCCATCGGCCACGTGATGAGCCTGACGCTGTCCGCTGATCATCGCGTCGTGGACGGCGCGCTGGGCGCACGGTTCCTGAAGGAAGTCCGGCATTTCCTGGAGCATCCCATCGAATTGATTCTCTAGCGTGTTGAGTGGGAAGGTTGGCAGTGTCCACATCAGCAGCGCGCAGGGTGGACCGCGAACGGCGTACAGACCGATGGCGGCGGTAAGTCGAAGCACCATTACATAAAGTCTGGAGACAAAGCAATGAACAAGCAGAATCCGCTGACGCGCCTTGCGTTGGCTGCCGCCTTGGCAATGGCCGCGCAGGGCGCCTGGGCGCAAAACGAAATCAAGATCGGATACAACAGCGACATGTCCGCCAGCGGCTCGGCCGACTTTGGCGTGTCGGCGCTGTCCGGCGCGCGGCAGGCCGCCGAAGAGATCAATGCCGCGGGCGGCGTGCTGGGCAAGAAGATCGTCATCGTGCCCCGCGATGACGTGGGATCGCCACCCAAGTCCATTCAGAATGCCAACGAACTGGTGGACAACGAGAAGGTCGTCGCGATGCTGGGCGGCGTGAACTCCGGCAACATGCTGGCGTGGCTGCACATCGTGCAGCAAAAGAAGATCCCGACCATCTCGCCGTCGGCGACCGCCACCGAGATCACCAACCGCTACAGCAAGGAACCGGCCAACTACATCTTCCGCGTGTCGATGCGGGACCTGGACCAGATCACGCTGTTGGCGGCCTACGCGGCGCGCGCGACAAAGAACAAGAAAGTCGCCATCATCGCCGACACGACCGGCTACGGGCAGCAGGGCGCCAAGGACGCGGCCGCCGTGTTGCAGTTGCACGGCATCACGCCGGTGGCCAACGAGAAGTTCGGTCCGAAAGATACGGACATGAGCTCGCAACTGAACAAGATCAAGGCGTCGGGCGCCGACACGCTGATCGTCTACGCGCTGGCGGATTCCAACGGCCATCTGATGCGCAGCCAGGAGAAGATCGGCTACTACCCGACCACGCTGGGTTCCTGGTCCAACCTCAGCCCCCCGTTCCTGCGCATCGCGGGCCCGGAGCTGGCCAAGAAAATGATCTTCTCGGCGTCCATCACGCAGGACTCCACGCCGCAGTCCAAGGCGCTGTACGACACCATCATGAAGAAGGAGGGCAAGCTGCCCACCTACGTGTTCGCCGCGCACGCATATGACTCGGTGAAGATCCTGGCGGCGGCCATGACGCAGGCCAAATCCACCGATGGCGAAAAGGTCCAGCAGGCGCTGGAGAACCTGGGTCCGGTGGACGGCGTGATCAAGCGCTATGCGCCCGCGTTCACCAAGGCCAACCACGAGGCGCTGTCGTACAAGGACTTCCGGCTGGTGCGCTGGATCGACGGCAAGGTGGTGTCGGTGGACGACGCCGTCACGCAGGCCATCAAGCCCGAAGACCTGAAGCAGTAAGCGGGCGCGCGGCCAGGCTCTAGGCCTGGCCGCGGCTCAGGTGGTTGACGAAGAGCTTGGCGGCGGTGGGAAGCGAATCGAAAGACCGCACGCAGATCTGGATCTTGCGGCGCGCCCAGGGTTCGGCCAGCGGGATGATGCGCAAGTCGAACATGACCGAGTAGCGGCGCGCGATGTCCAGCGGCAACACACCGATGCCGAGTCCCGAGTTCACCATGAAGCACAGCGCATCAAAGCCCGTGACCTGCACCTTGAGCCGGATGGCGCGCTTTTCGTCGTCGGCGGCATGGGACAGGATGCGGTTGATGGCGCTGCCGCGATGCAGGCCGATGAAGTCGTGTTCCAGCGCGTCGGCGAAGCAAAAGCCCGGCTTGTCGCGCAAAGGGTGGTCGGCGGGCACGACCAGCGCCAACGTGTCTTCGCGGTAGGGGTGGATCTCGACGTCGCCGTCGGGCGCATCGCCGGAGAAGATGCCGACGTCCGCGGCGTTCTCGGCCACGGACTTGATGATGGTGGACGTGATCTTCTCTTCCAGGTCCACCTGCACGTTGGGGTAGTCGTTCAGGAACAGCTTGATGTCTTGCGGCAGGAACTGCGTGATGGCGGAAATGTTGGCGTAGACGCGGATGAAGCCGCGCAGGCCGCGCGAGTAGTCGCGCATCTGCACGGCGATCTCGTCCAGCTCGTGCAGGGCGCGGCGCGCCATGGTGGATAGCGCGATGCCGGCCGGGGTGGGGCGGATGCCCTTGTTGGTGCGGATCAGCAGCCGGATCTTCAGGTTCTCTTCCAGCTCGCTGATGCGTTTGCTGATGGCGGCCGCGGCGATGTGTTCGTGTTCGGCCGCTGCCGCGATGGTGCCCTGTTCGACCACGCTGATGAAAAGCTTGAGGGAAGTGGGGTCTAAACGCATGGCGGCAGGCGAAGGCGGCAAGGGAACGGCCATTGTAGCGAGCCACAAGCTTGCCATCGCGTTTGGCGATGGCGGCATCGTTAATGACTGCTATTGGGGACGGCAAGCCCGTTGCTATTCTCCCCAAAAATAGCGACCGGCCTGCCTGTTTGAGCGGACGGCGCAAGAAGGATGGATGGAGCGCAAAGCAATGAATCTGCAGAATAGCCAGCTGCTGCGGCAGCAGGCGTACATCGGCGGCGCCTGGTGCGACGCCGACAACCGGGCCACCATCACGGTGCGCAACCCCTTTGACGCCAGCCCCCTGGGCACGGTCCCGAACCTGGGCCAGGCCGAAACCGCGCGTGCCATCGCGGCCGCCGATGCCGCGCTGCCCGCATGGCGAGCCAAGACGGGCAAGGAACGCGGGGCCATCCTGCGCCGTTGGCATGCGCTGATCGAAGCCAACAGCGACGACCTGGCCCTGCTGCTGACGCTGGAGCAAGGCAAGCCGCTGGCCGAGGCCCGCGGCGAGTTGAACTACGCGCTGTCGTTCGTGGAGTGGTTTGCCGAGGAAGCCAAGCGCGTCTATGGCGACGTGTTGCCGCACACCCGCAGCGACCAGCGCATGCTGGCCATCCGTCAGCCGGTCGGCGTGTGCGCGGCCATCATCGCGTGGAATTTCCCGTCGGCGCTGGTCACGCGCAAGGTCAGCCCGGCGCTGGCCGCGGGCTGCACCGTCGTGCTCAAGCCCTCTGAACTGACGCCGTTCACGGCGCTGGCGCTGGCCTGGCTGGGCGAGCAGGCGGGCATCCCGGCGGGCGTGCTGAACGTGGTCATCGGCGACCCAGCCCCCATCGGCACGGAACTGACGCAGAACCCCACGGTTCGCAAGCTGACTTTCACCGGCTCGACCCAGACCGGGCGGCTGCTGATGCAGCAAAGCGCGTCGAACATCAAGAAGCTGTCGCTGGAATTGGGCGGCAACGCGCCGTTCATCGTGTTCGAAGACGCCGATCTGGACGAGGCGGTGCAGGGGCTGGTGATGTCCAAGTTCCGCAACGCCGGCCAGACCTGCGTCTGCGCCAACCGCGTCTATGTGCACGCCAGCGTGGCAGACGCGTTCAACGACAGGCTGCTGGCCGAGATCCGCCGCATGAAGGTGGGCGGCGGTCTGGAAGACGGCGTGACGCAAGGCCCGCTGATCGACCAGCGCGCGGTCGACAAGGTGTCGCGCCTGGTGGCCGACGCCACCGCGCACGGCGCCACGCTGCTGGCGGGCGGCAAGCTGCGCCAACCCGGCACCCTGCTGTATGAACCGACGCTGCTGACGGGCATCACGGATGCCATGGAATTGGCGCACGAAGAGATCTTCGGCCCGGTGGTGGGCATCAGCACCTTCGATTCCGAAGCCGCCGTGCTGGCGCGCGCCAACGACAGCGCCTCCGGCCTGGCCGCCTATTTCTACACCGCCAACCTGGAACGCGTCTGGCGCATGATGGAAGGGCTGGAGTACGGCATCGTGGGGGTCAACACCGGCGCGGTCTCCAACGAGGTCGGCCCGTTCGGCGGCATCAAGGAATCGGGCGTGGGCCGCGAAGGCTCGAAGTACGGCATCGAAGAGTTCCTCGAAATCAAGTACGTGTGCCTGGCCGGCAAGTCGTTCAACGCGCCGCGCTAACCCTTCCGGAACCCTGACATGAGCCAAGCCCAGCACGCGTCCCTGCGGGACGCCGATTCGTTCGACTATGTGATCGTCGGTTCCGGCGCGGCCGGATCCATCCTGGCCAATCGCCTGTCGGCCAACGGCGCGACCGTTTGCGTGCTGGAGGCCGGCCCGCCGGACAACAGCCCGTTCCTGCATATCCCCGCCGGCTTCATCAAAGCGGTGTTCAACAAGAAGTACGCCTGGCAGTTCTCAAGCGAAGGCACCGCGCAGACCAACGGCCGGCGCGTGCCGATCCCGCAGGGCCGCACGCTTGGCGGCTCCACCTCCATCAACGGTCTGGTCTACAACCGCGGCCAGGCGGCCGATTTCGACCACTGGGCCAGCCTGGGCAACCCCGGCTGGGCGTATGCCGACGTGCTGCCGTACTTTAAGTCGATGGAGCGCCGGGAGGGCGGCGACGACCGCTACCGCGGCCGCCAGGGCGAACTGCCCGTCACCGACATCGACTGGATCCATCCGCTGTGCGAGGCCTTCATCGCCGGCGCCGTCGAGCAAGGCCTGCCCCGCAATCCCGACTACAACGGCGCCGACCAGGCCGGCGTGGGCTACTTCCAGCGCACCATCAGCAACGGCTGGCGCATGAGTACCGCGAAGTGCTTCCTGAAACCCGCGATGGCGCGCAAGAACCTGGACGTGCGCACCATTGCGCAGGCCACCCGCGTACTGTTTGACGGCACGCGCGCCGTGGGCGTGGCCTATTGCCACCCCGCGCATCCGGCTCGGGTGCGTGCCGTGCGGGCCAACCGTGAAGTTATCGTGGCTTGCGGCGCGATCAACACACCCAAGCTGTTGCAGCTGTCCGGCCTGGGGCCGGCGGATCTGCTGCGCGAGCACGGCATCCCGGTGGTGCGCGACCTGCCCGGCGTGGGCGAAAACCTCAGCGACCACTACTCCGTGCGCATCGTGGCGCGCGTGAAGAACAGCCAGACCATGAACGAGCTGGTCAAGGGCCTGAACCTGGCGGGCCAGATCAGCCGCTGGCTGTTCAAGCGGCCCAGCATCATGGCGCTGAGCCCCTCGCTGCTGCATTATTTCTGGAAATCCCGGCCGGAATTGACCGCGCCCGACCTGCAAGGCGTGTTCACGCCCGCCAGCTACAAGGAAGGCTACGTCGGCGTGCTGGACGATTTTCCCGGTATGACGGCGGGCGTCTGGCAGCACCGTCCGGACAGCCGCGGCCAGGTCCGCATCCGGTCGGCCGACCCGCTGCAAGATCCGGTCATCCTGGCCAACTACCTGGCGGACGAACGCGATCAGCAGACCCTGGTGCGCGGTATCCGCCTGGCGCGCCGGTTGTTGCAGTCGCAGGCGCTGGCGCCGTACTTCGACAGCGAAGCGCTGCCCGGCCCGTTGTGCGAATCCGATTCCGAGCTGCTGGATTTCGCGCGCCGCTTCGGCGTGTCGTCCTATCACGTCAACGGCACGGCCCGCATGGGTCCTGCGGACGACAAGTACGCCGTGGTGGACGCGCAGCTGCGCGTGCACGGCGTAGAGAACCTGCGCGTGATCGATTCGTCGGTCATGCCTTCCATGCCGTCGGCGAACATTTGCGCCGCCACGATGATGATCGGCAACAAGGCGGCCGACCTGATCAGGAATTCCTGAAAACCCAAGATGCGGTCACCCGAGTGACCCGTTAGGAGACAACGTGTACACCAAGCATTTCCCCAAGACCATGAAGGCCCTGCTGCTGTCGGCGGCCCTGATGGGCGCCAGCGGCGCCGCGCGGGCCGACGACATCAAGATCGGCTTCAACAGCGACATGTCGGCCACCGGGTCGGCGGACTTTGGCATTTCGGCCCTGGCCGGCGCGCGCCAGGCGGCCGACGACCTGAATGCCGCCGGCGGCGTGCTGGGCAAGAAGGTCGTCATCGTCGAACGCGATGACGTCGGCGCCCCGCCCAAGGCGATCCAGAACACGAACGAACTGGTCGACAACGTCAAGGTCAACGCCATGCTGGGCGGCGTGAACTCCGGCAATATGCTGGCCTGGCTGCACATCGTGCAGCAGAAGAAGATCCCGACGATTTCGCCCGTGGCGACCGCTACCGACATTACCGGCCGCTACGCCAAGTCGCCGCCGAACTACGTGTTCCGCGTGTCCATGCGCGACCGCGACCAGATCGCGCTGCTGGCCGCCTACGCGGCGCGCGCCAGCAAGTCGGGCAAGGTGGCGATCATCGCCGACACCACCGGCTACGGCCAGCAAGGCGCCAAGGACGCGCTGGAGATCCTGGCGCTGCACAAGATCACCCCGGTCGCCAACGAGAAGTTCGGTCCGAAAGACACCGACATGAGCTCGCAGCTGAACAAGATCAAGGCCTCGGGCGCGGACACGCTGATCGTCTACGCGCTGGCCGACTCCAACGCGCACGTCATGCGCAGCCTGGAGAAGATCAACTATTTCCCGACGACGCTGGCGTCCTGGGCGAACCTGAGCTCGCCGTTCCTGCGTATCGCGGGCCCGCAGCTTGCCGGCAAGATGATCTTCACGGCGTCGATCACCGAAGATTCGTCCAAAGAATCCAAGGCGCTGTACGACACGCTGATGAAGCGCGACGGCCGCGTGCCGACCTATGTGATGGCCGCGCAGGCGTATGACTCGGTCAAGCTGATCGCAGCCGCCATGGAGCAGGCCAAGTCGACCGACGGCGCGGCGGTGCAGGCCGCCTTGCAGCAGCTGTCGCAGGCGCAGGGCGTCATCAAGACGTACCAGCAGCCGTTCTCGGCGGACAACCACGAGGCGCTGTCGGTGAAGGACTTCCGCCTGGTGCGCTGGATCGACGGCAAGGTGGTCACGGTTGATGACGAGGTCACCCGCGCCATCAAGCCCGAAGACCTGAAGCTGTAAACGAGCAGGACAGCGGTACATCAAGGATCTCTCCCCTGACGCGCAAACGCGGTGGGGGAGTCGTCAAAAGGGGGCCTTCAGCATGCAAATACTACAAGCCATATTGAGTGGATTGGCCATGGGCAGTGTCTATGCCCTGGTCGCGTTCGGTTTCAGCATCACCTACACCACGACCAAGACGTTCAACTTCGGCCAGGGCGCGTTCCTGGCCCTGGCCAGCCTGATCGGCATCAGCGCGATCCTGCTGGTCACGCAGGGCAAGCTGATCGGCTTTCCCAGCCCTGAAGACGTGACCTGGGGATCGTTCCTGTTCGCGCTGCTGGCGGCCATGCTGGTCCTGGGCCTCTTGGGATTCGTGCTGTACATCACCGCCATCAAGCACTTCGTGGGCGAAGCGGGGCTGTCATGGGTAATGAGCACCATCGGCTTTGGCATCATCATCCAGAACCTGGCGCTGCTGATCTGGGGCCCGGCCCCGATCGCGGTGGCCTCGCCGCTGGGTGAAGGCATCATCACGATCTTCGGCACCGGCGTGCGTCCCCAGGAAATCCTGGTGTTCTGCACCACGCTCGTCCTGATGATCGTGTTCGACTGGGCGCTGCACAAGACGAAGATGGGCAAGGCGGTGCGAGCGGTGGCGTTCAGCAAGTCCACCGCCAGCCTGATGGGCATCAACGCCAACGCGGTGGCGGTGGCGGTGTTCGTCATCAGCTCGGCGCTGGCGGCGATCGCCGGCGTGATGATCGCGCCGATCGCGACCGCCTCGGTGTTCGTGGGCACGCTGCTGTCGCTCAAGGCGTTTTCGGCCGCCATCCTCGGTGGGCTGGAGAATCCGCGCGGCTGCATCTTCGGCGGCTTCCTGATCGGCTTGCTGGAATCGCTGATCGGCCTGTGGTATTCGAACCTGCGCGAGATCGCCGTGTTCGCGCTGATCATCGTGGTGCTGTATTTCCGCCCGGCCGGCATCCTGGGCCGCGTGCATGCGGAGAAGGTGTGAACATGTCCAAACTTCTCATTCCGCTTGTCATCGCCGCCCTGGCCGTGGGTTTCGCCTATTCGGGCCTGAACGATTTCTATCTGTTGATCCTGTTCAACATCGGGGTCTATTACATCGCCGCCACCGGCTTCAACATTCTGGTCGGCCAGACCGGCCAGAAGTCGCTGGGGCACGCCGGCCTGTTCGGCGTGGGCGCCTATACCGTGGCGCTGCTGACCGTGAACTACCAGGTCAATCCGTGGCTGGCGCTGCTGTGCGCGGCGGGCGTGTCGGCCGTCTTCGGCGTGGCCATCGCGATCCCGGCGCTGAAAGTGAAGGGTCCCAGCCTGGCCATGGTCACCATCGCCTTCGGCTTGCTGATCGAAAAGATCGTGTCCGAATGGACCGACGTATTCAAGGGCCAGGAAGGCTTCTACGGCATCACGGGGCTGACCTTCAACGGCGCCACGCTGGACAGCCGTCAGTGGGTAGTCGTGGTGGTCCTGCTGGGCCTGGCGTTGCACGCGATGACCTCGCTGCTGCTGAACGGGCGCTTCGGCCGGGGCTTCGCCGCCGTACGCACGTCCGAGATCGCCGCGGAAAGCGTGGGCATCAGCGTCTACCGCTTCAAGATCCTGGCGTTCGCGATCAGCGCCATCACCTGCGGCATCGCGGGTGGCCTGGTGGCGCAGCAGAACCAGTACATCAATTCGGACTTCGTCAATTTCAACCTGTCGGTGTTCTTCCTGGTGCTGGTGCTGTTCGGCGGCCGCACGCCGGTCGGTTCGTTCCTGGGCGCGGTGGTGCTGACGGTACTGGACGCCATGCTGGCGCGCTGGCCGGAAGTGCAGCATTTCGCCTACGGCCTGATTCTGTTGTTTGCGCTGTACGCCATGCCGGAAGGCCTGGCCGGCCTGCTGCGCCGTGTCTTGCCGCAACGCGGCCAGCGCGACGCCTTGGCGCGCAGCGCGTCCGCTGTCGAATGGAAGCCCCAGCGCGCGGTGCCACCCGCCGCGGGCCGTGCCGCGCCAGAGTTCCTGGAAGTAAAGGACCTGTACAAGGCCTTCGGTGGCGTGGTTCCCACCAACAAAGTCTCGTTCTCGCTGGCGCAGGGTTCGATCGTGTCGCTGATCGGGCCCAACGGCGCGGGCAAGACCACGACCTTGAACCTGCTGTCCGGGCTGGTCGCGCCGGACGCGGGCAGCATCCGCTTCAAGAACAAGCAGATGGTGGGCCTGTCGGCCAACGAGATCGCGGCGTCCGGCATCGGCCGCACGTTCCAGAACCTGAAACTGTTCGACGGCCTGACGGCGCTTGAAAACGTGATGGTCGGCTTCTACCGGGTGCAGAAGTCCGGCTTCTTCTCGAACTTGCTGGGGTTGCCCGCCAGCCTGGCCGAAGAACGGCGCATGCGCCAGGAGGCGTTCGCCATCCTGAAGTTCTTCGACCTGGACCGCTATGCTGACGACGCCGCCAACAGCTTGCCCTATGGCTTGCAGCGCCGGCTGGAGATCGCCCGCGCGGTGGCCGCCATGCCCGACCTGCTGCTGCTGGACGAACCCGCGGCGGGCCTGAACCCGGCCGAGACCGACCAGCTGACTGACCTGATCGTCAAGCTCAAGGGCATGGGCCTGACCATCCTGCTGATCGAACACCATATGGATCTGGTCATGGCGATTTCGGACCACATCGTCGTGCTGGACTATGGCGTGAAGATCGCCTCGGGCCTGCCGAACCACATCCAGGAGAACCCGAAAGTGATCGAAGCCTACCTGGGCGCGCCCGCATAGGAGACCACCATGAGCCGATTACTGGATATCAAAGACCTGGCGGTCAGCTACGGCGCCGTCAATGCATTGAAGCGGGTGTCGCTGCATGTGGACACGAACGAGATCGTGACCATTATCGGCGGCAACGGCGCGGGCAAGAGCACGATGATGCGCGCGCTGTCGGGCATCGAGAAGTCCACGGGGTCCATCGCGTTCGCCGGGCAGGACCTGGGTGGCGTCAGCGCGCACAAGCGGGTGGGGCTGGGCATCGCCCACGTGCCGGAAGGCCGCCAGGTGTTCCCGGACCAAACCGTATTCGACAACCTGATGCTGGGCGCCTTTCTGCGCAAGGAGCCGCCGGCGGAACTTGCGGTCGAGATCGAACGCTGCTTTGCGATGTTCCCGCGCCTGAAAGAGCGCCGGGACCAGTACGCGGGCACGCTGTCGGGCGGCGAACAGCAGATGCTGGCCATCTGCCGTGCGCTGATGAGCAAGCCGCGCATCCTGATGCTGGACGAGCCGTCCCTGGGGCTGGCGCCGCTGATCGTGGCCGAGATCTTCAAGATCATCAAGTCGTTGAAAGAGCGCGGCATGACGATCCTGCTGGTCGAGCAGATGGCCAATCAGGCGCTGGCGATCTCGGACCGCGCCTATGTGCTGGAGGTGGGCGCCATCGTCATGGAGGGCACCGGCCAGGAATTGTTGGCCAGCGAGCGCGTGCGCGAGGCCTATCTGGGAAAACACAAGAGCTGACGAGGCAATCATGTCATCCAAACCTTTGAGCGGGATCCGTGTGCTGGAGTTGGGCCAGCTGATCGCCGGCCCCTTCGCCGCCAAGATGCTGGGCGAATTCGGCGCCGAGGTGATCAAGATCGAGCCGCCCGGCAAGGGCGATCCCCTGCGTAACTGGCGCCTGATCCACGACGGCACGTCCGTCTGGTGGCAGGTGCAGTCGCGCAACAAGAAATCGGTCAGCCTGGACCTGCGCCAGCCCGAGGCGCAGGACCTGATCCGCGCCCTGGTCAAGGATATCGACGTCGTGGTCGAGAACTTCAAGCCGGGCACGATGGAAGGTTGGGGCCTGGGCTGGGAAGACCTGCGCGCGATCAATCCGCGTCTGGTGATGCTGCGCGTGTCGGGGTATGGCCAGACCGGCCCGTACCGCGACCTGCCGGGCTTTGGCGCCATCGGCGAGGCCATGGGCGGCCTGCGCCACCTGAGCGGCGAGCCGGACCGCACACCCGTGCGCGTGGGCATTTCCATCGGCGATTCGCTGTCGGCGCTGCATGGCGTGATCGGCATCCTGCTGGCGCTGCGTGCGCGCGACCAGAACGGCCAGGGCCAGATGATCGACGTGGCGCTGTACGAGTCCGTCTTCAACATGATGGAGAGCCTGCTGCCGGAATACGCCGTGTTCGGCGAAGTGCGCCAGCCGGCGGGCAGCAGCCTGCCGGGTATCGCGCCCAGCAACGCCTACCGCTGCCAGGACAACAAGTACGTGCTGGTGGCAGGCAACGGCGACAGCATCTTCAAGCGCCTGATGGGCGTGATCGGCCGCCCGGATCTGGCCGAATCTCCGGAACTGGCCAACAACGCCGGCCGCGTCAAGCACGTGGTGATGCTGGACGACGCCATTTCGCAATGGACCGGCCAGCATCCGCTGGACGAGGTCCTGGCCCGCCTGAACGAAGGGCAGATACCGGCCGGCAAGATCTACGACGTGGCCGACATCGCTACCGATCCCCACTACCAGGCGCGCGGCATGATCCTGGACGGCGCATTGCCGGACGGCACGCCGATCAAGCTGCCGGGCATCGTGCCCAAGCTGTCGGAGACGCCGGGCGAGGTGCGCAGCGCCGCGCCCGCCCTGGGCCAGGATACGGACGACGTGCTGGCCGGCCTGGGCATCGACGAGGGCAAGCGCGCCGACTGGCGCGCGCGCGGCATCATCTGAAAAGGACCGCCATGAACGAACCGAGCGCAACCCGCAAGAAGCTGTACATCCAGGACGTGGCGCCCCGGGACGGCTTCCAGAACGAAAAGCAGTTCATCGAGACGCAGGACAAGATCGACTTCATCAATGCGTTGTCCCAAAGCGGATTCGCCAAGATCGAGGCCACGTCCTTCACGTCGCCCAAGGCGATCCCCGCGTTGCGCGACGCCGAAGCCGTGATGCACCAGATCGACCGCAACCCGGATGTGGTCTACACGGTGCTGGTGCCCAACGTGCGTGGCGCGCAACGGGCGCTGGAGTGCAATGTGGACGAGGTCAACCTGGTGATGTCCGTCAGCGAGACCCACAACCGCGCCAACCTGCGCATGACGCGTGAGCAGTCCTTCGAGCAACTGAGCGACGTGGTCAACGTGGTGCGCGGCAGCCGGGTCGCGGTCAACGTGTCGTTGTCCACCGTGTTCGGCTGCCCGATGGAAGGCGACATCAACGCCTTCGACGTGCTGGAACTGGTGGGGCGCTTCGCGGCCTTGGGGGTGGATGGCGTGACCCTGTGCGACACGACCGGCATGGCGTATCCCACGCAGGTGGGCAAGATCAGCCGCGAGGTTCGCCGGTTGTTCCCGGACCTGACCACGACCCTGCACTTCCACAACACGCGCGGCATGGCGCTGGCCAACACGCTGGCGGCGCTGGAGGCGGGTATCGATCGCTTCGACGCGTCGCTGGGCGGGTTGGGCGGCTGCCCGTATGCGCCAGGCGCCAGCGGCAACGTCTGCACGGAAGAGCTGGTGCACATGCTGGAGCTGATGGGTTACGACACGGGCGTGGACCTGACCCGCATCCTGGGTATCGCGGCGACCCTGCCCGCGCTGGTCGGGCACGACATCCCCAGCCAGATCTTGAAGGCGGGGCCGCGCCTGACGCTGCATCCGGCGCCCGACTTCGGCGTCTGAATCCGGCGCCCGCTTTGGGCGCTTGATGCCCACGGAGGGGTTCTGGCGGCAGACGCCCGAGCGGCGCGTGGTGTGCTAAGTTGCCGGGAATGCCGCCCGGCCCGGAGCCCGCCATGCTGAAATTCGCCGCTAATCTGTCGATGATGTACCCGGAACACGCGTTCCTGGACCGCTACGCCGCTGCGGCGGCGGATGGCTTTCTGGGCGTGGAATGCATGTTCCCGTATGAAGCGCCCGCGGCCTTCGTGCGGGAACGCATGGATGCGGCCGGCGTGTCGCAAGTCCTGTTCAATGCACCGCCCGGCGTGGTCAGCCAGGGCGAACGCGGGCTGGCCGCCTTGCCCGGCCGGCAGGCGGAATTCCAGGCCGGGATCGAACAGGCGCTGTCCTACGCGACGGCATTGTCCTGCTCGAATGTCCACGTGATGGCGGGCCTGGCGCCGGCCGACGTGCCGCGCGAGGCCCTGCTGGACTGCTACCGCGAGAACCTGGACTGGGCCGCGCGCCAGGCCCGTTCGGCGGGCGTCACGGTGTTGATCGAACCCATCAACACGCGCGACATCCCCGGCTATATCCTCAACCGCCAAGACGATGCCCATGCGGTCGTGCAGGCTGTCAACGCGCCCAATCTGAAGGTACAGATGGACCTGTACCATTGCCAGATTGTCGAAGGCGACGTCACCGCCAAGCTGCGGGAATACCTGCCGACCGGACGCGTGGGGCATCTGCAGATCGCCGGCGTGCCGTTGCGCCACGAGCCGGATCGCGGTGAACTGGATTACGGCTGGGTCTTCGGTGTGCTGCGCGAGCTGGACTACCGGGGGTGGATCGGCTGCGAATACCGGCCGGCAGGCGATACCTCCGCCGGCCTGCGCTGGCTGTCCCCCGCCCGGGGTTGATGGACGCGACGATTTCAGGAGACCAGGTCATGAGTACAAGCATCATCCGCCGCGCGTTGCTGGTCGCGGCGCTGTCGGCTGCCGCCGCGTTTTCCGTCAATGCGCTGGCCGCGGAATATCCGGACCACCCGATCCGATGGCTGGTGCCATTCAGTCCCGGCGGTGGCAGCGACCTGGCGACCCGCATCGTCGCCAAGCACGTGGGCGACTCGCTGGGCCAGACCGTGGTGGTTGAAAACCGCCCCGGCGCCGCCACCATCGTTGCCGCGCAGGAGACCGCCCGCGCCGCGCCGGACGGCTATACGCTGATGACGGCCGGCATGAGCACGCTGGCGCTGAATCCGTCGTTGTACAAGAACCTGCCTTACGAGCCGTTCCGCAACCTGGTGATGGTGTCCACGCTGGTGAACCTGCCCATCGTCCTGGTGGCGTCGCCGGCTTCCGACCTGACCACCATGACCGACGTCTTGATGTATCTGCGTAGCGGCAAGCAGGCCAGCTACGCCTCGCTGGGCGTGGGCAGTCCGCATCATCTGGCCATGGAACTGTTTCTGCAGACCTTCGGCGGGCAGGCCACCGCTATCCCCTACAAGGGCACGCCGCCCGCCTTGCAAGACGTGGCTTCGGGGGTTGTGCCCCTGATGATGGCCGACCTGGCCGCGGCACGGCCGTTGATCCAGGCGGGCAAGCTGCGCGCCATCGCCGTACCGGCCGCGCAACGGTCGGCGCTGCTGCCCGACGTGCCAACCTTCGGGGAGGCCGGCGCCTATCCCCTGGAAGCCGCAGCGTGGCAAGGCGTGGTGGCCCCGGCCAGGACGCCCAAGCCTATCGTGGAAAAGCTAAGCCGCGCCATCGTGGCCGCGCTGCAGTCGCCCGACGTGGTCAAGCAACTGACCTTGCAAGGCATGGAACCCGCCGGCAGCACGCCGGACGCGTTCTTTGCCTACGCGAGCGAGGAACGCGACCGCTGGGGCGCGGTGATCCGCCAGCAGGGCATATCGGCCGACTGACGGCGCATGCCTTAGTCGGGTGCGGGCACCTGGGCCTTGCGGCTGCGTTGCGCGGTCGCCGCGCAACCGGCCGACGCCACGATGATCCCGCAGATGGCCAGCCATTGTGTCTGGGTCAGGTGTTCGTTCAGCACGATCACGCCGGCCAGCGCGCCCATTGCGGGTTCCATGCTGAGCAGCACGCCGAAGGTCTTTTGCGGCAAGCGCCGCAACGCCACCATTTCCAACGAGTACGGCAGCGCACTGGACAGGATGCCCACGCCGATGCCGGCCAGGATCAGCTTGGGGTCCAGCAGGGCCATGCCCGCATGGGCGGCGCCCACGGGCAGCGCGACCATCGTGGCCGCCAGCAGGCCCAGCGACGTCGCCTGCCCGCCGTGCACGTTCCCGGCCATCTTGCCGAAGATGATGTAGAGCGCCCAGCAGACCGCGGCGGCCAGTGCGTAGGCGATGCCCGTCGGGTCCAGGTCGTGGATGGATTGGCCGGTGGGGATCAGCAGCACCAGTCCGGCCAGCGCACAGGCGATCCAGACGAAATCGATCGCGCGCCGCGACAAGACCACCGCCAGGGTCAGCGGCCCGGTGAATTCAATGGCGATCGCAATGCCCAGCGGCAGCGTGCGCAACGCCATGTAGAACAGCAGGTTCATGCAGGCCAGCGTGACGCCATACAGGGCGATCCTGGCCGCGTTCTGGCGGGTCAGCGGAAAGCGCCACGGACGCCAGAACGCGATCAGGATGATGGCGCCGATGACGATGCGGTAGGCGGTGGTGCCCTGCGCGCCCACTTCGGGAAATAGCGACTTGGCGAACGAGGTGCCGATGCACAGCGAGGCCATGGCGCCAATCAGCGACAGGGTGGGAAGCAGGGTGGAGGCCGAGGCGTTGTGCCCGGAATTCAGCGTGGCGGCGGTCATGGCGGCGGGGTGAAGCTCAATGCGTTGAGGCAGTGCGGGAGATCAACAGGGCGTGGACCAGGCATCAAGGGCTTGGGTTCGCGGCGGTGGAGTAAAGCACAAACAACGCCAGGCCGACCATGATGGCGCCCAGCAGGCCTTGCTGCATCCGCAGGAACCACGGATTGCGCCCGACCCAGCCGCGGATGCGCGACGCGCCATAGGCGAAGAAGCTGCCATAGGGCAGGCTAAGCACCTTCATCGTGATGCCCAGCACCAGCATCTGGATCCAGACCGGCCCGTTATCGGGGGTGGTGAACTGCGGCAGGAAGGCGATCATGAACAACAGCACCTTCGGGTTCAGCAGATTGGTCATGAAGCCCTGCCAGAAGGCGTCGCGGGCGTCGCCCGGCCGGGCGCTCAAGGACACGTCGGCCGACTGCGCGCAGCGGATGATCGCCTTGACGCCCAGGTAGCCCAGGTACAGCCCGCCCGCCGCCTTGATGCCCACGAACAGCGCCGGAAAGGCGCGCAGCACGGATGCCAGGCCCAACACCACGGCCGGCACCTGGATGAAGCCGGCCGCCACGTTGCCCAGCACGCTGTGGAAGGCGGGCCGGAATCCTTGCGTCATGCCGCGCGACAGCGTCAGCGCCATGTCCGGGCCGGGCGTGAGTTTGAGCGCCGCGTCGGCGGCGAGGAAAAGCAGGAAAAGCTGGAGTGAGGGCATTGCGGGATACGGCTGGAAATCCCGCGTGGCGGGTGGCAGGCTCCCAGTGTAAGCAAGGCGCCTGACTATTTCCTGCGTCCGGCGGGCCCAAAATGAAGTTTCCCGTCGAAATGGGGCCGGATTCCGTCGCCGCCGGGATTAGAATCTGGCGATGGCCGTCTCTGGCCAGATCCCCATGCGTTCCGAGACCCCATGGAACTAGACGATTTCGACCTCCAGATCCTGCATAGCCTGCAGGAAGACAACCAGCGCACCAGCCAGGACGTCGCCGAGCGCGTGAACCTGTCGCCCGTGTCCTGCCTGCGCCGCATGAAGCGGCTGCGCGAGTCCAAGGTGGTCACGGCCGACGTGTCGGTGGTGGATCCCGCCGCCGTCGGGCGGGGGATCATGATGGTGGTGCTGGTGTCGCTGGAGAGCGAGCGCGCCGACAAGCTGGATCAGTTCAAGCGCGCGATGCAGGGCGCGCCCGAGATCATGCAGTGCCTGTCGGTGACGGGCGAGGTCGATTTCGTGCTGACGCTGACGATGTCCGACATGGCTGAATACGAGGTCTTCGCGCAGCGCCACTTCTGGGGCGACGCCAACGTCAAGCGCTTCTCCACGCTGGTCGTGATGAACCGCGTGAAGAACGGCCTGACGGTGCCGGTACCTACATCGGCTTAAGCCCCAGCGCCTGGATCATTTCGCGGTACTTGGCCACTTGCGCCACCGCGTAGGCGTCGGCGTCCTGCTGGCTCATCGGCCGCAGCAGCAACCGGCCTTCGGCTTCCATCCGTTCGCGCAGCTCGGGCTGCTCCAACGCATATCCCACCGCACGGCGCAAGGTGTCCACCGCCAGCGCCGGCGTGTCCTGACGCACGTAGTAGCCGCCCGCGATCGTGTAGACGAAGTCCGGGATGGTGTTGCTTTGCGAGATCAGCGGCAGCTTGGCGAGCGGGGCGGGCAGGGTGCTGGAAAAGCTGGTCAGGATCTTCAACTGCTGCTGCGCCGCCATGCCTTCCATGGCCTGCTGATAGGGCAGGACGGCGAAATCGACCTGGCGGCCGATCAGGTCCTGCAAGGCGGGCGCCGCGCCGCGATACGGCACGTGCAGGAATTCGGCGCCCACGCGTCGTCCCAGGTACTCGGTCATGATGTGGTACAGCGACCCCACGCCGACGCTGCCGAAGGTCAGCGGTTTGGCGCCCGGCCGCTTGGCATAGGCGATGAAGTCATCGACGTTCGAGACGGGCAGGTCGGCGCGCGCCAGCAGCACGATGGTGGCTTCGCTGATGGGCTGGGCCAGGCGGAAGTCTTCGGGCTTGTAGCGGGCCGCCGCGTTCAGGAACGGGCTCAGGATGACTTCGTTGGCCGAACCATGCAGGAAGGTGTAGCCGTCGGGCGCGCTGGTCAGCACGCGGCGCGCACCCAGCATGCCGGCGCCGCCGCCCACGTTTTCCACGACGACCTGCTGCTTCAGCGCACGGGCGATGTGCACGCCGAACTGGCGCGCCGACGCGTCGCTGGCGCCGCCGGCGGGGTAGGGCACGATCAGGCTCAAGGGCTTTTCCGCGGGGTAGTCCGCGGCGTGGGCCAGCGGGGCGGCGGCGCAGGCCGCCAGGCAAATGGCGGCCGCCCGGGCCGGTAGGTTCCAACGCATGCTGCTTCTCCCTTGTCATTGCTGTTTTAGAGGCAACCGGGTACCCGGACTGCTTCACGCAGTCTAGGCAGCGGCGTTTGCCCGCATCAATGTCGGGCGACGGGTCGGATCATTGTGATTTCCGCAACGATGCGCGCAGCCGGCCTGGGGCGGCACGCGCAAGCGTGGCCGGCTCGGGCGCGCAGGGTTCAAGCGCCGACGTGTCAGGCGCGCCGGGCCTCCAGGGCGGGAAACGTCTTCAGGATGTGGCGCAGCATGTTGGCGGTCGCGGGCGGCAGGTGGCGGCCGGCCAGGCTGATGACATGGGTGCGGCTGTTGTTCAAGATGGGATTGGCCAGCGGCAGCGACACCATCTGGCGGAACTGCGCGCCCTTGAGCGGCATGGACAGCGGGTTCACGACATAGCCCAGCCCCTGGCTGGCGAACTCCCACAGGATCTTGAACGAATTGGTCAGCAACGCGGGCTTGAGCTTGACGTTCTCGTCCAGCTCCGCCGCCTGGATGTGCTGGCGCACGCCGAACGATTCGTCCATCGCGGCCCAGCCGTATGGCGCCAGGTCCGACAGCCGCAATGCCCGGCGCGTGCGCGCCAGCGGGTGGTCCTTGTGCACGTGGACGCGCATCGGGGCCGCGCGCGAATAGTGCGACCGCAGGCGTACGTCGTTGGGCGGCTGGAAGGCCAGCGCGATCTGCGCGCGTTCCTCCACGATGCAGCGCACGGTCTCGTTGGTGCCGGCCACGTGGATGCTGTAGGTGATGTCAGGATGCTCGCGCACGAACGACAGCAGCACGGGCTCCAGCAGCATGTCGACGAAGCCTTCGCCCAGCGCCAGTTCCACGTGGCCGCGGGTGGCGCTCTTCAGGTTGTTGACCTCGGCCTGGAACGACTCATTCAAATCTTGCTGCCGGCGCGCGAACAGCGCCACCAGGCGCCCCGCATCGGTAGGCACGACGCCGCGGCCGCGGCGTTCCAGCAGGGTCAGACCCGTGTCTGCTTCCAGTCGGGCGATGGCGCGGCTGATGGCCGACGGATCGGTATTCAACTGGTCGGCCGCCGCGCGCAACGTGCCGGTTTCGATGACTTGCAGCAGACACAGCGTCCGCTTGAACTCCAGGACATCATCCATCAGGGCTTCCTTGCCGCGGTCTTGGCGTGGGATTGGATCGTTGCAAAAACCGCATCGATAAGACTTGATCATTGCTATCGGCTTTGTACCCGCGCCTGTCTATAGTCGGTAGCCGTATTTCCCCCAAGCCGCTTTACGGAGACCCCGCCCCATGGCCATTGTCGAATCGCCCGTCAGCCCCGACCTGCTGCGTCAAATGCGCGAATGGCGCCGCGACCTGCACGCGCATCCTGAAACCGCGTTCTGTGAATTCCGCACGGCCGACCTGGTGGCCCGCGAACTGGAACGGGCTGGCGCCGTCGTGCACCGCGGGTTGGGCCAGACCGGCGTGGTGGGCTCGATGACGCGGGGCGCGGGGCCGGTGATCGGCCTGCGCGCCGACATGGACGCGCTGGACATGCAGGAACTGGGCGACGCCTCGCACCGGTCCACCATCGCCGGCAAGATGCATGGCTGCGGCCACGACGGCCATACCGCGATGCTGCTGGGCGCGGCCCATCATCTGGCGGGCGATCCCGGCTGGCGGGGCACGCTGCACCTCATCTTCCAACCCGCCGAAGAGCATGCGGGCGGCGGTCTGGCGATGGTGCGGGACGGGCTGTTCGACCAGTTTCCGTGCGACGCCGTCTTCGCGCTGCACAACTCGCCCAACCTGCCGTTCGGGACGATGGCGACGCGCGTGGGCACGGTGATGGCCAATTGCGATACCTACGAGATCACGGTGACCGGCAAGGGCTGCCACGCGGCGCAGCCCGAGCATGGCGTGGATCCCATCGTGGCGGCGGCGCAGGTGGTCGCCGCCATGCAGACCATCGTCAGCCGGAACGTGAAACCCACCGACGCCTTGGCCCTGAGCATCACGCAGATCCATGCCGGCGATACCTGGAACGTGGTACCCAACAGCGTGCTGCTGCGGGGCAGTTGCCGCACGCTGACCGCCGCCACGCGCGACCTGGCCGAATGCCGGCTGCGCGAGGTGTGCGCGGGCGTGGCGGTGACCTCGGGCGCGTCGATCGACGTGCAGGTGTTCCGCGGTTATCCGGCTTGCGTCAACACGCAGGCCGAAGTGCAGCTGGCCGCCCGGGCGGCGGCGCGGGTGGTGGGGCCGGAACGGGTGGACACGGCCTGCACGCCGCGGATGGGGTCGGAAGATTTCGCCTACATGCTGGAGCAGCGTCCAGGCGCGTACGTATTCGTCGGCGCGGCGCGCCCCGGGCACGACAATCCGCCTGTGCATAACCCGTACTACGATTTCAACGACGACATCCTGCCGCTGGGCGCGCAGTACTGGGTGGAACTGGTGAAAGAGGCAATGCCGGCGTAGCCCGCCCCATGGGGGTTCAGCCCGGCGCCGCGTCCCCGGGCCGGGGTCGTGCCGCCAGCGTGGCGCTGGCGGCGTCTGAAATGCTGCGCAGATGCAGGTCGCGCTGCGGGAACGGGATCTCGATGCCGGCCTGCTTCAGCGCGCTGTACATGCCCGTCAGCATGTCGCTGCGGATGTCGATCCAGCGGTCGAAATCGGTGGTCCAGGCGCGCAGGCTGAAGTCCAGCGTACTGGCCCCGAAACCCATGAACAGCACGACCGGCGCGGGGTCGGCCTCGATGCCCGCCGTCTGCCGCGCCACGTTCGCCAGCAGGGCGATGACTTCGCGGGGATCCGAGCCGTAGGCCAAGCCGATACTGACTTCGATGCGCCGGCTGCGGTCCAGCATCGTCCAGTTGGTCAGCTTTTCGGACAGCAGCGTGCCGTTGGGCACGATTACGTCGGCGCCGTCGAAGGTCTTGATCCGCGTGGCCCGCATGCCGATGTCGCGCACCTGCCCGGACGTGCCGGTGATGTCCACCACGTCGCCGGGTTGGATGGGCCGTTCGAACATCAGGATCAGCCCGGATACGAAGTTGTTCACGACGCCTTGCAGCCCGAAGCCGATGCCCACGCCCAGCGCGCCGAACACGATGGTCAGCTGGCTGGTCTGGAAGCCCGCCGCCGACAGCGCGATGCCCAGCCCCAGCAGCAGCACCAGGTAGTACGTCAGCGACGCGATGCTGTTGCCCACGCCGCGCGGCAGCGCCATGCGCGTCAGCACCTCGTCGTGCAGGACAAGGCGTATCGTGCGTGCCGCCCAGAACGCGATCACCACCGAGATCAGGAACACCAGGACGTTGCCCAGGCTGATCGAGATCTCGCCCACCGCCAGGGTGTAGGAAAGCACTTCTGCCACGAACGCGTAGGTCGCGCGCAAGATGCGGAAGCGGTCCATGGCGTAGACCGCCCAGCCCACGGCAGCGGCGGCCGTCAACAAGCGGATCAGCAACTGCACCAGCGGCGGCGCATGGTCGCGCGCCAGCCGGAAGCGCGAGATCCCCTGGCGCGTCAGCAGCAGTTGCAGCAGCGTGGTGATGACGGTCACGCCCGCGTAGAGCACCAGCCCGAAGTAGCCGCAGCCGATGACGGCGCTGGTCAGCATTTCCGCCAGCGATACGTTGCCGAACAGGTTGGAGGCCAGCGACACGCACAGCAGCAAGGCGGCGCCCCAGGCGATGGCCCGCAGGGCGTGCACCAGCCGTGTCGAAGCGGTGGGCGCCAGACGGTGGCCGCGGTGCAGTAGCCACAGGATGGCGACCAGCGCGGTGGCGGTCAGCGCCACCGTGGAAAGCCGGTAGAACAGCGTGTTGGCCAGGAACAGGAATCCCAGCCTTTCGGCCAGGAACAGGGCGGTGATCACATGCGGCCACCGGTCCATCTGCCGCCGGGCGGAAGGCGGCAGCAGGCGCAGCACGGGCACGGCCGCCAGCACCAACGCGACCTGCTGGACCATCAACGGCGCATCCGGCTCCAGGGCCAGTACGCCTAGCATCGACAGCAGCAGCCAGGTGGACAGCGGACGGCCCAGCACGCCGGCGGCGGTCTCGCTCATGACGCCCGCACGGATCGCGTCTCGGCTCTTGCGGGCCAGCCACAGCAACAACGGCAGCAGCAGCACCTGCAGCACCCGCAGGGCGCGCTGGTTGCCGCTGTCGGCCGCGGCGTAGTCCCGCGCGAAGTGCACTTCGATGTCCAGCCCGGTCCGCAGCAGGGCCATCGTGCTTTCGCCCGCTTCCTGCGTCCGGCCCAAGGCCCACAAGGGTGGGGAGTCCACGCGCATCAGGCGGGCGTCGATGTCGTCGATCGCGTCGGTGACCGAGCGTTCGCCGGTCTTGACCCGTTCCTCGACGGAGTTGGCGCGCTGTTCCAGCTCGACCTGGCGGGAGAGGGGGCCGGACAAGGCCTGCCTGGCCGCGTTCAACTGCGCCAGGACCGCATCTACGCGGTCGGCCAGCGCGGGCGGCAGGTTGGCCGCGTCGGGGGAGTCCTTGACGGCCTGCCAGGCGGCGTGGCGCCGGAACAGTTCGGCGGCGTCGCTGGCGTACCAGGACGTGGCCTGCCGCAGGTCGGCGTGCCAGCGCGCCAACCGGCGGGCGTCGAAGACCCAGTGCCGTTCCAGGCTTTCCACCCGCATGATGGGCAGGGTGCGCAACTGGGCCGGCTGGAATTCATAGAGCTTTTCGTCGGCAGACTTGGCGATGGCGTCCAGCGCGGGCGTGAGCGCGGCGCCCGGGTCGGCCGCCGCTACGCGTTGCATCACCCCTTCGGCGTAGCGCACGTCGGCATCCGCCCGCAGGGGGATGTCCGCAATCTGGATGACGGGGGGCGGCGCCTGCGCGGGGGCGGGGGCCGCCGCCGCGGCCTGCGCGCTTGCCTGGGCGGGCAGGCCCAGGAGCAGGCCCAGGATCAGGCCGAGGATCTGGCTAAGAAGCTGGCTGGAAAACCAGCCGGGTAGCGGTCCGAACAGGGCATGGAGGATTCGTGCTCGGACGCGCATGTCGCGACTCCGTTGGGATGCTGCGAACCGGGGGGGCTACTCACTCTAGCGCATCACCAGTCCGCCGTCCACGAACAGCACTTGCCCGGTCATGAATCCGCTCCAGTCCGACGCCAGGAACAGCACCGGGCCGGCGACGTCTTCGGGCCGGGCGATCCGCCGCAGCGGTGTGGCGGCAGCCAACTGATCGCGGAACGCTTCCTGGGTGCCGCCGCTGGCCTGAGTCGGGTAGACCAGGCCGGGGGCGACGCAGTTCACCCGGATCCCGAAAGGACCCAGTTCCGACGCCAGGTTGCGGCTGAACGCCACCAGTGCGGCTTTCGCGGTGGTGTAGTCGTGATACGGCACCACCGGATGCTCGATGAGGTTGGTGGCGATGTTGACGATGCAACCTTGCGCGCGCTGTTTGAAATGCGGCAGCGCGGCACGGCAGACGTTGAACGCCGCGCCGACCGCGCCGTCGAATTGCGACTGGTAGTCCTGCCACGCGATATCGTCGAACGCGGTTCGCTGGCGCGGATCGAAGGCGTAATGACGCAAGGCGTTGTTGACGACGACATCCAGCCGGCCGGCGTCCCGCACGATGCCGTCCACCATGGCGCGCACCGCCTCGGGCGAGCCGACGTCGGCCTGCACGGCCCAAGCGTCGCCGCCGACGGCCTGGCACTGCGTCACCACGGTCTCGGCCGCGTCGGCATTGCTCAGGTAGTTGACGACCACCGTCGCGCCTTCCCGCGCAAAGCTGCGCGCGATCTCGGCGCCGATGCCGCGGCTGGCGCCGGTCACCAGCACCACTTTGCCTGTGAACTTCAGGGCGGCGCTCATGTCAGGCTGCCGGCAGCAGGCTGGCGTCGACGGCGGCGGACACGTCGATGCGGTTCTGGATCAGGCCCAGCTCGAGATAGGCATCAGCGGCCTGTTGCAGCAGGTCCAGATCCAGCGTGCCCAGCGGGCGGCCGCCGGAGGCGATCGACGCCGCATTGCGCAGCCGGATCACTTCCAGGTTGATGGCGCGGTCGGTGCCGTCGATGGCGCGCTTGCCGGCCAGCGTGGCGGCCTCGTCGGGTTGGGCGATCATCCATGCGGCGCTGTCGCGGTAGGCTTTCAGGAAGGCCCGCAGCAGCGGTTGCTTCTGTTGGAGGACCGCCTCGCGCACCACGAACAGGTCGCTGGAAACGTTGAGAGTGTCGGCCACGTTCATCACGTTGACCTCGCCCAGGCCGCGCCGGCGACCGACAAGCAGCCCGGTGTCGGTGGCCGCGGTGGCGTCGACCTGGCCCTGCAGCAGCGGCGCGAAGTTCAGTACGCCAGTGACGACGATTTCAACGTCGGCTTCGGTCAGGCCGGCCTGGTGCAGCAGCACCAGCAGGTTCTGGCGCGTGCCGCTGGCCAGGCTGTAGACGCCGATGCGCTTGCCCTTCAGATCCGCCGGCCTCGTGATGCCGGCCGACTTCAGCGACACCACATTGAAGACGTTCTGCGGATAGATGTCGTAGATGGCCCGCAGCTTTTCACCCTTGTCCAAGGCCATGAAGAACGAGCCGGGGTCGGTGAACGCCACGTCGGCCTGGCCGCTGAGGATATTGCGGATGGCGTCGCCGCCGCCCGCGCCCGGCAGGTAGACCAGTTCCACGCCCTGCGCCTTGAAGAAGCCCTTGTCGGGTTCGGCCAGCACGTTGGTGATTTCGCTGATGGGCTTGCTCCAACCGGCCAGCGTGACCTTGCCGGAAGCGGCGGCTTGAGCCGCCTGGGCGCCGTGGGCGCGCGCGGCCAGCGGCGTCAGCGACGCCGCGGCGAGGCTCGCGGCCGCGGCCAGTAGTGCGCGGCGGGTAGGGGACGGGAGCATGGGAAGAGTCCTGGAAGAAGTCATGGATGGTCGGCGTAGGGGCGCAGCAGGCGCCGTTCCAGTACCAGCGTGGCCTGATAGCCCAGCAGTCCGATGGCGGCGATGGCGGTCAGCGCCGCGAACATGAGGGGGGTATCCATCATGCCTTGCGCGGCGATGATGACGGCGCCCAACCCGCGGCTGGCGCCGATGAATTCGCCCACCACGGCGCCGACCAGCGCCAGCACCAGCGCCACGCGCAAGCCGGCCAGAATGCCTGGCAGGCCCGCAGGCAGCTTCAGGCGCAGCAAGGTCTGCGCGCGCGAGGCGCCCAGCATGCGGAACAGCTGCAACCGGTTCGGATCCACCTGCCGCAGGCTGGTCAGCGTGTTTTCCATCAAGGGGAAGAAGCAGATCAGCGCGGTCATGACGACGGTGGGCGCCATGCCGAAGCCGAACCACAGCACGAACAGCGGGGCCAGCGCCAGCTTGGGGACAACCTGGCTGACGATGACGTAGGGCTTGAGCACGCGATCCAGCAAGGCCGATTCCGCCAAGGCCACGCCCATCGCCAGGCCGGCCGCGCCGCCCAGCGCCAGCCCCAGCAGCATCTCGGCAAGCGTTGCGCCGATGTGCGGCCACAGATAGCCGGTGGCAAGGCTCGTCCACAGTGTCGTGGCCACGGCGGAAGGGGCGGGCAGCACCAGCGCGGAAATGCCCGCTTGCCGGACAACCGCCTCCCAGGCGCCGATCAAGACGACCAGCAGCGCGGCCGCCAAAAAACGTGACGTGAAGGCGGGCTTCATGGGCGGGTCCCGTTCATGAATTCGAACACCTGTGCGCAATACGCATTGAAGGCGGCGCCGTGCCGCATGGACTGCGTGCGCGGCAAGGGCAGGTCCACGCGCACGTCGGCCACCATGCGCCCCTGGTGCATGACCGCAACGCAGTCGCCCAGGTAGACGGCTTCGCTGATGTCGTGCGTGACGAACAACACGGTCGTCTTGCGCAGCCGGCACATCCGCATCAGATCGTCCTGCAGCTCGCCGCGTGTGATGGCGTCCAATGCCGCGAAAGGCTCGTCCAGCAGCAGCAGGGCCGGGCGAAGGATCAGCGCCCGCGCCAGCGCCACCCGGCTTTGCTGCCCGCCAGACAGTTGCCGGGGGTAATGCTGCGCATGGTCGGACAGGCCCAGCATCGCCAGCAGTTCGTGCGCGTGCGCGGTGTCTTCCGAGGAGGGGCGGCGTTGCAGCGACACGGGCAGCAGCACGTTGTCGATGACGCGGCGCCATTCCAGCAACGTAGGCGCCTGGAACACATAGCCCAGCTGCGGGCCGGGGGTGGCGGCCGTGCCGTCCCACAGACGGATGCGGCCGGACTGCGGCGTCAGCAGGCCGGCGGCCAGCTTCAGCAGCGTCGTCTTGCCGCAGCCGCTACGCCCGACCAGGCAATGGATCCCGCCAGCCTCCAATCGCCAATCGATGCCGTCGACAATGGGTGGCCGGCCCGGGTACGTATAGACCACCCGTTCGATGTCCAGAAAAGGCAGGGCCAGAGCGGCGTTCATGGCTCGTAGGACGCGAACGGATCGGCCGCGGCTTCGGCAGAATGCTCGATTTCGGTCATGCGAACGAGGTCCAGCAAATTAAAGCGGCCATCGTGATGCCAGCCCGCTTCCGGCACGCTCATCGCGCCGATGGCGCTCACGCGGGTGACGCCCGCCGCGCCCAGTTGTTCAGCCAGGCGGTACAGCTCTTGCGGCGTGGCGGCCACGCCGGCGGTCTGCAGGAATTCGCGACGGGCCGCCACCTGCCGCGCCACCTCGTCCAGCGCGTCGATGCCGGCCACCGTGATGCTGCGCTGCAGGGCGGTCGGCGCCAGGGAGGCCGCCTCATCGACGTAGGCCACGCTCCATGCCGTTTCCAGGTCGCCGATCAGCGCGTCCGCGCCGCCTGGGGCCAGCGTCCATTCGATCGACTGCCGCCATTTCGCCAGGGCGGCGGATTCTTCCAGGTCCAGCGCGCGCCGCGGAAAGCGCCGCTGCAGATTCGACAGCTCGCCCGCCAGGTAGCCCGCGAAATCCCGCGGCGAAATCGGACCGCCGCGCTGCACATAGAAAACGTGCGGCGAATAGCATCCCTGCTGGTCGTAGCGCATCACGTCCCACGCCGCCCGCCGGGCCAGGGCGGGCGCTTTCTGGGCATCCAGCGCCATCGCGCTGACCACGCCGAAACCCAGCTTGTGCCCGTGCGCCAGAAAGCGCGTCGTGACCGGCAGGCGGCGCTGGATGGCGTGCAGTGCGTGGTTGCCGCCGTAGGCCACGACCGTATCGGCCTGGGCGTAGAGCGCCGACGCGTCTTCGTCGCCCGCGCCGCGCCACCACACCACGGCCAGGCAATCGGCAAGCGGCGGGTGCACCTCGGCCAGCAGCCGGGCGAACCAGCCCGCGAACAGCGGTTCGGCGCTGGGCAGTTTTCCGATGTTGCCGGCCTTCACCAGCAGCCCGCAGACCAGGCTCCACAACGCCAGCGCGGGCACGTTGCCCGCCCAGCTGTGCGCCAGCAATTGCGGACCGTAGGCGCGCACCGCACCGCCCTTGGCGGCAGGCTGGAAGCCGTCCAGCACTTTGGGGTTGGCGAAGTCTTCGGCCACGAAGCGATGCAGTTGCGGCGCGCGGAACGTCTTGAAAAAGCCGGTCAGGCCCAGGCGCACCATCTCGGCGTCGTAGCCGCTGACGATCGGCAGCAGCGCGTCGGCCTGCCGCCGGTACGGGTCGTTGGGATCTAGCAGGCGGGCGATGGCGCGGTCGATGACCGCGATGATCTCCGACACCGTCATCGTCTTCAGATGCAGCGCGCTGGCGTGTTTGACGCGCTCGGCAAGCGCCTGCATCTGCGGCGCGGTCAACACTGGCACTGCGACGTCGACGCGCTGGCCGTCCTGCTCGAACGGCAGGGTCTGCCATTGGACATCGGCCGCGGCCAGTCCCGGCAGGTATCCCGCCTCGACCCGGACCGAGTTCATGGCGTGGCCAACCGGATGAATTCTTCCACCGCCAGCGAGCATCCCTTGGCTTGCGCGCCCTCGGCGCGACCCAGCAGCAGGAAGCCGCCGTCTGCCGGCAGGCCGACGTCTTCCGTCAGGATGGTGTTGACCGAATTGAAGTTGCCCAGGTCGCAGTGCGCCAGGATGCCGCGTTCACCGGCCGGCACGGTGCGTCCAGTGGCCGGATCGACCAGGCGCGAACGGATCCAGTGCGGCCCCGACTTGACCGACGGCACGACGGCATTGCCGTCGTCATAGAACTGCGTGCTCAGTTCCGTCATGCCGTACATGTTGATGCACAGCGCGCGCGGCACGCCCAGCAGGTCCGACAGTTCTGAATAAAAGGTGTCCAGCGGCAAGTCGCGCGACTGCCCCTTGTAGCCGCCGGTGTCCAGGATGCGGCTTCCGGGCGGCAGCTGGAACGAGCGGCCTTCCTTGCGCAGCGCGTCGATGACATGCACGAAGCTGAAGCTGGCGCCCAGCAGCGCGTAGGGCTCACCGCCGCGTTCGGCCTCTTCCAGCCGACGCCACAGGCCGTCCAGGTCGATGCCCTGCGGCGACATGAAATAGCGGCTGTCTTCGGTGCCGAAGGCGGACTTTGCCAGCGCCAGATAATGCGCCAGCGACGAATTGGGCATCGCGATTTCGTCCGGGAACAAAATGCCCATCGGCAGGCGGGCCGTGCCCTGCATGACGCGCTTGTCGAAATTGCGGGTCATGGACAGGTCGTACACGGCCAGGTGCGGATGGAAATGCCGCCCGCGCATATCGGCGCGCGTCGTGCCGCTGGTCATGAACACGCGCTCGTCGGGCCGGGGCGGCTCGCAGCGCAGTTCCATTGCCTTGAAAGCATCGATGGGCACGGCCGGAATGTCGCTCCACGTCTTCACGTTGCGCACCGTCGCGCCGCGGCGCTGGCAGAAACTGCGATAGGGGGCGCTGGCGCCGTACTGATAGGCGAAGAGGCGCAGCGCGAGCTGATCGAACTGCTCGTCGGTGCAGCTATCCTGGGCGATGAATTCGAGTAGTTCCGCGACCGGCGGGGCGACGTTGTTCATGGGCGTTCGTGGCAATCCTGTACAGGGAAGCTCCGAAGCCCGCCTGCGCAAGCGGCGCAGGGGCGCGGCAGGACAAGGCGAATGCTCTTCTTACGCCGGCATGAACCGGGTCAAGTTCGCGGGTCTGAATCTCAGCACTGGCGTGCACCCCGGAGCAAGAGCGATTTTACCCTGCAATGGGCGCGTGCTCGCTGCAAGCAAAAAGCCCAGTCGCAATTGAGGCGGACTGGGCTGTGTGCATGAATCTTTGGTGGCCTGGGGCGGAATCGAACCACCGACACAAGGATTTTCAATCCTCTGCTCTACCGACTGAGCTACCAGGCCAATACCTGAACAGGTACGTTTGCAAAAAGCCCAGCGCGGGGCTGGGCTTTTTTTGGGATTCGGTATCGGTCGCCCAGAGGCAACCGCAATCCCAATAATTCTTTTGGTGGCCTGGGGCGGAATCGAACCACCGACACAAGGATTTTCAATCCTCTGCTCTACCGACTGAGCTACCAGGCCAACGAAGTCCGCAACTATACACAATTTTCTTGGGCTGTGCCAGCCGGTCGGCAAAAATCCCGATGCCTCCTTGTCGGGGAGGCCCCGCCAAGTGTTGGGTGAATGGCACGGATGAGTGCGGCGCAGCGTCGCGGCCGGGGGGCGGATTGGCCTGGGGATAACCCGCAGGGGTATAATCTTTAACGGTCTGCTGTTACGGCTTGGGGAACTTTCCGCAGTATCGTCCCCACCCCTGACGCATTGTTCTTGGTGGCAGTTCTTCACGCTAACTCATGTCGGTAGCTGTCCTTGCCTTCGGTCTGAATCACACGTCCGCGCCGGTTTCGGTTCGCGAACGCGTGTCCATGCCCGTCGATCTGGTCAAGCCCGCGCTGGAAGGCCTGCGTTCGGCGTTTGGCGGCTCGGTCCGCGAAGCCGCCATCCTGTCCACCTGTAACCGCACCGAAATCTACTGCGCCGCTGACGGCCACGTTGCCGATCAGTTGCCCGCCTGGCTGGCTGAACACAACCGCCTGGACGCCGGCACGCTGCGCCCGCACCTGTACCGCCACCATCAAGACGACGCCGTCCGCCACGCTTTCCGCGTGGCAAGCGGCCTGGATTCCATGGTGCTGGGCGAAACGCAGATCGTGGGCCAGATGAAGGACGCCGTGCGCGCCGCCGGCGAAGCCGGATCGCTGGGCACCTTGCTGCACCAGATGTTCCAGCGCACCTTCTCGGTGGCCAAGGAAGTGCGGTCGCAAACCGCCATCGGCGCGCAATCCGTGTCCATGGCCGCCGCCGCCGTCCGCCTGGCCGAGCGCGTGTTCGGCAACCTGGACCAGGCCCGCACGCTGTTCATCGGCGCGGGCGAAATGATCGAATTGTGCGCCACGCACTTCGCCGCGCAGCGCCCGCGCAGCATGGTCGTGGCCAACCGCACGGCCGAACGCGCCGAAATCCTGGCCAACCGCTTTTCGGCCAGCACCATGAAGCTGTCGGACCTTACCGACCGCCTCTCGGAATTCGACGTCATCGTGTCCTGTACGGCAAGCTCCCTGCCCATCCTCGGGCTGGGGATGGTGGAACGGGCTACGCGCCTGCGCCGCCACCGTCCGATGGTCATGATCGACCTGGCTGTCCCGCGCGACATCGAACCCGAAGTCGGCCGCCTGGACGACGTCTACCTGTACTCGGTGGACGACCTGGGCCGCCTGGTGCAGACGGGCACCGACGCGCGCCGCGCCGCCGTTGTGCAGGCCGAAGCCATCATCGAAACCCGCGTCCAGGGCTTCATGCACTGGATGCAATCCCGCGAAGTGGTGCCCGTCATCCGCGACCTGCACCAGGCCGCCGAAGATGTCCGCGCCGCCGAATTGGAACGCGCGCGCCGCCTGCTGGCGCGCGGCGAATCGCCCGAAGCCGTGCTGGAACAACTGGCGCACGGCCTGACGCAAAAATACCTGCACGGCCCGCTGGCGGCGTTGAACCGCAGCGAAGGCGACGATCGCAAGCAACTGCTTGCCTGGATGCCGCGCCTGTTCCCCGGCCGCGATTCCCGCCGTTAGCGAATCTGTCCCACGTCCCGCCTCCTGGCGGGCGTTCGTCTTGTGGGCGCCCGCTATTCCTGTCTTTTCTTTGGTCAATCCCCCATGAAATCTTCCATGCGCAGCCGGCTGGAGCATCTGTGTCACCGCCTGACCGAGGTGGACGCGTTGCTCGCCCAACCGGAAACCGCGTCCGATATGGACCGTTTCCGCAAGCTTTCGCGCGAACGCGCCGAACTGGAGCCCGTGGTCGAGGCGTTCACCGCCTTTGCCCGGACCGAGGAAGACCTGGCGACCGCACAGGAAATGCTGTCCGATCCCGACATGAAGGCCATGGCCGAAGACGAGATCAAATCGGGCCGCGGCAAGCTGGAAGACCTGGAAAGCGCGTTGCAGCTGTTGCTGCTGCCGCGTGACCCCAATGACGGCCGCAGCGTGTTCCTGGAAATCCGCGCAGGCACGGGCGGCGACGAAAGCGCGCTGTTCTCGGGCGACCTTTTGCGCATGTACACGCGCTACGCGGAAACGCGCGGCTGGCGCGTCGAGCTGATGTCGGAAAGCGCGTCGGAACTGGGCGGCTACAAGGAAGTGATCGCGCGCATCGATGGTGACGGCGCCTACGGGCGCCTGAAGTTCGAGTCCGGTGCGCACCGCGTGCAGCGGGTGCCCGCCACCGAAGCGCAGGGCCGCATCCATACGTCGGCCTGCACCGTGGCCATCATGGCGGAAGCCGACGAGATGTCGGAAATCGTCATCAACCCGAGCGATCTGCGCATCGACACGTTCCGCGCCAGCGGCGCGGGCGGCCAGCACATCAACAAGACCGATTCGGCGGTGCGCATCACCCACTTGCCTACCGGCCTGGTGGTGGAATGCCAGGACGACCGTTCGCAGCACCGCAACAAGGACAAGGCCATGCAGGTGCTGGCGGCGCGCCTGAAAGACAAGGAAACCCGAGAACGGCAAAGCAAGGAAGCCGCGGAGCGCAAGAGCCTGATCGGCACGGGCGACCGTTCCGAGCGCATCCGCACCTATAACTTCCCGCAGGGCCGCGTGACGGACCACCGCATCAACCTGACGCTGTACAAGCTGCAGCAGATCATGGAAGGCGATCTGGAAGAGCTGACCGGCGCGCTGATCGCCGAACACCAGGCCGAGCAGCTGGCGGCCCTGGGCGACGACATCTGAGGCGCGCGCCATGACGACGCCCCAGTTGAGCAGTCTGCTGGCCGACGCCCGGCTGCCGCGCCTGGAAGTGCGCATGCTGCTGGAGCACGTGCTGGGCAAGCCGCGCGCGTGGCTGCTGGCGCATGACACCGATCCGCTGGATCCCCAGGTGGCGGCCGCCTACGAGGCGCTGCTGGCGCGGCGCCTGGCCGGCGAGCCCATGGCCTATCTGCTGGGCCACCGTGAGTTCATGGGGCACCGGTTCCGCGTGACGCCCGATGTGCTGATCCCGCGCCCCGATACCGAGGTGCTGGTCGAGACCGCGCTGGAATGCGTGGCCGGCGTGGCGGGCCCCGCCGTGCTGGACCTGGGCACCGGCAGCGGGGCGATTGCGATCTCGATCGCGCTGGCCCGCCGCGATGCGCGGGTGATGGCCTCGGACGTCAGCGCCGCCGCGCTGGCGGTGGCCGCCGGCAACGCCTGGGAGCTGACCGCGTCCGTGCGCTTCGTGGAAGGCAGCTGGTACGGGGCCGTGCCGGCGGGCGAAGGTTTTGACCTGATCGTGTCGAATCCGCCCTATGTGGCCAGCGACGATCCGCACCTGGACCAGGGCGACCTGCGTTTCGAGCCACGCGGCGCGCTGACCGATGGGGCGGGCGGCCTGGAAGACCTGGGCCGCATCGTGGCGGGGGCCGGCCGGCACCTGAAGCCGGGCGGCGCCCTGTGGATGGAGCATGGCTGGGACCAGGCGCAGGCGGTGCGCGACCTGCTGGCCGAGGCCGGCTTCGAAGACGTGCGCAGCCGCCAGGACCTGGCCGGGATCGAGCGGATCTCGGGCGGGCGCTGGCGGTCCGCCGGGCGCTGATTCGCGCGGCTTGTTACAGATTTTCCCCTGAATTTCCGGCATAGGCCGGCGCCGCATCCGGGTAATCCGGGCGGTTTCCCCGGCTGTACCTATAATTGGCGTATTCCGTTATGCCTGTCCAAGAGACCACCATGAGCGACGTTCAAGAATTCATCCGCGAAACCGTGACCCAGCACCCCGTCGTGCTGTTCATGAAGGGCACCGCCCAATTCCCGCAGTGCGGCTTCTCCGGCAAGGCCATCCAGATCCTGAAGGGCTGTGGCGTGAAGAAGCTGGTGACCGTCAATGTGCTGGAAGACGACGAAGTCCGCCAGGGCATCAAGGAATTCTCCAGCTGGCCCACCATCCCGCAGTTGTACGTGGCGGGCGAATTCATCGGCGGCTCGGACATCATGAACGAGATGAACGAATCCGGTGAACTGAAGACGCTGCTGGAGCAATCCGGCGCCACGGCCTAAGCCGCCCATGCGGCGACTGGTCATCGGCATCACGGGCGCCACCGGCGCGCTCTACGCGGTGCGCATGCTGCAAGCGCTGCGCGGCGTGGACGATGTCGAGACGCATCTGGTGGTGTCCGCGTCCGGCGTGCTGAACATCAAGCATGAACTGGATGTCAGCCGCCACGACATCTATGCGCTGGCCGACCACGTGCATTCCGTGCGCGACGTGGGTGCCACGCTGGCCAGCGGCGCGTTCCAGACGGCGGGCATGGTGATCGTGCCGTGCTCGATGCGCACGCTGGCGGCCGTGGCCCACGGCCTGTCCGACAACCTCATCACCCGCGCGGCCGACGTTACCTTGAAGGAACGCCGGCGCCTGGTGCTGATGGTGCGCGAAACGCCCTTCAACCTGGCGCATCTGCGTAACATGACGGCCGTGACCGAAATGGGCGGCATCGTGTTTCCGCCGCTGCCCGCCTTCTACCACCGGCCGGCCTCCATCGAAGAGATGGTGGACCACACGGTAGCGCGCGTGCTGGAGCTGTTCGACATCGTCGTGCCCGGCCCGCACTGGGAAGGCATGAAGTAGGGATCCCGCAGGATCCCTGTCGCGCCGGCTTATTGCAGCCCGCTCACTGCAGCCCGCTTACTGCACCAGTCCCAGCCCGTTCAGCGCCGCCAGGTTTTCCGGCCATTGGCGCGCGCGGGCGTTCTGCAGTTCGATGCGGGCCCAGGCCATCCAGCCCGCCCATTCGATGCGCTTGTCCCATGCGGTGCCCCACGCCTGCAAGGCCGCCAGCCCGGCGGCTGCATGCTGCTCGGCGGCATCGAAATCACCCGACGTCAACGCCAACTGCGCCAGCAGCAGGCGCGGTTCACCCACCCACGGATTGTGCGCGACCGCGGCTTCCAGCAGATGGCAGGCGCTGTCCATTTCCGTCAGCGGATGCATGCGCGTGATGACCTGCCAGTACAGCGCGCTGGCAGCGGCTTCGTCGCGCGGGCTGAGCGTGGCGCGGCACTGGTCGAACGCGGGCGGGACGGGGATGCCGGTGTCGGCCGGCATGCGCGACAGCGGCGCCAGCAGGTGTGACAGCATCGACAGGATGTTCGACGGCGGCTTCAACGGGCCGGGCCACAGCGACGACGCCCAATTCGTTTTCAGGTCGCGGCGTTGCTGCTGCGGATAGCCGGCGAAGATCTCGTCCTGCCAGCTGTGCCATTGTTCGCCGATGTCGGCGGCGGACACCACGATGAAGGCGGCGACCTGGCGCGGCGTCAAGGTGAACACCTGGCCGTCGGCGCCTTCCAGCGTCAAGCCATCGCTGCCTGCGCCCTGGCCTTGCAGCACGGCCTGCACGAATTTCGTGCGCGGCATCGCGCAGAACAGGCTGACCCATTCTTCAGCTTCCGTGCCCAGCACGTCACGCAAGGTCGAGCGCTCGCCTTCGCGGTCGAACAGCGTCAGGTCGACGTATTCATTGCCGTAGACGCTGTGGAACAGGCCCAGCAGGCGTACTTCGCGCGGCTGGTCCCATAGCGTCAGCGTGCGGTACACGCCCAGCAGGTGATGCTTGAAGGTGCCGGCCTTGTGCCAGTCTTCGCCGGCGCTGCGCGCGAACAGCAGGTCCAGCAGCGCCGGCAGGTCCGCATCGACGGCGGCATAGTGATCGGCAAGCAGGGCGCGGGCCTGCGGATGGAGGTCGTTGGACGTGGGCATGGCGTTGGCGTGATGAATGATTGCAGCCGCTATTGTGTCCGCATGGCGCGGGCTTGTCATGGCCACGCGTCTTATATGGTTTTGCGCATATCAATATGAATATTCATCGCTTCCGGTTTTGAAGAGCCGTCACTAGAATCGCGGGTCATTCTTCCTTTCTGTAGAGTCCCACCATGCGCCTTCGCCATTCCCTGGCCGTTCTTGCCTCGTTGATCAGTGTTGCCGCCGGCCCGGCCATGGCGCAGGACGCCGAACTGAAGGTGGGCGTGACCGTGGGCCCGCACGCGCAGATCGGCGAAGTGGTGCAGCAGGTGGCGGCCAAAGACGGCCTGAAAGTGAAGTTGATCGAGTTCAGCGACTTTATCCAGCCGAACGCGGCGCTGGACGCCAAGGAGCTGGACCTGAACATCTACCAGCACAAGCCCTTCCTGGATTCGCAGAACAAGGCGCGCGGCTACAAGCTGGTGCCGGTAGCGACAGCCGTGGTGCAGCAGATGGGCATCTATTCCAAGCGCCTGAAGTCGCTGGATGACCTGCCGCAGGGCGGCAAGGTGGCGATTCCGAACGACCCGACCAACGGCGCCCGCGCGCTGCTGGTGTTGCAGGCCGCCAAGCTGATCAAGCTGAAGGATGGCGTGACGGTGACGGCCTCGCTGTTCGATGTGGTCGAAAATCCCAAGAACCTCAAGTTCATTGAAATCGAAGCGGCGCAGCTACCGCATTCGCTGTCCGACGTGGATGCGGCCGCCGTGAATTCGGCCTACGCCATCCCGGCCGGCCTGTCGCCCGCCAAGGATGCGCTGGCGCTGGAAAGCAAGGATGCGCCGTTCGCGGCGGTGGTGATTGCCGCGCGCGAAGACAACAAGAACGATCCGCGCATTGCCCGGTTCATCAAGGCGTATCAGTCGGATGAAGTGAAGGCGTTCGTGGCCAAGCAGTTCCCTGGCGCTTACTCCACCTCCTGGTAAGCGGCGCCGCGCCTGGCGGCAGGGCCGTCAGGCGTATTTGCCCGTCAACCCGCCATCGACGAGCAGTTCGGTGCCAGTGATGTAGGACGCCTCGTCCGAGGCCAGGAACGCTACCGCGTTCGCGACTTCCCAGGGCGTGCCCATCCGGCCCATCGGCACCTGCCTGTCGCGCGCGGCCATCGCCGCTTGCAGATCGTCCGGGTCGAACATGCGCGCGACGTTCTGCGCCACGCGCGGGGTGTCGATCAGGCCGGGAATGACAGTGTTCACGCGGATGCCGTCGGCGGCGTACTGCTGCGCCGCCATGCGCGCGAAGTGGATCACGGCGGCCTTGCTGACGCTGTAGGCCAGATGCGGATAGCCGGTGTACCGGATGCCCGCGATGGACGACACCGTGACGATCGCGCCGCCGCCCTGGGCGCGCATCAAGGGCGCCAGCAGGCGCGTGGCAATAAGCAGGCTGGTCACGTTCACTTGCTGGATGCGGTCCCAGTCTTGCAGCGAGATCTCCTCCGGCCCGCCCACTTTGCCGATGCCGGCGTTGGCTTGCAGGATGTCGATACGCCCGTAGCGGCGCAGCGCGGCATCCACCGCCGCTTGCATGGCGTCCGGGTCGGCCACGTCGGCCTGCACCGCCAAGGCGCTGCCGCCGGCCAGCTCCACTTCATGCGCGGCGTCTTCCGCGGCGGCCAGATGGGCGTCCAGGGCCACCACGGCCGCGCCTCGCCGTGCCAGCGTCACGCAGCTGGCGCGGCCGATGCTCCAGCCGGCGGCTGATGTGCCGGCCCCGGCCACCAGCGCGATCTTGCCTGCCAGGCGCGTGTCGGCGCCGGCCGCCGTCATGCGGATTCCCCGCCGGCTTGCTGATGCGTCTTGCCTTCGCCCACGTAGGGGATGGCGTGGTCGATGGTTTCCCAAATGTAGCGGCCCGACGGGCTTTGCTGTTCTTCGGCCACGTGCGACACCAGGCCGGCGGCGCGCGAGATCACGGCAAACCCGCGCATCAGGTCGGTCGGCACGCCGATCTCGCTGAGCAGCGCCGCCACCGCGCCCGTGGCGTTGATGGTGATGTGCTTGCCATAGGTTTCGTCGATCGCCGTTGCCAGCAGGCGCAGCGCCTTTACCGACGCGCCCTCCAGGTCCGGTTCGGCTTCGGCCAGCGCCAGCAGCTTGATCGATCGCGGGTCGTCGGGCTTGTGCAGGTGGTGGCCGAAGCCGGGCAGGGCGCGGCGCTGTTCGCGGAACTCGCGTGCGATGGCAAGCGCTTCCGTCCGGCCGTCTGCCGCCTGCTTGATGCGGTCCAGCAGTCGCGAGCAGTTCTCCATGGTGCCGACGAACTGGCTGCCCACCGCCATCAGGCCTGAGGCCACCGCGCCTTGCAGGTTTTCCGGCGCGCTCATGTAGATCAGGCGCGTGGCGATGGCGCTGGGCGTCATGCCGTGCTCCATCAGCGTCACCAGCACGGCATCGACGATGCGCATGTCCACCGGGCGCGCGTCGCGGCCCAGGATCTGCATGATCATGACTTCGGTGAAGGTCTTCTTGCCGATCAGGTCTTCGACCAGGTCGACGTCGCGGTACGACATCCCCGTCAGGTGATGGGCGCAGAGTCGGGTTTCGGGCGGGTTCATGGCGTTTCCTTTTGCGCGGCGTCGCGCACGGCGTTCTTCAGGACCTTGCCGACGCTGGAGCGCGGCAGGCTGTCATGGATGTGGAATTGCTTGGGCGTGGCCACCGGGCCCAGCAAGGCGCGTACGTGGGCCTTGAGCGCATCGGCGTCGGCTTGCGCGCCGGGGTGGAACTGCACGGCGGCGTGGACGGCTTCGCCCCACTTGTCGTCGGGCAGGCCGAAGACCGAGCATTCATACACGGCGGGGTGCGACGACAACGCGTTTTCGACATCCACGGGATAGACGTTGAAGCCGCCGGTGATGATGACGTCGCGCAGGCGGTCCTTCAGGAACAGATAGCCGCGCGCATCGATCAGGCCGGTGTCGCCGGTGTGAAGCCAGCCGTCGACCAGCGTTTCGGCGGTCTTTTCCGGCAGGCGCCAATAGCCCGTCATGGTCAGGTCGCCGTGCACCACGACTTCGCCGATTTCGCCGCGCGGCAGCAGGGCGCCGTCCGCGCCCATGATGGCCACGTCCGACAGCCAGGTCGCGCGGCCGACCGAGGCGCGGTTCTGCGGCGCTTCCAGGTCGGCGGGCCGCAGCACGGTGGCGATTTGCGGCGCTTCGGTCTGCCCGTAGGTGGTGCCCAGCACGGGGCCGAAGAAGTCGCGCGCGCGGTCGATCTTCTCGGGCGGCATCGGCGCGCCGCCATAGATCAGGTTGCGCAGGGCGGGGAAGTCCGCGCGCGACACGCCTTCCTGCGCCATGATCATGTAGATCAGCGTGGGCGGCATGAAGCTCAGCGTGCCGCCGCGCTCGCGGAACGCCGCCGTGATGGTGGCCGGGGTGATGCTGTCCAGCAGCAAGTGCGCGCCGCCGCAGGCCAGCACGGGCAACAGGTAGGTGCCCGTGCCGTGGGTGATGGGGGCGGACACCACGTAGCGGTCGTCGCGGGTCAGCGCCCAGCTGGCGATCTGGTTGATGATGCCGGCGTTCCAGGCGCGGTACGGCTGCATCACGCCTTTGGGCAGGCCGGTGGTGCCACCGGTGAACTTGATGGCTTGCGTGGCGTCGCGTGACAGCGCATGGCGCACCGGCTCGTGGCCGGCGTATTGCCGCAGCAGGGCGTGCAGGCGCAGTTCGTCGCCGTCGCCGCCATTGCCGCCGTCATCCGGCGGGCTCGCCTGACCGTCTTCCAGGTTGATCCGCGCGCTGTCCGAGGGCGGCGCCAGGGGCGCTCCGACCTGGTCGACGATGACGATGGAGGGTTCGGTGGCGTCCAGGATGCGCCCGATCTCCCGCGCGGTGCTGCGGTAGTTGAGCGGCACCCAGACCTTGCCGCTGGCCAGCACGGCCAGCAGCGCCAGGATGTGCCGCGCCGAGTTGCCGGCGCAGATGGCGACCCGGGTCTGCGGTTCGGGGTCCAGGCCCTGCAGCGCGGCCGCCAACGCCCGCGTGTCGGCAGCCAGCCGCGCATAAGTGACGGCGCCTTCGGGGCCATCCAGCGCGATGCGTTCGGGATACTGCTCCGCCGCTCGGAAGAAGAAATCGATCGGGTACACCTGTGCTCCTTGAAACCTAGTTGGCCTTGATGTCGGCGCGTTTGACCACGGCGCCCCATTTGCCGATTTCGCTGTCGATCTTCTTGGCGAAAGTCTCGGGCGTATTGGGCGTGGGGGGCGCGTAGAAGCCGGACTGCTGGTAGGACGCCTGCAGCGCCGGACTGGCCAGCGCCTGGTTCAGCGCCTCGTTCAAGCGCGCGATGACGGGCGCGGGCGTGCCGGCGGGCGCCACCAGGCCGAACCACGATTCCACGTCGAAACCGGTCAAGCCGGATTCGGCCAGCGTGGGCACATCCGGCGTGGACGGCAGCCGCTGGGGCGAGGTGACGCCGATGGCGCGCAACTTGCCGGCCAGCACGTGCGGCAATGACGACGGCAGGTTGTCGAACATGGAATCCACCTGGCCGCCCAGCAGGTCGGCCACGGCGGGGCCGCTGCCGCGGTACGGCACATGCAGGATGTCGGTGCCCGTCTCCATCTTGAACAGTTCGCACGACAGGTGGATGGACGAGCCGCTGCCGGAGGACGCGCACGTCAGCTTGCCGGGATGTTTCTTGGCATAGGCGATGTATTCCTGCACGGTCTTGACCGGCACCTTGGGGTTGACGACCAGGATGTTGGGGATGGTCGCCACCAGGCCGACGGGCTTGAAGTCCTTGATGAAGTCGTAGTTCAGCTGGCTGTACAGCGTGCGGTTGATCGTGTTGGCGATGGAGCCCATGTACAGCGTGTAGCCGTCCGGTGCTGCGCGCGACACGATTTCGGCGCCGATATTGCTATTGGCGCCGGTCTTGTTTTCGACCACGAACGTCTGGCCCAGCGCCTCCGACAGCGACTTGGCCATCAGGCGCGCGACGATGTCGGTGGCGCCGCCCGCGGCGTACCCCACGACGAGGGTCACGGGCCGTTCCGGATAGGGTTTGGCCGCAAGGGCAGGGGGGCTGACGGTCAGCGCGCCGCCCAGGGCCGCCGCCAGGGCGGCCAGCCGCCTGGTGAGTGTCTTCATGGTTGTCTCCGTCCTATTTTGTCTAATATTTGGACAGATCTTTGTCTGCCCGATTTCATATTGGGCTTTGATAAGGCCGTCATCAACGCAACGTGTCCAAAATATGAACAAGCCGGAATCGGAAACCTCGGGGCCCGTCGTCCTGCGCCGTGGGCTGCGGGTGCTGGGCGTATTGCGCCAGGCTGGGGCCGTGGGCATGCACGTGGTGGACATCGCGCGCGCGGCGGGCATGCAGCGGTCCACCGCCTATCGCTATCTGGATGTGCTGGTGGAAGAGGGCTATGCGCTGCGCGAGTCCGAAGCGCCGCGCTGGGCGTGATGATGGCGGGCGATCCGCATGCGCAGGCGGTGCGCGGCCTGCGTCCGGTGCTGCGCCAGATCAGCGATGTCACCGGCGATTCCGCGTTTCTCATCTGCCGGGCGGCGAATGACTCGCTATGCCTGCACCGCGAGGTGGGCAACTACCCGGTGCAGGTGCTTGCGGTGACGGTGGGGCATCGTCAACCGTTGGGGGTGGGGGCGGCGGGGCTGGCGCTGCTGGCGGCCTTGCCGCCGGCCGAGGCCGATGAAGTGGTGGCGCAGAACGAGCGTGCGCTGCGCGCCTACGGCGGCATGACGGGCGTGCAGATGCGGCGTTTGGTGGGGAACACCCGGGACCGGGGCTGGTCGGTAGTGGGCAACGCCGCGGTGCCGGGTGTGCTGGGCGTGGGCGTGGCCTTGTGCGACGCGGGCGGCTACCCGCGCCTGGCGGTCAGCGTGTCCAGCCTGATCGACCGGATGCAGGCGCCGCGCCAGCGCAGCATCGCGGAATTGATCCGCGGCCAGCTGGCGCAAGACGAGTTCAGGCGGCTGCCGGGGGCGGCGCCCGATACGTCTTCTGATAGTGCACGGTGAAGGTCTTGAACGCGTCCAGGGCCTTTTTTGGATCGTGCCCGGGCTTGACGAGGAAGCTGTTGAAGCCGACGCGCGCCTGGTAGTGGATGGTGTCGATCATCACGTCGCCGATCGCGCGCAGTTCGCCCGTCCACTGGTATTGCGTGCGCAGCAGTTGCGCCAGCGAGTAGCCGCGGCCGTCGGTGTAGTTGGGGAAGTCCACCGCGATGAAGGCGATGCCGGAAGGGTCCAGCGTGCCGTCGGCCTCGGCCAATTCGCGCAGGTCGGCGTCGGGTTCCAGCCGCACGGCAACGGGATGCCGATGACGGCGCAAGGTCGCGCGGGAAGTCTTCCAGACGGACAGGGGCACGATCCAGCCGGGTTCGTCGCTGGGCACCTGGCCTTCGGCGGCGACTTCGGGTTCGGGCACGAAGGGGCGCGCCGTGTCGGCTTGCAAGCGGCCGTCCAGGATCAGGTGCGGGCCGGGGGCGTCGTGGGCGTACAGGTCAGGCATGGGCGGCCTCGGCGCTTTGTGCGGGTTTGGCGAAGGCGGGATCGGCGTAGACGTCCTGTTTGAAAGGGTCGATGCCGACGCGATCCACCACGTCGATGAAGCGTTCGATTTCGCTGTCGCGCAGGCCCAGGTAGGTGCGGATCAGGCGGTCGACCACGCCCGGCACCTGGTCGCGGGCGAACGACGGGCCGATGATGCGGCCGACGGCGGCGCCGCCGCCGCGCGTGGATTCCAGGTCGGGCAGGGGCTTGGCGCCGCCGTTCTGGCGGCCCCCCAGCGTGACCTGATACCACTCTTCGCCGGCCTTATCGACGCCCAGGATACCGATGTGCCCCACGTGGTGGTGGCCACAGGAATTGATGCAGCCCGAGATGTTCAGGTCCAGCTCGCCGATCTCGAACAGGTAGTCCAGGTCGTCGAACTGGCGCTGGATGGCTTCGGCGACAGGGATGGAAACGGCATTGGCCAACGCGCAGAAGTCGCCGCCCGGACAGGCGATGATGTTGGTCAAAAGGCCGATATTGGGCGTGGCGAGGTTCAGCGTTTCCAGCTTCTGCCAAAGCGCGTGCAACTGCGAACGGCGCACGTCGGCCAGGATCAGGTTCTGCTCGTGCGAGACGCGCAGTTCGCCGAAGCCAAAGGCGTCGGCCAGGTCGGCCACGGCATCCATCTGGTCGGCGGTGATGTCGCCCGGCGGCACGCCGGTGGGCTTGAGCGATACGCTGACGGCGGCGTAGCCAGCGACTTTGTGCGCGTGCACGTTGGTGCGCAGCCAGCGCGCAAAGCGCTTGTCGGCGGCGGCCAGCGCGTCGGTGTTGTCGGCGTCGGTGGCGGCGGCCGCGTCATATTGCGGCCAGACGAAGCGCGCCTTGATGCTGTCGACGAATTCCTGGGTGATGGTGTCGGGGCCGCCCTTGATGAGCTGCCACTGTTCATCGACCTGCTGCGCGTAGACCTCGGGCGTCAGGTCCTTGACCAGGATCTTGATGCGCGCCTTGTACTTGTTGTCGCGGCGGCCGTGCAGGTTGTAGACCCGCAGCGCGGCCTGCATGTAGGTCAGCAGGTCTTGCCATTCGACGAAGGGGTTGATCAGTTTGCCGACGATGGGCGTGCGGCCCATGCCGCCGCCCACCCAGACGCGAAAGCCCAGCTTGCCGTCGCGCTCGACGGCTTGCAGGCCGATGTCGTGCACGCCGACCGCGGCGCGGTCCTGCACGGCGCCGCTGACGGCGATCTTGAACTTGCGCGGCAGGAAGGCGAATTCCGGGTGCAGCGTGGACCACTGGCGGATGATCTCGCACCAGACGAGCGGATCCACCAGTTCGTCCGGCGCGACGCCGGCGAAGTGGTCGGTCGTGGTGTTGCGGATGCAGTTGCCGCTGGTCTGGATGGCGTGCATCTGGACGGTGGCGAGTTCCGCCAGGATGTCCGGCACGTCTTCCAGGCGGGGCCAGTTGAACTGGATGTTCTGGCGGGTGCTGAAGTGGCCATAACCGCGGTCCCACTTGCGCGCGATGTGCGCCAGGGTGCGCAGCTGGCGCGACGCCAGCATGCCGTACGGGATGGCCACGCGCAGCATGGGCGCGTGGCGTTGGATGTACAGGCCATTCTGCAGGCGCAGAACGCGGAATTCATCTTCGGTGAGCTGGCCGTCGAGGAAGCGGCGCGTCTGGTCGGCAAACTGCGCCACACGCTGCTCGACAAGCTGCTGGTCGACGGGGTCATACACGTACATGTCTACTGCCCTTGAAGTCTTCTCGGTCTGAGTCCCTTTGCGTCCGGCGCAGGGCGGCGGGAAAAGGGGATTCATAACCGTAACAGGCAGCCGACAAGACCGTCTAAGTCATTCTCGTAATAAGAAAATAAGACCCCCACGCCGCGCACGCTACGCGCGCTTGCTGCCCCCCGAGGGGGCGGCTTCCCCCTTGGGGCGGCCCGGCGGGGGAAGGGGCCCCCACGCCGCGCCCGCTACGCGTGCTTGCTGCGCCCCGAGGGGGCGTCTTCCCCCTTGGGGCGGCCCGGCGGGGGAAGGATGCCCCCACGCTGCGCACGCTACGCGCGCTTGCTGCCCCCCGAGGGGGTGCCTTCCCCCCTTGGGGCGGCCCGGCGGGGGAAGGAGGCCCTCACGCTGCACACGCTACGCGCGCTTGCTGCCCCGAGGGGGAAGGGGCCGCTATACTATATAGAGGGTGCCTACAGCGCGGCGTTCACCGCCCAGCGGGCGATGAAGACCAGGATGATCACCAGGCAGGTGGCCAGCAGCAGGCCGGTGGCGATCAGGGGCCCGGGTTTGTTGTGGGCGATGTCGGCCTGGTAGCCGCGGCCGCGGCGTACGCCGAAAAAACCCCAGAGCACGGAGCGGACCGTGCGCAGGAAACTAAGCATATGCGCCTCCTGGCGGATGAAGGGGAGTTGGCACTGTAGGCGGTGCCGCCCGCGTCAGATAGAGGCAGATCCGCGTCAAACGACCATATCAGTTGCGGGCGCCCCGGGCGCGCCGATGCCCCGGACGATATGGTCCAGCAGTTCGCGGGCGGCCGGCGAGATGTGGCGGCCCGCCCGGCTCAGCACATGCAGGCTGCCCTGGTTCAGGATGGGGTTGGCCAGCGGCAGGCTGGCCAGCCGCTGCGCCCGCATGTCGGCGGTGACGGCGATGGGGGGCGTCAGCGCATAGCCGATGCCAGCCGCGGAAAATTGCCACAACGCCTTGAAGGAAGAGGTGGTCAATACATTGCGCAGGCGCACCTGTTCGCTGATCTCGGCGGCCTGGATGTGCTGGCGTACGCCAAAGCCTTCCTGCATGGATGCGCCCGGATAGTCGGCCAGGTCGGTCAATAACAGGGGGCGGTTCAGCCGAGTCAGCGGATGGTCCTGGCGGACGATGGCGCGGATGGGCTCGGGCCGCGAGTAATGGGTGCGCAGGCGGGCATCGTTGGGCGGCTGGAACACCAACCCTATATAGGCGCGGTCGTCCACGATGCGCTGCACGATCTCGGAGGTGCGGGCCACGTCGATATCCAGCGTGACCTCGGGGTGGCTGCGCCAGTAGCCGGGCAGCACGCGGTCGAACATCAGTTCAACGAAGCCTTCGCCCAGCACCAGGTCGATATGGCCGCGTTCGGCCTTGCGCAGACTGTCGATCTCGGAAAAGAAGCTCTCCTGGATGTTCTGCTGGCGTTTCACGTACCGGGCCAGGATGTGGCCGGCGTCGGTGGGCACCACGCCGCGTCCGCGGCGTTCGAACAGGGCCATGCCGCAGTCGCGCTCCAGCGCGGCGATGGCGCGGCTGACGGCCGACGGGTCCATGTCCAGCACTTCGGCGGCGCCACGCACCGACCCGCGGCTCATGACCTGCATGAAATAGTGGGTGCGGCGGGCGTCGAGTTTTTCATCCATGGCGGGGCTCTTCAAAGCGGAGTGCGGCGGGGGATCCACAGTGCCTACTTGGGGTTTACCCGTAAAATACCGGATACCTTGCAAAATTTTCCCAGGAAAAGGCTCTGTGTTGCATTTTACGCAACGCTAATGCGCAGGTGGTGTCATGGTTGCCCGCAAGGCCCCCGGGCGAAAATCGCGCCTGCTGCCCGCGCCGCCGCTGTCATGCGCCGCCGCGTCGCTACGAAAACTTATTCACGTTCATCAGGGGAATTCGATGTCTCACGCCAGCGTCAGCCTGGCCGCGCCTTCCATGCCGCTATCCGCCCGCATTCGCATGCTGGCCGCCATTTTGCTGGTGGTCGTCATTTCCGAAGCGATCGGCAGCGTCACGTTCGCGGTGGGCCCGGGCAAGATCGTTCTGCAACCGATGCTTTGGGCGATCTTCATCGGCGCCATCGTGGCCGCATTCGGCCAGCGCCTGCCGGCAGGCTCGGGCATCGACAAGGCCATGCAGACCCGCATCAGCGGCTATCTGCAATACGCACTGCTGCCGTTCCTGGCGAAGCTGGGCCTGATGGTCGGTGGCTCGCTGCCGCAAGTGCGCGAGGCCGGCTGGGCCCTGGTGTTCCAGGAATTCGGCCACTTCTTCGGCACGATGGCCATCGGCCTGCCGCTGGCGCTGCTGCTGGGCATCAAGCGCGAGGCGATCGGCGCCACGTTCTCGGTGGGCCGCGAACCCAGCCTGGCCATCATCGGCGAGCGCTACGGCATGAACTCGCCGGAAGGCCGTGGCGTGATGGCCGAGTACATCACGGGCACCGTGATCGGCGCGCTGTTCGTGGCGCTGATGGCCGGTTTCATCACCAGCCTGAACATCTTTGATCCGCGCTCGCTCGCCATGGGCGCCGGCGTGGGTTCGGGCAGCATGATGGCTGCCGGCGTGGGCGCCATTGCGTCCCAGCAGACGCCGGAAATGGCGCACCAGGTGGCCGCGCTGGCCGCCGCCGCCAACCTGCTGACGACGGTGGTTGGCGTGTATTTCACGCTGTTCATCTCGCTGCCCACGACCATCTTCCTGTACGGCAAGCTGGAACCCGTGCTGGGCCGTTTCTCGCGCAGCAAGGCGTCCGAAGCCGTTGTCGAGAGCAGCGTGTCGGAAGACGTGCCGGCGCATGGCGCCAAGATGGGCTTCGGCGACCGCCTGACCGCCTATCTGATCTGCGGCCTGTTTGCACTGGTGGGCAACCGCCTGGGCTACAACGTGCCGTTCCTGGACGCGCTGCCGGGCATGGGCATCATCATCCTGCTGGTGGTATTGACCGACCTGATCCTGCGCGTGGTGCCCAAGCTGCCCGCCGTGGCCGTGTTGTCGCTGATCGCCATGACGGCGGGCTGCCCCGGCGTACTGCCGTACTCGGACCAGATCATCGCCGCCGTCGGCAAGGTGAATTTCCTGCCGTTCACGACCGTGATCCTGGCCATGGCCGGCCTGTCGATCCTGAAAGACCTGCCCGCCTTCCGCAAGCTGGGCTGGAAGATCGTGGTGGTATCCCTGGCCGCCAACGCCGGCACTTTCCTGGGCGCCACGATGATCGCGGAATTCTTCCACTGATCCGGCGCGTCTAGCCTTTGGCCGACGGAAAAGCCACCTGGAAACAGGTGGCTTTTTCTTTTTCGCCGTGACCCGCAACCGGGATCAGCGCGTGTCGGGCGTGAAGCCCGGCCGGTAGCGGGCGTTGTCGGTGACGTTCTCGGTGGCGCCAATGTTGGCCACGGCGGGCACGGCGGCACCGGCCGCCTTCACGGCCACGGCGGCTTGCCATTCCTGCACCTGCGGGTTGCCCATCGCGACCCGGTAAGGTTGCAGCGGCGTCAGGCCTTCGATGGTGCCCAGGTCGTTGGCGCTGCCGGCGCGCTGCGCCAGCGGATCGGGCTGCGCCGAGAAATCGTCGACGGCACGGCGCATGCGCGCGTCGGCGTACTGGTCGCGCAGGGCGTCCAAGCGGGCTTGCGGCGGTGCGGGCGGCAGGCGCGGCGCGTCTTCGCCCACATGCGCGTTCCGGGCAAAGACGCCAAAGGCGGCGGGCGAGTCGGCGTCGCGCAGGCGGGCGACGCG
>NZ_JABBJN010000025.1 GCF_012928505.1 Achromobacter sp. Bel | reverse complement strand
GTGGCGAGGCCCGCAGCTTCGAACTCGCCGCGCAGCCAGGCGCGGGCCTCGTCGAACAGCGGCGAAAAGGCGCGCCGCGTCCAGGGGACGTCGGGCAGGGTGAATCGCGACAGGGCGTCAACGCGGGCCCACAGGCGGTCGGCGTTAAGCGGGGGAAAAGGCAAGGGGGACGATCCAGCGGGGTTCATCATCGTCCTCATGCCTGGCGCGGACGCAGGAAGCGGCCGTCGCCCTTCTGGTTGACGATGCGCTGGCCGTCGTAGACCTGCTGGCCGCGGCACCAGGTGCCCGCCACGCGCACGGTGAATTCGCGCCCTTCGAACGAACTCCATTGCACCGCCGACAGGCTGCCCGCCGGGTCGAAGGCGTAGCGCTCGGGTTTCAAGATCACGATGTCCGCGTCCTTGCCGACCTCAAGCGTGCCCTTGCGATCATCCAGCAGGAAGTGCCGGGCCGGATTGCGGCTGAGCTGCCGCACCACCATCGACGGCGAAATGCCGTGCTCTTCACAGCCGGTCCAGAACGCCGGCAGCAGCGTCTCCAGGCCGGGGCCGCCTGACGAATTCTTGAAGACGTTCGGGTTCTGTTTGCGTTCCAGGCCCCAGCTGACGTGGTCCGACGACACGAACGTGCAGTCGTCGTTGGCGATGTGCGTCCACAACAGGTCCACTTCGGCCTTGGGCCGGATCGGCGGATAGTGCTTGGTCTTGGCGCCGAAACGGCGAGTGTGCTCTTCGTGGTTCAGCATCAGGTACTGCACGCAGGTCTCGATGCTGGCGCGATGGCCGTTCTGCCGGTACATGTTGCAAATCTTGAAGCCGCGCGAGGTCGACACGTGCACCGCATGCGCGCGCGCACCGGTTTCGGCGCCGATCTCGTAGATCAGCGCGGTGGCCAGGTTTTCAATCAGCGGCGTATGGGCCCGCATGAACGCGTCCCAGCCCGTATCGCCGGCGTCGACTAGGCGGGCGATGTTCTTGCGCGTCATCTCCTGCATCTGGTTGTGCACGCCGCAGGCCAGGCCCGACGGCGCGATCAGGCGGAAGGCGTCGTACAGGTCGTCTTCCTCGATGCGGGGAAAGCGGCCCGGCGTGGCCTCGAAGGTCGAAAACTTGAAGGCGCAGACGCCGCCTTCAATCAGGCCGGCCGCGGCCTGCAGCCCGTGCTGCGGGTTCAGCGTGCCGAACAGCGCCACATCCACATGGCAATCGCGTTCGACTTCCGCGATCTTGGCGTCCAGTTGCGGGCGCGAGGCGACCGGTTCCGGGTCGTCATAAGGCATGTCGACCATGACGGTCACGCCGCCGGCCGCGGCCGCGCGCGACGCCCAGCCCAGGCCTTCCTGGTTCAACTGGCTGCCCGAATGCACCTGGCCATCCACCACGCCGGGCATGATCCACATGCCGCGCGCGTCGACGCTGTCGCGGCCAGCGGGCGCCGCGCCCGTGCCGCGCTGCGCGATGCGGCCATCCCGCACCGCCAGCCAACCGTCCATCGCCACCCCGTCCGGGTCCACGATATTGCCGCGCACCACCAAATCGAATTCGCTCATGACCGCTTCCATCCTGTGTTGAGTGCTGGAAGTGTAGTAACGGCCCAGGCAAAACGTCTTATGCTTATATGTGCGTAGGAATTAACATCAGGTTAAGCATATGAAACTCAATCTGCGGCAGATCGAGGTCTTCCGGGCCATCATGCTCAGCGGTTCCATCAGCGGCGCGTCCAAGCTGCTGTTCGTCTCCCAACCCGCGGTCAGCCGGCTGATTGCCTATACCGAACAGCGCCTGGGGCTGATGCTGTTCCAGCGCATCAAGGGCCGGCTGTACCCCACCCCGGAAGCCCGCCGCCTGTTCGTCGAGGTGACGGCGCTGTACCAGAACGTACAGCGCGTCAACGAGGTGGCGGACAACCTGGCCGAAAACCGCGAAGGCCAGTTGCGCCTGTCATGCAGCCCCAGCCTGGGCCAATCCCTCTTGCCCCGCGCCATCGCGCAGTTCCGCCGGCAGTTCCCTGAAGTGCGCATCGTGCTGCAGACGCTGATCCCGTCGGTGATGCTGCAATCGCTGTTGACGCAGCAGGTGGAGCTGGGCGTGGCGTACATGCCGGTGGACCATCCCAGCCTGGCCTGGCAGCCCCTCTATGAAAACAGCATCGTGGCGGTGCTGCCCAAAGGCCACCCGCTGGCGGGACGCAAGCAGGTGACGGTGAAGGACCTGGCGGATGAACCGTTGATCGGCTACAGCGCCGACATCCCGTTCGGCATGCTGATCAATAAGCTGTTCGGCGGCAGCGACGCGCAGCCTGAACCGCGCATTGAAGTGCAGCAGGCCCATGTGGCGTGTGCGCTGGTGCAGGCAGGCGCCGGCGTGGCGCTGGTGGACGAGATCACCGTGGCCGGGCCGATCTGGTCGGACGTGGTCACCGTGCCCATCGTCGGGACCGTCAACGCGCCCGTCAATGTGTTCCACCTTCAGCTTCAGCCGCTGTCGCGGCTGGCGCAGGCGTTCATCGACGTGCTCCACGTGATGGACCAGCGCGTCTGAGGCGCTTGCGGTCGCGGCAACGCCCTGGGGATATCCCTAAGGGCGCCATTCCATGCCCGCGCGTTGCCCTATGAGCCACCGGCAATCATTAACACGATGTTATGCAGCAGGCATAAAAGGTAATACGACATTATCAAAATTGATTCCTATGATGCCCCCGTCTGTCCCGCAAAAGCTTGCGGGGAGCTATTGAAACGGCAATCGGGGAGAAGGCCATCATGGGTAGGATCTTGACAATGCGCGATGTCGAAGCAGCCGTGCGGGGCGGTTCGGTGTTCGCCTGTGGCGGCGGCGGCTGGGCCGAACACGGGCGCGAACTGGGGTCGCTGGCGGTCACTATCGGCCGGCCCGAACTGGTGTCGATGGACGAAGTGCCCGACGACGCCTGGATCGCCACCGCGGCCGCCATCGGCGCGCCGGGCGGGCTGACCGACTGGCAGATGCTCGGCATCGACTACGTCCGCGCGGCGGAGCGCCTGCAGGAGGCCCTGGGCGAACGGGTCTATGGCCTGATCATCGGCCAGAACGGTATGTCCAGCACGCTGAACGGCTGGCTGCCCTCCGCGGTGCTGGGCACCAAGGTCGTGGACGCCGTGGGCGATATCCGCGCCCATCCCACCGGCGACATGGGGTCGCTGGGCCTGGCCGGCAGCCCCGAACCGATGATCCAGTGCGCCGTCGGCGGCAACCGCGCCAACAACGCCTATATGGAACTGACCATCCACGGCGCCACCGGCCGGGTATCGCCCGTGCTGCGCAAGGCGGCCGACATGGCAGGCGGTTTCATCGCCAGCTGCCGCAACCCGATACGCGCCTCGTATGTGCGCCGCCACGCGGCGCTGGGCGGCATCAGCCGCGCGCTGGCGCTGGGCGAGGCCATCCTGGCCGCGCAACCGCGCGGCGGCAGCGCGGTGATCGACGCGATCTGCAAGGCCACCCAAGGCGAGATCATCGGCGCCGGCAAGGTCGTGCGCAACACGCTCAAATACACGGAAGAAGCCTTCGATATCGGTACGGTCGAAATCGGCGACGGCGCGGGCAAGCGCGTGATCCACGTCATGAACGAACACATGGCGGTAACCGATGCGCACGGCGAACGCATCGCCTGCTATCCCGACGTGATCACCACGCTGGACGCCGACGGCAACCCCGTCAGCGCCGGCGCGCTACGAGACGGCCTGCAAGTCAGCATCCTGCATGTCCGCAAGCAGCACATCCCGCTGTCTTCCAGCGTGACGGACCCGTCCGTCTACCCGATCGTGGAGAAGGCGCTGGGCATGACCTTCACCGACTACGCGTTGGCTTCCTGAGGACATGGGCGTGAAACGAGAATTCAACCTCCCTGGCGGCAAGATGCTGCGCTGCAAAGGCTGGCGCCAGGAAGCGCTGCTGCGCTTGCTGGAAAACGTGCTGGCCGTGGGCGAAGACCCCGACAACCTGGTGGTCTACGCGGCGCTGGGCCGCGCCGCGCGCGATTGGCCGTCGCACGACGCGATCGTCCGCGCGCTGATGGAACTGGAAGAGGATCAGACGCTGATCGTGCAGTCCGGCAAGCCGATCGGCGTGCTGCGCACGCATCCGATGGCGCCCATCGTCATCATGGCCAACTGCAACATGGTCGGCCAGTGGGCCCGCGCCGAGAATTTCTACCAGCTGGAACGCGACAACCTGATCTGCTGGGGCGGACTGACGGCGGGCGACTGGCAGTACATCGGCTCGCAGGGCGTGATCCAGGGCACCTACGAAATCTTCTCGCGCATTGCCGAACGCCACTTCGACCGCGATCTGCGCGGCCGGTTCATCCTGACGGCGGGCATGGGCGGCATGGGCGGCGCGCAGCCACTGGCCGGCCGCATGGCGGGCGCGGCCATCCTGACGGTTGAAATCAACCCCGAACGCATCGACAAGCGGATCAAGGCCGGCTACCTGGAACGCCGCGCCGAGTCGCTGGACGAAGCCCTGGCCCTGATCCGGCAAGCCCAGGACCGCCGGGAACCCCTGTCGGTGGGCCTGCTGGGCAATGCCGCCGATCTCTATCCGGAAATCCTGGCGCGCGGCATCGTGCCCGACATCGTCACCGACCAGACGTCGGCGCACGACCTGGTCTACGGCTATATTCCCGCCGGCCATACGCTTGAACAGGTGGCGGAAATGCGCCGCACCGACATCCCCGGCCTGATGGACGCCAGCCGCGCGTCGATCGTGCGCCACGTCACCGCCATGCTGGGTTTCAAGGACCAGGGGGCCGTGGTTTTCGACAACGGCAACCTGATCCGCACCCACGCGAAGCAGGGCGGCGTGAAACGCGCGTTCGAGATCCCGGTCTTTACCGAAGCGTTCCTGCGGCCCTTGTTCGCGCGCGCCATCGGGCCGTTTCGCTGGATCGCGCTGTCCAACGACCCCGACGACATCCGCAAGATCGACGACTTCCTGCTGACGCGCTTTGCCGATAACGCCATCGTGTCCAACTGGATCCGGCTGGCGCGCAAGGAAGTGCCGTTCGAAGGGCTGCCCGCGCGCATCGCCTGGCTGGGCCACGGCGAACGCACCGAATTGGCGCTTGAGGTCAACCGCATGGTGCGCGCGGGCGTCCTCAGCGCGCCGGTCGCCTTCACGCGCGACCACCTGGACGCCGGCGCGATGGCGCATCCAAACATCATGACCGAGAACATGCGCGACGGTTCGGACGCCATCGCCGACTGGCCGCTGCTGAACGCGATGATCAATTGCTCGTCCAGCGCGGACCTGGTCGCGATCCACTCGGGCGGCGGCGGGTACAGCGGCTACATGACGAGCGCGGGCGTGACCGTGGTGGCGGACGGCACCGATGCGGCCGAGCAGCGCCTGCGCCTGTCCATGACCAACGACACCGCCAGCGGCGTGCTGCGCTATGCGGACGCCGGCTACGAGGAAGCGCTGGACGAGGTGCGGGAAAAAGGCATCGCCCGCATCGACACCGCCGCCGGCCGCGCCGACGGCCGATGACGCCGCGGGCGAAGCGGTTCAGCCAATGGAAAGTCGGACAGCGGTAATAGATAGCGCAGACCAAGCGCAAACGATCTCAATGGGGAATGCAATGAAAGACGTCATCATCAATCCGGGAATGGGGGCCTTGCCGGGCCACCCCGCTTCCCAGGCCCGCGCGCAAGAGCGCAGCGGCCGCAAAGCCGTCATCGCGGCATCGGCAGGCAATGCGCTGGAGTGGTACGACTTCACGGTCTATGCGCTCTTTGCCGTGTACATCGGGCAGAACTTCTTCCACAACGAAGACCCGACGGTGCAGTTGATGGCGTCGTTCCTGGCCTTCGGGCTGGGCTTCGTGGTGCGACCGCTGGGCGCGCTGGTGCTGGGCTCCTATGGCGACCGCGCGGGCCGCAAGGCCGCATTGACGCTGACCATCATGTTGATGGCCGTGGGCACGCTGCTGATCGCCGCCGCCCCGCCCTACGCCGCCATCGGCGTGGGCGCCCCGCTCTTGATCGTCTGCGGCCGCGTGCTGCAAGGCTTCTCGGCCGGCGGCGAAGTCGGCGGCGCCACCGCCTTCCTGGTCGAGCACGCCCCCGAGGGCAAGCGCGGCCAGTACGCGTCGTGGCTGCAGGCCAGCATGGGCATATCCAATCTGCTGGGCGCGCTGGTGGCCACGCTGGTCACCACCTTCCTGACCGAGCAGCAAGTCGGCGAATGGGGCTGGCGCATTCCGTTCATCATCGGCCTGGCGATCGCCCCGGTCGGCCTGTGGATGCGCCGCGCGCTGGACGAAACGCCGCACTTCCGCGAAGAGCAGGCGCGCCAGGCACGCCAGAACGACCGCGTGAAGACGCCGCTGCTTGCCGTGGTGCGTGACTACCCGAAGGAACTGCTGACCGGCTTGTGCATGTCGGTGCTGTGGGCGGTGGGCCCGTACGCGCTGATCATCTTCATGCCGATCTACGTGCAGAAATCCCTGGGTTTTTCCAGCTCGCAGGCCTTCGTGGCGGCCTTGGTGGGCAACCTGTTCCTGATCGGCGGCTGCGTGTTCTCGGGCACGCTGTCCGACCGCTACGGCCGCCGCACCATGCTGCGCGCCGCCGCGCTGCTGCTGCTGATCGCCGTGTACCCGCTGATGATGTGGCTGAAGGTGTCACACACGCAGACCACGCTGATCGTGGTGCAGTCGCTGTTCTGCCTGATGGTGGCCATGTATGTGGGCGTGGCGCCGGCGGCGCTGTCCGAGGTCTTCCCCACGGCGGTGCGGTCCTCGGGCATGTCCCTGTCGTACAACACAGCAGTGACGATACTGGGCGGATTCGCGCCCGCTATCCTTACCTGGATCACCTACACCACCGGCGTGGCCTTCGCCCCCGCGCTGTACGTGATGGGCGCTTGCGTGGTCGCGCTGGTGGCCTTGACCGTCTTGCCGCAGGGTCGTCATGGATAAGCCGCGCAAGGCACAGGACGGCCGCTGGAGCCTTTGGCCGCATCGGGGCCGGCTGGGCGCGGCTGCGGTCGCGCTGGCGGTAGCGGGCTTTGGGCCGGTGGCGCCCCGGGCGACGGCCGCCGCCGAACCGCCGCCCGCCGCCGAACTGGTGCTGCTGGGCGTGGCGGGCGGCCCCACCTGGTACGGTGAGAATTCCCCGCACGGGATTTCGTCGGCGCTGGTGGTCGACGGGCGGGCGTATATCGTCGACGTGGGGTCCGGCGCCTACCGCCAGCTGCGCCGCGCAGGCATCAAGCCCGGCGCGGAGCAAGCGGTGTTTCTCACGCACCTGCATACCGATCACATCATCGACCTGGCCAACCTGCTGGCCTACGACCCCAGCGCCCGGCGCCGTGCCAAGGCCTCCCTGCAAGTCTTCGGGCCAGGCCCTCGCGGCGCCCTGCCCCCGCTGGCGCCGGGCATGAAGGACGATGTCGTCATCCACGCCGAGAACCCGTCGCCCGGCACGCAAGACCTGGTGGCGTCGATCGTCGCGGGCATGGCGGCGGACCTGAATATCCGCGTGCGCAGCGAAGGCGTTCCGGACATCCGGCAGTTCTTCCAGGCGCACGACATCATCGTGCCGGCCGGCGTCGTCAAGGATCCGAACACCGATCCCGCGCCGCCCATGGAGCCGTTCACGGTATGGCAGGACGCGCGCGTGAAGGTCAGTGCCATCCTCGTGCCGCACGGGCTGGTGTATCCCAACTTCGCCTATCGCTTCGACACGGCGGCCGGTTCGGTCGTATTTTCGGGCGACACGGCGGCCAGCGACAACCTGGTCAAGCTGGCGCGCGGCGCCGACATCCTGGTGCACGAAGCGATCGACCCTGACTGGGTCGATCACATCGTCGGCGCCAAGCCCTGGGACGCCCGGCAGCAAGCGCTGGCCAGGCAATTGCTGGAGGCACACACCACGCCGCGCGAAGTCGGCGACGTGGCCACCCGCGCGGGCGTGAAGACCCTGGTGCTGTCGCACCTGGTGCCCGGTGACGCGCCGGCCGAACACTGGCTCAAGGCGCGCCAGACGTTCAACGGGCCGGTCGTGCTGGGCCAGGACCTGATGCGCCTGCCGCTGGGCTTGCCCGTGCCGCGCTAGGCCAGCCCGCTTTCCCCTTTCCCGCCCTCGCCCCTTCAGGAGCCGCAATGCCCATGCATCCTGCGCCGCACGCGCTTGCCCGTCCGCATCGCAAACCTCTTCTCGCGCGCCTGCGCGGACACCTCCCCGCCCTGCGGCGGACCGGCATCATGGCGCCCCTGCTGCTGGCGCTAGGGTATCCGGCCGGCGCATCCGCCGCCTGCACCCCGGTCACCCTGGACGGCCGCTCGTTAACCCTGGAACAGGTCGGCACGGTCGCCCGGCAAGGCTGCCAGGTGGTGCTGGCCGATGACGCTGCCGCACGCGCCCAGCGCTCCTTCGAGCTGCTGCTTGCCTACGCCAGGCTGGACCGCCCCGTGTACGGCCTGAACCGCGGCGTCGGCCTGAACAAGGACCAGACGCTCTTCAAAGGCGGCGACATCTCGCCCGAGGTGCGCAAGGTGTCGGAACAGTTCAACCGGAACCTGCTGCGTTCGCATAGCGCCGCCTATGGCGCCGAAACCCCGCAGGACGTGACCCGGGCGGCCATGCTGATCCGGCTGAATTCAGCGCTGTACGGCGGGTCCGGTTTGCAGGTGGAAGTGCTGCGCCAGTACGCCGCATTCCTGAACCGCGGCATTACGCCCGTGATGCTCGGCGAAGGTTCGGTCGGGCAAGCCGACATCACTATCCTGGCGCAGATCGGCCTGGCGATGATGGGTGAAGGAGAATCCTATTACGGCGGCCGCCGCATGCCTTCCGCGGAGGCGCTGGAACGGGCCGGCTTGAAACCCGTGCGCCCGTTCGGCAAGGACGCCTTGGCCATCGTCAGCTCAAACGCCTACGGCGCCGCCGTCGCCTCGCTGGCGGCGCTGGACGCGGCGCGCCTGCTGGACCAGGCCGACGCGGTGGCCGCCTTGTCGCTTGAAGGCCTGGACGGGAATCTGGCGCCCTTGCTGGCAGCGACCCAGGCGCAACGGCCGTACGACGGGCAGCGCCACACTGCGGCGCACATGCTGGTCATGCTTCGCGGTAGCAGCCTGTGGCAACCCTCCCCCAAACGCGCGCTGCAGGACCCCTTGAGCTTTCGCACCGTCAGCCAGGCTCACGGCGCGGCGCGCGACATGCTGGGGCTGCTGAGGCGCCAGCTCCAGCTCCAGATCAACAGTTCCGACGACAACCCCACCGTGGCACTGGATGCGCAGCCTGCGGCCGACGCCCAGGCCTACGAGGCCCAGTACTACGTCACGGACGGGCCGGTGCGAGGCGCCGTCCTGCCCTCCGCCGGATTCGATCCCAGCGCTTGGGTGCTACCGCTGCAAAGCCTGGGTGTCGCCTTGTCCCAAACGGCGCAGTTGTCGGCGCAACGCACGCTGCGGCTGACCGATACGGCATTCACCGCGCTGCCCCGCTTCCTCAGCCCCGGCAACGGCGCGATCGGCTATGGCCCGATCCAGAAAACGGTATCGTCGCTGGCGACCGATGTGCGGACGTTGTCGTCGCCCATCGTGACCGACGTGCAGGCGCAGGCCGGCAACATCGAAGATGTGGGCACCAACGCGCCCGCCACCGGCCGCCGCGTTGCCGCCCAGGTCGACCGGCTGACGATGCTGCTGGCCGTGGAACTGATGCATGCCGCGCAGGCCGTGGACCTGCGGCGCGCGCAACGGCCCGGCCTTGAACTGGGCGCCGGGACCGCCGCGCTGTGGCGCGATTTCCGCAAGCAGGTGCCCTACATGGATGAAGACCGCCGCAACGACGTGGACATCGTCCGCGCCACCGGCTTCCTGGCCCTCAACCCGCAAGGCGCCGAGGGGCAGAGGCCTGCGCCTTGACCTGCCTGCCTGGCGGCGGTACGGGCAGCGCCCCGCGCCCGCCGCCTGCCGGCCGTCACCCGCGACAGGCCGCTAAGCCTCCACCGGGGATGCCGCGATAGCCTCCTCCAGCATCTCCAGCCGGTCCTGGCCCCAGAACACCTCGCCCCGGTACACATAGGACGGCGACCCGAAGACGCCGGCCTTGACCGCATCGTCCGTGTTGCGCCGATACGCGGCGTCGACGCCGGCGTCCTCCGCCGCCGCCAGCAGGCTGTCCACCGGCAGGCCCAGCCGCTCCAGGACGTCGCGCAAGACGGCGGGATCGGAGATGTCCTGATCGTCCACCCACTCCGCTTTCAGGATCGCCTTGTACAGCGCCAGCACCGGCGTGCCGGCACGGTCCGCCGCGATGACAATGCGCGAGGCCAGCCCCGCATCGGGGCACATGTGCGCCGGTTGCGGGTTCACGTGAATACCCAGCTTGCGGCACCAGCGCGCCAGCTCCGCCACGCGGTACGCCTGGCGCTCGGGCGAGCGTTGCCCGAGCAACACGCCGCCGGTGCGCGAATAGACATCGGGCAGGTCCACCGGCAAGTACCGGATCGCCGCCTGCTGCCGGGCCGCCAGCGCTTCAAGCCGGTCGGCGCCCAGGTAGGCCCAGTCGGAATTCATCCAGAAGTAATAGTCGATCGTCTTCATGGCGTCCTCAGGTTCTTGCCGCCGACGGCACGCGCAGCGCGGGATGCGCGGCGGCCTCGCCCCGCATGCGCCAGGCGCTGACGAAGGCGACCACGCCCAACGCGCTCAGGTACCAGACCACATACTTCGGATCGCCCCCGCCCTTGGCCAGCAGCCAGGTCGCCACGATGGGCGCCAGCCCGCCGCCGATGGCACCGGACACCTGCACCGCCAGCGAAATGCCGGTGTACCGGACGTTCGCGGGAAACTGGCTGGAGAACAAGGTGCCTTCGGGCCCGTACAGGCAAGCGTATACCAGCCCCACCGCCAGGCAAACCGCCACGATGATCCAGCCCTTGTCGCCGGATCCCAGCAAGTTGAAAAACACGGGCGCGCAGATCAGGATGCCCACCGTGCCCGCCATGAACACCCACTTGTGGCCGATCTTGTCACCCAGCACGCCGAACAGCGGCATCGTGAACAGCGCCAGCGCCGCCCCCCAGATGGTGGCGTCCAGCATGACCGACCGCGGAATGCCCAGCGTGCCCGTGGCGTAGGCCAGCGAAAACGTCACGACCGTGTAGAACCACGTCACCTCGGCCAACCGCGCGCCTACCACCACCAGCAACGCGCGGCGATGGTGCTTGAGCACTTCGGCCACCGGCACCTCGACCTTGGCGCCCTTTTCCCGCATCTGCTCGAAATCGGGCGACTCGGCCACCTTGACCCGGATGAACCATCCCACCAGCAGCAGCACCACGCTGGCCAGGAACGGCAGGCGCCACCCCCAGGCCAGCATGTCCGCTTCCGGCAGCGCGGCCACTGCGCCCATCGCCAACGACGACAGGATCAGGCCAGGCGCCACGCCGGCTTGCGGCAGGCTTCCGAAGAATCCTTTCTTCCCCTCCGGCGCATGCTCCACCGCCATCAGCACCGCGCCGCCCCATTCGCCGCCCACGGCGATGCCTTGCAGAAAGCGCATCAGCACCAGCAGCACGGCGGCCCAATAGCCGATCTGCTCATACGAGGGGATCAGCCCGATCAGGATGGTGGGCACGCCCATCAGCAGCAAGGTGATCAGCAACATGGACTTGCGGCCGATCTTATCGCCGTAATGGCCGAAAATCACGCCGCCCAGCGGCCGCGCGAAGAACCCCACGGAATACGTGGCAAACGCCGCCAGCGTGCCCGTCAGCGGGTCGAAGGCGGGAAAGAAGATTTTGTTGAAGATCAGTGCGGCAGCCGTGCCGTACAGGAAAAAGTCGTACCACTCGATCGTGGTGCCCATCATGCTGGCAAGGCCAGCCGTCACATAATCGCGGCGCGAGCGCGCAGCCGCAGGCTTGGTCGTCTTCAAGTGACTCCCCTTGAATAGTCTTGATCGGATCTTTGGCGGAATCAGCCTTTGGGCTGCGGCAGCGGCGCGATGCCGTGCGTCTGCCTCGCCCAGTAATTGAACGTGGCGTTCACGATGGACGGTTTGAGCAGATAGTCGTGCGCCTCGCGGGCCAGGGCGTCGTCCACCGGCGTCAACGGCCCGAAGGCCTGGGCGCGGATCTGCATGCGCGCCGCGCGCTCCAGATACACCGACAGATACGTCGCTTCCTCGCAGGAGCCGCCCGCCGTCAGATAGCCGTGGTGCGCCAGGATGATGGCGCGCTTCTGGCCCAGCGCTTCGGAAATGATCACGCCCTCCTGGTCCGCGATCGGCACCCCGGGCCATTCACCCAGGAAGGCACAGTCGTCGTGCAGGGGCGTCATATCCATCTGTGAAATGACCAGCGGCTGGCGCGCGGCAGCCAGCGCGGAGGCCCACGGCGAATGCGTGTGGATGATGGACTGCACATCGGGCCGCGCCTCGTAGACCCACAGATGGAAGCGGGTAGCCGGGTTGGGCATGCCGTCGCCCGTCAGGGTGTGCAGGTCACGGTCGACTTCGATGAAGTCGGCGGGCGTCGCCTCGTCGAATCCCAGGCCGAAGCGCAAGGTCCAATACGCGCCCGGGCGCGCCGAGCGCACGCTGATCTGCCCGGCCAGGCCGGCTTCCTGCTCCGTCATCGCCAGGATGCGGCAGGCGTAGGCCATGGTTTCCTGGATACTGCGCGGCACGGCCTGCAGATGGCGCGCCATTTCCTGCGTGGCACGGGTGTCGAAATACGATTTCTCTCGCAATGCGGTATTCATGGGTTCCCCTTGGTGTCCTTGGCTTGCGGCGTCGACGGACGCCGTGCAAGGTCAGGACAGTATGGAAACCACCGCGCAAACTAGCCATGCAGCCAGGCTCATAGCTGCTATTCGGATGGCGGAGCGGGGCCGCCGGAGGTGCCGGGGCCGCCTGTCAGGCCGCCGCGATGCGGTGCGCGCACGCCAACAGCTCGGCCACCAGCGGCAAGGGCTGGCGCTGGGCCGGCGTGATCGCCACCACGCGGCGACGCAGCACCGGGCTGCGGATACCGACCTTGCGCAAGCCGTAGTCGGTCAGCAGCTTTTCGGGAATGCGCGACGGCAGGATACAGGCGCCCACCCCCGAGGACACCAGCTTGAGCATGGCGTCGATGGTCTCGGCCTCGGCCATGAATTCGGGCTGCAGCCCTGCGCTGTGGATCATCTTGCGCAAGGCGTAATGGGGCGGAAAGCCCACCAGCCGCAACGGCATGCCGCCCAGATCCACCGCGTCCGCCAGCGGCACGTCCCGGCGCACGATCAGGCACATCTCGTCGTCGAACAACGGGGTGGACGTCAGATTGTCCGAGGCCACCGCCGCGTCATAGACAAAGCCCACGTCCGCCTTGCCGCTCTCCACCAGGGCCACCACGTCGGGCGAACTGCGCCCCATCACGGACAGGTTCACGTGTTCGTGGCTGCTGACGAAGCTGGCCACGACGTCGGCCATGAAGTAGTAGCTGAGCGTGTGCACGGTGGCAAGACGCACCGTGCCATGGGTCACGCCTTCGCGCTGGCGCACGGCGTCAAGGACGCGGTCGATGCCCTGGTAGGCGGGCTGGATGCCTTCCAGCAGGCGGCTGCCCGCCTCGGTGAGTTCCACGCCGCGGCCCGTCCGCGTGAACAGGGGCTTGCCGACATGCGCTTCCAGCGCGGCCAATTGCCGGCTCAGGCCGGATTGCGTCTGGTCCAGGTCCTCGGCGGCGCGCGATAAGGATTTCAGCTCCGCGATCCGCACGAAATAACGTAATTGCCGGTCCGGCGTATCCATGGCGCTGCCCCTTGATTCTGGTCTGACGCGCTCGATTCGGCGCGGCTACAGTGTGCCCAAGGATGCCGTCCGGCACCACGGGGATTTGCGCTAGGGGCCTGAAAGCGTACCCTTGCAGCTTGCCCCTATGCCGGAAATCCGCATGACCGTCCCCATTGCCCGCCCCATTCCCGCCACCATCGCCGCCGTTATCCGCGACGGCCACGTGCTGCTGGTGCGCCGCGCCAACCCACCCGACGAGAACTGCTGGGCCTTTCCCGGCGGCAAGATCGACGCAGGCGAACGCATCGAGGCCGCCACGGCGCGTGAACTCCGGGAAGAGACCGGCGTGGTCGCCGAACCGCTGCACGTGTTCGACGCCGTAGACGTGTTCGACCGCGACGAAGCCGGCGCCCTGCGCCGCCACTTCATCCTGATCGCCGTGTTGTGCCGCTGGCAGTCGGGCGAACCGGTCGCGGGCGACGATGCGCGCGACGCCCGCTGGATACCGCTGGCGGATCTGGAAGGGCATGAACTGGCGACCAGCTTCGGCGTGGCCAGGCTGGCGCGCAAGGCGGCGGCGCTGATGGCGGCCGTCTAGGGCCCTCGTCACTACGATCCGCGGGCGCGCAACCAATCGCGGAATATCCGCGCCTTGTCCTTCAAGGCACGACGGCCCGGCCAAACCAGGTAATAGCCGAATTCCTCCAGCCAGGCGTCGTCCGCCAGCCTGACAAGCCTTCCCGCGGCGACCTCTGCCTCTACCATCGCGACCGGCAACAGGCCCGCTCCCTGCCCCGCCTCGACCGCTTTCAGCAGCAAGCCGCCGTCGTTGAAGGCGGGGCCTCTTGGCATACCCGCGTCCTCGACGCCTTGCGCCGCGAACCACAGTTGCCACCCCTGGCGCGTTTCGTCATGCACACGCGGCCAATGCAGCAGATCTTGCGCATTGACGGGCAGGCCCCGCGAAGCGACCAGCTCCGCCGACGCGACGGGCACCACTTCCACCGTCAACAGATGTTCGCTTTGCAAGCCCGGGTAGCGGCCCAACCCGTGCCGGATAGCGATGTCCACGCCTTCACGGGCGAAATCCGCCAACGCATTGCCGGTGACGATCTGCAAATCGATATCGGGATGGCGGGCGTGAAATGCGTTCAGGCGGGGAATCAGCCAGGCCGATGCGAAGAAGGCGGTCGTGCCGACGGTCAGCACGCGGCTTGCCGGCGGCGATGCCACGCGAGCCGAGGCCTCCAGGATCTGCCGGAACGCATTGCGGATGGGAGGCAAGTAGTTTTTGCCCGCATCCGTGAGCAGGATGCCCCGATTCACGCGTATGAAAAGCGGCACGCCCAGGTGCTGCTCCAGCGCCTTGATCAATTGGCTGACGGCGCCCGGCGTCACGCAAAGCTCTTCAGCGGCGGCCTTCATCGATTGATGGCGGGCGGCGGCATCAAAGGCGCGCAGCGCATTCAGCGGGGGCAATCGAGGAGCTGTCATTAGGAGGGCCTGTAGACGCTTTTCACGATAGTTTTTCTAATTTGAATGCAGTAGAAAACATGGTTTGCACCCTGGATGATGGAACATTAACGTGAACGCCTCGTCACGGTAGTTGACATCAAAGAATAGCAAAACTATATGGAAACCGATTTCCGCACCGCCGCCCACGCCGACCTGCTTGACCAGGACTTGGTCGCAGTCGCCGGCTTGATCCAGTCTGGCGACGTCTCGCCCGCGGAACTTGCGCACGCCCAGTTGCAACGCATACAGGCCCGGGACGGAGCGCTGCGCAGTTACGCCTGCGTGACGGCGGCATCGGCGATGGAGGAAGCCCGAGCCGCCGAAGCGGAGATTCGCGCCGGGCGATACCGCGGCCCGTTGCACGGCATTCCGCTCGCGCTGAAGGATCTGTGCCGTCGCACAGGCGTTCCCGCAGCGGCCGGCATGATCCTTGATCGCGGCATGCCGGCCGATCACGACGCCACCGTCGTCCGTCGCCTGCGAGAGGCGGGCGCGGTGCTGCTGGGGCAACTGCAAATGACGGAAGGGGCGTATTCCGACCATCACCCCAGCATCGACCCGCCGCGCAACCCGTGGAATGCGACGTACTGGACCGGCATTTCCTCCAGCGGATCGGCCGTGGCAACCGCAGCCGGCCTGTGCTTTGCAGCCACGGCATCAGATACGGGCGGGTCCATCCGGTGGCCTTGCGCCGCAACGGGGCTTACCGGCATCAAGCCCACATGGGGCCGCGTCAGCCGGCATGGCACCGTGGAATTGGCGGCATCGTTGGACCACATCGGCGTCATCGCGCGCAGCGTCAGGGACTGCGCAGCGATGCTGCAAGCCATTGCGGGCGCCGATCCGCGGGATCCGACCGCATTGCAAGCCCCGGTACCGCCCTATGCCGGACAGGCCATTGGCGCCATCTGTGGCCTGCGCCTTGGGTTCGATCCGCATTGGAACGGCGATGGCGTCGACACGCTGACGCACCGCATGCTGGCCGCGGCGGCGCAGACCTTCCAGGACCTGGGCGCGACCCTGGTTCCGCTGCGGTTCCCCATAGCCGAGGCCGAGCAGGCGATTCAGGACTGGGCACTCAACTGCGCCGTGGAAGCCGCCGTCGCCCATGCGGCCACCTACCCCGCCCGCCAGGACCAGTATGGACCGGTGTTGGCAGCGGTGCTCGACGCCGGCCACGCCCTGTCCGGCCCGGACTACCAGCGCATCCTGCTGCGCCGCATGGCGCTGCGCGGCAAAGTGGACGCCTTGTTCACCGGAATCGACGCGCTGCTGACACCGGTGCAGCCGATGCCCCCGCTGACGCTGCGTGATATCAGCACGCTAGGCGAGCAGCCCGGCCTGATCGCGGCGTTGCAGCGCTACACCTGCGTATTCGACATGACGGGGCATCCCTGCCTGACGCTACCGGCCGGCCAGTGCGCCGCCGGCATGCCAATGGGCCTGCAACTGGTCGCTGCGCACTTGGACGAGACCACGCTGTTCCGGCTGGGCGCGGCGTTCCAGGCACATACGTGCTGGCATCTGCGCCGCCCTGCGGCAAAGGAAGGTCAATGACGATGCACGTGCGACAGACCGCTGCGCCGCGCGCGCCGGGAAAGGTCTTTCATGGATGGTTCGTGGTTGCCGCGGCGTTCACCATCACCCTGCTGGGATTCGGCTGCGCCTATTCCTTCAGTGCCTTCGTCGACGCGCTGCAACGGGAATTCGGCGCATCGCGCGGCGACGTGTCGCTGATTTTCTCGCTGGCAGGCTGCCTTTACTTCGGCTTTGGCGTGATCAGCGGCCCCCTGGCCGACCGTTACGGATCACGCCGACTGGCAATGGCCGGGATGCTGCTGCTGGCGCTCGGCCTGACACTGGCCGGTGCGGCGCAGAGCATGGCGCAAATCTACCTGGCCTACGGCCTTGGCGTGGGACTGGGCGTTGGCTGCGCCTATGTGCCGGTGGTCGGCGCGGTACAGCGCTGGTTCCAGCGCCGGCGCGCGCTGGCGTCCGGACTGGCGGTCAGCGGCATCGGGGTGGGCACATTGCTAGTGCCGCCGCTGGCGTCGGCGCTGATAGATCTGTGGGGATGGCGCACCGCCTATCTGGCCTTGGCCGTCAGCGTGGCCCTCATTGGCGTCGCTGCCGCGCGCTGGGTGGAAAACACCCCGCAGGACCGGGGCCTGGCGCCGGACGGCGCCGCGTTACCCGCGGCCGCCTCGACGCCCCTCGGCGTCCCGCTGAGCGTTGCGGTCCGCAGCAAGGCCTTTGCATTGTTGTACGTAGCCTGCCTCTGCTGCGCGTTCGGCGTCTTCGTGCCCTTCGCGCACCTGATTCCCTACGCGCTGGACCATGGCGTCGGGTCCGGCCGTGCCGCACTGCTGCTCGGGTTGATCGGAGTCGGCAGCACGGCCGGCCGGTTCTGCCTCGGGCCGCTTGCGGATCGCCTGGGCCGGCGCGCTTCGCTCGCGGCCATGTATGGCGGGATGGCGGCAGCGCTGGGACTGTGGGGCGCGGCCGGCCAGTTCTGGGCGCTGGCGCTGTTCGGGCTGGTATTCGGCCTGTTCTACGGCGGCTGGGTGGCGCTCTTGCCCGCCGTGGTCATGGACTATTTCGGCGGCCGCCACGTCAGCGGCATCATCGGCATGCTGTACACGAGTGTGGCGTTCGGCACGTTGATCGGTCCGGTCGCGGCGGGGTACGCCTACGATCTGGGCGGCAGCTACGTGCTGCCGATCATGGCCGCCGCAATGGGCAGCCTCGCGGCGGCAATGATCACTGGGTTTCTTCCGAATCCCGATGCCGCTGCGCGGGCAATGCACGCGCCTTGATCCACAAAAACATCGGCAGCCGGGTCCATTGCTGCAGCTGTGCCGTCGATGCCCTGTCCGGCTGCGGTTCGCGCAGCGAGACGATCGCCAGCCCCGCTGCTTCCAGCGCCGCCATGTAGTCCTGCAAGGGCAGCGACCAGCCCGCGAAATGCATGCTCAGGCCATCGCGCGTTTCCTTGCCCTCGAAGTGTTCCCGCCCGTAATACGTGCCGTCGATCACGAACGGCGCGTCCGCTTGCGGCCCGGTGAAACGGCCGCGGTCGCGGAAGGGATGCACGATGGAAATAAACAGTGTGCCGCCCGGCTTGAGCACCCGGCGCACTTCGTGCAGCGCGGCCGGCACGTCGTCCACGTCCATCAACACGTTGTAGGCAATCACCAGATCGAACTCGCCGTCCACATAGGGCAAGGACTGCGCGGGTGCGACGTCGTACCGGTCAGCGGAATCCGCCGCGCGCGCCGCCTCGACCATGGCGGCCACGGCATCGCTTGCGGTGACGTGATAGCCCAACGCCCGTGCCTCGCGGCTGATGCGGCCTTCGCCGCAGCCGATTTCTAGCACACGGCCCTGTCCCCTGCCCAGGTACGCCGCGAAGCCCTCCCGGTACGCCCAGAATGCGTCATGCCCCGGCGTGCCCGCCCACGTTATCCATTGATCGGCCACGGCGGTCCAGTGCGCCTGGTCTGGTTGCGAGTCGGTCATTTTTGATTCTCCGTGATAACGCCTGCGGACACGGCACGGGCGACAGGCGCGCCAACCGGATCCGCGGCAGGCCCTACTATATACAGCCCGGCAACCACCTCCCCCCTGCCCCATGTTCGACGCCTACCTATCCCGCTGGAACCTCGTGCCCGACGGCGCCCCCATCGTGACCCATGCCGCGCAACTGCTGCCCGTCACGCGCGACGGCGCGCCGGCCATGTTGAAGGTGTCGAGCGAAGAAGACGAACGGCAAGGCGGCGTGCTGATGACGTGGTGGGACGGCCAGGGCGCGGCCCGCGTGCTGGCGCACGACGACTGCGCCATCCTGCTGGAACGCGCCACCGGTACGCGCTCGCTGGCGGCCTACGCCCGCACGGGCCGCGACGACGAGGCCACGCGCATCCTCTGTCGCGTGCTGAAGGCCTTGCACGCCCCGCGCGCCAAACCGCTGCCGCCGCTGCGCAGCCTGGAGGAATGGTTCGTGGAACTGTGGCCCATGGCCCAGGCGCAAGGCGGCATCCTGGCGCACAGCGCCCGCCACGCCCGCGCGTTGCTGGACGATCCGCGCGATCTCGCGGTGCTGCATGGCGACGTCCACCACGACAACGTGCTGGACTTCGGCGAACGCGGCTGGCTGGTCATCGACCCCAAGCGGCTCTACGGCGAACGCGCGTTCGACTACGCCAACATCTTCTGCAACCCCGACCTGTCGGACCCCGTGCCGCCCGTGGCGATCGTGCCCGGCTGCTTCGAGCGGCGGCTGGACCTCATCGTGGCCGAGTCCGGCCTGGACCGCCGCCGCCTGCTGCAATGGATCGTGGCGTGGTGCGGGCTGTCGGCCGTCTGGTACCTGGGCGACGGCGACGATGCCGCGATCGACCTGAACATCGCCCGCCAGGCGCAAGGACTACTGGACGCCTGAGCCGGCACACGTCACGAAGGCGCCGGTTCGATGAGGTAAGGTGTAGCCCCTTCACCCCTTATCTCTTCATTCCTGGAGTATCGAATGACCGGATTGTTCATCGTGGTGGCGGCGCTGGCGTTTCTGATGCTGGCGGCGTATCGGGGCTACAGCGTCATCCTGTGCGCGCCCATCGCGGCCATGGGCGCGGTGCTGCTGACGGATCCTTCCGCGCTGGCCCCCGTGTTTTCAGGCATTTTCATGGAGCGCATGGCCGGCTTCGCCAAGCTCTACTTCCCCGTCTTCCTGCTGGGCGCGGTATTCGGCAAGCTGATCGAACTGTCGGGTTTTTCCCGCGCGATCGTCCAGGCGGTGCTGCGTATGATCGGCGCCGAACGCGCCATCGTCGCCATCGTGCTGGTCTGCGCCGTGCTGACCTACGGCGGCGTGTCGCTCTTCGTCGTGGTGTTCGCGGTGTATCCGTTCGCTGCCGAGATGTTCCGCCAGGGCGGCATTCCCAAGCGGCTGATGCCGGGGGCCATCGCGCTGGGCGCGTTCACGTTCACGATGACGGCGCTGCCCGGCACGCCGCAGATCCAGAACATCATCCCCACCACCTTCTTCGAAACGACCACCTGGGCCGCGCCCTGGCTGGGCCTGATCGGCGCGGCGTTCACGCTGACCGCGGGCATCGCCTACCTGGAATGGCGGCGCAAGCGCGCGGCCGCCGCCGGCGAGACCTACGGCACCGACCTGCGCAACGAACCCACGACGCCGCCCAGCGAACGCGACCACCATCCCCTGATCGCGCTGCTGCCGCTGGTGGTCGTGGGCGTGGCCAACTTCCTGCTGACGCGCTGGATCCCCGGCTGGTATCCGGCGGGCGCTGAAGTGACCCTGCCCGGCCTGCCCAAGCCGATGCCCGTCAACGCCGCCGACCAGGTCGCGCTGTGGGCGGTGATGGGTGCGTTGATCGCCGGCATCTTCACCATCCTGCTGTTCTCGTTCCGCAGCATCAAGGCGCACTTCGCCGAAGGCAGCAAGAGCGCCGTATCCGGCGCGCTGCTGGCCTCCATGAATACCGCGGCCGAATACGGTTTCGGTGGCGTCATCGCCGCCTTGCCGGGTTTCCTGCTGGTTGCCGAGGCGCTGAAATCCATTCCCGACCCGCTGGTAGGCGAAGCCATCGCCGTGACCTCGCTGGCGGGCATTACGGGGTCCGCCTCGGGTGGCATGAGCATCGCGCTGGCCGCCATGGCGCAGACCTTTATCGACGGCGCGCTTGCGGCGGGCATCCCCATGGACGTGCTGCACCGGGTCGCCGCCATGGCCAGCGGCGGCATGGACACGCTGCCGCACAACGGCGCAGTGATCACGCTGCTGGCCGTCACCGGCCTGACGCACCGCCAGTCCTATGGCGACATCTTCGCCATCACGCTGATATCGACGATGTCGGTGTTCGTGGTAATCGCGGTGTACTACCTGACCGGCATCGTCTGATCGAAGGCGGTGGCGAACACGTCAGCCAGCCACTGCGTGAACACGCGCACCCGGGCCGACACCTGCCGGTTCTGCGGGTACAGCACCGACACCGGCATGGGCGCGGGCGGCGCCTTGGACAGCACGATCCGCAGGTGCCCCGCGGCCAGCTCGCGCTCCACCCGGTAGCGGGGCACTTGGGCCAGCCCCAGGCCGGCCAGCGCCGCGCCGGTGTAGAGTTCGGCCCCCGTCACGCTGATGACCGAGCCCGGACGCACCAGCACGCGTCGCCCGTCCACCATGAAGTCCAGCGGCATGCTGCGTCCGGTCGCGCTGGACAGGTAGTCCACCGCGCGGTGGCCCTCCAGGTCTTCCAGCCGGACAGGCGTGCCGAAACGCGCCAGGTACGCGGGACTGGCCACCGTCACCTGCGGCATCAGCGCGATCTGCCGGCCCACCAGCGACGAATCCTGCAAGGCGCCCGCGCGCAGCACGCAATCAACGCCTTCGCGCACCATATCCACCAGGCGGTCGTCTTCGCCCAGGTGCAGGACGATGTCGGGATAGCGCTCTAGAAAACCCGGCAGCCCGGGCATCACGAAGTACTTGGCCAGCGTGCCTTGGGCGTTGACGCGCAGCAGCCCCTTGGGCGCGGTGTTCAGGAACGCGCCGTCGGCCTCTTCCAGGTCCGCCAGCAGGCGCACGCAGCGCTGGTAATAGGCCTCGCCGTCGTGCGTCAGCCGCACCTGGCGCGTGGTGCGTTCCAGCAATCGGGCACCCAGGCGCTTTTCCATGCGCTTGATCAGGGTGGTGACCGTGGCGCGCGGAATCTGCAGGTCTTCCGCCGCCTGGGAAAAACTGCGCCGTTCGGCGATGCGGACAAACACCTGCATTTCCTGGAAACGATCCATGCTGGTCCGCCAATTATTAATGTAAATGGAATTATGTTAGCGAATATAGGGTAATTATCTTCGGTTTGGAATAGTCCATCATGCGTCTCACCCCCCACCCTTTCGGAGAATGCGCATGAACCCCCAAGCCTCTCAACCGACCCCGCAACGCGTCGCCCTGGTCACGGGTGGCTCCCGCGGCATCGGCGCCGCCATCGTGCGCCGCCTGGCGCGCGATGGCTTTGCGGTCGGCATCAACTACGCATCCAGCGCGGCGGACGCCGACGCGCTGGCCAACGAAATCCGGCTGGCCGGCGGCCGTGCCGTCGCGGTGCAAGCCGACGTGTCCAAGGCGGCCGATGTGCGCGCCTTGTTCGACAAGGTCGAATCCGAATTGGGCCGCATCAGCGCGCTCGTCAACAGCGCCGGCGTCCTGAAGGTGCAGCCGCTGGCCGACACCTCCGACGAGGACTACGCGCAGACCTTCGACATCAATACGCGCGGCACCTTCAACACCCTGCGCGAAGCCGCCACCCGGCTGGCCGATGGCGGCAGCATCGTCAACGTGTCCAGCACGACGATTGCGCTGAACCTGCCGGGCTATGCGGTCTACATCGCCAGCAAGGCCGCCGTCGAGAGCTTTACGCATGTGTTTTCCAAGGAACTGCGCGGCCGCCGCATCACCGTGAACGCCGTGGCCCCCGGCCCCGTCGCCACCGAGCTGTTCTTGAAGGGCAAGAGCCCCGAACTGATCGAGCACTTCGCCAAGATGCCGCCGCTGGAACGGTTGGGGCAGCCCGACGACATCGCGGGCGTCGTATCGTTCCTGACGGGGCCGGACAGCGGCTGGGTCAACGGCCAGATCCTGCGCGCCAACGGCGGCGTTGCCTGAACCCTGGGTCGGACCGGCGTGGCGCCCCGCTGCCCGGGGGCTGGGCGCCCCGCCGATTTATTCCCGACTGGACTTATTCCATGAAAAAACCTTGTTTGTGGGGATGAACCGAACCCTCTAGGATGGCTTGCAACCCCGCCATTACGGAGACACGTCCCCCATGCACGCCCCGATCCCCGACTTTCCCCACAGCCGCATCGAACGCGACGAGCGCGGCGTCTACACCCTGCGTATCCACGACGCCAAAAGCCTGAACATCCTGGCCACGCCCGTGACGCTGGGCCTGACGCAAGCGGTGCAGTGGATCGCCGCGCAGGCCGATGCGCGGGCGCTCGTCATTCGCGGCACCGGCGAGCGCGCTTTTATCGGCGGCGCCAACATCTATGAAATGGCCGAGCTGGACCCCGCCGGCGGCCGTGCCTTCATCACCAACCTGCGCGACCTATGCGAAGCGGTGCGCAATGTGCCGGTCCCCACCGTCGCCCGCCTCCCCGGCTTCTGCCTGGGCGCCGGCATGGAGCTGGCAGCCGCCTGCGACATCCGCCTGGGTTCGCGCGATGGCGTATTCGGCATGCCCGAGGTGCGCGTCGGTATCCCGTCGGTGATCCATGCCGTGCTGCTGCCCGCGCTGATCGGGCCGGGCGCGACCAACTGGCTGCTGCTGACCGGTGAAAATGTCGACGCCGAGCAAGCCCTGCGCTGGGGCTTCCTGCAGTTCTTGTGCGACGCCGGCGAACTGGACGCGCTGGTGGAACGCACGGTCGGCCCCATCGCCGCCAGCGGCCCGCGCGCCGTCGCCTCGCAGAAAGCGCTGCTGCGCTACTGGGAAACGTCGACGGTCGAAGCCGGCCTGGATCGCAGCGTCGACGCCTTCGGCGCCGCCTTCACCACCGACGAACCCCGCCAATACATGGCGCCGTTCCTGGCTCGCAAGCACAAACGGGACGGCCAATGAGCCCGGCACAAGCAAGCGGTCCGCTGGCCGGCGTCCGGGTCATCGACATGACCTCGGTCGGCATGGGGCCCTACGCCACGCAGATCCTGGGCGACATGGGCGCGGACATCATCAAGGTGGAAGCGCCTGAAGGGGACGTCTTTCGCGCATCGGCACCCGCCGCGTCGCCCGGCATGGGCGCGGTCTACCTGAACCTGAACCGCAACAAACGCAGCGTCACCCTGAATGCCAAAGACCCGGCCGACCTGCAGCGGCTGCTGGCGCTGGCGGATGACGCCGACGTGTTCATCTCGAATGTGCGGCCCCGCGCGCTGGCGCGTGCCGGTCTTGACGCCGCCACCCTCTGCGCCCGCAACCCCCGCCTGATCTATTGTTCGGCGGTAGGCTTCGGCCAAGACGGCCCTTACGCCGCCAAGCCCGCCTTCGACGACATCATCCAGGCCATGAGCGGCCTGGCCGATCTGCAGGGCCGCAACACGGGCGCCCCCGCCTACATCAACACCATCCTGGCCGACAAGGTGGCGGGCCTGACGCTGGCCTACGCCATTCCCATGGCCCTGTACGAACGCGAAAAGTCCGGCCGCGGCCAGGCGATCGAAGTGCCGATGTTCGAGACGCTGGTGTCCTTCACGCTGATCGAGCACATGGGCGGGCGCACCTTCGACCCGGCACGCGGCGAAATGGGCTACAGCCGGGTGCTGTCGCCCGAACGCAGGCCCTACCGCACGCTGGACGGCTACATCGCGCTGCTGCCCTATACCGATGCGCAATGGCAGCGCTTCTTCAGCCTATCGGGGCGCGGCGACCTCGCGGCCGACCCACGCTACCTCAGCCCGCACACCCGCGGCCGCAACGTCGATACGCTGTATCAGCACCTGGCCGGCATCGTCGCGCTGCGCAGCACCGCCGACTGGCTGGCGCTGCTGGCTGACGCCGACATCCCGCATTCGCCCGTGAACACGCCTGAAGCCCTGTTCGACGACCCCCATCTGGCGGCCACCGGCTTCTTCCAGCGCGTGGAGCATCCAACGGAAGGGACGCTGACCGCCACCTCGATCCCCGTGCGGTTCTCGCGCACGCCGGGCGCTTTGCGCCGGCCGGCGCCACGGCAGGACGCGGATCGGGATATGCTCGACGCTGGCGGCTGAGCCCACCCCGGGCGGCCGCGCCCTGCCCGCCCGACCATGAACATCACTCTCAAACAGCTGCGCGTGTTCTGCGCGCTTTATGAACTGCGCAGCTTCACCGCCGCAGCGCGCGCCGCCTTCGTCACCCAGTCCGCCGTCAGCAAGCTGTGCGCCGAGCTCGAGGCCGAAGTGGGCCAGCCGCTCTTCGAACGGTCCACCCGCAACGTGACGCCCTGCGAAGGCGCCGCCGACTTCTACGCCTACGCCCAGGAGATCCTGGGCACGGTGCGCGCGGCGGAACGCAGCATGTCCGGCCTGCGCACGCTCGAACGCGGGGTGGTGGGCGTGGCCAGTTCGCCGATGATGATGGTGGGCCTGCTGGGCGACGTGATCACGCGCTATCACCGCCTGCATGCCGGCGTGAAGCTTGAACTCTACGAGCTGAATACGGACGACACGCTGGAACACGTCCGCCATGGCCGTGCCGACTTCGGCATCGTGTCCACGCAGGCGCACGGCGAAGGGCTGGAGGCGCGCGTCATCTACCGCGATTCCATGTACGCCGTGTGCGCCCCGTCCCACCCGCTGGCGCGGCGCGCCCGCGTTCGCTGGGCCGACCTGGCGGCGCATGACCACATCACGCTGCGCAATGTCTACAGCGTGCGCCGCGCCGTCGACCACATCAGCGGCGAACTCGACTTGGAATTCCATTCCAGCATCGAAGCCGGCATGCTGACCTCGGTGCTGAACCTGGTGCGCGCCGGACTGGGCATCACCATCGTGCCGGGCTACGTGTGCGCGTTCGCGCGGCTGCTCGGCCTGCATGTGGCGGCTGTCCAGGACGGCCCGCAGCGCCGCCATGAGCTATCGCTGATCCAGCGCCGCAGCACCCGGCTGTCGCTGGCCGCCAGGACCTTCCTGGACGAACTGGAAGCGACGCTTCACGCGCGCGAAGCGTCGCCCGACCCCACCGCTTTCCTGGACGACAGGCCGATTCATCCGGATACGGAATAGGTCTATGAAAATTAGTCCCTTGTTGAGATAAGCCGGCCAGACGCATCATGCCGCATGGCCCAGTTGCCGCGTGCCGTGGCGGATGGGCAAGAACAAGACAGGAGACTCCAATGACCCGAATTCCGCACCCGGTGCGCCGGCGCTTGCTGGCAGCCGCCTGCGCAGGCTTCACCCTGGCGGCAAGCGGCACGGCCATCCACGCCGCCGACGCCTATCCCAACAAGCCCATCACGATCGTGGTGCCGTTTTCGCCCGGCAGCGCCACCGACACCAGCGCCCGCATCCTGTCGGAAAAGCTGGGGCCGCGCCTGGGCGTGCCCATCGTCATCGAGAACAAGCCCGGCGCGTCCGGCACGATCGGGGCCGTCACGGCCGCCCGCGCGCCCGCCGACGGCTACACGCTGGTGCTGACCAGCAGTTCGACGCATTCGGCCACGCCCGCGCTGTTCCGCAAGCTGCCCTATGACCCGACCGGGGATTTCATCCACGTGATCCGGATCGCGACGATTCCGATGATGCTGGTGGTACGCGCGGATTCGCCCTACACCTCGGTCACCAAGCTGGTGCAGGCGACGCAGGGCCGCCCCCTGAACTATGCCTACGGGTCGCCCACCAGCCAGATCGCGGGCGCCACCTTCAACACCGTGGCCGGCGCTGCCGCCAATGGCGTGCCCTACAAGAGCCAACCACCCGCCGTGACGGACCTGCTGGGCGGGCATGTGGACTATCTGTTTGCCGACCAATCCGTCGTGACGGCCTTCATGCACAGCGGCAAGCTGACAGGCATTGCCTTCACCGGCCAAAGCCGCGCCAAGGACTTCCCGAATGTGCCGACGCTGGCCGAAGCGGGCTACAAGAATTTCGACCTGGTAGTGTGGGTTGGCGTGGCGGCCCCGGCAGGCACCCCGGCTCCAGTGGTCGAACGGCTGAACGGCGAGATCACCCGCATCTTGAGCGAACCCGACACCGTAGCCAAATTCGACGCGCTGGGCATGCAGGTCGCGCCCAATTCCGTGGCCGAGCACAAGGCGTTCGCTGAATCGCAACGCCAGATCTGGACCCAACGCGCCATCGACGCCAAGATCGAACCGCAGTAATCCGCAGACGGGCGCCCGACAACGGGCGCCCGCGTCTTGCCCGTGGCATGGCGCACCGCCAGCCGCCAATCCCAATCGCCCGTGGGATGTCCCGGCATCGCGTCCCACCGCGTCGCCCGGCAACGCCGTCATCCGAACGCATGATCCCTGCCCGTTCCAACGGCGTTTCGGGCATCCCCCCAATCCACGCGTATTTGCGACGGTCCTCATCCGTTGTGGCGAGACGCAGCTCGCCCGAGAGGCCGATCCGTCGCCTTATTTCGCAAGATTTTTGCATTATTCACTCGCGCTTTTGACTTACTGACAAGTCTGGCCAACCGGACGAGGTTTGCATGAGACGGCATCCGGAAGCTCTGTATTAGGCTGACCCGGCAGTACACCGACTCACCTTGACCGATTGGACGAAAGCACATGAATCAACTCATTCATCCAGACTGCCACCCCTTTACCGCAGCGGGCAACATGAAGCAGATTTCAGCGTTTTACGAGGAGGGACGCCGTGTCATGTGGATGATGCTCCGCGCGCAGCCGCGGCCTTGCTTTAACCACGAACTCATCGACGAGATCATGACCCTGGCGCGCGCCGCCAAGGACTCGGGCCTGCCCATCGACTTCTGGGTCACGGGCTCGCTGGTGCCGCAGATCTACAACGTGGGTGGCGACCTGAACTTCTTCGCGGAAGCGATCCGGACCGGCAAGCGCGAGGCCCTGCGGGCCTATGCACGGGCGTGCGTGGATTGTGTGCATGCCGCCTCGCGCGGGTTCGACACCGGCGCCATCTCGCTGGCCATGATCGAGGGCACCGCGCTGGGCGGCGGTTTCGAGGCGGCCCTGGCCCACCATTTCGTGCTGGCGCAGAACAACGCCCGCATGGGCTTCCCGGAAATGGCGTTCAACCTGTTCCCGGGCATGGGCGGCTATTCGCTGGTGGCGCGCCGGTCGGGCATGAAACTGGCCGAAGACCTGATCAGCACGGGCGAATCGCACACCGCCGAATGGTTCCACGGCAAGGGGCTGGTGGACGCGCTGTTCGAACCGGGCGACGCGTACCGCGCCACGCGCACCTTCATCGATGTGATGCGTCCCAAGCTCAACGGCATGCGCGCCATGCTGCGCGCGCGCCAGCGCGTGCTGAACCTGTCGCGCTCTGAATTGATGGACATCACCGAGGACTGGGTAGAAGCCGCGTTCTCGATCGACCCGAAGGACCGCGCCTACATGGAACGCCTGGTGATGGCGCAGAACCGGCGCACTGCCGCCAACCCCGAAGCAACGCAGGAAGCGACCATGCACTAACCCGCCGCACGATGGCGCCGGCTGTATCAGGCGATCAGATGCAGCCGGCGGCGCTGGGCCAGCCAGGCCGAAAACTCGCTCGCGGGCATGGGCTTGGCATACAGATAGCCTTGCTTGGCATCCACGCCCAGCGTATCCAGGAACGCGGTTTCTTCCAACGTTTCCACCCCTTCCGCGATCACCTTCAATTCCAGCGTACGCGCCACGGCGACGATGGCGCGCGCCAGCGCCTGCGACACCGGATTCTCGTTCACGCCGCGCACGAAGCTGGCATCCAGTTTGATCGCGTCCAGCGGAATGCGCGCCAGCTGCGACAACGACGAATAGCCGGTGCCGAAATCGTCCAGGTGCACGCGCGCGCCCAATTGGCGGAACTGCTTGATCAGGTCGATCGCCGCGACTTCGTCTTCGATCAGGCAGCTTTCCGTGAGTTCGATGTCCAGCAGGCACGGGTCCAGCTCCGCATCGCCGATGGCGCTCATGAAGTCGCTGACCACGCCCTTGTCGTCCAATTGCCGCGCCGACATGTTGATGGCGATCCGGATATTCAGGCCTTCACGCTTCCAGGCGGCCGCCTGACGGGCGGCCTCGCGCATCACCCACACGCCCAGCGGCGAGATCAGGCCGGATTCCTCGGCGTACGGGATGAAGACACTGGGGCAGACCATGCCGCGTTCTGGCGAACGCCAGCGCAACAAAGCTTCCACGCTGTGGACTTCGCCGGTGCGCCCGGCCAACTTGGGCTGGTAGTACAGCATCAGATGGTTTTCGGCCAGCGCCTTGCGCAGGTTCGTGTCCAGCCATACGTAGTCCGCGTTGCGGCGGTCCATGTCGGGTTGGAACACGCGGTACGTATGGCGCCCCGCTTCCTTGGCCACGTACATGGCGATGTCGGCGCTGCGCACCACGCTGTCCAGGTCGGCGCCGTGGTCGGGGTACATCGCGATGCCGATCGAGCAACTGGTGTAGACCTCGATCAGCCCTTGGCGGAAAGGTTCGCGCAGGCGCTCGATGATGCGTTCGGCGGTGGCTTCGAGTTGCCAGGCCTGCGCCTCCTCCTGCAGCACGATGAACTCGTCGCCGCCCAGCCGCGCCAGCGTCTGCCCTTCGGACAGGCAGGTCGAAATCGCCACCGACACCGCCTTGAGCAGCCGGTCGCCGAAGCCGTGGCCGTAGTGGTCGTTGATGCGCTTGAAGTTGTCCAGGTCCAGGAACAGCACGCCGCCCCGCCCTTCCTTGCCGGCCGCCAGCGCCGCCTTCAGCCGCGCGGTGATGGAATGGCGGTTGGGCAGGTTGGTCAGCATGTCGGTGTTGGCCAGCACGCGCAGGCGTTCCTGCGCCTGGCGCTCTTCGGTGATGTCGGTGCCCGAGCAAATCAGGTAGACCCGCTTTTCGCCGCTGCCGCTGGTGACGAACTTGTTCCGGAACAGGAACAGCCGGGGGCCCTTGACCGTGTTGATCAGCCGTTCGGCCTCGTAGGACTGCCCGCGCTTGTAGAACTCGGCGATATTGCGGCGCGAGGCCATGGCCTCTTCGCGCGTCATGAACATCTCGAACACGCTACGCCCGACGATGTCCTGTTCGCGCTTGCCCGTGTATTCCTCGCTGAGCTTGTTGAAGCGCTGAACGCGGCCGTTCTGGTCGACGATGACGATCACCGAGTTGGCCTCGGACACCACGGTTTCGGCAAAGGACAGGCCTTCGACGAGGTCCTTGGCAACCGATTCGGTGTCGGAATGCGCCGATGCGGTGCCGGCCCATTCGTTGGGGTTGATCTTGCGGCCCACCAGGTGCAGCCGCAGCGGATCCCCGTATAGCGAGATATCGATGCGCAAGCTGGAGGTGATGCCCGTCAGCGAGCGGATGGTGTCGGCCTGATCCGGGCGCAGCGCCATCGCGATATTGGTCGCGCCCTTGACCGCGGCAAGCTCGAACGCGTCGCTATCGGCCGACAAACGCCAATATGGACTGTGCGTACCGAAATGCGTATACAGGATCGACCTTTCGTCCTGATTCTCTGTCATCGTGGTATCCCCCCACTGTCCTACGGCTGGTTCACGCTAACAAGGCGTCCTTTAGGATGAACAGCCCCGGCCGGACCGAAAAGTACATTACGGCCTAGCCTGAACGGGGTCAATACCCCGTTGCAGTGCGATATTCCCTGTATTGCGGATTGTTTCATCGGCGATCACGGGCGTGTGGGGAATCTTTGCGTTCCTGGCTGCTTTAATGCGTCGCCACGACCCGTGGCGAACGCATTGTTGCGCCAGACGGCATCGCAATGCACAAACAAAATCGCCGAAGATTCCGTGAAGAAATCTTCGGCTTGTCGCGTAAATAGCGCAACCGGGGATAAAGCCCGCAGATCAATCCCGCGGATCAGTCGCCCTTCACCCCGGCGTCGTCGATCACCTTGGTCCAGCGCGCCAGCTCCGCCGACACGCGGGCGCTGGCATCGGCCGGCGTCGTCCAGGTAGCGATGGCGCCTTGATTCAGCAGCGACGCCTTCACTTCCGGCTTGGCCAGGATTTTCTTCAGTTCACCGTTCAGGCGGTCGATCACCGGCGCCGGCGTATTGGCGGGCGCCACGATGCCGAACATCGAGCTGACCTCGAAGTCCTTCAGGCCCGCCTCGGCGGCGGTCGGGACGTCGGGCAGCGCGTCCACGCGCGCAGGCGAGGTCACCGCCAGCGCGCGCAGCTTGCCCGCCTTGATGTTGCCCTGCGCCGCCGGCACGGTTTCGATCATGCTGAGCACCTGGCCGCCCATCAGGTCGGTCATGGCTGGGCCGCTGCCCTTGTAGGGCACGTGCAGGATGTCGACGCCGGCCGAACGCTTGAACATTTCGCCGGCCAGATGCTGGGGTGATCCGTTGCCGGCCGACGCCATCGTCATATAGCCCGGCTTGGACTTGGCCAGCGCGATGAATTCGGACAGCGTCTTGGCCGGCACCGACGGGTTCACCACGAACACCAGCGGCACCGTGCCCACGATGGACACCGGGGCGAAGCTCTTTTCCACGTCATACGTGACGCGGCCGCGGTACAGGGCGGCATTGATGGAATGGCTGGTCAGCGCGCCCATCAGCAAGGTGTAGCCGTCGGGCTGCGCCTTGGCAACCTGGTCCGCGCCGATATTGCCGGCGGCGCCCGCGCGGTTCTCCACGATCACCGACTGGCCGAGCGCGCCCGTCAGCTCCTGCGCCAGCACGCGGCCGATCACGTCGGTCGCGCCTCCGGGCGGATACGGCACGATCAGGCGGATAGGTTTGTCGGGATAGGCGTCGGCAGACATCGCCGGGGCGGATACGCCAGCACAGAGGGCCAGAAGGGAAAGCAGGACGGCACGGCGCGGCCGCAGACGCAGGTCTGACATGGGGTCTCTCCAGCCGGGATGAGTATAGGAATGGACGGACGCCCGGCTCGTCAACGGCGCCAGTGTAGGAGGCCAAACTTGATTGAAGAATCAGAATTTTTCTATCGACTGATCTACTAAACAGATCAATAAATCGTCTTGCACAAAGCCCTTGCGGCGTGCGCCAAAGGCTGGATATGATCTTGCCCCTGGATTATCAATAATATTATCGGGACTGAAAATGACGGACGAGACCAAAGGCGGCAAGCCCGCAGCAGGGCCTTTCGACAGCGACAGCGCCACCGCCCAGGGCGTGGCGCGCGGGTTGACCAACTATGGCGACAAGGGGTTTTCGCTGTTCCTGCGCAAGGCGTTCATCAAGGGCGCCGGTCTTTCCGACGACGCGCTGGCCCGTCCGATCATCGGCATCGTCAACACGGGCAGCAGCTATAACCCGTGCCACGGCAATGCGCCCCAGCTGATCGAAGCCGTCAAGCGCGGCGTGATGCTGGCGGGCGGCCTGCCGATGGACTTCCCGACCATCTCGGTGCACGAAAGCTTCTCGCAGCCGACCAGCATGTACCTGCGCAACCTCATGTCGATGGACACCGAGGAGATGATCCGCGCGCAGCCCATGGACGCCGTCGTGCTGATCGGCGGCTGCGACAAGACCGTGCCTGCCCAATTGATGGGTGCGGCCTCGGCCGGCGTGCCTGCCATCCAGTTGGTCACCGGGTCGATGCTGACCGGGTCGCACCGCGGTGAACGCGTGGGCGCCTGCACCGACTGCCGCCGCTATTGGGGCCGCTACCGCGCCGACGAAATCGACGCGCCTGAAATCGCCGACGTCAACAACCAGCTCGTCGCCAGCGTGGGCACCTGTTCCGTCATGGGCACGGCCAGCACCATGGCCTGCATCACCGAAGCGCTGGGCATGATGGTGGCCGGCGGCGCGTCCGCCCCGGCCGTCACGGCCGACCGCGTGCGCGTGGCCGAACGGACCGGCGCCACCGCCGTGGCCATGGCCGCGTCCCGGCTGACGCCCGACCAGATCATCAACGGCAAGTCCATCGAAAACGCGTTGCGCGTGCTGCTGTCGATCGGCGGGTCCACCAACGGCATCGTCCACCTGACCGCCATCGCCGGCCGCCTGGGTATCGACATCGACCTGGCGGGCCTGGACCGCATCAGCCGCGAAACCCCCGTCCTGGTCGACCTGAAGCCGTCGGGCCAGCACTACATGGAAGACTTTCACGACGCCGGCGGCATGCTGGCGCTGCTGCGCGAATTGCGGCCCTACCTGCACCTGGACGTGATGACCGTGTCGGGCCGCACCCTGGGCCAGGAACTGGACGACGCGCCCGCCCCCTTCACGCAGGACGTGATCCGCACCGCCGCGTCGCCCATCTATCCGGTAGGCGGCCTGGCCGTGCTGCGCGGCAACCTGGCCCCGGGCGGCGCCATCATCAAGCAGTCGGCGGCCAACCCCAAGCTGATGGAGCACGAAGGCCGGGCGGTGGTGTTCGAAGACGCGGAAGACATGGCGCGCCGCATCGACGACGACGCGCTGGACGTGACCGCCGACGACATCCTGGTGCTCAAGCGCATCGGTCCGACCGGCGCGCCCGGCATGCCGGAGGCCGGCTACATGCCGATCCCGAAAAAGCTGGCGCGGGCCGGCGTCAAAGACATGGTCCGCATTTCGGACGGCCGCATGAGCGGAACCGCCGCGGGCACCATCGTGCTGCACGTCACGCCCGAGGCCGCCATTGGCGGGCCGCTGGCTTACGTGCAAAATGGCGACCGCATCCGCTTGTCGGTGGCCCAGCGTGAAATTGCGCTGCTGGTGGACGACGCCGAACTGGCGCGCCGCGCCGCGGCCCAGCCCATCACCCGGCCGACCGCCGACCGCGGCTACCGCAAGCTGTTCCTGCAAACCGTGACGCAGGCCGATCAGGGCGTCGATTTCGACTTCCTGCGCGCCGGCGTCACCCACGACACCGTGCCGAAAAAGTAACGCCCCGCCATGAACGCCATCACGCCCGACGCCCTGCAAGCAGAGGCCCCCGACGCCACGCAGACCGCGGTGGCCGCCCTGGAAGAGGACATCGTCTTCGGCCGGCTGCACCCGCGCGAACGCCTGACCGAGGACGAGCTGATGGCGCGCTTCGCCATGAAGCGCCACGCCGTGCGGCAGGTGCTGGCCGAGCTGGAACTCTTGGGCGTGGTGGAGAAAAAGCGCAACATCGGCGCCGTCGTGCGGGCATTTTCCACCCGCGAAGTCATGGAACTGTATGCGCTGCGCGAAGTCCTGGAAGTGCATGCCGCCAGCCAGATGCCGCTGCCCGTGCCCGAGGCGCGGTTGGCAGCGCTGGTAACGGTGCAGCGCGAACACGACGCGGCGGTCGCCGATGGCGACGCGCGCCGCGTGTTCCGCAGCAACCAGCGCTTCCACCGTGAGTTCTTCGGGCTGCTGGACAACGCCGTGCTGGGCCAGGCCATCGAGGAATACGCCCGGCGCACCCACCCCATCCGCTTTGGCACGCTGGTGGCCGCCGGCTACCGCGAACGCGCCCGCCAGGAGCACTGGGCCATGATCCAGGCGCTGCGCGACGGCGACCGGGCCGCGCTGATGAGCGTGTGCCGCGACCACCTGCTGCCCTCGCGCGACGCCTACCTGGCCTCGGAGCAGGCGCGGCCGAGGCGCTAGCCCCAGGCTGCCGACCGCCCTCCCCGGCTACTTGAACGGATTGGAATCGGCCCCGTAGGCCCCCCCGCCATACGCCCCGCCCACTTCCAGCGACACCGAACCGGGGTCAACGACCGGGGCGTCACTCTTGTAGTGCATCACCATTCCCGGAAAGGCCATCACCGCGGCCACCATCAGCAGCTGGATCACGATGAACGGCACCGAGCCCCAATAGATCTGCCCGGTGGTGACCGGCTCGATCATCTTGCCCGTGACCCGGTCCTTGTAACGGTCCCGCGGCGCCACGGACCGCAGGTAGAACAACGCGAAGCCGAATGGTGGATGCATGAACGAGGTCTGCATGTTGACGGCCAGGATCACGCCGAACCAGATCAGGTCGATGCCCAGCTTGTCGGCCACCGGCCCCAGCAACGGCACGATGATGAATGCCAGCTCGAAGAAGTCCAGGAAGAAGGCCAGCACGAAGACCAGAACGCTGACGACGATCAAAAAGCCCCATTGCCCCCCCGGCAGGCCGGTCAACAGGTGCTCGACCCAGAGGTCGCCGTTCACGGCGCGGAAGGTCAGGCCGAACACGGTGGACCCCACCAGGATGAACACCACGAAGCAGGACAGCTTGGTCGTCGTGTCCATCGCCTGCTTGAGCAGGTCCAGCGACAGGCGGCGACGGATCAGCGCCATCAGGATGGCGCCCACCGCCCCCATGGCTCCCCCTTCGGTCGGCGTGGCCACGCCGATGAAGATCGTGCCCAGCACCAGGAATATCAGTGCCAGCGGCGGAATCATGACGAACGTCACGCGCTCGGCCAGCGCCGACAACAGGCCCAGCCCAAGCGCCTTGTTGATCAGCGCGATGACGAAGGCCGTGGCGCCCCAGAACAGCAGCGCCACCACGATGCGCTCGTCGAGGGGCGCGGTGTTGTTCTCGACCCAGAGCCCCAGGAAGTAGGCCGACACGGCTGAAATGACCATCAGCACCAGCAGCGAGCGCCCGCCGCGCGCGCCATTCGGTTCCTGGAAGCGGCGCGCCTCTTCAGGCAGCGCGGGCGCCGAAGCCGGTTTCAGCACGCTTACGATGACGACGTAGAGGATGTACAGCCCGGCCAGCACGAAGCCCGGCACCATCGCCGCCCGGTAGATGTCGCCGATGGAGCGTCCAAGCTGGTCGGCCAGGATGATCAGCACCAGTGACGGCGGGATGATCTGCGACAGCGTGCCCGACGCCGCGATCACGCCGCTGGCGAGCCTCCGGTCATAGCCGTTGCGCAGCATGATCGGCAGCGAGATCAGCCCCATCGAAATGACCGAGGCCGACACCACGCCCGTGGTCGCAGCCAGCATCGCGCCCACGAACACTACCGCGAAGGCCAGCCCGCCGCGGACCGAGCCGAACAGCTGGCCGATCGTCTCAAGCAAGTCCTCGGCCATGCCGGACCGTTCAAGCACCAGGCCCATCAGCGTAAAGAACGGTACCGCCAGCAGCGTATCGTTGGAGATGATGCCGAACACCCGTTGCGGCAGCGCCTGGAACAGCGAGGAATTGAGCAGGCCCAGTTCCATGCCCACCAGGCCGAACAGGATGCCGTTGGCCGCCAGCGCGAACGCGACGGGAAAGCCCAGCAGCAGGAAGATGATCAGCGTCGCGAACATGATCGGCGCCAGATTGGCAATGAAGAACTCCATGATCAGCGACCCTTGTTATCCAGTTCATGCACGGCAGCCGCTTCGCGCGCTTGCGCTTCGCGGGCGATCTCTTCGGCCAGTTCCTCTTCCGCGCTCTTGGCGCCCTCGCGTTCGCGCGGGTCGCGGCAGCGCCCCATCAGAAAGCCGGCGCACTTGATCAGGTGCGACAGGCCGGCCAGCACCAGCAGCGCAAAGCCCACGGGGATCAGCAGCTTGACCGGCCAGCGGATCAGGCCGCCGGAGTTGGACGAATGCTCGTCGCTCAGGTAGGAATCCATGAACACCGGCCAGGACAGGTATGTGATCAAGAGGCAGGCGGGCAGCAGGAAGCACAGCACGCCAAAGATTTCGATCCACACCTGGGTGCGCCGCGACAGCCGCGACGCGATGATGTCCACACGCACGTGGTCGTTCTTCAAGAATGTGTAGCCCGCCGTCAACAGGAACATCGCGCCGAACATGTACCACTGCAGTTCCAGCCAGGCGTTTGAGCTGTAGTGGAAGACCTTGCGCACGATGGCGTTGCCGGCGCTGACCAGGACGACCAGCAGCGTCACCCAGGACACGATCCGGCCCATCCGAAGGTTGATCGCGTCTATGCCGCGCGACAAGGCGAGTAGTGCCTGCATCTGTTTTCCCCAGAATTGTTTTTTGACCACACATTTGCCCGCACTCGGCGCGGTCCGCCGCCTCGGGCCTGAACCCGCCTCAGCCATCCTCGCGATGGTGCCGCAACCACGGCGTCGACCGGCGTTCCAGCCACGCCAGCAGCGCGAACAACAGCATGCCCATCAGCGCCAGCACGAAGATCGCGGCAAACACCCTCACCGTGTCGAACGTGCCCTGCGCGCTCATGATCACGTAGCCCAGGCCGCGCTGCGACGACACGAACTCCCCGACGATGGCGCCCACCAGCGCCAGCGAAATCGACACTTTCATGCCCGCCAGGATGGAGGGCAGCGCGCTGGGCAGCCGCACTTTGAAGAAGAAATCACGGCGTGAGCCCTTCAGCACCCGCCCCAGGTCCAACACGTCCTGCGGCACCGACCGCAGGCCATGGACCGTGTCCACGATGATCGCGAACACGGCGATCAGGAAAGCGATCGCGATCTTGGGCTCGGCGCCCGTGCCCATCCAGATCACGAACAGGGGCGCGATGGCGACCTTCGGCACGCTGTTCAGCGCCACGATCAAGGGATAGATGAAGCGTTCGAACCAGCGCGACCCCACCAGCATGATGGCGATCGCCACGCCGCCCGCCACGGCCAGCGCAAAGCCAGCCAGCGTCGTCATCAAGGTGTAGGCGGCGTGGCCGGCGTACCAGCTCCACTCGGACACCAGTTCCAGCACCACTTGCCCGGGCAGCGGCAGCATGATGGGGCGCACATGGAACGCCCGGGCGGCGAATTCCCAGAACAGCAGGAACACTGCCACCGACACCAGGCCCGCCATCCGACGGACGGTTCCCCGCAATAGCCGGATCATCGAGCGGCCTCCCCGTGCGCGGCCGCCCGGGCACCCTCGTCGATCAGGCCCATTTGCTGGAACAGCCCCCGGATGTGCCGCACGTATTCGCCGAAGGCCGGCGTTTCGCGCAGCGCCAGCGGCCGGGGACGCGGCAGGTCGATGGCAATGGTCTCCAGAATGCGGCCGGGACGCGGCGAGAACACCATCACCACGTCGCCCAGGAACACCGCCTCGGCGATGCCGTGGGTCACGAACAGCACCGTGTTGCGCGTTTCCATCCAGATCCGCTGCAGCTCCACGTTCATCTGGTCGCGGGTCAACGCATCCAACGCCCCGAAAGGTTCATCCATCAGAAGCAATTGCGGGTCGTCTACCAGCGCGCGGCAGATCGCCGCGCGCTGGCGCATGCCACCGGACAGTTCGCGCGGGTAGCTCTGGGCAAATGATTCCAGGCCGGTCAAGGCCAGCAGCCCGCGCACCTTGTCTTCATAGGCCGCCACGGGCTTGTGCGCGAATTCGATCGGCAGCAGGATGTTGCGCCAGACGTTGCGCCATTCCAGCAGCGCATCGCGCTGGAACACCATGCCCATGCCTTGCGGCGGCCCCTGCACCGGCACGCCCGCCACACTCAACTCGCCGGTGGAGATCGTCTCCAGGCCCGCCACGCAGCGCAGGAATGTGCTTTTGCCGCAGCCGCTCGGCCCCAGGATGCTGACGAAGCGCCCCGGCGGCACCTCGACCGATACCGAGGCCAGCGCCTCCACTCCCGATGCCCCCGGATAGCGCTTCTGCACGTTGCGCGCCGCGACCGCCCACGGCGTCATGGTTGCACCAGGGTGTCGTACGTTTCCGCGTGCGCCAGGTCCGGCACGTAGAACGACGTGGGCTCGGCGCCCGCGCCGACCAGTCCCACGGAGGACAGCGTCTTGACGGCCTGCGTCCAATCCTGCGGCACGATGGCGCCCAGCCGCGCGCCGGGCGCGGGCTGCCCGAAGTACGGCTGCAGGGCGTCGATCTGGCCGCGCAGCACCTTCTTGTCCAGCCGGGCCTGCGGCCGCTGCGCCAGGATGGCGGCCACGGCCTCATCCTGGTGCCCGGCGTAGATGTATTCCCAGGCGCGCGCCGTCACGCCGGCAAAGCGCGCGATGGCCTCGCTGCGCTGCGCCAGCTTGGATTCGTTGGCGAACAGGCCGAAGCTGGGCATGTTCAAGCCGAAGTCGGCAAAGCGCACCGCGCGGGACGGCCGGTTCTGCGAGACGACGGGCAGGAAGAACGGGATCGTGGAAAACGCGGCGTCGGCCCGCCCCACCGCATAGGTCGAGGCCTTGCCGGCGGCGTCCACGTTTATCAGTTCAAGGTCGCCCTTCTTGAGCTTGCCCGCGGCCAGGAAGGCGTCGATGAAGGGAGCTTCGAGCGAGCCGGCGGTATACGCCACCTTCTTGCCCTTCAGCTGGGCCGGCCCCGTGATGCCGGCATCGGCCGGAACCAGCAGCCCGATATCGCTCTGGCGCGCGAACACCGCCACCGCCTTGACGGGCATGCCCTTCTCGCGGGCGATCATCATCGAGGCCAACGCGGCGTGCCCCACATCGAAACTGTCACCGGCGCCGACGATCTGCACCGTCGTCACCGACCCGTTGCCGTCTTCCAGCGACACATCCAGGCCGGCCTGCTTGTACCAGCCCTTCTGCTGCGCCAGGTGGAACGCGCCGTGCACGCCCCACGGCGTCCAGTCCAGCCGCACCCGCAGCGGCTCCGGAGCCTGCGCCCAGGCCGATGCGCTCAGCCCGGCCGCCACCAGGCCCAACACCGCTTTGCGCCACCCTCTTGCGAATACCGCGTGCATGATTTTCCCCGTCATCCGTCGACACTGTGCGGCCGCCTTGGCAGCGGCCCATCCCCGCCCGCGCTCAGCCGCCGCGGCCGAACCAACGCTTGATGCGCGCCCACAACACGCTGAAGAACATGGCCGTGGGATTGAAACTGGCTTGAACCAGGGGTTCGCCCTGGCCGGCGGGCTGACGCAGCCTGGCCGTCACGTTGTTGCCGAAGTCGGCGATCATGCGGCGCACGAAATCCTGCACCAGCCCCGAACGCGAGAACTGCGCCAGCGGTCCCTGCAGCGAATACAGAAGGTTCACGTTGACCCGCGTTTCGGTCGGCGACAGCGCTTCAAGTTGATAGGTGATATCGCCATTGGCGCGCGACTGGCTGAGCGAATCCTGCCCGGCGCCCCGGAACACGGCGCGCATGGCGGCGTCGTCCCGTTCCAGCCGGGCTGCGCCATTGAAGGCCGCGGCCATCGGGCCGAACTTGATGGCCACGCGGCCTTTGACGCGGTCGCCCTCGTGCGATTCGATCGAGGCGCCCGGCAGGCAACTGGCCAGGGCCGGCAAGTCCACCATGAACGCCCAGACGTCGGCGGCCGGAAACGGCACCTGGAAGCCGCCGTCGATCTGACTGCCGCGACCCTCCTTCTTGCCGGCCGGGGCAGCGCCGGCCGTTCCGGCGGGATTGGCGGGATTGGCGGGGGTGGTAGCGGATGCTGCGACACTTGCCGCTGTCGGCGTAAAACCAGCGAACGCCACGGGTTTCTCCACCGCCGGCGCCGCGCCGCGCCCCTGCGCCTGCGCCGTGCGCAACGCCTCGACGGCGGCGTCGGGCTGCGCCCTCAGATCCGCCAGCACCGACATCACCGCGGCGACAATGCCCATGTAGCCCGTACAGCGGCAAAGGTTGCCAGACAGCTCCACCCGGACCCGGCTTTCATCGGCCTGCGGCAACCGCAGCACGATATCCCGCGAGGTCGCCAGCATGCCCGGCGTGCAATAACCGCATTGCAATGCGTGGTGCTTCGTAAAGGCGGCGCGTAGCCGTTGCATCACCGGATCGGCGTCGTAGCCCTCGATGGTGGTCACCTGCCGCCCGTCGCACGCTACCGCGAACGAAATACAGGACCGCACCGGCGCACCGTCCACCAGCACGGTGCACGCGCCGCACACGCCATGCTCGCAACCGAGGTGGGTCCCGGTCAGGCGCGCCTGATCCCGCAGGAAATCCCCCAGATGCATCCGCGCGGGCGCCTCGTACGACACGCGCTTGCCGTTTACTTCCAATGTCACCTGAACCATGGTTTTTCCTGTCAACCCAACGCCTGAGCCAGGCAGCGCGCCACCGCCGTCCCGTGCAGCTTGCGGTGGTGTTCATCCTTGTCCTGCATGACGCCGGCCAATTCATCGGCCAGCAGCGTCTCGTCCAGGCCGGGCAGGCCCTGCTGCGCGATGCGCGCCGCCAATTGAGGCAGCAGCCTGGGCGCGCCGTCCAGAGCGCCCACCGCGATGCGCGCCGTGCCCGTCGACGGATCGAACCAGGCGGCGCAGCTGGCCTCGGCGAACTCGCCCGTCTTGCGGCAGAACTTGTAGTAGCCCCAGCGCCCCGCTGGGCCGGCGACCGGCACGTGCACCGCAGCGATCAGCTCGTCGTCGCGCAGCGCCGTGGTGTAGGCGCCCTGCATATAGCCATCAGCCGGCAGCATGCGCACACCGTCCGGCCCGGCGATTTCGAGGGTCGCCCCCAGGCCGACCACGGTCAGCACCCAATCGGCCGCCGGATCGGCATGCGCCAGGCTGCCGCCCAGCGTCCCGCGGTTGCGGATGGCGCGATAGGCGATGCCCGGGGCCACCTGCTGCAACGGCGTGCCGCGCAAGAGCTCGTGCACACCGTCTTCGATTTCGGCGTGTGTCACGGCCGCGCCCACGCGCAGCATGCCGTCCTGCCGGGTGACGGTACGCAACTCCGGCAACCCGGAAATGTCGATGACGACGGGCGGACGCGCCAGGCGCAGGTTCAGCATCGGCCCGAGCGACTGGCCGCCGGCCATCAGCTTGGCGCGTCCATCGTGTTCGCGCAGCGCCAGCAAGGCTTCCTTCAACGAGCCGGGACGCGTGTAGTCGAATGCGGCGGCCTTCATGCCATCACCTCCGCGGCGGCCTGGACCGGCTGCTTGCCCAGCGCAATGGCGGCCAGCACCCGCGTGGGCGACAAAGGCGTGCGCAACAGCTCGGCGGCGCCAAGCGGCCGCAGCGCATCGTTGACCGCGTTGAACAGCACGGCAGGCGGCGCGATGGCGCCCCCCTCGCCCATGCCCTTCGCCCCGAACTCGGTATGCGGCGACGGCGTCTCGAAATGATGCAGGCGCATGTTGGGGACTTCCGTGGCGCCGGGCAGCATGTAGTCCGCCAGGGTCGACGCCAATGGCTGGCCGTTCTCGTCGTAGGGCGTCTCTTCATAGAAGGCGGTGCCGATACCCTGGGCCACGCCGCCGATGGTCTGCCCTTCGACGACCATGGGATTGATCATCGTCCCGCAATCCTCCACCACCACGTAGTCCAGGATCTCGACGCCGCCCGTGCCCGGGTCGACCGCGACCACCGCCGCGTGAGTGGCGTACGTGAAGCAGCCCGTATCGACCTTGGGCTTGTAGCCCACGGTGACCTCCAGGCCGCTGGGATCGACATCGGGCGGCAGCAGCTGCGGCCGCAAATACCAGGCGTCGGCCACGTCCTTGACCGACACCGACTTGTCGCCCGCTTCCAGGCGGTCCTGGTTCCAGGCCACGTTGGCAGGATCGGCCTGCAACAGATGCGCGCCGATATGCGTCAAGCGGGGCAGCAGGCGCTTGCAGGCCTGCGACACCGCGCCGCCCGACATCACCAGCGAACGCGACGCGTAGGTGCCGGTGGAAAACGGCGTCTGCCCCGTATCGCCGTGCAGCAGCTTGATGCTGCCCACGTCAACGCCCAGGATTTCGTTGGCGATCTGCGCGAAAGTGGTTTCCATGCCCTGCCCGTGGGAATGCACGCCCACGCGCAGTTCCAGCCCGCCGTCGGGCGTGATCCGTGCGGTGGCCTGGTCGAACCCCGGAATGACGGGGGTGCCCCAGGCCGCGAATACGGACGTGCCGTGGGCGGCCTGCTCGGTATACGTCGCAAGGCCCACGCCGATCAAACGGCCGTCGGCCTCGCCCCGCCGCTGGCGTTCGCGCACCGCGTCCACGCCGATCATGTCCATGGCCTGCTGCAAGCTGGCGGGATAATCGCCGCTGTCCAGATGCTTGCCGGTGACGTTGACGAACGGCATCTGGTCGCCCTGAACCAGGTTTTCCTGGCGCACTTCCCAAGGCTCGCGTCCGACTTCGCGCGCGATCGCATCCATCGTCAGCTCCATGGCGAAGCACACGCCGGTACGCGCCACGCCGCGGTAAGGCACGAATCCCGGTTTATTGGTGGCCACCGCGCGCGTCACGCAACGGTAGCCCTTGAAGGCGTACGGCCCGGGCAGGTTGCCGATGGCTTGCCCCGGTTCCAGCCCGATGGTGAACGGCCACACCGAATAGGCACCGCCGTCGATGGTGATCCTGGCGTCCAGCGCCAGCAGTTTGCCGCGGCGATCGGCGTAGGCCACCATCTCGTAATGGTGCTCGCGCGAATTGGCGCCCGCGGTCAGGTGTTCGCGGCGGTCCTCGATGAAACGGAACGGCCGCTTGAAGGTCTTGGCCAACCAGGCCACGCACAGCTCTTCCTGCTGCAAGACGCATTTGTACCCGAAGGCGCCGCCCACATCCGGCGACACCACCCGCACGCGGCCCTGCTCCAGGTCCAGGCACTGAGCCAGCACGCTGCGGATCATATGCGGCACTTGCGTGGCGCTGACCACCACCAGTTGGTCGGCCTGGTGGTCCCAGTACGCCAGCACCGCCTTGCCTTCCATCGGCACCATGCATTGGCGCGCCAGGTCGATCTTGCGGCGGACCACCACCTCGGCTTGCGCCGCATACTCGTCGAACTGTTTGTCGGCGTTGAGCGTGACGAAGACGTTGTCGCGCCATTGCTCGTGCAGCAGGTCGGCCGTTGCCGCCTGGGCGCTGTCGACGTCGGCATATACCGGCAGGTCGTCGTAGTCGACCTCGATCAGTTCGGCATAGTCCTCGGCTTCGGCACGCGTCGGCGCGAACACCATGGCGACGGGTTCCCCCACGAAACGCACCTTGCCCGAGGCAAGCGGCGGCTGGGCTGAAGCCTGATAGGTGGGTAGCGTTGAATCGGCCACGATGTCGCGCGCATCGGGCATTGACTGGCGCAGGAACACATTGGCGGCGACCGAGTCGGCCACGCGCACCGCCGAAATGCGCGCATGCGCAAGCGGGCTGCGCAGGAACGCCACTTCGCTCAAACCCGGCATGGCCATGTCGGCCACGAAATTGCCCTTGCCGTGCAGGTGGCGCGCATCCTCCTTGCGCGGCACCCGCGCGCCCACTCCCTGCGGCTTGCCCGGCCGGCCGTGCGTATTGGCGTGATCTGTCGTCATGACTGCCTTCTGCCTCCCTGGCGTCACTTGGCCTGCGCCTTCGCCACGGCGGCGAAGGTGTAGTTGTCAAGCGGACTTTCGGCGACGCGGAACCAGCCAGCCTGGTCCACCTGGAACTTCTTCCAGTCCGGATAGATCGCGGCAAAGTCCGGATTCTTGGCCGACAGTTCCACCCACAATTCCTGCGACGCGGCATAGGCGGCGTCCATCACTTCCTTGGGGAAGAAGCTGACCTTGGCGCCGCCTGCGATCAGCTTGCGCAGTGCAAGCGGGTTGCGCGCGTCGTAGTTGGCAAGCATGCGCATGGTCTGCTCACCCGCCGCTGCTTCGAACGCGGCCTGATAGGCCGGAGGCAACGCGTCCCAGGCCTTGTCGTGCACCATGCTGGTGATCGAGGCGCTGCCTTCGAACCAGCCGGGCGAATAGTAGTAAGGCGCCACTTTGTTGAAGCCGAGCTTCTCGTCGTCGTAGGGCCCGATCCACTCGGCGGCGTCGATCGTGCCCTTTTCCAGCGCCGGGTAGATATCGCCAGGCGGAATCTGCTGCGGCACCGCGCCCAGCTTGGACAGCACCATGCCGCCGATTCCGCCGATCCGCATGTTCAGGCCTTTCAGGTCGGCGACCGACTTGATCTCCTTGCGGTACCAGCCGCCCATCTGCACACCGACGTTGCCACAGACGTGGTTCACGATGTTGTATTTCTTATAGAGCGCCCGCAGCATCTTCAGGCCACCGCCGCTATGGATCCAGGCATTGTGCTGGCGCGCGCTCAAGCCGAACGACAGGCCGGTATCGAACGTCAGCGCGGTGTTCTTGCCGATGTAAGCCGTGCTCAGCACGTGGTTGCATTCCACCGTCCCGTTGCTGACCGCGTCCATGTTCTGCGCGGCCGGCACCAGTTCGCCGCCGGGGAACGCGCGGATTTCGAACTTGCCATCGGTCAATTGCGCCACGCGCTTGCAGAGGTCTTCGGCCGAACCGTAGATGGTGTCCAGGCTCTTTGGCCAGCTGGTCGACATGCGCCAGCGCACCGCGGGCGCGGATTGCGCGATGGCGGGCATGCCGACAGTGGCAAGTCCGGCGCCGGCGGCGCCAGCGGCTTGTGCGAGGAAACGGCGTCGTTGCATGTAGTGCTCCCGATCTGATTCGATTGAGTCCCCTTGGACCCGCCTCAACCCATGCCAACGCCGCTTTTTTACGACCCAAAAAAACGTTAGCACACTGAATTGTTGATCAGCATACTGACAGTAATTTTGAGTGTCAACAAGGTTAATCCCCACTGCGAAACACGTGAAAACCCTGCGTTTCCGGCCCTTTGGGTCCGCGTTGCGAGACGGCCCGGACGGCGTTTTTGGGCATGCCTTCCATATAGGAGAAACGGCCCCGTCCACGTCGCGCGGGGCGGGCATAATAGGCGCGCGCAGCAAGCCGCCGACGATCGTCGCGTCGGGGAAATCCCTAGCTCCTGACTTGTTTTTTTGAGCAGTACACTGACCACATTACTCAGCATACTGATTAGAGAGACAATATGAACTGGATCCGCATTGCCTCCACCGACCAACTGACGGACGACGACGAGGTCATCCCCGTCGCGGCCGGCGAAAAACAGCTTGCGCTATATCGCAGCGACGGCGAGTTCTTCGCGTCCGACAACGTCTGTACGCACGCCTACGCGCTCCTGTCCGACGGTTACCTGGAAGACGGCTGTATCGAGTGCCCGCTGCACCAGGCCAGGTTCGACATCCGCACCGGCCACGCCATGTGCGCGCCCGCGACCAGCGGCATCCGCGTGTACCCCGTCAAGGTCGAAGGCCAGGACATCTACGCGGACGTGCAGGGTTGAGCATGGCTGACGCCGACTCGATCCTCATCATCGGCGCCGGGCAGTCCGGCGCGGTGGCCGCCGCAGCCTTGCGCGACCTGGGCCATGACGGCCCCATCACGCTGATCGGCCGCGAGGCGCATGCCCCTTACGAGCGCCCGCCCTTGTCCAAGGCCGTGCTGCAATCGAACGAGGCGCATGCGCAGACGGCCGTCCACCCCAGCGGCTTCTATGAACAGCGGCGCATCGGCTTGTTGACCGGCGTCGAAGTGGTCCGGCTGGATTCCGCGGGCCATCTCGTCCACTTGGCCGACGGGCGCCGCCTGAACTACCACCGCTGCCTGCTTGCCACCGGCGGCCGGGCGCGCGAATTGCCCACCTTGCCCCGCGGCACTGCCGGCGTGCACTACATCAGGACGCTCGATGACGCGGCGGCGCTGCGCGCCAGCCTGACGCCTGATGCGCGCGTCGCCGTCATCGGCGGCGGTTTCCTGGGGTTGGAAGTGGCCTCCACCGCGCGCGGCCTGGGCGCCCAGGTAACCGTGCTGGAAAGCGCGCCGCGCCTGCTGGAACGCGTGTTGCCGCCGGCCCTGTCCGACTGGCTGGCCGAACGCACCCGCCACGCCGGCGTGGCGCTGCGCCTGGACGCGCGCATGGCACGCTGCACCCGGCGGCCCGATCCCGATGACACGGTCCCCCCTCGGGCCCGTTTCACGATCGAATTAGAGGGCGACGCCGTGATCGACGCCGACGTGGTGGTGGTCGCCATCGGCCTGACGCCCGAGGTGTCGCTGGCGGCCGAGGCCGGCCTGGCGCTGGACCCCGCCAACGGCGGCATCGCGGTCGACGCCGACTGCCGCAGCAGCGCCCCCGACGTCTACGCCGCCGGCGATTGCGCCAGCCAGCACCGGCGTCATCTGAACATGGCCCTGCGGCTGGAGTCTTGGCAGAACGCCAATGAACAGGCGCGCGCCGCCGCGGCCGGCATGCTGGGCCAGCCCGCGCCGGGCGAACCCTATCCGTGGTTCTGGACCGACCAATTCGGCTGCAACGTGCAGATGCTGGGCCTGCCGCAACCGGGCCTGGCCTATGCCTGCCGCGGGACGCCCCAAAGCGGGGCCGACGTGCCCAAGTTCATCTGGCTGGGCCACCGCGACGGCGTGCCGGTCCATGCCATCGCCATCAACGCCGGCGGCGACCTGCGCCAATTGCGCGTGTTGTTCGAACAAGGCCTGCGCATCGATCCGCAGCGCTACGCCGACGAAACCGTGGCGCTCAAGCCGCTGGTGAAAGCCTGCCAGCAACCCGCCGCCACGCCCTGAATTCCATTGTTGCCCCGCCTCGACAGGAGCTTTCCATGTATCAATCACAAACCGTCATCGGCCGCACGGTGGCCGCCAAGGACGCAGCGCTAGCCGACTGTGTCTGGCCGGAAGACGCGCTGCACTACATCCCCGACTGGGTCTACACCAGCAGCGCCATCTACGACAAGGAAGTCGAGAAGATCTTCCACGGCAAAACCTGGAACTACGTGGCGCTTGAGGCCGAACTGCCGAATCCGGGCGACTACAAGCGCTCTTACGTGGGGCCAACGCCGGTCGTGGTCTCGCGCGCCGAAGACGGCTCGGTCAACGTATTCGAAAACCGCTGCGCCCACCGTGGCGCCGAGTTCTGCCGCAATAGCCAAGGCAACGCCAAGGAATTCGTCTGCCCTTACCACCAATGGTCGTACGATCTGAAAGGCAATCTGCAAGGCATTCCCTTCAAGCGCGGCGTGAACCGCGAAGGCGGCATGCCCAAGGACTTCAAAAACGACGAGCACGGCCTGCGTAAGCTCCACGTCACGACGCGCAACGGCGTCATCTTCGCGTCCTATCACGCTGACGTCGAACCCATCGACCAGTACCTGACGCCCGAGATCCTGGCCGATTTCGACACGGTTTTTCCTGGCAAGAAGCTAAAGATCCACGGCTACTACCGCAACGAGTTGCCTTGCAACTGGAAGATGTACCACGAGAACCTGAAGGATCCGTACCACGCGACCCTGCTGCATTCGTTCCTGGTGGTGTTCGGGCTGCTGGTGGCCGGCAATAAATCGGCCATGCTTGTCGATTCCGTGCACGGCCGCCACGGCACCATGGCCTCGGCCAAGAGCGAAGACAAGTACGCCACCGTCAGCGAAGAGAACAAGAAGGAAATGCGCTCCTTCCATGACGGCCTGCACCTGCAGGACGACCGCTTCCTGGAATTCGTGAAGGAGTTCGACTCGCCCTGGTCGGTCACAATGCAGACGGTGTGGCCCAACCTGATCGTGCAGCGCGAGATGAACACGCTGGGCGTGCGCCAGATCGTGCCCAACGGGCCCGACAGCATGATCATGCAATGGACCATGTTCGGCTACGAGGACGACACGCCCGAAATGGAACGCCATCGCCTGCGCCAGGGCAACCTGATGGGGCCGGCCGGCTTCCTGGGCCTGGAAGACAACGAAGCCATGAAATTCGTGCAGGAAGGCGTGCGGCGCGCCAGCACCGACGTCAACGTGCTGAAGCTGGAGTCCGGCAAGCAAGGGACGTCGAACACGTTGATTTCGGAGGCCGCGATCCGCTCGATGTACAGCTACTACCGCGGCGTGATGGGCTTCTGAGGCAGGAACCAAGACACATGAGAACCCGATTCGAATTTTCCCCCCGCAAGATCGATCCGGCACGCGCCATCGCGCTGCGCCAGGAAATCGAGGAATTCCACGCCGACTACTGTGCGACGCTGGACGCCGGCCAGATCGAGGCCTGGCCCGACTTCTTCACCAAGGACGGCCTGTACCGCGTGACCGCGCGCGAGAACGCCGAGCTGGGCTTGCCGGTGGGGCTGGTCTACGCCGAGGGCCGGGCCATGATGCACGACCGCGCCGTGGCCATTTCGCGCACCCAGATGTTCGCCCCGCGATACATGCTACACCTGGTCAGCAACACCCGCGTGATCAGCGAATCGCCTGACGGCGACATCGAGGCCCAGGCCGCGTTCATGCTGATGCAGACCTTGGTGGAAGGCCCCACGACCCTGCATCTGGCGGGCACCTACTACGACCGCTTCACCCAGCAGGACGGCGTGCTCAAACTGAAAGAGCGCCAGGTGGTGTACGACACCACCATCCTGGCCAACGACCTGGTCTACCCCGTGTAGGCAGGCGGCCGCCAACGCAAAAAGAGGGGTTGCGCCAACTAGGCGCAACCCCTTTTCCGTTGGAAGGCCATCAGGCCAGCGTCGCTCGCACCGCTTCCTCGCGCGTCAGCACCGTGGCGTATTTCTGTCGCATGTCGAACAGGTTGGCCTCATGCGGGCCGATGGCGCGGTCGCCTACGCAATCGGACACCACCAGCGGCCGAAAGCCATACTGCATCGCGTCCACGACGCTTGCCCGCACGCAGCCGCTGGTGACGGCGCCCGCCACCAGCAGCGTCTGCACCCCGCGCTGCGACAACCAAGCCGCCAAGCCGGTGCCGAAGAACGCCGAAGGCACCGTCTTGCGCACCACCAGTTCCCCGGCGGCAGGCGTCAGTTCAGGGACGATCGCGCTGTTGGGATGCGCTTCCTTCAGCGTCAGCATGCCTGGGACTTTCAGCGTGAAGATGTTGTGGTCGGCGTCGTCGTCGGCGAACACGATGCGGCTGTGCGCCACCGGCCAGCCCTGGCTGCGCGCATGCGCCAGCAGATGCGTCGTCTGCGCGATGGCCGGCGCGATGTTGCCGCCGCCGAATACGGCTGGATCGGCGAATCCGTTGACCAGGTCCACGATCAGCAGGCCATAGGGCGGCTTCGGGGCCATCGTGGCGCCGAAGCCCTGGCGTTCGTAGGCGGAGATGTCGTCATGCATGAAGCAGTTTCCTTGATCGATGGTTGCTTGGCGCCATGGCTTATTCCTGCGGGGCGGCGCCGTCCAGCACCTTGCCCTGGCGGACCACGTCCTCGCCGTCCAGCCGCACGGTGCAGCCGCGCAACGGGATGTCGATGTGGCAGGTGGTGGTGCGGCTGCCGCCCGCCTCGTTGTTCGGCCCCAGCGAGAACAGGAAATTGCCCTCGTACGCCCGTGCGTCCATGCCGATGGTGGCTTCACGGTCGTACAGGCCCAGCGTGGTCCAGTGCGCGCGCGGCTGCAGGCCCCAGCCGATATGCGAGATCGCGTACGCCTCGGGGTCCCGGAACGACGCCACGTACTCGCTCAGCAGCTCCGCGTCGACCCCGCCTTCAATGCGCGTGGCGAAACCGTTCTCTACCGTCAGTTCGATGGGCGAGCGCACGTACAGCTTCTGCGGCAGCAGAATGTCGCCCGCGTCGATCACGATCTTGCCGTGGGCGCCGCGTTCGTTGGGCCAGGTCAGCACAAAGCCGCTGGGCCAATGATCCCAACGCCCCGGTTCGTCCACGAACCCGTATTCGCTGATCGCCGGGAACTCGCCCAGCGGGCAACGCAAGTCCGTACCCGCCGCCGACACGACGCTCATCTCGCGCGCCGCACTGATGCGCGCCGCCGCGGCCTTCACCCGCGCGCGGTCCGCCTCCGTCGGCACCAGCCGCGCCAGCACCTCGGGCGGCTCCACGGCCAGCAGGATCTTGGTGCCGGTGGCCAGGATCTCGTGCTGCTCCGGCGAAAACAGCAGGGTCATCAAATCCAGCACCAGATCGCTTTCCTTCAGCGCCGCGATCGCGGGCATGTTCCCGGTCAGCGGCGTGGTGCCCAGATAGGCCAGTGAATCGCGGCTTAACGCCTTTTCACCATTGACGGGCGGCAAGTCCAGCCGGTTGACCACCGCCCCCATCGATTGCGCCGCGATCAGCGCGGTTGACAGCGTTTGCGGGTGGGTCGCGGCGCTGGTCAGCACCGTTACGGACTGGCCGGGCTGCAGGTTGGACAAGGTCAGCACCTGCTGCCAGGCTTTCACCAGTTCATAGTCGCTTACAGGCATGATTCTCTCCTTGCGTGAAGGCCCGGCGATTCAGGCCCGCGCCAGCGGCGCGCCCAGGAAATCGCCGAAGGCCGCGTAGAAGCCTTCCTCGTTATCCCACGGGATCATGTGCCCGGCCGCCGGCACGCGGTGGTGCAGGGTCCCCGGCGCCAGCCGCGCAATCTCGGCCGCGTCGTCTTCCAGCACGACGTCGCCCTTTTCCGCTGTCACCAGCAGGACCGGCACATTCAGACGCGGCAGGTCGGCATGAATATCGTCGGTCTGGAAGGCGTCAAAGCTCTGGATGATGGCGCGTTCGTCGCAGGTGTGCAGCCATTCGGCGCGCAGTTGGCGTTGCGCGTCCGTCCAACTGGGGCAAAAGGCCCGCATGGCCTCGGCGTCCATCCCGTGGCGGGCCTGCGCCATGGAATCGACATACCAGGGCAGCTTGGCCGGATACGGCCGGCGGCCAGGGCCGGACACCGGCGGGTCGACCAGGACCAGGCGGCGCAGGCCGGCGGGCCGGGTACGGCCCGCGCGCACGCCGATCCGCCCGCCCATGGAATGGCCGACCAGGCTGTAGCGTTCCAGTCCCAGCGCCTGCGCGAAGGCCAGCACGTCGGCGGCTTGGGCGTCCAGGCTGTAGTCCAGCGATGCGCCGGCTTCCGACAGGCCACGTCCGCGCACGTCAAGAATGTAGGTGTCGAACGTCTTGCCGAACCGCTCGCCCACGAAGCCCCACGTGGCCGCGGGGCTGGTGATGCCCGGCACGATCACGACCGCATCGCGGTCCGCCGCGTGGCCGCCGCCGTAGCGCAGGTAGTGTTGGCGGATGCCATTGGCATGGACGTTGCCGCCATAGAGATAAGTGCTCATGGCCGTCTTCCTTAGTAGGCGCCCGACAGCAGCGCGCCCGCGCCGGGGACTACCGGTTCCAGGTCCAGCGACTTCAGGATCGCGTAGGTGGTGGCGACGGCGGCGGTGATCACCGGTTTGCCGGTCTGCGCCTCGACCTTGGCGATGGCCGGCAGCGACGGCATCTGCACGCAGGCCGACAGCACAATGGCGTCGACATCGCGGGTGTCCATCTGCGCGACGATCTCCGGCAACCGCGCCGGGTCGTGGCGGCCGACGTCCAGATTGTCGGGGATCTCCAGCGCGCGGTAGTCCACCACCTCAAAGCCTTCGTTGCGGATGTAGTCCACCACCAGTTCGGTCAACGGCTTCATGTACGGGGCCACCACCACGATGCGGCGCGCGCCGATCACCGTCAAGGCGTCCACCAGGGCCCCCGCGCTGGTGATCACGGGCGCATCCGCGCCGTTGGTGGCCGTGTGCGCCTGCAGGCGCTTTTCCGATACCCGGTGATATCCATGGCCCATTGCCATGATGGCCACCAGGCAGGCGTATCCCAGCACGTCCACCCGCGCGTCGCTCAGTTCCACCGCGCAACGGTCGGACTCGCCGTCCATCGCCGCCAGTTCCTCCTTCACCACCTTCTTCATGCGCATCCGGCTGGAATGGAACGTGAAACGTTCCGGCCGGATCTGCTGGCGCGCCAGCAGCATCGCGGGGATCTCGGTTTCCATCGTCGTGTTCGAGCTCGGCACGATCTGGCCGATACGGAAGGGTCTCTGCATGGTTGCTCCTTTTTCCGGGGATCAGAGTTTGAACAGGCGCTGCGCGTTGCCGTGGCAGACCAGGTTTCGGGTGGCGTCGTCCATCGGCGTCTGCTCGATGAACTCGGCGGCCAGCGCCGTCGATTCATAGGGGTAATCCACCGAGAACATCACCGCTTCGCGGCCCATTTCGGCAATGGCGGCCGTCAACGTGGGAGGCGAACAGACACCGGACGTGGTGATGACGATGTTGCTGCCCAGGTATTCCGACGGCGCGCGCGCCAGCTTGATGCCGTGCGAATAGACCGCGAAACGACTGTCGAAGCGCCACCGCTGGAACGGCAGGCCTTCGCCCATGTGCCCCAGGATGAGCTTGACGCCGGGATAGCGGTCGAACACGCCGCCGAACAACAGCCGCAGCGCGTGCGTGGCGGTCTCGACGCCCCAGCCCCACGACGCCCCCACCAGCTCCGGGTGGCCTGAATAAGCCTGCGGAATGACATAGGGATCGCTCGGATGCAGGTAGATCGGCACATCCAGTTCCTGCACCTGCTCCCAGAATGGGTCATAGGCGCGGTCGTCGTAATAGACGCCGTTGGTGTGGCCGTTGATCAGCGCGCCCTTGAAGCCCAGTTGCTTGACGCAACGCGCCAGCTCAGCCGCGGCGACGCGGGGGTCGTGCATGGGCAACGTGGCGAAGCCGCCGTACCGGGTCGGATGGCGCGCGATCTGGCTGACCAGGAAATCGTTGTTCTCCTTGGCGCGGTTGAGCGCCACCGCGGCATCGGCTTCCGCCTGCACGCCGGGGCCGGTCTGCGACAGGATGACGTAGTCGATGCCGGCGCGGTCCATTTCGCCCAGCCGGACCTCATCGAAATCCACCAGCCGCGCCGCCAGGTCGGCCAGCACGGCGGGATCGATATGCTGCGCGAAACTCTTTGAATAATCCTTGAATCCAACCGCGGTGTAGTGCTCCTCGAACGCGATCTTGCGCACTTTGCTCATTCCCCTGCTCCCAGTGTGATGGCGCGGCGCCTGCCCCGCCCCGGCATGTCAGTACCTATTATCAGTACACTGACTATTTGATTGGAACAACCGGAACACCGGACGGCATCCCCGCAGGGGGAATGCGCACCGTCCGGCTTCCGAATTTACGTCAGTATACTGACTTTATAGTCAGCGTACTGACCAATTAGGGAAATCCCGGGGCCGGCGAGACGCCTTCCGAACCCGCCGGAAAAGGCGCGAAAATAGGTAGGGATAGACACTAGAGACATCTCGTCAATTCATCAGTACAGTGAACATAAACCGTGCCGGCGCCCTTCTGCCGCCACCGCATTTCCCCTGTGAGAAACCGATGAACGCCCTGGACCTGGATGTACTGCAACTTGCCCGCGACTGGGTCGCCGCGGGTAGCCGCGTGCACTTGATCACTGTTGTGCAGACCTGGGGCTCGGCGCCGCGGCAAGCGGGCGCCATGCTGGCGGTGCGAGACGACGGCCGCGTCGCCGGATCGGTATCAGGCGGCTGCATCGAGGACGATCTGATCGCGCGGGCCCGCGCCGGCGCGCTGGAGGACGCCCCCGCCCGCCTGACCTATGGCGTCACGCGGGACGAGGCCGCGCGCTTCGGCCTGCCTTGCGGCGGTACGCTGCGCCTGATCAGCGAACGGCTGCGCGACACCGTATGGCTGGACCGGGTGCTGGCGTCGATCCGCGAGCATCGCCTGATCCAGCGCACGGTGGATCTGCTGGACGGCCATACCTCGATTTCGCCTGCCGGCCCCGCCGACGGGCCCGATTTCGATGGCCGGATCTTCCGCAGCGTGTACGGGCCGCGGTGGCGGCTACTGATCATCGGCGCGAACCAGACGGCCCGCGTCTTGGCCGATATCGCCGCGACGCTGGAATTCCACGTCACGGTCTGCGATCCGCGCGAAGAGTTCTTTACCGATTGGAATGCGTCCCGGGCCACGCTGCTGACCAGCATGCCGGACGATGCGGTGCTGGAGATCGGCACCGATGAACGCACCGCGATCGTGGCCGTCACCCATGACCCCAAGCTTGACGACATGGCGCTCTTGGAAGCATTGAAATCGCGCGCGTTCTACGTCGGCGCATTGGGCTCGCGCGCCAACCAGGAGAAACGGCGCGAACGGCTTCGGTTGTTCGACCTGGACGACGGCCAGATCGCCCGCCTGCATGGCCCGGTGGGCCTGCGCATCGCCAGCAAAACGCCGGCCGAGATCGCCGTGGCGATCGCCGCCGAACTGATCTGGGTGCGCAATACCCTGGGCGACGGGCAAGCCGCCCGAGGCGTGGCCCGGATGAATGCGCTGAAAGACTGATGGCGAAACGGGGCACGCGCCAGCGGTGCGGCCCCCTCCCGCCCTACATCGGTTTGAGCGTGGTGCGGCTGTACTGGTTATTGGCTTCCACCAGCGTGGAAAGCAGCTTCATGAAGATTTCCTGGTTGCGCGTGGACAGCGGTTCCAGCAAGCGCCGCTGCGCCCGGGCCATGCCTTCCTGCAGCAACCCCATGATGCGCAAGCCTTCCGGAGTGATCACCGCCTGGCGCGAACGCTTGTCGGTGGGATTGACCCGGCGCTCCACCAGGCCGCGCTCTTGCAAGCGCTTGACGACGTCGGCGGTAGTGGTGCGATCCAGCCCCAGCTCCATGCCGATGGCGGTCTGGTCCAGCCACGGGCTGAGCGACAGCGCGGTCAGCACGCCGTATTGCACGGGCGTCACGTTCTGCGTCTTGCACTCTTCGTAGAACATGGCGTAGTGGATCTGGTTCAGGCGCCGCACCAGATAGCCGGGGCGCGACCACAGCACCTGTTTGGCCGGATCAAAAATATTGCTCTCTGTCTTCTGAGTTGCGACGCGCTTCTGGGACGTCGTCTTTTTCTGTACATCCGGCACGTTGAGGCAGCTCCAATTAGTTAGTGTACTGAGAATAATACCACCGCCCACTTCGTGTCGAGAGCCTTTGCGCGGCCGCTTGAGGGAAATCAAAAATGGCGTGGCGCGGCACCGCAAAACCCTAGCGCGGATGCGCGGCCAGATAGGCTTTCAGGGTCTGCACCAGCGCCGCGGCGGCAGGCGAAAGACTGCGATTGCGCGACGTGACCAGGCCGATCGAACGCTCTGCCACCGGCCCGGTCAGCGGCCGCTGGACGATGGCGGTCTGCGACACCGCGCCCGCCGCGATCTCGGGCAAGGCGGCCACGCCGAAGCCGCATTCGACCATGGCCACGATCGTCGTCAGATGCTCCGCTTCGAACGCCGGCGCGAATCGGATGCGGTTTTGCAGAAAGGCCCATTCCGTGTACTGCCGCACGCTGCTGGGCTGCACCATCGACACGTGCGCCGCGCTTGCGGTGTCGGCCCAACGCACCGGCCCCCGCGTCTTGGCCAGGGGGTGCGATTCGGGGATCAACAACAGGAAACTGTCGGACAGCAGCGGCACGTAGTGCAGGTCGGCGTGCTGCGGGTCGGCGGCGGTCAGCGCAAAATCCACCTCGCCCGCGCGCACCAGATCGAAGGCGGGACCCGACAAGGTGTCGCGCACTTTCAGCGCCACGTGCGGGTGCGCCTGGCGGTAGGCCATCAGCACGCGCGGCAGCAGCCGGGCCGCCAGCGACGGCAACGCGGCAACCGACACCTGCCCCTGCTCTGCACTGGTGACGCCGCTGACCGCCGCGATCGCGTCGCGGAACGCCACCTGCAAGGTCGCGGCCTGCTGCATGAAGACTTCGCCGGCCGCCGTCAGGCGCACGGTGCGGGTCGTGCGGTCGAACAGCCGGACGCCCAGGGCCTCTTCGATGCGCTGGACCTGCGTGGACAGCGCCGATTGCGACAGGTGCAACTGCCCCGCCGCCTGCCGGAAATTGAGCGTGCGGCCCAGCACCAGCGTGGTGTCGATATCGCGCATCGAAAGATTGATCTGCATGATGCCTTGCCTGTCTCTATTGATCTGTTTTACCGATCATTCTATCCAAAAAATCTGATTCATCAATCAAAGCGGCTTCTCTACACTCGCCCCCAACGACGATGCAAGAGAGGAGCAAACCATGCAGACGGACGCAACAGCGCTGCCCAACCCGGGCGCGGCGCATGCAGTGGTAGTGGGCGGCGGCACGATGGGCGCGGACGTAGCGGTGGTGCTGACCCGCGCGGCCTGCCGGACGACCGTGATCGAATCCAACGCAGAACGCGCGGCCGGCCTGCCCGCCCGCGTCGCCGAAAACCTGAAGACAATCGGCCGCGAAGCCAATGCCGCGCTGCTGGCGACCGCGCCCAGCCTGGACGCGGTGGACTGGTCCACCGTGGACCTCGTTATTGAGTGCATTCCGGAACGCCTGGACATCAAACAGGCGTTGTTCGCGGATCTGGCGCGGCGCGCCCGCCCGGACGCCATCCTGGCCAGCAACAGTTCCAGCTTCCCCATCAGCGCCATCGGCCAGGGCCTGGAAACGCGCGGCCGCATGCTGGGCCTGCACTTCTTCATGCCCGCGCACCTGGTGCCGCTGGTGGAAGTGGTGCTGGGCGAGGCCAGCGATAACGCCTGCGCGGATTCGCTCATCGCCTTCATGCGCCGCTGCGGCAGCGTGCCGGTGAAGGTCAAGCAGGACCTGCCCGGTTTCCTGGCCAACCGCTTGCAGCACGCGTTGTCGCGCGAAGCGTTTGATCTGATCGACCGCGGCATCGCCTCGCCGGAGGACGTGGACGCGGCCGTGCGCTTCGGCTTCGGCTTCCGCTTTCTGGCGGCCGGCCCCGTCATGCAGCGCGACCACGCGGGCATCGACGTGCACGCCGCCGCGGGCGCGACCATGTATCCGACCTTCTGCAATGCGGACCACCCCGCGCGCTGCCTGACCGAACGCGCCGCCGACGGCCGCTACGGCATGAAAGCCGGCGAAGGCTTCTACGCCTGGACGCCCGAGACCATCGCCGCCGAGCGCGCCCGCTATGATCGCCTGCTGCGCGCCGGCCTGGACCTGATCAGCCCCGAACTGCCGGAGATCCAGCCTTGAACACGACCACCCTGCCGCGCGCCGCGCTGGCCGAATCCCCCGTCATCATCACCGTGGCGCCCAACGGCGCCTACAAGAAAGCCGCGGACCACCCTGCCGTGCCGATGACGCCCGAGGCCTTGGCGCTTGAAGCGCGCGCCTGCCTGGAGGCCGGCGCCGGCATGATGCACATGCACGTGCGCAAGCCCGACGGCAGCCACTTGCTGGACGCCCATGCCTACCGCGAGGCGCTGGCCGCCGTCGACCGCGCCGTAGGCCGAGAGCTGCTGGTGCAGGTCACCAGCGAAGCCGCCGGGGTCTACAAGGCGGCCGAACAGATCGCGCTGGTGCGCGAACTGCAGCCCGAGGCCGTGTCCATGGGCCTGCGCGAAATCGCCGTGCCGGACATTCCCGAAACGGAACTGGCGGCGTTTTTTGCCTGGGTGGCGGAGCGCCGCATCCTGGCCCAGATCATCCTGTACGACGAAGGCGACGTACAACGCTGGCAGTCGCTGCGCGCACGCGGGCTGGTGCCCCCGGGCGCCTGGTCGGTGCTGTTCGTGCTGGGCCGCTACAGCGTAGGCCAGACGTCTTCGGCCTACGATCTGCTGCCCTTCCTGGCGGCGTACGACCACACGCTGCCCTGGGCGATCTGCGCGTTCGGCGCCGAGGAAAACGCCTGCGTCACGACGGCGGCGGCGTTCGGCGGCCACATGCGTGTGGGCTTCGAGAACAACCTGAAGCTGCGCGACGGCAGCATCGCGGCGGGCAATGCGGCGCTTGTCCGGCAAGCCGCCGAAGGCGCACGCGCGCTGGGCCGCCCATTGGCCACGGCAGAGGACGCCCGGCGCATCTACGGCGCCATCGGCTAATCCGCAACGCGAATCAATACAAGGTGCCTGACGCGCTACGGCAAGGCGTCAGGCACTTTCGTATATAGCGCCACGGCGCGATTGTTTCGCCGTGATGCAACATTGACGCCGTGTGAAAGCACTGCTACAAACTTCGGCATCCGCACGTTAAACGCAATACCCCAACCGTTGTCGCGAGGTGGTGTGTGCAAAACGAGTCTGATGGCTACACAAAGCCTCAGGAACTGCGAAGTTTCCTGTTCCTGACGGCGGTCATGGCCCCCGTCCTTACGGTCGTCATCGTGGCGGGCTACGGTTTCATTGTCTGGTTCTATCAGCTGATCGCCGGCCCCCCGGGCAGCTGATGCGAGGCGACGGAACCCCCATGTCCGCGCTTGCCTCCCCCCCGCCGTCCACGGCACCGCCCGAGCTGCATATCGCCAGCCTGGTCGTGCATGCCCTGCCCCGACGCCTGCCCGAGGTCCGCGCCGCCATCCTGGCCGTCGCGGGATCCGAAATCCATGGCGCGTCCGACACCGGGAAACTGGTGGTCACGCTGGAAGCGCCTTCCACCGACGACATGATGGCGCGGATCTCCCAGATCCAGCGCCTGGATGGCGTGCTGGCCTCGGCGCTGGTCTACCAGCACGCCGACACGCTTGCCGCGATGAACGAGGAGATTGGCGATGTCCATGGCTCGTAGAGATTTCATCAAGCAATCCGCCGCCGCGGCTGCCGCCACCGTCGCGGGCATTCCGATCGTCGGGTACACGCAGAACATCGTGACGGAATCCGAAGCGGCCAAGCTGAAATGGTCCAAGGCGCCCTGTAGGTTCTGCGGGACCGGCTGCGGCGTGAACGTCGCGGTCAAGGACAATCAGGTCGTGGCCACGCACGGCGATTTCAACGCCGAGGTCAACAAGGGCCTGAACTGCGTCAAGGGCTACTTCCTGTCCAAGATCATGTACGGCAACGACCGGCTGACCACGCCGATGTTGCGCATGAAGGACGGCAAATACGCCAAGGACGGCGAGTTCGCGCCGGTGTCCTGGGACCAGGCGTTCGACGTGATGGCCGAACAGTTCAAGCGGGTGTTGAAGGACAAGGGCCCGACCGCCGTCGGCATGTTCGGGTCAGGGCAATGGACCGTGTGGGAAGGCTACGCCGCGCTGAAATTAATGAAGGCGGGCTTCCGGTCGAACAACCTGGACCCGAACGCGCGGCACTGCATGGCGTCGGCGGCCGTGGGGTTCATGCGGACCTTCGGCGCCGACGAACCCATGGGCTGTTATGACGATATCGAGAACGCCGACGCCTTCGTGCTGTGGGGCTCGAACATGGCCGAGATGCACCCCATCCTGTGGACACGCGTCACCGACCGCCGGCTGTCCGCCCCCAAAACCAAGGTGGCGGTGCTGTCGACCTTCGAACACCGCTCGTACGAACTGGCCGACCTGACGCTGACGTTCACGCCGCAGACGGACCTGGCGATCCTGAACTACATCGCCAACTACATCATCCAGACCAAGCGCGTAAACCGCGATTTCGTGGACAAGCACACCGTGTTCCACGAAGGCAACACCGACATCGGCTATGGCCTGCGGCCCGACCACCCCTTGCAGAAGGCGGCCAAGAACGCGGACAAGGCGGGCGGCTCCAAGCCCATCACCTACGATGACTTCGCCAAGTTCGTCTCGAAGTACGACCTGGAATACACGTCCAAGCTGACCGGCGTGCCTCAAAAGCAGTTGCAGGATCTGGCCGAGCTCTACGCCGATCCGAAGATCCGCGTGACATCGTTCTGGACCATGGGCTTTAACCAGCACACGCGCGGCGTGTGGGCCAACAACATGGTCTACAACATCCACCTGCTGACGGGCAAGATCTCGACGCCGGGCAACAGCCCGTTCTCGCTGACGGGGCAGCCCTCGGCCTGCGGCACCGCGCGCGAAGTGGGCACGTTCTCCCACCGCCTGCCGGCCGATCTGGTCGTCACCAACCCCAAGCACCGCGCGCACGCGGAAGAGATCTGGCAGTTGCCCGACGGCACGATCCCCGACAAGGTGGGCGCGCACGCCGTGCTGCAGAACCGCATGCTGAAGGACGGCAAGATCAACGCCTACTGGGTGATGGTCAACAACAACATGCAGGCCGCGGCCAACCTGATGAACGAAGGCCTGCCGGGCTACCGCAACCCCGACAACTTCATCGTGGTGTCGGACGCCTACCCCACGGTCACCACCATTTCCGCCGATCTGATCCTGCCCGCGGCCATGTGGGTGGAGAAGGAAGGCGCCTATGGCAACGCGGAACGGCGCACCCAGTTCTGGCATCAACTGGTGAACGCCCCGGGCGATGCGCGTTCCGACCTGTGGCAGTTGATGGAATTCTCCAAGCGCTTCAAGGTGGAAGAGGTCTGGCCCGCCGACCTGCTGGCGAAAAAGCCCGAGTACCGGGGCAAGACCCTATTCGACGTGCTCTTCGCCAATGGCAAAGTCAACAAGTTCCCCAATAGCGAGTTGAACGCGGAATACGAAAACCAGGAAGCGAAGGCCTTCGGCTTCTATGCGCAGAAAGGCCTGTTCGAGGAATACGCCGAATTCGGCCGTGGCCACGGCCACGACCTGGCCCCGTTCGATACTTACCACGAGGCGCGTGGCCTGCGCTGGCCCGTCGTCAACGGCAAGGAAACGCTGTGGCGCTACCGCGAAGGCAGCGATCCCTACGTGAAGGCCGGCGCCGGCTTTGAGTTCTACGGCAACCCGGACGGCCGCGCCGTCATCTACGCCCTGCCCTACGAACCGCCCCCGGAGTCGCCGGACAAGGAATATCCGTTCTGGCTGTCCACCGGACGCGTCCTGGAGCACTGGCATTCCGGATCGATGACGCGACGCGTGCCCGAGCTGTACCGGGCGTTTCCCAACGCGGTCTGTTTCATGCACCCCGACGACGCGCAGGCGATGGGCCTGCGGCGCGGCGTGGAAGTCGAGATCGAGTCGCGGCGCGGCAAGATGCGCACCCGGCTGGAGACCCGTGGACGCAACAAGCCGCCGCGCGGCCTGGTCTTCGTGCCGTGGTTCGACGCCGGGCAGTTGATCAACAAGGTCACGCTGGACGCCACCGACCCGATCTCGTTCCAGACCGACTTCAAGAAGTGCGCGGTCAAGATCGTCAAGGTCTGAACGCCCCCCCGGGAGACAGCCATGAAGCTACGCGCCGCCACCATCGCCCTCGGCATCCTTCTGGGTTCGGCCGCCTGGGCCGCGCCGCCGCTTGAGGTCGAAGACCCCATGCGCGGGCCCACCCCGATCGCCGAAGAGGCCGATCCGCCGCTGATCAGCCCGATCGAGAACAAGGACATCAAGCGGATGCGCACCTATTCGATGCAGCCGCCCACCATTCCCCACAAGATCGACGGCTATCAGATCGACAAGAACTACAACCGCTGCCTGTCCTGCCACGCGCGCGTGAACACCGAGGAAACGCAGGCGCCGCCGCTGAGCGTGACGCACTACATGGACCGCGACAGCAACGTGCTGGCCGAAGTGTCGCCGCGACGGTACTTCTGTGTGCAGTGCCACGTGCCGCAGGCCGAGGCCAAGCCGCTGGTGTCCAACACCTATCAGGACATCGACGTGATCCTCAAGCGCCTGACGGCCCCGGCCACCGACAAGAAGTAAGGGATTGACGCCGCCATGTTCAAGCTCCTCAAGCGCTACTGGAACATCATCCGCCGCCCCAGCGTGCACTTCAGCCTGGGCTTTCTGACGATCGGCGGCTTCATCGGCGGCATCCTGTTCTGGGGCGCCTTCAACACGGCCATGGAGCTGACCAATACGGAGAAGTTCTGCACGGGCTGCCATGAAATGCGCGACAACGTATATGCGGAATTGAAGGGCACCATCCACTTCACCAACCGCTCGGGCGTGCGTGCCCTGTGCTCGGACTGCCACGTGCCGCACAACTGGACGGACAAGATCGCCCGCAAGATGCAGGCGTCCAAGGAAGTGTGGGGCAAGATCTTCGGCACCATCGACACGCGCGAGAAGTTCGTGGACAAACGGCTGGAGCTGGCCCGGCACGAATGGGCGCGCTTCAAGGCCAACGACTCGCTGGAATGCCGCAACTGCCACAACTACGAATACATGGACTTCACGCGCCAGAGCGTGCGCGCGCAGAACATGCACTCCACGTACCTGGCGGACAAGACCAAGACCTGTATCGATTGCCATAAGGGCATTGCCCATACGCTGCCGCACATCCCGCCTGGCCAGACCTCTGACGCGACGCCGCCGGCCGGGGCGCCCAAAGAGGTGGCGAATGCGGCCCGCTGACGCCCCGTCGCCGATCCTGGCCGCCAGCGGGCTGCGCAGCCCGCGCGGCCGTTCCGAAGGCTTGTGTCCGGTGGACGTCGACCTGCATCGCGGCCAGCTTCTGCACGTGCAAGGCGCCAATGGCAGCGGCAAGACGAGCCTGCTGCGCATGCTGGCGGGCCTGCTGCGCCCATTGGCCGGCACGCTGCATTTTGAAGGGCGGGACGTGCGCCGCGACCCGGCCGCGTACTTTGCGCGCGTGGCGTTCCTGGGCCATGCCAATGGCCTGTGCGGCGAATTGACCGCGCTGGAAAACGTGCGCTACGCCCTGCATGTGGCGGGCACGCCGCAGGATGACGCCGCCATCGCCTCGGCCCTGCGCCGCTGGCGCCTGGAAGGCAGCCTGCACCTGCCCGCGGCCCGGCTGTCTCAAGGCCAGGGCCGCCGGCTGGCGATGGCCGCCGTGGCGCTGGGCGGCAAGCCACTGTGGTTACTGGACGAACCCGATGCCGGCCTGGACGCGGCCAGCCTGGAGCAGTTGTGGCGCACGCTGGACGCGCACCTGGATGCGGGCGGCGCGGCGGTGGTGGCGTCGCACCGGGCGCCGGCGACCGGCGCCTCCCGCACGCAAACCCTGAACATGGATGACTACGCGGATGCTGGCTACGCTGTCTCAGTTGGCGCTGCGTGACGTCCGGCTGGCCTGGAGGCGGCCTGCGGACACGCTGGGCGCCACGCTGTTCTTCATCGTCGCGGGCTCGCTCTTCCCGCTGGCGATCGGCCCCGACCCTGCCTTGCTGCTGGCGATCGGGCCGGGCGTGCTATGGGTCTGCGCGCTGCTGGGCATCCTGCTCACCCTGCACCGCCCCTTTACGCAGGACCATGCCAACGGCGCGCTGGAGCAACTGCTGGTGTCGCCGCATCCACTGCCGCTGCTGGTGGGTGTGAAGCTGGCCGCGCACTGGTTCAGCGGCTGCCTGCCGCTGATCCTTGCCAGCCCCGTGCTGGCCCTGCAATTCGGCCTGCCGCCGCAGGCGATCGGCGTGCTGGTCCTGTCGCTGCTGTTGGGCACACCCACGCTGGCGCTGGTGGGCGGGCTGGGCGCGGCGCTGACGCTGGGCCTGCGCGGCGGCGCACTGCTGCCCCTGCTGGTACTGCCGCTGTATGTACCGGTACTGATCTTCGGGGCGGGTGCGGTGTCCGCCACGCATGCCGGCCTGGGCGCCGGCCCGCAATTGTCGCTGTTGGGCGCGTGCCTGTGCCTGGCGATCCTGTTGTGCCCCTGGAGCGCGTCCGCCGCGCTGCGCGTGACGCTGGAATGAGAGGCCCCATGCACAAGCATCCCGCTTTCGATTCGCCTTACGCCGCCGGCCCGTCCGCGCCCGGCGCGGGCTGGATGCGCTACGCGTCCCCCGCCGTGTTCTATCCGCTGGCTGGGCGGCTGATTCCCCTGCTGGCGCTCGCGGCGGCGCTTTTCGCCTGCGCGGGCCTGTACGTCGGCCTGGCGGTCGCGCCCACGGACAGTCAGCAGGGCGAGGTCTACCGCATCCTCTTCATCCACGTGGCGGCGGCCTGGATGTCGATGTTCCTGTACGTGGTGATGGCGGGCTACGCCGCGCTGGGGCTCATCTACAACACGCGCCTGTCCTTCATGATGATGCGGGCGCTGGCGCCCACCGGCGCGCTCTTCACGTTCCTGACGCTGTGGACGGGCGCATTGTGGGGCAAGCCCACCTGGGGCGCCTGGTGGGTCTGGGATGCGCGGCTGACGTCGGAACTGATCCTGCTGTTCCTGTACCTGGGCTTCATGGCCTTGCAGGCGGCCACCGACGACATCCGCCGCGCCGACCGGGGCGGCGCCATCCTGCTGCTGGCCGGCGTCGTGAATGTGCCCATCATCTATTTCTCGGTCCGCTGGTGGAGCACGCTGCACCAGGGCGCCTCCATCAACCTGACGTCGGCGCCCAGCATGGCGCGCATCATGGTCACCGCCATGCTGCTGATGGTGGCGGCCTTCTGGCTGTACAGCGCGGCAGTGGCGCTGGCGCGCGTGCGCGGCCTCATCGCCGAACGCGAGCCCGCCGCCCTGCGTGCCGGCCGTCCTGCCCCGGAGGCACCGTGAGCTGGGACACGCTGTTCTCGTTGCAGGGCCACGGCCCCTACATCCTGGGCGCCTACGGCGTCACGCTGGCGCTGATGGGGCTGGAGGCTTTCGTGCTGTGGCGCCGCGCCCGCATCCGGCGGGCGACCGCGCGCGGGCCTGCCAGCGAGGGACACCCATGACGCCGCGCAAGCGCCGCATGTTCGCCATCGCCGGCGGACTGGGCCTGCTGGCCCTGGCCACCGCGCTGGTGCTCAACGCCTTGCAGTCGAATCTCGTGTTCTTCTTCAGCCCCACGCAAGTCGCCGCGAAAGAGGCGCCCCGCAACGGCAGCTTCCGCGTGGGCGGGCTGGTGGAACCCGGCTCGGTGCGGCGCGAAGCGGACGGGCTGACCTTGCGGTTCATCGTGACCGACACCGCGCACTCCGTGCCCGTGAGCTATCAAGGCCTGCTGCCCGACCTGTTCCGCGAGGGCAAGGGCGTGGTGGCGGCGGGCAAGCTGGACGCCGACGGCGTGTTCCGCGCCACCGAAGTGCTGGCCAAGCATGACGAGAACTACATGCCGCCCGAGGCCGCCGATGCGATCAAGCGCGCCGGCACGGTCACGGCCACGGCCGCCAACACGATGCCGGAGCAGGCGCGATGATCCCCGAGATCGGCTTGTTCAGCCTGATCCTGGCGCTATTGACGGCGCTGGCGCAGGCCACCCTGCCGTTGATCGGCGCCGCCACCGGCTGGCAGGCCGGGCTGCGGGTGGCACGGCCCGCCGCCGTGGGCCAGTTCTGCCTGACCGTGCTGGCGTTTGGCTGCCTGGCGTGGTCGTTCGTGCACAACGATTTCTCGGTGCTGTACGTGGCCGGCAACTCGCACGCGGACCTGCCCGCCGCCTACCGGTTCGCGGCGGTCTGGGGCGGGCACGAAGGATCGCTGCTGTTGTGGCTGCTGCTGCTGACCGCCTGGACGCTGGCCGTGGCCGTGTTCAGCCGCCGCCTGCCCCTTGCGTTTGCCGGCCGCGTGTTGGCGGTGATGGGCTGGATCAGCGTCGGCTTCCTGCTGTTCCTGCTGTTCCTGTCCAATCCGTTCGAACGGCTGATGCCGCCTGCCATGGCCGGCCGCGATCTGAACCCGCTGCTGCAGGACCCCGGCATGATCGTGCATCCGCCCATGCTGTACATGGGCTACGTGGGGTTTTCCGTGGCGTTCGCCTTCGCCATCGCCGCCTTGCTCTCCGGCGAGCTGGATGCGCTGTGGGCGCGCTGGGTCCGGCCCTGGACCCTGGCCGCCTGGACCTTCCTGACCATCGGCATCCTGCTGGGCAGCGCGTGGGCCTACTACGTGCTGGGCTGGGGCGGCTGGTGGTTCTGGGACCCGGTGGAGAACGCGTCGTTCATGCCCTGGCTGGCGGGCAGCGCGCTGATCCACTCACTGATCGTGACCGAGCGCCGGGGGGCTTTCCGCAGCTGGACGGTGCTGCTGGCGATCTGCACGTTCTCGCTCAGCATCCTGGGAACGTTCCTGGTCCGCTCGGGCGTGTTGACCTCGGTGCACGCCTTCGCGGTGGACCCGGGGCGCGGACTGTACATCCTGGCCTTCATGACCGTGATCGTGGGCGGGTCGCTCGCCCTGTACGCATGGCGCGCGCCGACGGTCGGCCTGGGCGGCGGCTTTTCGCTGCTGTCGCGGGAATCGCTGCTGCTGTCGAATAACGTCGTCCTGACCGTGGCCGCCGGCTCGGTGCTGCTGGGCACGCTGTACCCGGTGGTGCTGGACGTGCTGGACTGGGGCAAGATATCCATCGGCCCGCCCTACTTCGAAGCCGTGTTCGTGCCGCTGATGACCCCGGCCATCTTCCTGATGGGCGTGGGCCCGATGGCTCGCTGGAAACAGGCCGACATGCCCGACCTGGCGCGCCGGCTGCGCGCCGCGTTTGCGGTCAGCGTGGCGACGAGCGTGCTGCTGCCGCTGGCCATGCCCGGCCCGTGGCGGCTGGGTTCGCCCATGATCATGCTGGGCCTGTGGCTGGCGGCCTGGTCGGTCGCAAGCGCCGCTGCGCACGCCACGCAGCGGCTGACGGACGGCGGGGGCCAATGGCTGCGCCGCCTGGGCCGCCAGCCACGCGCCTGGTACGGCATGCTGCTGGCGCATGCCGGCATCGGCGTCTTCATCGCCGGCGTCACGCTGGCCAACGGCTACGAGGTCAAGCACGAATTGCGCATGGAACTGGGCGCCACGCAGGAAGCCGGCGGCTACCAGTTCACGTTCGCCAGCCTGGCGCCCGCCACCGGCCCCAACTACACCGCGCAACGCGCCGTATTCCCCGTCACGCGCAACGGCAAACCGGTGGTGACGCTGTATCCCGAAAAGCGGCTGTACACCGTGCAGGACATGGCGCTGAGCCAGGCCGACATCGACAGCGGCTTCACCCGCGACCTGTTCGTGGCACTGGGCGAACCCGTGGGCGACAAGGCGTGGACCGTGCGCATCCAGGTCAAGCCCTTCATGACCTGGATCTGGAGCGGCTGCCTGCTAATGGCCTTGGGCGGCCTGCTGGCGGCCGGCGACAAACGCTACCGGCGTGCGCAAGAGGCCGCGGCCCGCCCGCCCAAGGCCGACGCCGCCCCGCCCGCCCACGCCGCGCGGGAGGGGTACTGATGCTGCGCTACCTGCTGCCGCTTGGCGCCTTCATGGCGATGGCCGTGTTCCTGGCCATGGGCCTGTCGCGCGATCCGCGCGCGGTGCCGTCCGCGATGATCGACAAGCCCGCCCCGCCCATCGACCTGCCGCTGCTGCAAGCGTCCGGCGAGCGCCTGGACGTGCAGTCGCTGCGCGGCCAGGTGTGGCTGCTGAACGTGTGGGCGTCCTGGTGCGGCCCCTGCCGCGATGAATTGCCGGTGCTGCGCGAGGTCGCCCAGCGCCACGGCCTCCCGCTATACGGGTTGAACTACAAGGACAAGCCCCAAGACGCGCGTGACTGGCTGGCGCGCAACGGCAATCCGTTCATCGCCTCCGCCAGCGATACCGACGGCCGCGTCGGCATCGAATACGGCGTCTACGGCGTGCCGGAGACCTTCGTCATCGACGGCGCCGGACGCATCCGCTACAAGCAGTTGGGCCTGATCACGCCGGACATCTGGCGCACCCGGATCCAACCCGTGATCGAGGGGTTGCGATGAGGGCCGCCCGCCTTCTTGCCGCCCTGCTGCCGGCGCTGGCGGTGATGCTGGCGGCGCTTTTGGCCTCGGGCCCCGCATCCGCCGCGCAGACGCCTGCCGCCCTGCCCCCGCTGTCCAGCGCCGACCAGCAACGGGCCGACAAGTTGGCGCACGGCTTGCGCTGCCTGGTCTGCCAGAACCAGACGCTGGCGGACTCCAACGCGCCATTGGCGCACGATATGCGCAACCTGATCCACGCCCAGTTGGCCGAGGGCCGCAGCGATGCGCAGATCATGCGCTTCTTCGAAGACCGCTACGGAGATTTCGTCCGCTACGACCCGCCGTTCAAACCGATCACCTGGCTGCTGTGGCTGGGGCCGTTCGCGCTGCTGGCGCTGGGATTCTGGGTACTGCTGCGCACGGTGAAGCGCCGAACGCGCGCACGCGCGCCGTTGACCGCCGATGAACGCGCCCGCGCCGCCCGCTTTCTGGATACCGGTTCATGACCACGCTCTGGCTTGTCGTCCTGTTGCTGCTGCTGGCGACGCTGCTGTGCCTGATCCCGCCGCTGGTACGCCGTGCACCGGCAGCGGACCCGACGTCCGACGCCAGCGTGCGCGCGTTCTACGTGGCCCAGCGCGAGCAACTGCGGCGCGACAGGCAGAACGGCAGCCTGAGCGCCGACGGCCTGGCGCGGGCCGAAGACGAGCTGCAGCGCGACCTGCTGCAGGACCTGGCCTTGCGCCAACAGCAGGCCGCGCCAGTCCGGGGCCAGCGCGCGGGCGTGGCGGCCGCTTGCCTGCTGAGCGTGCTGATCCCCGTGGCCGCCGTGCTGCTGTACGGCAAGCTGGGCAATCCCCGCGCAGCGGCGGATGCCTCCGTCATGGCCCGCGCCGTTGAACCGCATGCGCAAGACACCGGCGACGACATGGCGGTGGCCATCAACGCGCTGGCGCAGCGCCTGCGCAATGCGCCCGACGATGCGGACGGCTGGTACACGTTGGCGCGCTCTTATGAGACCCTGGGCCGCTATGCCGACGCCGTGGCCGCCTATCAACAGGTGCTGCGTCTGGTTCCGGGCCAACCCGCCGTGCTGGCCGACATGGCCGATGCGCTGCTGTCGGCGAACCGGGGCGTGCCGGACGCCCATGCGGTCGAGGCGGTGGCGCAGGCGCTGGCCACGCAGCCGGATCAACCCAAGGCGTTGGCGCTGGCGGGCATGATGGCGCTGCGGCGCGGCGATGCAGCCGAGGCACTGGCCCACTGGGAACGCCTGCAAGCCCTGCTGCCGCCGGATTCCGAGGCCGCGCGGCAGATCCAGTCCAACATCGCCCAGGCGCGCGCCATGGCGGCCGGCGCACCGCCGGCGCCGATGGCTGGCGGGAATGGCGTGCAGAATACGGCTTCGAATGCGGCGCCCCAGGCGAAGCCCGCCGGCGACGCGTCCGCCCTGGCCGCCCGCATCAGCGGCCAGGCCCGGATCGCCGATTCCCTGCGCGGTCAGGTCCAGCCCGACGATACCGTGTTCATCTTGGCGCGCCCCGTCGAGGGGTCACGCATGCCGCTGGCGATCCTGCAATGGCGCGTGTCGGACCTGCCGCGCACGTTCGTGCTGGACGACAGCAGCGCCATGTCGCCCGACGCCACGCTGTCCCGGGCCAGCAACGTCCGCGTGGAAATCCGCGTCAGCCGTTCTGGCACCGCCACCGCCCGGCCCGGCGACCTGAGCGGCGTGCTTTCCGAGGTGCCCATCCGCGCGGACGGCCTGGAACTGGTAGCCGACACCGTCGTGCGCTAGCGCGCACCGGCATCGGCCGCCACGGTCGCCTAGGCGCGTTCGATCCGCGCCGGCAGGCCCTGGCGCACCGCAGCGCCGGACACCCAGTCGATCCAGACGTTGGCGTGTTCGCCCCGCGTGGCGTCGCCGAACCCCAGGTCGTTCAGGTTGACGCCCGCCGCCAGCGCGGGATCATGCGGCATGGGCTTGCCGTCGACCACATGGACGCGCGCGCCCAGTTCGGTATGGCCGTAGCCATGCTCGATGCCAACCGCGCCGGGCTGGATGCCGTCGCGCAGCAGGGCCAGCCCCGTCACCGCGCCGCCCGGCGTCACGATGCGCACGGGGTCGCCATTACGCAGGCCCAGGCGTTCGCCGTCCTGCCGGTTGATCGACACCGGGTTATGCGGATGCACCTGGCGCAAGCGGTTCACGCCGATGGACATGGAGCTCATCAGGTTCGATTTGAACGAGCTGAGCAGGAAGGGCCATTGCTGGGCCGGGTATTCCGTCCGCACGTCGCGGCCGTCAGCCAGGCGCGCCGGATACCAGGTGGGACAGCCGCTATAGCGCTCGCCCGTCATCGCGTGGCGGAATCCCGCCAGTTCCTCGCTCCAGATATGCAAGGGCTTGGCGTAGGCCTGGCGCGTATGACGGTTCTGACCCTGGTCCACCCAGGCATCCTCCATCTTGTCGAAACGCCCGCCCCGGCTCATCAGCATGGCGACCTGGCGCCATTCGCCCGGTTTCAGCTTGTGCTGGAGCAGGTCGCGGTAGCGGTCAACGCCGGTCAGCGCCATGTCGTCGTCGCTGGCCTCGGGCACGGCTCGGCCGGCTGCAAACGCGATGTTGGCCATGCCGCGCAGGAAGAAGTCCTCAGGCGTGTCCAGCGCGTACTTTGCGCCCTCTTTGTCCGAGATCGCGTTTTCGCCAAAGCCCGGCATGCCCAACCGCTTGGCGCAGGCGATCAGGAAAGTCTCCAGGCAGACCGGTTCGTTGGTGGCCGTGCGCGCCACGCGCGGCTGCACGGCGGGCCAGCGCACGGTGGACGCCTTGGCCACCACGTCGGCCCACGGCGCGGATACGCCCCAGCTTTCGTAGGTGACGGTATCCGGCACGATGTAGTCGGCCAGCGCGTTGGTTTCATTGATGAACGCGTTGATCGATACCGATAGCGGCAGGATGCGCGGGTCTTTCATCTTGTCGATGATCACGCCCTTCAAGCCTGCGATGCCGTAGATCGGGTTGCTCATGTGGTTGAACCAGACCTTGGCGCGGTACGGATACCCCGCCAGGGCGGACGCCAGCATCTCGGAACTGAGGCCGCCGGTGGCCGGATACCAGGGCGCGGACGCCGGATACGCCGGCTGGCCCGCGGCCTTCTTGCGCTTGAATTCGCTGGACTTCTCGTACGGGAAGCGGTTGCGCGACAAGGCGACGCCCTTAGGCGTGGCGCGGTTGGCGAACCCCGCGATGTTGTAGCGCGGGCCGGGGCCGTAAGGCGGGAACGGGCCGGCATCCAGCACCAGGCCGCCGTCCACGTTCAGATTGCCCACCAGCGTGTTGAGCATGGCGATGGCGTAGGCCGTGTAGAAGCCCGAGCCGCTCATCGTGCCGCCATGCGCGTCGGCCACGGCGCGTTTGCCGTAGCTGGTGAAGCGCTTGGCCAGCGAAGCGATCTTGTCGGCCGGCACGCCGCACAAGCCGGCGTAGTCGTCCAGCGATTTGCGGTGCGATTCCTCGCGCAGCAAGGCCAGGGATGAACAGACGCGCACGGTTTCCGCACCACCGGCCATGCCGGGCACGGCGATGCGCTCGTCGACGAACAACGTGGCGGGCGAGGCGGCCGTGTGCGGCGCCAATGTGCCATCTTCCAGGCGCACCGCGTAGACGTCCTCCCATTTTTCGTCGGCGTCGGCCGGACGCGGCCAGCCCAGGTCCGCGCCGCGCACGAATGTGCCCAGGCGCGGGTGGCCGGGTTCGGCCACCACCAGATGCGTGGCGTTGGTCCAGGCCGCTTCGCCCGCCGCCTTCATGGCAGCGGGGCCGGGCTGCGCCAACATGCGGGCGTCGAAGCGTTCGTTGTCGAGGATCCAGCGGATCAAGCCCATCGCCAACGCCAGGTCGCTGGCAGGGTTCACCGGCAGCCATTCGTTGCCCGAGCCCGCTGACAGGCTGGAGGATGCGGGCAGCACGGGCGACACCACGACATACGTGAAGCTGTCCGCCTCAGGCCGCACCCGCGCCTCGGCCAGTTGCCGGGCCTGGCGTTGGAACGGGTTGCCCGCTTGCGCCGGCGCCGCGCCGATGAACAGGCCGAAGCGTGCATTGTCCCAATCGGGTTTGCCGTGCGGCATGCCCTTCAGGTCGCCCAGCGCGGCGCCCGCGCCCACGCGGAAGCTTTGACCGCAATACGAACCATGGTTGCTGAAGTTGACGGTGCCGAACGACTGCGCGGCAAAGCGCTGGATCAGCGGCGTGCGGCCTTCGTTGGAGGCGTCGGTGAACAGGAACTGGTTGACACGGGCGCCATACTCCGGATTGTCGGGATCCAGCAGCGTGTCGCGGTCGAAGATGGCGCGCAGGCCTTCCACATGGCCTTCGCCGAACAGGTCGCCGCCTTCGCATACTTCCTGCACCAGCTGTTCAAACGAGATGCTTTGCCACTTGCCCTCGCCCCGCCCGCCGACCCGTTTCATCGGTTGCAGCACGCGGAACGGGCTGTTCATCTGTTCCAGCATGGCCGATCCGCGAGCGCACGATGTGGCGCGGCCTTCCAGGCCGTTTTCGCCCCCGAGTTGCGCATAGACCTCGCGCACGGGGGTTTCCATCGCGGCGGGGCGCGTGGTCGCCAGCGGATGGTAGGGGTTGCCCGCCACGCGCAGGATGCGATTTTCTTTGGTATCCACGCGCAGCCGCACGCCGCATTGCGTCCAGCAACCCAGGCAACTGGAGGGGCTGACCGTCTGGCCCGGCTGGGCGGCGAGCGCGCCGGTCAGCGGGTCGATGCGGAATTCCGCCGTCAGCGAATTTCCGCGCACGGCATTCGCGGTGGGGACGCCGGCAGTGCCGTGCGCCAGGCCCTTCACGGCGCGGGTGACGGTTTCACCATAGCCGGCCGCAAAGGCCGCCATGCCGCCGGCGACCAAACCGCCCCGCACCATCAGTTTGCGCCGCGCCGCGTCGGCCACGGCATCGCCGGGCGTGCCGGCCGCATCGGGCGTATCAGGCACAGGGGCCGCGCCGGGCTTGTTGTCTTCGTGTTGCTTATCCATTGCTTTGTCTTCCATGTGCATTCGTCTTGCGGCCGGATCAGGCCGCCATGCCGCGCGCGCGCGCCGGGAATCGTTCCAGGGCCCAGACCGCAGCGGTGACCAGCGCCACGCACAGGCCCAGCACCCCGACCATGCCCAGCAGGCCGTCGCTGCCCCAGGGCATGTCGTACAGGTACAGGCCGGCACCGTACTTGGGCACGCCCTGCACGCTCATGAACACCACCCAGCGAAAGATCCACGCGGCGGCCAGCATGGTCAGCGCCAGCGCGGCCGAAGGCAGCGGCGCCGCCAGCGCATGCGCCGGGCGCTGCAGCAGCGCGATCATGCAAAAGGCCGTGATGACGGCGCCCGCCAGGCTGATGCGCCAGATCGGGAAGTCCGCGAACAGCCGCAAGGCGGCGTCGAACGACGGGTCCACGCCCAGTGTGCCCAGCAGGGCCCAGGCGCCGGCGCCCAGCGCCATCAGCACGACCGCAGCAAGGCTCAGCTGGCGCAGCATGCCCACCGGCAAGGCCTTCATGCCGCCCGGCAGCCAGCGGCCCACCAGGAACATCGCGCCCAGCGCGCCCAACCAGGCGGTCAACGCGAAGTTCACGGGCAGGAATACGGTGTGCCACAGGGGCCGCGAACGCAGCACCATGACTTCGGCGCCCGTATAGACCAGGATCGACACGGCGGACATCGCCAGGGCCGCGCCCAGCACGCGCACCCAGCCGATGCGGCCCCACCACCAGGCGGCGCAGAACAGCACGGCCAGGCCCGCGAACACGGGCAGCAGCAAGGCGCCCAGCCACATCCACGACCACGGCGTGGCTTGCGTGTAGAAGTGCCAGAATCTGCCGGGCTGGTGCAAGTCCGCCAGCAGCGACACGGGTGCCGCGACGGCGGTCACCAGCAGCACCGTCGCCGCCGCAGGCAGCAATCGGCGCGCGGGTGAGCCCTCGGGGCCGAAGGCGGCGAAGGCGGCGGTCAACGCGGTGGTGGCGCTGATGCCGATAAGAAAGAAATACTGCACGGCCCAAGGCAGCCAGGCGGCGTCATAGACCGGCGTAAGCAATTCCGAGATCTGCATGAAAGTCCCCTGTGTTGGCTCAATGTCCGCCAGCCAGGCGCACGCCGCCCTGGCCGTCGACCTGATGGACAAACGCGTCGGGCAGGCCGATGTAATAGACGTGGGGGTCGGTCTTCATTTCGGGCTTCAAGACCTTGATGTCGGCCTTGTGTTCGACCAGCAATCGGGATATGGCGCTATCCGGATCATTCATGTCGCCGATGACGCGCGCGCCGCCGACGCAGCTTTCCACGCAGGCCGGCAACAGGCCGGCTTCCAGGCGGTGTTCACAGAACGTGCACTTGTCGGCGGTTTGCGTTTCGTGGTTGATGAAGCGGGCATCGTAGGGACAGGCTTGCACGCAGTAGGCGCAGCCGACGCAGCGTTCGTTGTCGACCAGCACGATGCCGTCTTCCCGCTGGAAGGTGGCTTGCACGGGACAGACGGGGACGCAGGGCGGGTTGTCGCAGTGGTTGCACAGGCGCGGCAGCATGACCATGGCGGCCGGGCTGCCGTCGTCGGGGGTGACTTCGTATTGCAGGACGGTGGTGCGGAATTGCCCGATGGGGGGCAGGTTTTCCATGGAACAGCTGACCGTACAGGATTGGCAGCCGATGCATTTGCGCATGTCGACGACCATGCCGTAGCGCTTGCCGGGGATGCCGGGGCGGCGCGGGGGCTGGCCGTTCAGGCCGGTGGCCTCGGCGTGGATGGGGATGATGGTGGCGGCGGCGCTCAGGCCGAGAAGTCCTTTCAGGAAACCGCGTTTACTGGGTAGGGGGGGTTCTGCTGAGGGGGGCATTGCTTGGGGCTCCGGGGCGGTTACTTTTTGTTGTTATTAACTTATCACTGGGAGTTATATAGAGGGTTGATTTGAATCAATTGGGGGACAGATACGGGGTGAGGGAGTCGCAGGTTGCCCTTGCCCTTGCCCTTGCCCTTGCCCTTGCCGTTGCCCTTGCCGCTGGCGCTGCCGCTGCGGGTTGCTGGGTTCTTGGGGCGCCGGTTGTCGCGCGGGCGGGGGTGGCTCGGCCAACGATGACGGTCCGGCCCGCGGGGGCCGGACTCCCCCGTCCTCATCCTCGTCCGCCTTCGGCTCCCTTCGGATTCCGTCGGGCGTCACCGAACGGCCGTCCCACCCCCGCCCGCGCGACAACCAGCTCCAGCCGTGTCATGCCACGGCCGTTGGGGGGGACGGTGTGCTTGACGTTCCGGTGAAGCTGAAGATGCTGTTGGAAGAGGTGGTATGCCCGCCCGATAAGGCCGCCCTGCGCGGCCTTATCGGGCATACGTGGCGGGGTGTTGCGGGGGAGTGTTGCGCGGGAGTGTTGCGGTGGGTGCAGTGGACGCTGCGGGGGGTCGTCTTGCTCAGGCGGTGAGTGCTTGTCGCCAGGCTCCGAGCTTTGTCTCGAAGGAGACGGCGGCGTGGGCGGGGCTGGTGGAGGGAAGGTCCACGTATTCCAGGTGGGTCTGGGGGTGCGTGGGCAGGACGTGCCGGCGGTACAGGGTGGCGGCTTTGCCGCCGTTGAAGCAGATGCGGGTGATGGCCGGGTGGGCCGTCAGGAAGGCGGCGAAATCGTTCGGGATGAGCGTGTCGTGGCGGATGTTGGCGTCCAGGCTGCCGGGGCGTTCGCAGGCTTGCAGGACGTCCCACAGGGCGACGCCGGCGGCTTGCAGAGCCTGCAGGCGGCGGGGGTAGTCCAGGGCGGGATCGAAGCCCAGGACCTGCGCGGCGATGGGCCAGAATGCGTTACGGGGGTGGGCGTAGTAGCGGGCCTGCACAAGCGAGGCCACGCCGGGCATGGAGCCCAGGACCAGCACCCGCGAATGGGGGGTTGCAACAGGGGCGAAGCCCCGGACGTGATGGTTGTGCCCTTCCTGGGCCGTGTCCGCGCGTAGTTCCATCGGGCAAGGATACGACAGACGGCACCGGGCGTGACGGCGCTGGGCATCGTCCGATCTATGGAACAGTGCTTATCAATAGCAGGGACTACCGAAACCAACGTTCCGCCCTTATCTTTAACCCTATGACGAACGGCCCCGCAGGGGCCGCGCAATAGGAATAGACGCCATGAAGAAGATCCTCGGTTTGCACGCTGCTCCCCGCCCCCACTGGGTGGGCGACGGGTTCCCGGTGCGCTCGATGTTCTCCTACAACGATAAAGGCAAGAACGTCAGCCCGTTCCTGCTGCTGGATTACGCCGGCCCGGCCAAGTTCGAGCCGGCCGACCATCCTCGCGGCGTGGGCCAGCACCCCCATCGCGGCTTTGAAACCGTGACCATCGTCTACAGCGGCGAAGTCGAGCACCGTGATTCCACCGGCAACGGCGGCGTTATCGGGCCCGGCGACGTGCAATGGATGACAGCGGCCTCGGGCATTCTGCATGAGGAATTCCATTCCCCTGCATTCACCCGGTCGGGTGGCGAGCTGGAGATGGTGCAGTTGTGGGTCAACCTGCCCGCCCGGGACAAGACCGCGCCAGCGGGGTACCAAGGCATCCTCAATGCGGACATCCCCGTGGTGGCGCTGCCGGACGATGCGGGGTCGCTGCGGGTGATCGCGGGCAGTTTCGCGGGCCAGGCCGGTCCGGCGCGCACCTTCACGCCCATGGACGTGTGGGATGTGCGCCTGAATGCGGGCAAGATCGCGACGTTTCCCGTCGCCGCGGGTCGCAACAGCATGCTGGTGGTGCTGCGCGGCACGGTGCTGGTCAACGGCGAATCCGTCGCCCGCGACGCGCATCTGGCGCTGTTCTCGCAGGACGGGGAAGACATCACGGTCGAAGCCAACAACGACGCCGTGTTCCTGGTCCTGAGCGGTGAGCCGATCAATGAGCCGGTGGTGGGTTACGGCCCGTTCGTGATGAACTCGCAAGCGGAAATCGTCGAAGCTATCCAGGACTTCAACGCCGGCCGCTACGGGAAGATGCACTGAGGCAACGGGGCGGGCGCAACGCCCGCCCCCGCAATATGCCTTTCCTTTGACGGCGGTTAATCCCGCCGAAAAGAACCGCGGCCCCGGCTGCGGTTTTTTGCATTCCGCGGATAGCGTGTGCGGAAAGCGGCCAGGATCGCCCACTTCGGGACGGGTTTTCCAGCAGTCCGCGGTGTGCGGCGCAGCTTTACTATCGAAGCCGTCAAGGCCCCAAACGCGGGAGGAACCCCCAGCCATGCTCAATCCGACGCTGTCCGCCACCCGCACGCCCTGGCCCCCTGCCGCGCCGCGCATCGAGTCTGTCCTGGGACTGCCGGCGCAGCAGTTGTTCGCCTCGGGCGATCTGGACGAGGCCCGCTCGATGGTCGGCCGCGTGATGCGGCCGCATCAATTGGGCGTCGTGGGCCCGATGCAGCGCCTGGACGCGCGCATGCATCACCAGCCGCTGGGCGACGTCTCGCTGAACCGCCTGCGTTACGGCGCCCAGGTCGAGATCCGGCCGGGCCCGCTGGAAGACTTTTTCCTGGTGCAGATGCCGTTGTCGGGATCGGCGCGTATTACCAGTGGCCCCCAGCAGGTGGACTCCACGCCCGATGTCGCATCCGTGGTCAGCCCCGACGACGACCTGGCCATGCGCTGGAGCGACGACAGCGATCAGTTCATGCTTCGCGTGGGCCGGTCGCTGCTGGAGCGCACCCTGGTGGGCCAACTGGGCGGTACGCTGGACCGTCCGCTGCGTTTCCAATTGGGATTCCATTGGCGCGACTGCCCGGCGTGGCGCTGCCTGATGACCTATCTGCTGGATTGTTCCTCGCAACACGCGGATCTGGCCACGCACAAGCTGATCGTGCACCAGATGGAGCAATTGGTCGCCGCCACCCTGCTGTCCGCGCATCCGCACAACTACACCTGCGTGGCTCCCGGCCGCCGCGCCGCAGTGTTGCCGCGCCATGTGCGCAGCGTGCAGGACTATCTGCAAGCCCACGCGCACGAACCCGTCAGCGCCGAGCAGTTGGCCCGCATCGCCGGCGTCAGCGTGCGCAGCCTGTACGCGGGGTTCAAGGAATTCCTGAATGTCAGCCCGATGCACTACCTGCGCGACCTGCGCATGGAACGCGCCCGCGCCGAACTTCTGTCAGGCGAAAGCCACAATATCGCCAGCGTGGCGTTGCGCTGGGGCTTCGCGCATATGGGCCGCTTCAGCGCCGGCTATAAAGCACGGTACGGCGAAAGCCCGAGCCAGAGCCTGCGCCGTTGCGGCTGAAGGGGCTGCGCCGGCCGCCGCCAGCGCACGCGAGGCGGATGTCGAACGGTTGGGCGCGGTCACCCGCGACATCGACCTGAAGGCCGACTGACGCGGGCAGGCTTGGCTTGAACGATCGGCAACCGGTTCCACAGGCTTAGAACGGAATCGCCAGCTTCACATACAGCTGCGAGCCTTCGGGCCGGTTCTTCACCTTGAATTCCTGCTGCCACTTGGCGGTGAACAGCCAGCCCTTGTCGTTCAGGTAACGCACCGAGGGGCCAACCCCGAACGCGCGTGCGCGGCCGGCGGCGCTGTTTGGCCCGCTGTCGTCCGTCACCTGCTGGAAGGCGTGTCCGCCCACCCCCAGCACCCAGCCCTTGCCCACGCCCCAGCCCAGCGCGTAGTCGGCGTGGATGGCCTGGCCGGAACGCGTGTCCGTGGCGGAATTGCGGAAATTGAAGTCGTACATCAGCTTCAGGTCCGCATTGAAGCCGTCGGGGCTGATCCGGCTGAGCGCGAACACGGGCTGGGCCGTCCAGTAGTTCTTGCCCAGGCTGGACGGGTCCTTGCGGTCGTACTCGCCCGTCGGCGCGTACATGTCCAGCCCGACCACGTAATGCAGCGTCGGCGACACGTGATAGCCCAGCGCCACGCCCAGCGTCATGTCGCCCAATCCGGTGCTGCGGTAGCGCTCACCGGCCGCCTTGAACGTCACGTCCAGCAGGGGTGCGATCGCGTGGAAGGCCAGTTGCCCGCCCATCACCTGCTGCTCGGTCACCCAGATCAGGCGCGGCGCCAACACATTCACGTCGACCTTGAAGCCAGGCACCGGCACGCGCTCGCCGTCGTTGCCGCGCAACGTGTCGTAGCGCGCCCCGCCGCCGTAGACCAGCATATGCACGCCGGGCGGCGGCAGCGCGCCCGACATGAAGTTCTCCAGGCCGTCGGGATAGATGCCCAGCCCGCCGCCCTCGGTGGCGTGGGCCGCGGTGCCCGCCAGCGCCAATGCCACGGCACAGGCCAGCCGCCGGCGTTCAAGGTGTCTGCTCATGTTCCGCTCCTGCCCCTGCGGGGCGCCAGATGTTGCGCGACGAGATAGCCGGAGCCACCGCCCAGGCCCGGGCCGGGATGGGTGGAAGCGCCGATATGGAAAAGGTTGGGAAGCGGCGTCCTGTGCCCGCGCGCGCCCTGTCCGCCCGCGAAGGGCCGCAGCCAGAAGAATTGGTCGGGCGAGCACACGCCCGAATAGGGGTCGCCGCCGACCAGATTGCAGTTCAGGCCTTCAAGGTCCGCCGGCGAGTAGCTGCGACGCCCCACGATGCGCCGCGCCAGCCCCGGCATGACCGGTTCCAGCCGCGCCTGCACGCGGTCCGCAACCGCCTCGCGCAAGGCGGGGGTCCAGCGCCCGTCGGCAGGCGCCGCGATCTCGCCCAAAGCGTCGCCTTTGACACGCACCGGCAGTTCCTGCATCTGCACCCACAGGATCCAGCCGCCGGCCGGCGCGCGGGTGGGATCCACCGCGACAGGCTGGCCGATGGCCAGCGTCGGACGCGCTGGCAACAGGCCGTTGTTCGCTTCGGTCACCGACGCGCACACCTGCTCCATGCTCTCGGTCAGATGCACGAGCGGCACGTGCCGCAGTTCGGGCGTCAGCCAGTCAGGCGGCGCGTCCAGCGCGAAATGGATCTGCATGCCGCCACGGCCGTAGCGGTAGCCGGCGGCGCGCTGGCGCAAGGGCGCGGGCGCGTCGGGCAGCAACTGCCCGTACAACTGCCCGGGCGTCACGTTGCAGACCACCGCCTCGGCCGCCCGGTATTCGCGGCCGCCCGCCACCACGCCCGTCGCACGGCGGCGGCGGCCGTCGCGACGGATCAGGATGCGTTCGACCGCCGTGCCGGTCAGCAAGCGGCCGCCGTTCCGTTCTATCACCGTCGCCAGCGCATCCACCACGCCGCTGCCGCCGCCCTTGACCACCGGCATGCCGCCGGCGACCACGGCGGCGAAGGTCAGCTTGCCGATCAAGGCGGAACACGCATCGTCGGGGCCCAGCCCCGTGTGCAGCACCCAGGGCGCGATCAGGGCGCGGGCGGCATCGGACCGCAGTTCACGGTCCGCCCATCGGCGAAACGGCTCCATCGAATCGGCCGCGAATGCGGCCAGGCCGTCCATGCCGCGCTTGCGCCATTCCTTGAACAACAGCTTGAGCATGCCGGCGCCGTACGGGTTCTGCCCCAGCAGGCCGAACGTCAACGCCGCATCCTCGCCGAACAGCCGCTGCGCCATGGCGGCGAATGCCGCGCCATCGCCCTCGGCCCACGCGTCGAGCCGCCGCGCGCTGTCCTGGACATCCTGCTTGAACGCAAGGCCCGAGCCATCGGGCCGCACCAGCCCGGTCGCGTATTCGCCTTGCATGAACACCAGCCCGGCCTCGGCCAGCGCGGGTTTCAGCGCCGCATAGGCCGGGCTGCCCATGAACAGCGGATACCAGCACGACAGCACATCGTGGCGGTACCCGGGAAACAACTCCTCGGTGCGGATGCATCCGCCCAACCGGTCGTTGCGTTCCAACACCAGCACCGATTTGCCGCGCTGCGCCAGTAGCGCGGCGCAGACCAGCGAGTTCATCCCGCTGCCGACGATGACGACCTGCGCGTCTGACTCTGTGGCCATGATGGTCTCCGACAGGGAAAGCCGCTATGCGGCGGTCAGCGCGGTGAAGCGCCCGGCATGGAACACCAGCGGGGTCGCCGCCACGCTGGCAACGCGCAGCACACGGCCGAACAGCAGCAAGTGGTCGCCGGCCGCGTTCTGCTGGTCATTGGCGCATACCAGCGTGGCGACGGCCCCCGCAATGGCGGGCACGCCTTCCGGCACTTCATGCAGCGGTGTGCCATCGAACTTGTCGGCGACGGCCGAACTGGCAAAGCGCATCGCCAGCGCTTCCTGGCCGCAGGCCAGCACGCTGATCGTGAAGTGGCGGCAATCGCGGAACGCCGCCAGATTGGGCGAATGGTTCACCAGGCTCCACAGCACCAGCGGCGGGTCCAGCGACAGCGAGGCGAAGGAATTGATGGTCAGGCCGACCTTGCGGCCGTCCGGGCAGCGCGTGGCCACGATGGCCACGCCCGTCGGGTAGCTGCCCAGCACGCCGCGCAGGACCTTGGGATGCAGGTCGGTACTGCCCCAGTCCAGCGGCGCCGTCATGCCGCCGCCCGTGCCGCCCTGGCGGCGATGAACGCGTCGCACGCGACCTCGTCCCGCCACCACGGGAAGAAGGACGGCGGGTGGTTGAAGCCGTTGGCGACGGCGCCGGCCAGCGCCGGCGAATCCTCGGCCGCCTTCAACAACTTGAGCAAGTGAGGCGCGGGCGGCATCAGCATCGAATTCGTCCATTCCACCACCGCGCCGCCGTACTCCCAGAAGCGCTCGAAGGTCTGCTGCATCCAGTCGGCCGTGAACGCGGCGTCGCCATGCGCCAGGATCGCCTCCAGGTATACGGCGCAGGCCTTGGTCGCGTTGTTGGAGCCCTGGCCGGTGATCGGGTCGTTGGTCACCACGGCGTCGCCCAGGCCGAACACCAGCCGGCCCGACGGCAAGGTCATCACCGGTTTGCGCACCGTGGGCGCAAAACTGCCGGCCAGGATGCCATTGGCGTCGGTCAGCTCCACGCCGTGGCAGCGGTCGGCCTCCCAGGGCAGGTAGGTGCGCAGGACGTCCAGGCTTTGCGCCAGATGTGCCTGCGGCGACTTGATGTCGCGCCAGCAATCCATGGGACCGCCCGGGATGCCCTCGAACACCATGATTTCGCAGGGACCGCCCGTCGTCAGCGCCGGGAACACGAAGTACTCGCCTACGCCCGGAATCAGGTTGAAGGCGACGCGCGAGTAGTCCGGCGCGGGGCGCATGCCCGAGACGTAGGTCAGCGCCAGCGCGCGCTGCGGCCGGTCGAATTGCGACCGTTGTGCATCCCGCTCGAACAGCTTGACGACATCGCCCTTGCCGGCGGCCAACAGCACCAGGTCATGCGAGGCGGCCAGCAGTTCAAGTTCGCCGACGCCGCCGTCCTGGATCAGCAGCCTGCCGCCGCGGGCCGCGAACAATTCCATCCACGCCGGCATCTTGATGCGCTGGTCCACCGCCTGCGCCGGCTTGTCCAGCCGAGCGGCCCAGTCGATCAGCTTATGCCCGGGATGCTCGGGATGCGGCACCGCCAGCCCGATCCCGTCAACGGTCGGACAGTCGGCTTCCCACTGGTTCAGGCCCAGGTCGCGTTCGATCTGCAATGACGCATCGAACATGCATTGGCTGGACATCACTTTGCCATTGCGAATGTTGTCCGGGTCCCGGTTCGTGACCACGGTGACTTCGTACCCTTTGTCCAGCAGGCCCAAGGCCAGAGGCAGTCCGGCCTGGCCGCCGCCCACGATCGCGATTCGACGCATCATTCATCTCCTTTCGTTTGCCTGGCCCGCCGCCCTCGCCGCAGGCCCGTTCATTTCCCAGGCTTACTCCGCCAGACGGGGAATCGCAGGCCGAGCCTGCTCCGGCCCCATGGCGCAGTAGCCGCCATCCACCGCGTAGTCGGCGCCGGTGACGAAGCTGGCGTGGTCCGACAGTAAAAACGCGACCACCTCGGCGACTTCGGCGGGATCCCCCGCGCGCCCCAGCAAGTGGTAGTCGGCCGCCACGCGGTCGGTCTTGGCGCGGTCGCCTTGCGTCAGTTCGTCCATCACGCGCGACCACGTCCAGCCCGGCGATACCGAATTGACGCGGATACCGTCGGCGGCGTAGTCCATGGCCAAGCTGCGCGTCACCTGCAACAACGCCGCCTTGGACACGGGATACAGCCAGCGGCCGGTCTGCGCGACGCGCGACGAGATGCTGGTGAAATTGACGATGGCGCCGCCGCCGACGGCGACCAGATGGGGATGGACCGCGCGGGCAGCCATCACGGCGCTGACGACGTTGACGTCCAGCGCCCGCAACCAATCGACGCGGCCGGAGGCAGCGCCGTCGTCAAGATACGTGGCGGCCAGGTTGACCAGATAGTCGATGCGGCCGAAGTGCGACACGACCTCGGCCACGCCGCGCGCCAATCGCGCGTCGTCGGTAATGTCCACTTGCCAGAAACGCGTGCCGGCCTTGTCCCCCCCGGCCACGCGTTCGCCATTGGCGGCGTCGATGTCGAACAGCGCCACGCGCACGCCCTTGTCGCGCAGCGACTGGACCACGCCCGCGCCGATCAATGTGGCGCCGCCGGTCACGATGGCCACCTTGTTTGCCAGACCCTTCATCACATCACCTCCCCGCATTGCTGACTGAGTGAGGCGAATACTGACGCCGCGCGCCGTGGCGGGCGTAGCCGGATCCGGCAGCCGCTATCCGCAGGCTGCGCTTATTCGGGGCAATGGGGGGGCCGGCTGGACACGATGGCCGGAAATCGCGGCCGCTGTCCATTTTCTGCTCAAGCGCAGCCGGCCGCGGCGCGGGGTGCTTGCGCGGCGGCGGGAATTACGGGGTGTGTACCGGCGGTGACGCGGGTGCGAGCTGCGCTAGCCCGTCCGCCGCCAGACGCTGGCCAGCCAGGGCTGCTGGTCGCGGGGCAGCCCTTCCGGGCGGTAGTAATGTTCCAGCTCTTCGAACCCGGCATCCGCCAGCAGGCTGCGCCAGCCGTCCAGGTCGTGATAGACCCCGTAGCGCCCACGGTTCCATCCTTCCTGATTGCCACCTCGCGGGTTGGAACTGAACAGCACGCCGCCCGGCTTGAGCGCGGCGCGCAGCGCACGCAACACCTGGGGCAGCTCTTGACCGGGCACATGGAACAGCACGGCATTGGCGAAGATGCCGTCAAAGCGCTCCGCAGGCAAAGCCAGTTTCAAGAAGTCCTGGTGCCAGACCTCGCAGCCGCTGGCCGTGCGCGCCATGCCGACAAAGCTGGCCGTTCCGTCCAGCCCCACCGGCCGATGGCCCAGCGCCACGAAAGTCTTCAGGTCGCGGCCAGGGCCGCATCCCAGGTCCAGGATGTCGTAGGGCGGCTTGCCCTGGATATGCCGCAGCAACGCGGCGATGTTCTGGCTGACATCGTGGTCGCGCGTGCCGGCCTCGAACGATTCCGCGTTCTCTTCATAGTGCGCAAGCGTCAGCGCGCTGATCTTGGCAAGGTCTTCCGGGTCCAGTTTCATGAAGCCATTGTGCCTCGTTCCGCCATGCCCCGCAGTTCGATCTGCGCACGCGCCCGGCTAGCGGCCTGCTGCAACCGATCCACCAGCACCGCCCGCGGCGGCAAGGCGGTCAGATACTCCGCCACGTGTATGCCTGACTTGTCCAGTTCCAAGAGCTCGATTTGCTCGGATTTCTTGCCCGCGCAAAGAATGATGCCCAGCGGCGCGGCTTCCTCGGGCTCGCGCTCGAATTTATCCAGCCACCGCAGGTAAAGCTCCATCTGGCCTTTGTAGGCCGCCTTGACCTCATCCACCTTCAACTCCACCGCCACCAGCCGGCGCAACTTGCGGTTGTAGAACAGCAGGTCAAGGTAAAAGTCGTCGTCGTCGATCTGGATGCGCTTTTGCCGGGCCACAAAGGTAAAGCCCGCCCCCAGTTCAAGCAAAAAGGATTCCATATCGCGGATGATGGCAGCTTCCAGGTCGCTTTCCTGCCAGGTGTCGCGCAGTTCCAAAAAATCGAGGATATAGGGATCGCGCATCACCAGACTGGGCGACATCCGTTGCGCATTACGCAGGGTTTCCAATTCCTGTGCGACCAGCCTGTCCGGTTGACGAGATAACGCGGTGCGCTCGTAGAGCATTGAGCCGATCCGCTCGCGCAGCGTTCTGACGCTCCAGCGATCGGCGCTGGCTATCTGCGCGTAGAAGTCTCGCTGAAGGGGCTCTTTTAGAGGGATCAGCGCGATAAAGTGCGTCCAGCTCAATTGTCGTATCAGTGATACGACAATTTTTTCATCTGGGAACGCGACCGCAAACTGCACCATGCGGCGCAGGTTTTTCACGGCGAAGCCGCCTCCGTAGCCCTTGACCAACTGCGCCGCCAGCGCCGCGAGCAGCCCCACGCCATAGTCAGCCCGCCGCCCCGCCAGAACCTGCGTATGAATGCGATGGCCGATGCGCCAGTGGAGCATCGTCAGTTCACTGTTGACCGCTGACGCCGCGCGCTGGCGAGCCGCTTCGATCATCGCCTTGATATCGCCAAGCAACGCGGCGGATTCAGCAAACGGTGAGCCCGCTGCCGTGTCCACGAACTGCGTCGACGCTTGTGCCGCATCGCCCACTACCCGTTCCCGCTTCGGTTTCGCCACAATGACTCCTCAAATACCCCGCAGGCTCGCAATGCCCTGGGAAAAAGTCATCATGAAATAGAAAAGCCCGCGTGCCTATGCGGCACACGGGCTTTTCAGACGCAGTCAGCGGTCAGGCTGCCAGGCGCCCTTCGATCTTGGCCTTGGTGGCCGGCAGGTCTTCGGGCAGGCCCTGGGCCAATTGGCCGAACAGCTCGTCATGCAGTGCCAGTTCGTCGCGCCAGGCGGCGGCGTCCACCGACATGACCTGGTCGAATTTGTCCGGCGTGAACTCCAGCCCCGTCCAATCGATGTCCTGATAGCTGGGCGAAATGCCGAACACCTGGTCCACGCCCTTGGACTGGCCGTCGATGCGGCCCAGCATCCAGCGCAGCACGCGCATGTTTTCGCCGAAGCCGGGCCAGACGAACTTGCCGTCCGGGCCCTTGCGGAACCAGTTGACGCAGTAGATGCGCGGCAAGGTGGCGCCGGCGGCTTCCATCTGCTTGCCCAGCTTCAGCCAGTGGTTGAAGTAGTCGCTCATGTTGTAGCCGCAGAACGGCAGCATGGCGAAGGGGTCGCGGCGCACCACGCCCTGCTGCCCGACGGCGGCGGCAGTGGTTTCCGAACCCATCGTCGCGGCCATGTAGACGCCTTCGACCCAGTTGCGCGCCTCGGTCACCAGCGGCACCGTGGTGGAGCGGCGGCCGCCGAAGATGAAGGCGTCGATGACCACGCCCTGGGGGTTTTCCCATTCCGGGTCGATGGACGGGCATTGCGCGGCCGGCGCGGTGAAGCGCGCGTTCGGGTGCGCGGCCTTGCGGCCGGTTTCGCGCGCGATGGCGGGCGTCCAGTCCTGGCCCTGCCAGTCGATCAGGTGCGCGGGCGGCGTGTCGGTCATGCCTTCCCACCAGACGTCGCCGTCATCGGTCAGCGCCACGTTGGTGAAGATCACGTTGGCCTTCAAGGTGGCCATGGCGTTGAAGTTGGTTTGCTCGCTGGTGCCCGGGGCCACGCCGAAATAGCCGGCTTCCGGGTTGATGGCGTGCAGGCGGCCGTCGGCGCCCGGCTTGATCCAGGCGATGTCGTCGCCGATGGTGGTGACCTTCCAGCCATCCATGCCCTGCGGCGGAATCAGCATGGCGAAATTGGTCTTGCCGCAGGCGGACGGGAACGCGGCGGCCACATGGTATTTGCGGCCCTTGGGCGAGGTTACGCCCAGGATTAGCATGTGTTCGGCCAGCCAGCCCTGGTCGCGCCCCATCGTGGAGGCGATACGCAGCGCAAAGCACTTCTTGCCCAGCAGCGCGTTGCCGCCATAGCCCGAGCCGTAGCTCCAGATCTCGCGGCTTTTGGGGAAATGCACGATGTACTTGGTGGGGTTGCACGGCCAGGCCACGTCGGCTTCGCCGGCGGCCAGGGGCTTGCCCACGGAGTGCACGCAAGGCACGAAATCGCCGTCCGTACCCAGCACGTCGTAGACCTGCTTGCCCATGCGCGTCATGATGCGCATGTTCACGGCCACATAGGGGCTGTCGGAGAGTTCCACGCCGATGTGGGCGATGTCCGAGCCCAGCGGGCCCATCGAGAACGGCACGACATACAGGGTGCGGCCGCGCATGGCGCCGTCGAACAGGCCGTTGAGCGTGTCGCGCATCTGGGCCGGGTCGGCCCAGTTGTTGGTGGGGCCGGCGTCTTCAGGCCGGTCCGAACAGATGAAGGTGCGGTCTTCGACGCGCGCGACGTCGGAAGGATCCGAGCAGGCCAGAAAGGAATTGGGCCGCTTGGCGGGATTCAGCCTGCGCATCGTGCCCGACTGGACCATCTGTTCACACAGGCGATCATATTCTTCTTGCGATCCGTCGCACCACACGACGCGATCCGGCTTGGCCAACGCGACAAAACTGGCCACCCAGTCGATCAGGCCGCGATGTTTGACGTAGGCCGGCACGTTCAACGCCGCAAGGCCCCCATCCAATGGCTTATTCATTGGGGCTATCTCCATACTTAGACAAATGGTGATACGGCCCCAATTGCGTGGGGCCGTATGTAATTTGCGCCATCATACTTGCAGCGCCGGGCAACCCGTCAACCCATCCACATGGACGAGTTTGTCACGGGTTGAGACCGCTCAGACATACCGGCCGTCACGCAACTCCCTGCGGATGATCTTGCCCGTGGCGGTTGTCGGCAAACTGGTTACAAACCGGATCGCACGCGGGTATTCGTGCGCGGCCAACCGCGTGCGGACATGGGCCTGCAACGCCTTGACCAGCGCGTCGTCGCCGTCGAAGCCGTCGTTCAGCACCACATAGGCCATCACGATTTCCGTGCGCTGCTCGTCGGGCACCCCCACCACCGCAGCCATGCGCACGGCGGGATGGCCGATCAGGCAGTCTTCGATGGGGGCCGGGCCGATGCGGTAGCCGGCGCTGGTAATGACGTCGTCGTTGCGGCCCACGAAGCGGATGAAGCCTTGCGCGTCGCGCACGCCCAGGTCGCCAGTCAGCAGGTAGTCGCCCACGAATTTCTCGGCGGTGGCCTCGGGGTTGTTCCAGTAGCCCAGGAACATGACGGGGTCGGGTCGCAATACGCCGATGTTGCCCTCTTGTCCATCGGCCACTTCCACGCCCTGCTCATCCACAATAGCCACCCGGTGTCCGGGCGCCGCGCGGCCGATCGCGCCGATTTCCGGATCGAACAGCGACGAGCACGACGACACCAGCATGTTGCATTCGGTCTGCCCGTAGAACTCATTGATGGTGACACCCAGCACGCGGCGGCCCCAGTCGATCAGTTCGGCCCCCAGCGATTCGCCGCCGCTGGCCACCGAGCGCAGGGCCAAGGGGCCCGCCGCGTCGGGATAGGCCGCGCCGCGCATCATCTTCAGCGCGGTGGGCGGTAAAAAGGTGTGGGTCACGCCATGGCGCGCCATCAGTTCCAGGGCCGACGTGCCGTCGAACTTCTCGAAGCGGCGCGCCAGCACGGGCACGCCGTGGTGCCACGACGGCAGCAGCACGTCCAGCAGGCCGCCGATCCATGCCCAGTCGGCCGGCGTCCACATCAGCCTGGCGTTTTCAGGGAAGAATTCGTGCGACATCTCCACGCCGGGCAGATGTCCCAGCAGGACGCGATGCGCATGCAGCGCGCCCTTGGGCTTACCCGTGGTACCCGACGTATAGATGATGACTGCGGGGTCGTCCGCCGCCGTCGCCACCGGGGTGTAGTCGTCGGACTCGGCGGCCAGCGCCGGATGGAACGGCACCGCGCCGCCCTCGCCTTCGCCGTCGATGCAATAGATGACCTTCAGGTCCGGCAGGCTGGCGCGGATTTCGCGCAGCTTGCGGCAACCCTCGGCGTCGGTCACCAGCGCCGCCGCGCCGCTGTTGGCCAGCCGGTACTGGATGGCGTCGACGCCGAACAGCGTGAACAGCGGCACCGCCACCGCGCCCATCTTGTAGACGGCGATGTGCGTCACGGCAGTCTCGGGCGCTTGCGGCAAATACACCGCCACGCGGTCGCCGCGCCGCACCCCGTGGCGCGTGAGGCTGTGCGCCAGGCGGTTGGACTGCGCCTTGATGTCGTCGAAGGTGTAGCGCGTTTGCGCGCCGTCGCTCTTTTCGTAGATCAGGGCCACCCGTCCGCTGCCGTCCGCCCACTTGTCGCAGGCGTCGACGCCGATATTGAACGCCGCCGGCACCTGCCATTGGAATTGGGACACAAGCTGCTTATAGGATTCCGCTCGGGACAGCATGGTTTCGTCTCTGATGTTGTTATGGATCATCCAGGGCTTGCTCAACTTGCCTGACCCTGGCTCAATAATAAGCCCCGCCTACCCGCCCCTTTGCCGTCCGCATGGAAAAACCCCCAGTCGTCCCGATCCGCCGCCCACCGGCCAGCGCCAAGTCCGAACAGCGCATCCGCGACATCCTGCACATGGCCCGCCAGGTCTTTTCGGAAGCCGGTTTCCAGGCGGCCACGACGACCGAGATCGCCCAGCGGCTGGGCGTGTCCGAAGCCACGATCTTCACCTACTTCGGCGGCAAGCGGGAACTGTGCGTACGGGTGATCAGCGATTGGTACGACGAGATCATCGGCAAGGTGGAAGACAGCCTGCCCCACGTGCAGGGCGCTCGCGCCCAGCTGCACTACCTGGTGCATACGCACCTGCGCCACCTGCTGGCCGAAGGGCCGGGGCTGTGCGCCTTCATCCTGTCCGAGGGGCGTGCCCGCAATGACGATTTCGGCGAGGTCTACGCCGGGCTGCAGCGCCGCTACACCGCGCCGCTGATGCGCATCCTGGCCCAGGGCCAGGCCGACGGCGACATCCGCCGGGACATGCCCTTGCGGCTGTTGCGTTCGTCGGTCTACGGCCCGATGGAGCACGTGCTGTGGGACGCCATCCTGCGCGGCGCGCGGGTGGACGTGGCGGCCACCGCCGACCAGTTGGTCGGCTTCCTGTGGCAGGCCTTGCAGCCGCCCCGCCAGGACGCCCTGGCGCTGGCCCGGTTCCGTGGAGAAGTGCGCGACGCCCTGCATCGGCTTCAGGCGTCAGAAGCGTCCGACGAGTCCAAGAACAAGGACGGCGGCACGTACTGAGGAAAGCCGTTGTAGACCTCGCCGCGCTCGGCGGGCTGCAGCGACCAGGAGTGCCGCGCGTTGGGCACGCCGCCATCCACGCGGATGACGCTGCCATTGATGAACGCGGCTGCGGGCGACAGCAGGAACACGACCGCCGCCGCCAGTTCCGCCTCGGTGCCGAAGCGTTGCAGGGGCACCTTGGTCTTCAGTTCGCGCAGCACGGCGCGGTATTGGTCGTCGTAGCTGTCCATGCCGCTGGACGCGATCCAGCCCGGCGCCACCGCATTGACGCGCACACCCGCATGTGCCCATTCGCAGGCCGCGGTCTCGGTCAGATTCCAGACACCGGCGCGCGCCGCGCCCGAATGCCCCATGCCCGGCATGCCGCCCCAGATGTCCGCCAGCATGTTGACGATGGCCCCGCCGTGCTGGCGCATGTGCTGCGTATAGACCTCGCGCGCCATCAGGAAGGTGCCGTGCAGATTGTTCTGCACCACCGCGTTCCAGCCGTTGAAGCTGATGCGGTCCAACGGCGCCGGAAACTGCCCGCCCGCGCAATTGAACAGGCCGTCGATGGCGCCATGCCGGGCCAGCACGTCGGTGACCGCGCCGCGCACGCCGGCCTCGTCGCGGATATCGCAGGCATGCAGGCTGATGCGCCCGGCCGCCTCCGGATAGATACGGGCAATCTCTTGGCCCGCCGCCTCAAGCTTGTCCAGCTTGCGACCGACCAGTGCCAGGCTCGCTCCCAGCGCCGCCAATTCGTGCGCGGTGCAGCGTCCCAGGCCGCTGCCGCCGCCCGTCACCACGATGGTCTTGCCGTCGTACAGCCCGGGCCGGAACACCGATGCGTAGCGCTGGTCGGCGGCGGCGCCGCCCAATTGTGGATTCATGTCTCGCTCCGTTATTTTTTTGAGGATAACTCAATACTTGATCAGATTGCATCGCGAATTACTCAAAATAGCCCTAGAATCATTGACTAGTAGCACCTGGCTTATTGAGCCCTATTCAATACAACAGGAGACCCGGCATGACTCTGCACGCCCCCCTGGACGTCGCCCACGACGGGGCCATCGTCCGCCTGACGCTGAACCGTCCCGACATGCGCAATGCCTTCGACGAAACCCTGATTGCCGCGCTGACCCGCGCCGTCAGGCAGGCGGCGCAGGATCCCCGTGTGCGCGTGCTGCTGTTGACCGGCGCCGGCAAGGCATTCTGCGCGGGCGGCGACCTGAACTGGATGCGCAAGATGGCCACGCATACCGACGCCGACAATCGCGCCGATGCCACCCGGCTGGCCGACATGCTGCACACGATCTGGGCCTGCCCCAAGCCCGTGGTGGCGTGCGTAAACGGCGACGCCTACGCTGGCGGCATGGGCTTGCTCTCGGCCTGCGACATCGCCATCGCCGCGGACAGCGCGCACTTCTGCCTGTCTGAAACCCGCTTGGGCCTGCTGCCGGCCACCATCAGCCCCTATGTGATCCGCGCCATGGGCGAACGCGCGGCCAACCGCTATTTCCTGACCGCCGAGCGCTTCGACGCGGCCACCGCGCTGCGCCTGGGGCTGCTGCACGACGCGGTACCGGCCGAGCGGCTGCACGACGAGGCCGAGGCGATCTGCCGCACGCTGTGCGCCAACGGCCCCGACGCCGTCCAGGCCAGCAAGCGGCTGGTCCGCGACTTTGCCGGCCAGCCCATCGACGCCGCGCTGATTGCCGACACCGTTGAACGCATCGCGGCCTGCCGCAGCACCGAAGAAGCCCGTGAAGGCGTGGCCGCTTTCCTCGAGAAGCGCGAACCGTCGTGGCGCCTGGCGTCCTGATGGCGCCGCGCGGTCGGCGATTCCCCACGTGGCGATTCGCCTTTCGCGACCTCTTGAACGATGCGTCCGGGCGCGCGCGACCGCCATGACATAATCCATGGCGCATCTTCAGGAATCTTCATGCCGCACGCAACACCCCCCGCCTCGCCTTCCCCCCAGTTCCCCCCACTCAATGCCGACCGTCTGTGGGCCCGCGTTGACGCCCTGTCCCGATTCACCCTGCCCGACGTCCCCTGGACGCGACGCGCCTTTTCGCCGCTGTTCGACGAGGCCCGCGCCTGGCTGCGCGGCGAGTTCGAAGCCGCGGGCCTCGCCACCCGCCTGGACGCCGGCGGCAACCTGATCGGCACCCGCGCCGGGCGCGACCCCGCCCGCAAGCCGATTGCCACCGGTTCGCATTGCGACACCGTCATGGCCGGCGGCCGCTTTGACGGCATCATCGGTGTCCTGGCCGGCATCGAAGTCGCGCACACAATGCAGGAGCACGGCATCGAACTGGCGCATCCGTTCGAGGTCATCGACTTCCTGTCCGAAGAGCCCAGCGACTACGGCATCTCGTGCGTGGGCAGCCGCGCGCTCTCCGGCCAACTGTCGGCGGACATGCTGGCCGCCCGCAACCCGGACGGCGAGACGCTGGCCCAAGGCATCGCCCGCATCGGCGGCGACCCGGGCGCGCTGAGTGCGCCCTTGCGCGGCGCGGGCGACACCGCCGCGTTCGTCGAACTGCATATCGAACAAGGTCCTGTGCTGGAAAGCCGCGGCCTGCCGATTGGCGTGGTCACCAACATCGTGGGCATCCGCCGCGTGCTGATCGTGGTGGAAGGCCAGCCCGACCACGCCGGCACCACGCCGATGGACATCCGCCGCGACGCGCTGGTGGGCGCGGCCCGCATCATCGATGCCGCCAGCCGCCAGGCCAGCGCCGCCAGCGGTAATCCGCATTACGTGGTGGCCACCGTGGGCCGCTTGTCGATGACCCCGAACGCTGCCAACGCCGTGCCCGGCCGGGTGGAGCTGACGCTGGAAATGCGCAGCGACAGCAATGCCGTTCTGGACACGTTCCCCGAAACGCTGATGGCGGGCGTGGCCGACGACCTGAAGGCGCTGCGCCTGACGGCCGGCGTCACGCAACTGAGCCGCGCGCAGCCCACCGATTGCTCGCCGCGGGTGATGGACGCGGTCAAGGCCGCGGCCGACCAACTGGGCTACGCGTCGATGCGCCTGCCCAGCGGCGCGGGCCACGACGCCGTGTACATGGCGCCCACCGGCCCCATCGGCATGATCTTCATCCCGTGCCTGAACGGCCGCAGCCACTGCCCGGAGGAATGGATCGAACCCGCGCAGCTGCTGGACGGCACCCGCGTCCTGTACCAGTCGGTGCTGGAACTGGACCGGGTGCTGCGCGGC